>JAFXVT010000033.1 GCA_017534835.1 Ruminococcus sp.
CAGCAGGTGCTGGCATTATGAGCAAAAAAAGTACCGCAGAGCGAAAGCTCTGCGGATACCCAAATTAATAGTTAAAAGATAATAAGTGCCAAACAAGTGCCAAAGCCTGATTTTTAGAAAAAAGAAAACCCACAAACGGCTATTTTAAGCCATCTGTGGGATTGCGTAATGGTGACCCGTACGGGAATTGAACCCATGATTCCGCCGTGAAAGGGCGATGTCTTAACCTCTTGACCAACGGGCCGTTTGGTAGCGGCAGTAGGATTCGAACCAACGACCAATCGGGTATGAACCGAGTACTCTAGCCAACTGAGCTATGCCGCCACATAAGCCGACAGGCGAAACCTGCGACTAATTTATTATACTATAATGATGACAAAAAGTCAAGAAAAAATTTATACCGGAGCGAATTTCGTCATATCCTCCAAATAGACAGCGGAGACAAAACGCGAAATGTGCAAAATGCGCCGACATGGAAGTGCCGGCGCATTGTTTTTTATTTTCCGATGAGCTTGAGAAACTTCTTGTCATTCATCTGCTCGTTGGAGACATACTTTCCGTCGCAGAACAGAGCGTAAGTTGTTATCGGAGTCGGGGCACTCTGTGCTGCTTCCCTGGTAGTTATATGTATTGCCTTGAAGCGGATGTCGTTCTCCGCGGCTGTCTGCTCAAGAATGGGAACGTACTTTGCGTTGAAGGGGCACTGGCTCGTGTAGTAGAGGACATAGCCGGGCTCATCGATGTGCGGATGCTTTGCGCACTCGCGGAATCTCGGCACATCTGCACCATCGCTGAACGGAAGATACCACAGCTGCACTCCGTTGTCAGCCTCATCTGCGACCTTGAACCCCTTATACCTGAGATATTTCGGGTCAGCGAGGAAGGGCTTCTTTTTTGCGGTCGAGAGGATGCACAGACCCTTTCTGCCCTGAGCTTTGCAGTCGTCGATACACATATTCAGCAGGTCGTTTGAATAGCCGTGACCCTTGAAACTTCCCGATACCCAGAGGCAGTTGATGAAAACGTATCCGCCGGCATCTATCGGGACCCACGCATTTTCGGCGGGAATATACTCGATGAAGCATTTTCCGCGCTCCGTGCTCTTGATGAAGGTGAGCCCCTCATCGAAGCGCTCGGCGAGCCACGCTTTCTTTGAGGCTACCTGAACATCGTTGTTATTGGAAATGGCACAGCAGATATTCTCTTCTGCAAGGTTTTCTTTTGTCAGTCTGATGTATTCCATATCGCACCTCTTATATTTCTTCCTCAAGCTCTTTACTGAGGACGGCGTAGATGTAGAAATCGCTGAATGTATTGCGGTCGTCCTTGCGTGGGAAGAGCTCGCGGTGGAGAGCTTCGCGGCGCATACCCAGCCTCTCGGCGAGGTTCACGGACTTGACATTGCGCGTATCGATCTCGGCTATGATACGGCGCACGCCGAGCTCAGAGAAGGCGTACTTCATAAAGCTGCGGATACTTTCGGTCGCATAGCCGTGTCCCTGATAGGCGGCGTTGAAGGTGTAGCCTATCTCGTATGTACCTGCGCCTTTGCGCGCGAAATAGATCTTGCCGATGACCTTTTCTCCGAGCACGACTGCGAAGAATTCGTCACTCTCCGCGAGTTTAGCAGCCTCCTCGACGCAAGCCTCGCGTGTGAAGGTGTGATACGGCTCGAAGAATGTGACCTCGGGGTCAGTGAGTATGTCTGCCAGGTCGCTGTGATCCTCGGGGCTGAACTTTCTTACTGACAGGCGTTCGGTCGTGAAAATTGCTTCCATAGTTTACCTCCTTCTGTTGGCTGGTATCCGGCTGACCGGACGATGTCGGACGCCGGCGGACGCGGATACGATTCAATATAAATTGTCTGAACAATGCTGTGTATATTATATAACAAAACACAGTATAAGTCAATAGCGGATAGCCCTATATTTTAAAAATGTATAAACGGACACTTTCGGGAATACAACTTCAGGATTGTACATACACCGTTCACATTCAACATAACAAATTCCACTAAATTTGTACGCATTTTTTGGCATTGTTCATTCGTTTTTTCCACCTTATCTGCAGATTGTGGGTTGTGAACAATTGGTGAACAAGGTATAATGTAGTAAAATGAACAAGTATGGGGGAACCCAAATTTAAGGAAATGAGGAGATGATCTTTATGAACAGAAAAAAACTGTATGCAGCTCTGACTGCTGCGGCGACTTTCGCGACGACTTTCGCTTCTATGCCGCAGTTCCTCACACCTACTCAGGCTGCCGAGGTCACATACGACAGCTTCGATGTAAGCTATGACGGCTGGCACGGCACTGATGAGGCAAACAATATCGTTCCCGCAGAGGACGCTGGCCTCAACGGATCGAGAGGAATGGCTGTAACAAACCGTAAGTCGCCTTCCGAGGGCGCACAGTCTATGAAGGGTCTGTATCTGCTGGGCGGAGTAAAGTACAACTACTCTGTAAACGTTTACAGCGAGACTGACGAGACCTTCCACCTTTCGCTTCTCTACTACGATGGAAAAACAGAGAAGCCCACAACTGTAGAGATCGCTACAAAGAAAGTGAAGGCAGGCGAGTGGACAGAGCTTTCGGGCTCATACAAGGCTCCTGCCGGCGCTTATGAAGATACTCTCACGATCACTACCAACACCACCAACGACTTTATGTTCGATGATTTCAGGATCACAACAAAGAAGTCTACTGCCGACGCTCTCGCAGCTCCCGCAGGAAAGGGACTCAAGGACGAGTTCGGTGCTTACTTCCGCGTAGGTAATATCTTTAACAGCGGCACTATCAATAATGACGCTATCAAGGGTATCATCCTCAAGGATCACAACGCGATCGAGTGTGAAAACGAGACAAAGCCCGATGCTACTATCGTTCAGAACGGCTCAACTGATACCAACGTTAAGGTTTCCCTTAACCGCTGCGCTGCTATCTGCGACTTTGCCCAGAAGAACGGTATCGGTTTCAGAGGTCATACTCTCGTATGGCACAGCCAGACTCCTGAGTGGTTCTTCAAGACCGGATTCAGTGATAACGGTTCTTATGTAAACTCTTCTACTATGGATCAGCGTATGGAGAGCTACATCAAGAATATGTTCGCAGCCTATAAGGCACAGTATCCTAACCTTGATCTCTTTGCATACGATGTATGTAACGAAGTTATCAACGACGGTACTGCTAACCAGGGCGGTTTAAGACCTACAAACGGTACTAACGGTCAGAATGGTTCATCTGCATGGGTCAGAGTTTACGGCAATAACTCCTTCGTTGAGAAGGCGTTCACATACGCAAGACAGTATGCTCCCGCGAACTGTAAGCTCTTCTACAATGACTATAACGAGTTCGCAGGCGATAAGAAGAACTGCATCAAGAACACCATCCTCAAGCCTCTTGCTGCAAAGGGCGTGCTCGACGGTATGGGAATGCAGTCGCATATCAGTGCTGCTGCAAGCAACGCGTGGGGCGATACGAATTCCTACCTCGCAGCAATGGATGACTACCTCAGCCTCGGAATCGATGTTCAGGTAACTGAGCTCGATATCTCTACAGAGGGCGGCAAGTTCTCCCTCGACCAGCAGGCTACAAAGTATAAGGCTATCTTCCAGCACGCTGTTGACTGGAACAAGAGCCACCCCAACGGACCGAACGTAACTCTCGTTCAGGTATGGGGCCCGACTGATAACAACTCTTGGGTAGGCACAGATAAGAACAGCGGCAGAAGCAATGCTCCGCTTCTCTACACTGGCGATTATCAGCCCAAGCAGTGCTACACAGCTATCCAGTCTATCATCCCCGACAGCCAGTGGACAACAGGTATCCCGTACACAGGCCCCGGCGGAGGAAGCTATACTCCTCCTTCGTATGACCCCGATGAGAACGGCTACTACTTCAATGCCACATTTGAGGAAGGTACAGACAGCTTCTCAGGCAGAGGCGCAGCTTCAGTTTCAAAGGCAAGCGGCGGCTATAACAGCAGCAACGCTCTCTTCTGCGAAGGCAGAACAGCTACATGGAACGGCGCAGCTATCGCACTCAGCCCTGCATTCAAGGCTGGCGAGGCATACAGCTTCTCAGTAAATGCTATGTCTAAGGCTGGCGGTGACACTTCCACATTCAAGTTCACTCTCCAGTACACAGGCTCTGACGGTGAAGCTCACTATGACGAGATCGCAAGCGCTACAGCTCCCAAGGGCGAGTGGGTACAGCTTGCAAACACAGAATACACTATCCCCGCTGGTGCTTCAGATATGCAGATATATGTTGAAACAACAGACGAGGACGTTACAAATGACTTCTACATCGACGATGCTATTGGCGCAGTAAAGGGCACAAAGATAGCCGGCGCAGGTCAGCCTGTAGTTATCGTTAAGAACCTTCTCCGCGGCGATACAGACTTCGACGGAGCTCTCACAGCATTCGATATGATCGGCGAGCGCAAGGCTGTTCTCGGTCAGATCACAGATGCAAAGACACTCAAGAACGCAGACGTTGACCAGAGTACAACTGTTGAAATCAACGACCTCGTTCTCCTCCAGGAGTTCCTCCTCGGAAAGATCAAGACATTCCCCGTAAACAAGCCTGCTATCCCCACGATAGACACTGCTCAGTATGAGGCTAAGTTTGCAGGTGTCAGCATCGCAGACAGCTTCAAGAAGAACAATGAGAACAACCCGCTCTATACTCAGCGTTTCGGCGCAGACCCCGGCTGGCTCGTATATGACGGCAGACTCTACGTTTACACAACAGCTGATGAGTTTGAATACAAGAACGGTCAGCTCGTTGAAAATGCATATTCTTCAGGTTACATTAACTGCATATCATCAGCAGACCTCGTAAACTGGACTGACCACGGTCAGATCCCCGTTGCAAAGACAAGAGTAAACGGCACACCTATCGCAAAGTGGGCTAACAACGCATGGGCTCCTGATGCTGCATGGAAGAAGATCAACGGACAGGATAAGTTCTTCCTTTACTTCGCAAACAACGGTTCCGGTATCGGCGTTATCACAGCTGATGACCCGACATTCACAAAGAATGTAAGAGATCCTCTCGGTAAGGAGCTCATTTCAAGAAGCACACCCAACAGTAACGTAACATGGCTCTTCGATCCCGGCGTTTACTACGATCCTGATACAGATACAGCTATTATGGCTTACGGCGGCGGCGTTCCTTCAGGACAGGCTGCTAATACAAAGCAGGGACGTATAGTTCAGCTCGGCGACGATATGATCTCGATCAAGGGCACACCGTTCGATCCCGGTACACCTTACCTCTTCGAGGACTCAAGCATGATCAAGATCGGCAACACATGGTACTATTCATTCTGCCATAACTGGAGTGTTCCCGGTGGCGCAAACGTAAACGGAAATTCGTTCAGCAGCGCTGACATCGGTTATATGACATCAACAAATCCTCTCGGCGGATACCAGTATCAGGGTGTCGTATTCAAGAACACAGGTACACAGAGACTTGACAACGGCGGTAACAACCACCACTCTGTGATCGAATTCAAGGGCAGCTACTACGTTCTTTATCACTCACGCAGACTTGAGATGAATATGGGCGTAAACGGCGGCAAGGGTCTTAACTACAGATCACCTTGTATCGACAAGGCAACACTCAGCAACGGTAAGATCTCATGCAGCGGTTCACAGACAGGTGTAAGCCAGATCGAGAGTCTTGATCCTTACAAGACAGTTCAGGCTGAGACAATGTCTAACCAGTCCAAGAACGTATCCGTTTCAGGCGTTGGCAATACAGTTGTCAAGGCTAAGAAGGGCGATTGGCTCAAGGTCAGCGGTGTTGCACTCGACGGCGTTAAGTCTATCACAGTCAAGGGCAGCGGCAACTGCGTAGTTAAGTTCTGCGTAGGCTCACCCTCAGGCGATGTTATAGGCTACGGCGACCTCAACGGAAGCGAGAACACTCTTGCTCCTGCAAATCCTGACGTAAACGGTCAGAAGGACATCTACATCGTATTCAGCGGTGACGGAGAGATGGACTACTGGGCATTTGAAAAGTAAAAACCAAGGAGCTTAGCTCCGAACCATCAAAGGTTATAGCCTGCTGCTGTTGTCTGCACTACAGCAGCAGCAGGTTAATAATAATTCCGAACTTTTAATGTAAGGGATAGGGACAAATCAGAATTCAGCCGTGTTTTTGGGTACGCGGCTGTTTCTCTTTTAAATGTAATACAGGCAAAATAGAGTGTAAATACAAATTTCAAAAATTTTTCAAAATATCCACCTAATCTACATTTTATCAGTTGTAATTATTACCCCGACGTGATATTATATTAACAGAACGAAGGCACAGTTACAAGCCTCCGGAAGCCCCGTGATTCGGAAACGGGCACCTAATTATGAAATCTTCTTAATCATCCCTCATTATGCGGCTTCACACTGTGGCGCCGCATTTTGCTGTCCGTACAAGTTCCGGTAGGCGGATATGTGGGTGCTCCGCGAACGAATATCCTGTCCGACAGACAGATTTGATTTAAAGAAAAAAATATATTGAAAGCGTTTGACAAAACAGTATTGGTGTGCTATACTATATACAAGACAAAATGATTTAGCGCATAAAAGCTTAAAAGTGCGAAAGTAAAACCGGAAGGATATGAGGATATGAAAGAAATATCAAAGCTTATGGATTACAGACCTGACATAAAGGTCATTGACGCTACTCTCCGCGACGGCGGACTTGTCAACGAGTTCCGTTTCAGCGATGATTTTGTAAAGGCGCTCTACTGCGCAAATCTCCGCGCCGGTGTCGACTATATGGAGTTCGGCTACAAGGGCGACAGAGAGATGTTCGACGAGTCAAAGTTCGGTCCTTGCAAGTTCTGCGATGACGATTACATCAGGTCTATCGTCGGCGAGAACAATACCGACCTCAAAATAGCTGTTATGGCTGACGTCGGACGCTGCAACTACAAGAATGACATCCACGACCGCAGCGAGAGTCCGATCGACCTCATCCGCGTTGCAACATATCTCCACCAGATACCCACAGCGGTCGATATGATAGAGGACGCAAAGAGCAAGGGATACGAGGTAAGCTGCAATATTATGGCTATCTCAAACGCTCAGGAGACCGATGTGAAGGTCGCTCTCGACATTCTCGGAAAGTCGCCTGTTGATGTATTCTACATCGTTGACAGCTTCGGTGCGCTCTACCCCGAGCAGATAGCACGTATCGCCGATCTCTACGGCGAGGTCGCTGAAAAGTACGGCAAGAAGATAGGTATGCACGCTCACAACAACCAGCAGCTCGCATTCGCGAACACTATCGAGGCTGTGGGCGACGGCGTTGACTGGCTCGACGCAACATACGCAGGAATGGGCAGAGGTGCCGGAAACTGTGCAATGGAGCTGCTTCTCGGCTTCCTGAAGAATCCCAAGTACAACGTATACCCCGTTATCCAGTTCATCGAGAAGTATATGCCTGAGATACGTGAGGCAGGCGCAGTATGGGGCTTCGATTTCCAGTACCTGATGACAGGTCTGCTCAATCAGCACCCGAGGTCTGCAATCGAATTCACAAAGCAGGGCAGAAAGGACTATTCTGAGTTCTACAAGGAGATACTCGCGCAGGAATGACCAAGCCCGAGGAGATACCGTCGCTTGACCTGTTTCCTTGAGTTGCCGAAAAAAGGCGTACCAAGAGGGTACCCCCTCGGGAAGCTTTGTGGGTTACCGAATACGTGATGCAGGATCACGGCTCGGCAGCCCACTTTTTCTGTTAAGGGGGCGTAACTTAGAATGAACTGAGTTTTTGTACAGTCTGATTTCCCGGGCATCGGCTCGGGGATTTTTTTGTCCCAAAACGGCGCGGGTAATAATCCGCAGAAGCTCCGCATAACATTTAGCGATAGCTGTTTTGAAGGAGTGAACGATATGGGACTTACCGAAAAAGAGGCGTGCGAGCGCCTGAAGGCTGACGGAAAAAACGTCCTCGGCGACAAAAAGAAGGTGGGCGCGGTAAAAATATTCATCGGTCAGTTCAAGGACGTTATGGTGATGATACTTCTCGGAGCTACGGTCGTTTCAGTGGCTCTCGGCGAGGTCTCGGACGCGGTGACGATAATCCTCATCGTCCTGCTGAACGCGATACTCGGCTTCATTCAGGAGTTCCGCACCGAGCATACGCTCGAGGCGCTGCGGTCGATGACTGCTCCGACCGCGAAGTGCTACCGCGACGGAGTCCTGCGCGAGATAGAAGCGGAGCGCCTCGTGACGGGCGATGTGATCGAGCTCGAAGCCGGCGACAGGATCCCGGCGGACTGCGTTCTGCTGAGCGCCTACGGCTTCTTCGCGGACGAAGCGATTCTCACGGGCGAATCTGTTGCAGTCGCAAAAAAGACCGGTGATACGGCAGATACCGATAACAGCCTCAACAAGCCGAACATCGTATACTGCGGGACCTCCGCTGTCAAGGGTACGTGCAGCGCTCGTGTCATCGCGACAGGAAAGCGCACTCAGATGGGGCGCATATCCGAAATGCTCGTTGACATCGACAAGGAGCTCACACCCCTGCAAAAACGGCTCGCGGAGCTCGGAAAGGTCGTCGCTGTCATCTGCCTCGTCGTATGCATAGCCGTTTTTGCGGCAGGTGTCCTGCGCGGCGAGGATGTTTTCGGTATGCTGATGACCGGTATCACCATCGCTATCGCAGCGATACCGGAGGGGCTGCCGGCGACTGTGACTATCGCGCTCGCACTCGCCGTGAGCAGGATGCTGAAGCAGAAGGCGCTCGTCAACAAGCTGCACAGCGTCGAAACTCTCGGCTGTACGTCGGTCATCTGCTCCGACAAGACCGGAACTATCACCGAGAACAAAATGACCGTGACCGAGCTCGCGACCGCAGAAAGCCGCTATTATTTCAGCGGAATGGGCTACAAAATTGCCGGTGGGGTAACGCACGGCGAGGAGAATATCTCTGTGAATCCGGTGACGGAAAAGGCTCTCACGGCGGCTCTGCGCTGCGGAGTCCTCTGCTCGGACGCGGCTATATCAAGCGGAAGACCGGCTTCATCCCGGCGGCGCGGAGCTCTCGGCGGCAAGGGCGAATGGGAGGTGACCGGTGACCCGACTGAGGCAGCTATCCTTGTTGCGGCTGCTAAGGCAGGTATAACGAAGGAGTCACTCGAAGCCGGAGAGCCGCGCCTGAAGGAGTACCCGTTCGACAGCGAAACGCGGTTTATGGCGGTCCAGACTGCCGGAAAGTGTATGTATTACAAGGGCGCAGAGGAGGTCATTCTTCCGCGATGTGCGCAGTATCTCAGCGACAGCGGCGAGGTGCTCCCGCTCACGGCTGCCGTCCGCCGCGAGCTGTCAGAGCGCGTGAATGATATGTCCGACAGGGCACTTCGTGTGCTCGCGCTCGCTTACTGCGATACCGCGAGCTTCGAGCCGGAGCGCGGCGGACTCGTTTTCCTCGGGCTTACAGGTATGCTCGACCCTCCGCGTGAGGAGGCAAAGACCGCTATCCGCAAATGTGCGGCTGCTTCCGTCCGCACCGTGATGATAACCGGCGACCACAGGAATACAGCCGTTGCTGTCGCGAAAAAGGCAGGTCTGCTCCGGAACGGAACAGCTGTCACCGGTGCGGAGCTCGACAGAATGTCCGACGCCGAGCTCGACCGCAATATCATGAAATACACTGTTTTTGCACGTGTCGAACCGGTGCATAAGCTGCGCATCGTCAGAAGCTTCAAGCGGCGCGGCGAGATAGTCACCATGACCGGCGACGGCGTGAACGATGCCCCGGCGGTAAAAGAGGCTGATGTAGGCGTGGCTATGGGAGTTACCGGCACTGACGTAACAAAGCAGGCGGCAGACGTGATACTCCTCGATGACAACCTTGCAACGCTCGTCAGCGCCGTCGAGCAGGGACGCTGCGTTTACGCGAATATCCGCAAATTCGTGCGTTATCTGCTGTCGTGCAACATCGGCGAGGTGCTCACGATGTTCGGCGGTATCATTATGGGAATGCCGATAGTCCTGCTGCCGGCGCAGATACTCCTCGTCAACCTCGTCACGGACGGTCTGCCGGCGATAGCTCTCGGGCTTGAGCCGCCCGAAAAGGACATTATGAGCCGTCCGCCGCGCCGCTCAACAGAGGGATTCTTCGCAGGCGGACTGATGTGGAAGATAGTGTTCAGGGGCATTTTTATCGGACTTTCCACGCTCGCTTCCTTCTCGATAGTCCTGCGGACGGGCGGAAGCCTTGAAGCCGGACGCACCGCCGCGCTCGTGACCCTCGTTATGTCACAGCTCATACACGTTTTTGAGTGCAGATCCGAAACAAAAACGCTGTTCGGCATAAACATATTCAGCAATATGCGGCTCGTACTCGCCGTGCTCGTTTCTGCGGCAGCACTTGCGGCGGCTGTGCTTATCCCGCAGCTCTGCACTGTATTCAGCACCGTGATGCTGACACGCGCTCAGCTGCTCACTGCCCTCGGGCTCAGCGCAGCAGTCCCCGTGCTCGGCAGCATCGCAAATCTCCTGTTCAGACCGAAGGAGAGATAAAAAAAGGACTGATAAGAGCCTGTCTTATCAGTCCTTTTTTATGTAATGCTCAATAGTTCGCAGCTGCACCTGCTCCGAGAACGAGCGGGATAAGTATCGCAATTGCTGTGATGATAAGTGCGATGATAGTGACTATCGCAATAACGAGCAGATTTGCCTTTGCAAAGTTCTTAGCGGACGGATCTGTTGCAGCGAGAGCCATAATGATGAGTCCGATAAGCGGAAGGAAACCGAGGAGGAGCATCCAGCCTATCCAGCCGCCCACGCTCGTTGTGTTCACTGCCTGCGGAACTGAGATGTTGTTGTATACGGGCTGAGGCTGCGGACGGGGAGCCGCCTGCATAGGTGCCGGCTGTACGGGACCTGCCGGAGCCGGGTTCTGTGCTACTGCGCCGCAGGTGGGGCAGAACTTGCCTGTGAATTCAGTTTTGCAATTGTAACAAACTGCCATGATATAAACCTCCTGATAAAAACAATGCCGAGCATTGCCGAATTTACACATATTATATCACACAATAAACCAAATAGCAAGTACCGCAGCAAAAAAAGTTTCTCCCCCGGACAGTCCGTAATGTAACATCAGTGCGTTCCCGATACACAAAAAAGCAAATAAATGCACGTTTTCAGCGTATTTTGTCATTGAATCCTGACCTTTTTTGTGATATAATGAAATAAAATGTTAGGGCAAAAGATCATTTTCTTTGACTTATGCGCTGAAAGGAGTAAAAATGAAGCTTAACAGACTTATCTCACTTGCTGTTGCAGGCTGTCTCGTCTGCGGAAGCGCCGCTTTCGGCAGTTCTCCGATGTACAGGGCTGACGCCGCCGGCACCCGTGTTTCCGTTCACGACCCCTCTGTCATAAAGAACGGCAATACATATTACGTTTTCGGCTCGCATATCGATGCCGCAAAAACTACCGACCTTCAGAACTGGAGGACCTTCACAAACGGCTATGCAAGGACCAACAACGTCGAATTCGGCAACCTCTCGCAGAATCTCGCAAAGGCGTTCGCGTGGTCCGGCGAGGATCTCGAGGACTGTAAGGGCGGATTCGCAGTGTGGGCTCCCGATGTCATCTGGAACCCCGATTACGTCAACAAGGACGGGAGCAAGGGCGCTTATCTGATGTATTTCTGTACATCGTCGACGTATATCCGCTCTGTCATCGGTTTTGCCGCCGCAAAGAATATCGAGGGTCCGTACACCTTCGTGGATACCCTCATCTATTCCGGATTCACCAACAATGACAGCTACGCAACGAGCGATACCAAGCGCGTCAATCGCAAGTACACCTCAACGAACGTGGACGAGCTCATCGCGCAGGGACAGGTGACCTTCAACAACAGCTGGTTCAACAGGGACAACTTCAACAACCAGCTCTTCCCCAACGCTATCGACCCGACTATCTACTACGGCACCGACGGGAAGATGTATATGTGCTACGGCTCGTGGTCGGGCGGCATATTCTCGCTTGAGGTCGACCCAAAGACAGGCTACCTCATACACCCCAAGACCGGAACGACCTCAGACGGACGTATGGTCGACAGCTACTTCGGAACGAAGATCTCCGGCGGCTACGGCAAATCCGGCGAGGGTCCGTTCATCGAATACAACGCCGATACCGGCTACTATTACCTCTGGGTGACATTCGGCGGTCTCTTCTCTGACGGCGGATATAATATGCGAGTTTTCCGCTCAAAGAGCCCTCTCGGTCCTTTCACTGACCCTGCCGGAAGACAGGCTGTGCTCCCGACGAATCCGAATCTTGACAGCACAGGTCTGAAGGTGATGGGCAACTACAAATTCAGCTCGCTCAACAAGGCTTATATGGCGTGCGGACACAACTCTGTCCTGCGCGACGATGACGGACAGTGGTATCTTTTCTACCACGCACGCTTCGATGACGGCTCGGAATATCACGAGGTCCGCGTTCATCAGATGTATTTCAACGAGGACGGCTGGCCTGTTGTTACGCCGTTTGAATACAGCGGAGACACCCTCTCCTCCGGCGGCTACGATGTGACTGACATCGCCGGCGACTACGAATTCATCAATCACGGCAATTCCACAGATGGAAAGATAATCGGCTATCAGAACATCTCGCTCAGCGCTGACGGTAAGATCTCCGGAGCAGTTTCCGGAAGCTGGGAACAGGACGCAGGCTCGTCCGCGGCAACGATAACCGTCGGCGGTCAGACCTATAAGGGCTATTTCCTCGCAGCTAAGAACGAATCCGGCAAAAAGGTGATGTCGTTCACGGCTGTCGGAAGCAATAATCAGACGATATGGGGCGCACAGAACAAGGAATTTACAGGCAAGGAGCGCTCAGGGGCTGCCGCAGACTACACAGACCACAACTCTCAGCTCGTTCTCGCGGAGGATACTCTCGGCGAGCTGAGCAAGAGCTTCACCCTCAGCGGCACTGAACTGCTCAGCGGTGTACCCTACTACATCACCAACGTAAACAGCGGACTTGCTATCGACCTGCCCAACGGCGCTCTCGACGAGGGCACGAATATCCAGCAGTGGGATGTGAACAAGCTGTGGGCTCAGCAGTGGAGGATAACCGCTGTTGACGATGAATGGTGCAGGATCGTTTCAATGGGCGACGAGAGCAAGTGCATCGCAGTCGCAAGTGCAACTGCCGCGGACGGCACAAACGTCGAATTGCAGACCTATACCGGCGCTGACAACCAGCTGTTCAAGATAGTGAAGAGCGGTTCAAATTACGGTATCGTTTCCAAATGCTCGAACGGCAGCGGTGCGCTCGACGTTTTCGAGTGGTCAAAGGAAAACGGCGGAAATATCAACCAGTACGCATACCACGAATACAACTGCCAGCTCTGGGATATAACGCCTGTGCGTCCAGAAGTCACCTCCGGGATCCACTATGCACTGAAGAATCCCGAGACGGGTATGTATGTGAGCATCGGTCCGAAATATGAACTGAAAATGGACTATGAACCTTTCGACTGGCTCATTTCCGGCGGCAGCGGAAGTTACTACATCGGAATGGATATGGGCGATGCTGTACCGATAAATCCGGTCTATGTCGGTGTTGAGAACAACAGCACCGAAAACGGCGCGGGTGTGGCATATATGAGTATGAGCTCTTCCGACGGAGCTAAAATGAAGCTCATCTGCAACAAGGACGGCACATATTCGATCCTCACACCCTCGACCGATCACAAGTCCGCACTTTCTGTTACCGAGCTCTCCTCCGGAAGAGTGATACAGCAGTGGGAATATGTGGGCGGCGAAAATCAGAAATTCGTGCTCGAGCCCTATATCCCTCCGTTCACAAGGATAGACGGCGACATCAACCGTGACGGCGCGATGACTATAGCAGACCTCGTTATGCTCCAGGAATTCCTGCTCGGAAAGAGAAAGACGCTTCCCGACTGGCAAGCCGGAGACTTCGACGAGGACGGAAGGCTCGATACCTTCGACCTCGTACAGCTCAGACAGTGGCTCGTAAACAGAGCATAATGCAAATAAAGGCGCACCTCTGAGAGGGAGCTCCATTTCGCCCCGGATCCGCAGACTTGCAAGGCTCTGCGTTTCCTTTAGGCTCCCAGCTTTGAACCGAATATTTCTTTGACAAACTTAAAGTCCCCGAGCTGATGCCCGGGGACTTTGTGCATTATTGCTGTGTGACTATCTTTCTGAGTGTGATGAGGTCGAAGGTGTCTACCGCACCGTCGGGCGTGAGGTCGGCAAGAGCGGCTTCCGCCTCGGAGAGGGGAGTCTTGCCGAGCAGGTGAGCGCTGAGCTTTACAAGGTCAGCGACTCCGACCTCGCCGTCGGAGTTGATATCGCCGATGAGCGGCTCCGGCTCGATGTTGTCGGGGGTCGCGAGAGCGAAGAAGTTCACGCACTGATAGGTCTGACCGTTGCTTCCGAGAGTGACGGTCTCGCCCTTGCTGATGTGCTTATCATAAATGGCGAAATCAATACCGGTCGAGGCACTGAGCATCGTCCTCATATGCGTGTAGTCCGCGAGCCAGTCGGGAGCTTTTTCGACACGGCTGTCGAGCGCGATGTGAAGGGTCATATCGGCTCCGGCGGTGAAGGTCGCTGTATCGCCGGTCGTACCCTTTGCGCTGCACGCTGTCATAAGTATCTCAGAGCCGGCGAGGTTTGACTGTATCTGTTCAATCGTGAAATCGCGGTCGCCGAAAATGAGCGAGCCGGTGTTTGCATTTCTGCCGATATTCCACGAATCGGGGAGAGCCTGTTCAGTGACCTGAACGTCCTTGAAGAGGTCGCCGCTCAGCGGTATCTTATCCGCGCCGAACACGAAGCTCTTCACGTTCGTGAGATAGCCCTCGCCGCCTGTGAATTTCAGATACAGGTTGTGGATACCGCTTATCTCTGAAATATTCGTTTCAAAATCGTGGTAATCCGAGAAGCCGTTTGTGCCGGGATAGCTTATCTTTGCGGCAGGTTCGCCGTTCATACTGTCGAGGTAGAGCTCAACAGTGCAGGGATTTCCGCTCATATAGCCGCGGAACGACCTTGCTCCGTCTCCGAAATCGACCTTGCGGTACATAGCCCAGTCGCCGTTTTCGATGAAGGCGATGTTTGTGTTGTTCGTGCTGAACTCCTCGACGCGGATACCCTCCTGCTCGGCGAAGGTGTCAGCGTATATCTTCTCAAACGCTGAAACTGCCGGAACAGGCGGCTGTACAGGTCCGGAGCTCTCGGGCGAGAGCTTCACGACTCCCTCGGGGAAGGAGTTCACGGTGAGGTCGTTGATGTAGTATTCGATGTTCATATAGCCCTGACCGCAGTAATCGCCGGCGTAATCTGTCGGGTCAGTCGGGTCGAGACCGCGTGCTGTCTCCCAGTCATCAGCCATACCGTCGCTATCGGTATCTGTTATCTCCTTCGATGTGATACCGGCAGGGTAGGAATATGTCACGCCGCATTTGATATTGTACTTGTTGAGGTCGGTGACTGAGCCGTTGTATGCCGCTGTGCCGGAGCACTGACCTGTTCCGTTCTTTGTCTCCTCGGCGCACTGACGGTCGATAGCCGTTCTCTTGTCGGGTGAGATGCCGTTTCCGGCGAAGCTGATAACGTGCTCGTATGAAGCCTCGGCGCTCTCACAGCCGACAGTTGTTGAGATGTTCTCGCCGTCGAGGTTTATCGTAAACGGGGAATTGCTCTTCAGACCGTCCTTTGTTATGCCGAGACCGCTCTTGACCGTGATGCCGTCCCAGTTGTTATAGGTTATGCCGTGGAGCGAGCCGTCCTTGTTGATGAGGCGGTTCCCGGCGCAGTAGACCTTGAAATTCTCGGGCTTTGTGGTGCTGTCAACGTCTATCCAGTGATAGCCGCCGGTCGTGGAATTTCCGGCTTTGAGGGTATTATTCACGTAGTTCACGTGACCGATAGTTCCGTAAGCTGTCTGATAGCCCCAGTCGTAGATGATGTTGTTGGTGAAGTCGGCAACGCCTGTGCCGGGTATCTTTCCGCGGAAATTGCGCGAAACGTTGTGTATGATGAGGTTGTGGTCGAAGCTGAGGCTGCTGTTGCCCATCATTATACCGAAGCCGTGTATGCCCTTGTCGTGTCCGCCCCACGAGTTAGCCGGACCGATGACGGAATACTGCACGGTATAGTTGCTGTTATTGGAGTAGAGACCCCACTGTTCGTCCGAAGCCCAGCCAACAGAGCAGTGGTCGACGATAGAGTTTGCGCCCTTAGAGCCGCCCCAAGCGTCGTTTCCGGAGCTCGTCGCATTATACGGACCGGGGCGCGAGCTGATGTAGCGGCAGATGATATTGTCGCCGCCGAAAGCCATTTTGTAGTTTTTCAGCGTGATACCGCTGCCGCCGGGAGCGGTCTGTCCGGCGATAGTGATGTTGCCCATAGCCGAGACTGCACTCTTGAGCTCGATAGTTCCGCCGACGTCGAAAACGACGATACGGTTCGATTTGCTGACCGCATCGCGGAACGAGCCTGTGCCGCTGTCGTTGAGGTTCGTTACGTGATAGACCTGTCCGCCGCGTCCGCCCGTGGCGTATTTACCGCCGCCGACAGCTCCCGGAAATGCGAGGAGCTTTCCTGCCGCAGAAGCCGTCATTGCAGTTTTTGCCGGAACAGCCGCCGAAGCTCCGCCGAGCAGCGTGATGATACCGGTGAGAGCGGCTGTGAGGCGCCTTATCTTAGTGTTCATTGCTATCCCTCCAGATATTGATATTTGCGAACATATTTCCCTATTATGGATTATACCGCATAATCGTGCAGAAATCAATGATAAATCCTATTTAATTTGTGTACTTTTTTGCTAAACTGACAGAAAAGGTGCAAACGGAGCTCAATTATGTCAGAATTCTGTAATTTTTTTCCGGGATAGTAACATTTCCGGCGTATTTTGTTCCGGAACTGACAATTCTCTGTTATTGCAATACACAGGCACTTCCGGTATAATATAAGCAGATGATACAGCTCCCCTCCGACCGCTTTGCAGGGGAGTACAAAGGAGTGAAAAATATGGGTAATAACACATCAAGGATAGCAGCGCTGACACTGACACTTCCGCTTATCGCGGCGGCATTCACAGGCTGCGGAGCAGACGATCTCACCAGCGGGAATTATCAGCCTCCTGCTGAGAATTATCATTACAGTGACGAATCTGTATCGGCTGAAACGTACTATCCCGGCTCTTCCCCCGACAACGAGGAATACAAGGCTGTTGTCGAATCCGGCTTCAAGGACCCGAAGACTGAGCCGCTTTCAACATTCTCCGCAGATGTTGATACCGCTTCCTATACAAACGCGCGCCGTATGCTCAGCGGGCACAAGAAGGTCGACCCCGATTCTGTCCGCGTCGAGGAGTACATCAACTATTTCGATTACAAGTACGCTGACCCCGAAGAGGGCAAGGTATTCGGCGAATACGTCGAGCTGACCGACTGTCCGTGGAATCCCGAAACGAAGCTTATGATGATAGGGATACAGGGTAAGCGTATCCCCGAGGACGAGCTGCCGCCGTCCAACCTTGTTTTCCTGATAGATTCGTCGGGCTCGATGGGCGCGTATAACAAGCTCCCTCTCGTACAGCAGGCGTTTTCTCTGCTTGCGGACCAGCTCACGGAGAGGGACCGCATCTCTATCGTGACCTATGCCGGCTCAAGCGAGGTGCTGCTCGAAGGCGCGAGCGGAGACGATAAGGACGAGGTCATCTCGAAGCTCAATTCTATCATGGCTTCCGGCGGAACGAACGGCGAGGGCGGTATCGAGAACGCATACAGGCTCGCTGAGGAATACTTCATCGAGGGCGGGAACAACCGCATAATCCTCGCGACAGACGGCGACCTCAACATCGGCAAATGCTCCGAGGAGGAGCTGACTGCGCTCATCGAGGAAAAGCGCGAGAGCGGCGTTTACCTCTCAGTTCTCGGCTTCGGTACGGGCAATATCAAGGACAACAAAATGGAGGCTCTTGCCGACAACGGCAACGGCAACTACAGCTATATAGATTCCGTAGACGAGGCTAAGCGCGTTCTCGTCGGGGAAATGGGCGGAACGCTTTTCACCATTGCCAAGGACGTGAAGCTTCAGGTCGAGTTCAATCCTGCCACAGTGAGCAGCTACCGGCTTGTCGGCTACGACAACAGGCTTATGGAAGCAGAGGATTTCTACGATGATTCCAGGGACGCAGGCGAGGTCGGGGCAGGTCACAGCGTGACTGTGCTTTACGAGGTCGGGCTCAACGAAAAGAGCGGTACCGTGAATGGGACATATCACGATATTCCCCTTGAGTTCGCAGAGGAGCACACCTCCGAGCCTGCTTCGTCAGGCGGAAGGAGCGAGCTTATCAAGCTCTCGGTGGCGTATAAGGACATCGGCACGGACGAGGAGAATTATTCCTCGAACCTCTACGGTATGGAAAAATACGACCCCGAGCCCACGCAGGGGATAATGCTCGCAGGCGCGGCGGCAGAATTTGCCATGCTGCTCAAGGATTCGGACTACAAGGGCGATTCTTCCTTTGAATATATCATAAAGACCGCCAAGCAGATAAGCGGCGGCAACGAGAAGATAGACGAGCTCCGCAAGCTCGCGGAAACGGCTTCTTCTCTGTATCAGTAAGCAGTTCTTAAATAGCAGAAATGCCCGGAGGGAAGGTACCTCCGGGCATTGTTCATTCGTGGAAATCATCGAGGAAATGGTGGTATTCATCTCCGCTGTGGTATGAGATGAGAGTGCGAAGGTTCACGTTCTCGGGGCTTCGGAAAATGTTCATCTCTACTGCCGGATTCGTCTGCTTCAGCTGCGCGATGAGTTTCTTTATCTCCGCGCGTTTCGAGCCGTCCTCGCCCTTCTTCTCGGTAACCTTGCACGCACAGCGTATGAATTCGAGGCTGTTGAAGCCGCGCCACGCGATAATGTCGGATTCACGGACAAGATACAGCGGACGTATCAGCTCGACGCCCTCGTAGTTCTCGCTTTTCAGCTTCGGCATCATCGTCTGCATCTGCGAGCCGTAGAGCATACCCATAAGTATCGTCTCTATCACGTCATCGAAATGGTGGCCGAGGGCTATCTTGTTGCAGCCGAGCTCCTGTGCCTTCTTGTACAGCCAGCCGCGCCGCAGCCTCGCACAGAGGAAGCATGGATGCTTGTCCTCCTTCTCGGCAGACTCGAATATCCGTGTAGAATAGACCTTTGCCGGTATCCCGAGCAGCTCGGCGTTATCGATTATGCGCTTCAGGTTATCGGGCGTGTAACCGGGGTCCATTATCACGTATTCCGCCTCGAAGGGTATCTCGTTGTTGCGCCTGAGACGGGCGATGCACTGTGCCATAAGCATCGAATCCTTGCCGCCGGAAATGCATACGGCAATTCGGTCGCCGGGGAGTATGAGCTCGTAATCGCGCACTCCGCGGCGGAATTTTGTCCATATCTGCTTGTTGAAGCGTGTTGTTATCGAGTCGCTTATCCTGCTGTCCACTGACCTCACCTCTTTCACTTCCGGGTCATCTGCCGGTATATTTTTCACAGCTGTACTGCTTGTTTTCAATGTCGAACTTCTCTATATACGGCACTCCTGCGGAATATATCCAGCGCTCGGCAAACAGCGGCTCAAGCACGAAAAGGCGTTCATTCTCGAGCGAGGTATATGCGTCGTATGAGCCGCAGAAGCATTCACGGAACACCTCGCAGAAAGCGGCATTGCCGAGTGGGTGTCCGAGCTCTTCGCATATTCCCTCTATCTGGATATTATCGATGCACAGTGCAGCGTACTTGTTGGCTGAGAGCTGGCGGTATTTTCTCAGTTCAATGTCAGTCTGGAAGTAAAATCCGCCGTTTATCCTGACAATGCTCATCATTCTCGATGAGACCCTGCCGTTTTCGGAAGTCGAAAGCACCATTTTTCTCCCTCGGCCGAATTCTTCAAGAAAAGCGCTGTATTTTAAGGAAAACTCTTCCATATCATCACTCCCTCGGACCATATCATCATATATTGATTATAGAGAAAAGGCAGGCGATTGTCAATAGAACTCCGCAGAATGACGGTCTCAACTACACAGCTATGTTGACAAAAGATTGTCAAAAGTTTGGCTTTTTTGTCTGTTTTTACGATTTTATCGGGATTTTTAACGATACGGCTTGATATTTTCTGTATGTATGCTATAATGGTAATATACCATACCGCATTGTGCGGTAAAACTGGAGGTAATAATTATGGGAGATAATAAGGGCGGAACAAAAATAACCATACTCGGTGCAGGAAACGTCGGCGCAACAGTCGCGTATACCCTCGCTGTTGCAGGTACGTGTACCGATATTGTCCTCATTGACATAAACAAGGAAAAGGCCAAGGGCGAGGCTATGGACATTCGTCAGGGCGTATCCTTCGGTCACAACGTCGAGATAAAGGACGGCACCTACGAGGACGCTGCAAATTCTGATATAGTAGTTGTAACTCTCGGTCTTGCAAGAAAGCCGGGTCAGACACGTCTCGACCTTGCGCAGGCGAACGTGAACATCATCAAGGACGTAATGCCGCAGGTAGCACGCTTTGCTCCCGATGCGATATACGTTGTTGTCAGCAACCCTGTTGACGTTCTCACATATACTATCTTAAAGTGCACGGACCTCACACCCTATCAGGTCATCGGTTCGGGTACGGCTCTCGATACATCGCGTCTGCGTTCGAGCATCGCCGACCACGTCGGTCTCAGCCCGAACAGCGTTCACGCATACGTTTTCGGCGAGCACGGCGATTCTTCGTTTATCCCGTGGTCCCTCACCAATATCGCAGGTATCCCTATGGAGGAATACTGCGCTGACCAGAACCACGCTGACATCGACGAGGACGAGATAATCGAGGAAGTAAGAAAAGCCGGCGGCGAGGTCATCAAGAGAAAGGGCGCTACATTCTACGCTATCGCCATGACCGTAAACAAGATATGCGATTCTATCCTTCGCGATACGAACAACATTATGACAGTTTCATCGCTCGTTCCCGACAGATACGGTATCAGCGACGTCTGTCTGAGCCTTCCCTGCGTTATCGGAAGCAACGGTATCGGCAGAGAGGTATTCCCCAAGCTCACAGAGGACGAGGAGGAGAAGCTCCGTGAGAGCGCAAGAGCACTCAGAAGCGTCATCGACCAGCTCGAATTCTGATAAGGGCGCAGCTTAGCGGAAAATGCCAGCTTATGGCGAAAAAACAGAGCAAAGGAGCTCCCGGTCACGGGAGCTCTAACTATAGGAGGTATATCTATGAGCCTTAACGATACTCCCTCCGGCGAGAGGATACACATCGGCTTCTTCGGCAGGAGAAATGCCGGAAAATCGAGCCTTGTCAATGCTGTTACCGGTCAGGAGCTCGCAGTTGTCTCGGACGTGAAGGGAACTACGACCGACCCCGTTTACAAAGCTATGGAGCTTCTTCCGCTCGGACCTGTCGAGATCATCGACACGCCCGGATTTGATGACGAGGGCGAGCTCGGCGGGCTGCGCGTGAAGAAGACACGTCAGATACTCGCAAAGACCGATATTGCAGTGCTCGTCGTGGACGGAAGTGCCGGACTGAGCGAATGTGACAACGAGCTTCTTTCGCTCTTCCGAGAGAGAGAGCTTCCGTATATCATCGTACACAACAAGTCTGACCTCGGCGGAGGTAAAGTGCTTGCGGACAACGAAATATCGGTAAGTGCAGCAAAAAAGCAGAATATCACCGAGCTGAAAGAAATGATAGGCAGACTTGCGAAAAATCCCGCGAACGAGCGCCGCATCATCGGTGATCTTATCGAAGCCGGTGACGTTATCGTACTCGTTACGCCTATCGACGGCTCTGCGCCGAAGGGGAGGATGATACTGCCGCAGGTGCAGACCC
Organism: Ruminococcus sp.; assembly: GCA_017534835.1. GTDB lineage: Bacteria > Bacillota > Clostridia > Oscillospirales > Ruminococcaceae > Ruminococcus. The sequence continues at coordinate 21,904 of JAFXVT010000033.1, forward strand.
TGCGCGATATTCTCGATGCGGACGCTGTTCCCGTATTTGCGAAGGAGGGACAGCTCGCCGGAGCTCTTGCGGCTCTCGCAGCAAAGCCGAAAATGGTGGTCACGGACAGTCAGGTGTTCGGGCTCGTGGATAAGATAGTGCCGGAGGAGGTTCCGCTGACCTCGTTTTCCATACTTATGGCGCGGTACAAGGGCTTTCTCGGGACGGCTGTGAAGGGTGCAGCAAAGATCCGTGACCTCCGCGACGGCGACACTGTCCTCATATCAGAGGGCTGCACTCATCATCGTCAGTGCGGCGACATCGGCAGCGTGAAGCTCCCGGCTCTGCTGAGGAAATACACGGGAAAGAGTCTGAATATCGAGCTTTCAAGCGGACGCGACTTCCCGGAGGAGCTCTCGGAGTATGCCCTCGTTATCCACTGCGGAGGCTGTATGCTCAACGAGAGGGAGATGCTGCACAGGAAAAATATCGCAGAGGCGGCAGGAGTCCCGTTCACGAATTACGGAACGGCTATCGCCTGTATGAACGGTATTCTGCGGCGCAGTCTCGGCATTTTCCCCGACCTTGAAGGGCTGGTGAGCGAATGAAGAAGCGTATACCTTATATCGTTTTATTCGTGCTGCTCGTCGGTGTGGAGGTAGTTATCGCGCTCACTCAGCATGACAACTTCATCCGCTATTACGGCGGCGACATCATCGTGATGTGGGTGCTCTACTGCCTTGTGCAGGCGGTGCTCGGCGGCAAGAACAACCATTATATCATGAATCTCATACTTCTCGCGTTCGCATTTGCGGTCGAATTCCTGCAAAAGTGGGGATTTGCTGACAGATTCGGTATCGAGAACCACTTTCTTCGTGTCCTTATCGGAACGAGCTTCGCAGCCGAGGACCTGTGGAGCTACCTCGCAGGAACAGCAGCGGCGTGTCTCGGCGTATTCATTTACAGCAGGATACGGAAAAACAGAGATGAAGAGTGAAATATTCAGGGGACGCTTTCCGGAGCGTCCCCATTCTTGTGCATATATATGCGCTTTTTAATGGATAATGCGAATAAATATACATACAGAGAAGAATATTCGTGCACCAAATGAATATTTATTCAAAAAGGGTTGACAACAGAACACAGCGGTGTATAATAGTATTATCACGATCATTCACGCCGGCTCGGCGTTTTGAATTTCAGGAGGTAATTACAATGGCTAAAAAAGAAGTAAAAAAGGTAGTTCTCGCTTATTCAGGCGGTCTCGACACATCTATCATCATCCCGTGGCTCAAGGAAAACTACAATGACCCTGAGATAATTGCTGTTTCCGGCGACGTAGGACAGGGCACAGAGCTCGACGGACTTGAGGAGAAGGCTATCAAGACAGGTGCTTCAAAGCTCATCATCGCTGACCTCAAGGAGGAATTCATCCAGGATTACGTTTATCCCACAGTTCAGGCTGGCGCTATCTACGAGAACAGATATATGCTCGGTACTTCATTCGCTCGTCCCATCATCGCAAAGCGCATCGCTGAGATCGCACTTGCTGAGGGCGCTGACGCTATCTGCCACGGCTGCACAGGCAAGGGCAACGATCAGGTGAGATTCGAGCTCGCTATCAAGGCTTTCGCTCCTGATATGACTATCATCGCTCCCTGGAGAGAATGGGACATCAAGTCTCGTGACCAGGAGATCGACTACGCTGAGGCTCACAATATCCCGCTCAAGATAAGCCGTGAGACAAACTACTCCAAGGACAAGAACATCTGGCACCTCAGCCACGAGGGTCTCGACCTTGAGGATCCGGCAAACGAGCCGCAGTACGAGAAGAAGGGTTTCCTCGAAATGGGCGTATCTCCTATCGACGCTCCCGACAAGCCCACATACATCACTATCCACTTCGAGAAGGGCGTTCCCACACAGCTCGACGGCAAGACTCTGAACGGCGTTGAGATGGTAAGCGCACTCAACAAGCTCGGCGGCGAGAACGGTATCGGTCTTGCTGACCTCGTTGAGAACCGTCTCGTTGGTATGAAGTCCAGAGGCGTTTATGAAACTCCCGGCGGCGCTATCCTCTACCACGCTCACGAAGTTCTCGAAACTATCACCATCGACAAGGAAACTGCACGCATCAAGCAGTACCTCGGCATAAAGTTTGCTGACATCGTATACAACGGTCAGTGGTACACACCTCTCCGTGAGGCACTCAGCGCATTCGTTACCGAGACTCAGAAGAACGTTACAGGCGATGTTAAGCTCAAGCTCTACAAGGGCAACATCATCAATGCCGGCGTAACATCTCCCTACACTCTCTATGATGAGGAAGTTGCTACATTCGATGAGGACGAGGTATACAATCAGGCTGACGCAGCTGGCTTCATCAACCTCTTCGGTCTCCCGATAAAGGTGAAGGCTAAGCTCGATCAGAAGAGAAACAACAAGTAAGACAGAAACAATACAAGGTGAAATTGGAGAATAAAATGAAAAAGATAATATCAGTTCTTTCGCTTCTCTGCGTCGCAGCTTCATTCGTAAGCTGCGGTGCGGACAAGGATGACGCATCCGTATCGAAGCCCGACCAGCCGACAACTGCCGAAGCAGCGACCGAGGCAGAAACTGAGGCTGAGACCGAGCCCGAGACCGAGGAGCCTACGCTCTCACAGGAAGAATTGCAGAAGATAATCGACAAGGATATGGAATTCCTTGACGGCATCGAAGTCAGCCTGCTCGATTATTACGTCGGCACTCCGCAGGAGGCAGGCATAGACTCTGACGAAAGCGATAAAGCCACTATCATAACGATCGGTGTCAACTACAATGCTCCCGACCTCGATGAGCTCGATTCTATCTCCATTACAAAGGACGGCGAGAAGATAAGCTCCAATACGGTCTCTTCTGTATGGGGAGCCAAGGACGAGGACGGCGACCTGTGGGGCATCTACCGCTTCAGATTAGAGGGCGAATATGCTCAGGAAGACGTACAGGTAAGATTCTGGTACGCTGACAGCAATAAGGTGACCCGTTTTGTCGACCTCGACACAGAGGGCAGCTTTGAGGAAATGGCAGAGATCATGTGCTGGTATGAGGACTCGAACTCCGAAGAGGCTGTGAACGGCAAGATAAAGCACCCGTATATCTACAAGATACACGACAGATACTGCTTTATCGAATCCTATCACGAGACTCCTCCGGAGGGTCATGACAGCGACAATGAGCTGGACTACTATGATCAGACATACGCCATAACTCCTCTTGAGGGAGCGTTCGGACCCGTTCTTGCCGATGAGGATGTCGAATTGCAGGCTGAAAATGTATTGCCGTACACATATTCCAAGTACATCGGTCTCAGGAACAGCCATTTGGGACAGTACGTTACTTGCTATATCTGCTGCAAGTGGGAAGGCGTTATCGACTGGGACAATATGTCCGACGAGGAGAAGATGGGTGCTCTGAATTCGCAGGCTTTGATCTATAAAGTTATCCCTATGCAGAGCAGAAGCACATATCTTATCATACACAACGGTGAAGGCGAAGACATAAAGTTCAGCTGCTCTATACCGGAATAAAAAATACAGGCAGGGGACGACCTCCTGCCTGTTTATAATTCACAGAAATTCAGAATTGCGGAAGGCAGGTGCGGTATGGATAAATTTATGAAGCTCGCCATAGGTGAGGCACAGAAGGGGATCCGTGCAGGCCACGGCGGACCTTTCGGCTGCGTTATCGTCAGGGACGGCGAGGTCGTCGGACGCGGACACAATGAGGTCGTCAGGCAGCACGACCCGACCTGTCACGGCGAGGTAATGGCAATACGAAATGCCTGTAAGGAGCTCGGAACGTTCGACCTTTCAGGCTGTGAGCTCTACACGACCGCTGAGCCCTGCCCGATGTGTGCAGGCGCGATTATGTGGGCGAACATCAGTAAGGTATACTACGGCTGCAATATCGCCGATACCGACAGTATAGGCTTCCGCGACAAGGAATTCTACGAGTCGCCCGAGGATATATCCGAGGAGCTCGACCGTGCGGAATGTCTTGAGCTCTTTGAGGAATACCGCAATATAAAAGAGAAGAAGCACTACTGATAGAAGGAGTAAATGATATGGCAGATATGATGTGGGCAGGAAGATTTTCAAAGCAGGTCGACGCAGGCGTGAATGCCTTCAATTCTTCCATTGCCTTTGACGGACGTATGTACCGCCACGATATACAGGGCAGTATCGCCCACGCTACCATGCTTGGCGACTGCGGCATAATCACAAAGGAAGACAGCCTTACTCTGATCGAGGGTCTGAAGGGTATCCTTGCGGACATCGACTCCGGCGCACTTGAGCTCGACCCCAACGCCGAGGACATCCATATGTTCGTTGAGGCGGAGCTCACAAAGAGACTCGGCGATGTCGGAAAGAGGCTCCACACCTCGCGTTCGAGAAACGATCAGGTCGCAGTTGACCTGCGTCTCTACCTCCGCGACGAGATAGCCGATATTCAGGCTATGGTGCGCGAACTCGCAGAGACTCTCATCAGGCTCGCAAAAGAGCATACCGAGACGATAATGCCCGGATATACCCACCTCCAGCGTGCTCAGCCCATCACTCTCGCACATCACCTTATGGCTTATGTGTGGATGCTTATGCGCGATATTGAGCGTCTTCAGGACGCAGCAGCACGTATGAACTACTGTCCGCTCGGAAGCGGCGCCCTCGCAGGTACGACCTACAGGACGAACCGTCAGCAGACCTCCGATCTTCTCGGTTTTACGGCTCCTATGCCGAACAGCCTTGACGGAGTTTCCGACCGCGACTACTGCATTGAGCTCTGCTGTGCGCTCTCGCTCCTTATGACTCATCTCTCACGCTTCTCCGAGGAGATAATCCTCTGGTGCAGCTGGGAATTCAAATTCATCGAGCTCGATGACGCTTTCGCTACCGGAAGCTCGATAATGCCGCAGAAGAAAAACCCCGATGTTACGGAGCTTATCCGCGGCAAAACAGGCAGAGTCAACGGCGACCTCGTTACTCTCCTCACGATGATGAAGGGACTCCCCCTCGCATACAACAAGGATATGCAGGAGGACAAGGAAGCCATCTTTGACGCCGTGGACAACGTCAAGCTCTGCGTGAAGACATTCACTCCCATGCTCGCAACTATGCGCGTGCTCAAGGAAAATATGAGAAATGCCGCTGCGCGCGGATTCATAAATGCTACCGACTGTGCAGATTACCTCGTAAAGAAGGGGATGCCCTTCCGCGATGCCTACAAGATAACAGGCACGCTCGTCGCACAGTGCATAGAAAAGGGCGTAACGCTCGAAACTCTGCCGCTTGACGATTACAAGGCGATGACAGACCTCTTTGCCGAGGACGTATACGATGCCATAAGCCTGGATACCTGCGTCCGCGAGAGGAAGTCCGAGGGCGGCCCCTCTCCCGAGGAGGTAACAAAGCAGATAGCTCTCGCGGAAAAGAGACTCGCGGAGCTCGGCTAAGCTATGAAGAAAAAGGATATAGTATTCACCTTCGGTCTGACGCTCCTTATGGGTATACTCTGGGTCGCAGGCGAGGTCGTTATGGGGCTGTGGATAGCTGCTCCGGCGTGGGTACACATTCTGTGGTTCGTACTGATAGTCGTTGTGACGCTCACTGTCAGTGTGTGGCACTCACTCGTGGAGGACGAATCCGGTCAGCTCGACCCGAAGCGTGAGAAGTACGAGCGGAAGCTGAACAAGCGCCGCGGTGTCACCGAGGAGGACGACATATGAAAAAGCTGAGGGATATACTCGGCAGGCGTCCGGCAGGATATGAGGGCAGATGCGGGAACTGTCACGCTGTTATAGATGATGACCCCTACTGCCGTTACTGCGGCACAAAAAACGGCGAGGGCGCATATGAGCCGTTTGAGGACATCGTGCAGTGCGTGTACGGTCCGCCGCCCGTCGAGAGGGAGCATACCTGCAAAAAATGCGGCTACAGCTGGAAAAGCTGGGCGATGACAGATACCGAGCGCTATTGTCCGGAATGCGGCGGAAACGTTACCGCCGCGGAAACGGGCAGATCGCTCTTTGAAGAAGAAACAGGAGGAAACTGATATGGCAGTCAAGGTTTATATAGACGGTCAGGAGGGTACGACCGGACTGAAGATACTCGAAAGGTTCGAGGGAAGGAACGATATTGAGCTCATCAGGATAAGCGAGGAACTCAGAAAGGACCCGGCTGAGCGCGCACGTCTCATCAACAGCGCCGATTACGTGTTCCTCTGCCTGCCGGACGATGCTTCGCGCGAGGCTGTATCGTTCATAGACAAGGACAATGACCATGTGCGTATCATAGATGCTTCGACAGCTCACAGAACAAATCCCGACTGGGCTTACGGATTCCCTGAGCTCTCGGCTGCTCACCGCGAAAAGATACAGACTTCGAACAGAGTTGCTGTTCCCGGCTGCTACGCAAGCGGCTTCAATTCGATAGTTTATCCGCTCGTTGCGAACGGAGTCATACCGGCTGATTATCCGGTGTTCGCGTATGCGACCTCCGGCTACAGCGGAGCAGGCAAGAAGGCTATCGCCGTATATGAGGGCGATGATAAGCCGTATGAGTTCAACAGCCCCCGTCAGTATGCACTCTCTCAGGCACACAAGCACCTCCCCGAGATGCAGGCTGTATCGGGTCTGACCTACAAGCCGATGTTCAATCCTATGGTGTGCGATTACTACAGCGGAATGGTAGTGAGCGTACCGATACAGACAAGAACTCTCCCGAAGGCTTTCACGCCGGCGGAGATACACGAGATGTACGCAAAGCATTACGCAGGTGCAAAGCTCGTTGAGGTGATGCCGCTCATGTCCGCGGACGAGCAGAAGAGCTTCTTCCTCGCATCGAATACTCTCAGCGGACAGAACAAGCTTCAGGTGTTCGTATTCGGAAGCGACGAGCAGATACTCCTCTGCGCACGCCTCGACAACCTCGGAAAGGGTGCGAGCGGCGCAGCTGTACAGTGCCTGAACATAATGATGGGCATCGACGAGACGACAGGGCTTGTCTGAGAATAAGCATATCATATAAAGGAGGTCTCGCAATGGAAATACGCAGGATGACTATCGACGATTACGACGGCGTATATGCGCTGTGGATGTCGTGCAGGAATATGGGCTTCAACGACGTTGATGACTCACGTGAGGGAATTGAGCGATTTCTGAGACGAAACCCCGAAACAGTGTTCGTCGCAGTCGAGGGAGACGAGGTCGAGGGTGTTATCCTCGGCGGTCACGACGGCAGACGCGGCTTCATACACCACATGGCGGTGCGCGGATCGTGCAGGCGAAAAGGGCTTGCAGCGAAGCTGCTCGATACCTGTCTTGAGGCGATGAAGAGGGAGAATATCAGCAAGGTCGCACTTCTGGTGTTCAAGTACAACGAAGCCGGCAACGCCTTCTGGGAATCTCAGGGATTCACGGTGAGGGATGATCTCAATTACCGCAACAAGGCGCTCCGCGAGCTTATAAGAATAGATACATAAGGAGGAAAAAGAGATGGACCTTAAAAAAATAGGAAACGTTAAATTCGTATACGGCGGTGTATGCGCACCGAGAGGATTCAAGGCCAACGGCGTTCAGTGCGGACTTGCGCACAAGCCGCTCGGAGAGATGGCAGAGGCAAATGCTGCGGCAAACAACGCTATCCCCGCTGCAAAGAAGAAGAACGACCTCGCTATGATAGTCGCTGACACCGAATGCACGGCTGCGGCAGTATATACAACGAACAAGGTAAAGGGAGCTCCTATCCTCGTAACGAAGGAGCACATCGCTGACGGAAAGGCAAGAGCTGTTATCGTGAACTCCGTCAACGCCAACACCTGCAATCCCGACGGCTACGAGAAGGCAACGAAGATGTGTCAGCTCGCGGCTGAAGCTCTCGGTCTCGACGAGAAGGACATCATCGTCGCTTCAACCGGTGTTATCGGTCAGGTGCTCCCCATCGAGCCCATCGCAAGCGGTATCAAGCCTCTCGTTGAAGGCCTCAGCTACGGCGGCAACAAGAGCGCTCTCGAGGCGATAATGACTACAGATACTATGCCCAAGGAGGTCGCTGTTGAGTTCGAGCTCGGCGGAAAGACCTGCGTTATGGGCGCTATGCTCAAGGGCAGCGGTATGATACACCCGAATATGGCTACGACTCTCACATTCATCACGACTGATGCGGACATCTCCGTGGAGATGCTCCAGCGCGCTCTCAGCGACAACGTAAAAGTCACTCTCAACCGTGCGAGCGTAGACGGCGACACCTCCACGAATGATATGGTCTGCGTAATGGCTTCCGGTACAGCCGGAAACGAGAAGATAACCACTGAGAATGAGGATTTCGGCGTATTCTCAAATGCACTCTACAATATCCTTCTCAACCTCGCACGTATGATGGCAAAGGACGGCGAGGGCGCAACCAAGCTCATCGAGTGTGCCGTTACAGGTGCAGCTGACGAACAGACCGCCGAGACTGTTGCAAAGTCGGTCGTATGCTCGAGCCTGCTGAAGTCGATGATATTCGGCGAGGACGCAAATGCCGGACGTATCTACTGTGCAGTCGGCTATTCCGATGCTGAATTCGACATCAGCAATGTTGATATTGATATGTCTTCAAAGAGCGGCAGCATCGCTCTCGGACGCAAGGGCTGCGTTACAGCCTTCGACGAGGACGTTGCCAAGAAGGTGCTCAGTGAGGACGAGATACAGATAATCGTATCCCTCGGCGAGGGTCCCGGAACAGCAGTCTGCTGGGGCTGTGACCTCACCTATGACTATGTCAAGATAAACGGCGATTACCGCAGCTGAGCGGACATTCAGGACATCGCCACCAAATGGACAAGGAGAATATGAAATGGAAAAGATCTCAAATCAGGATAAATCGCAGATACTTATCGATGCGCTCCCGTATATACAGAAGTACAGCAACAAGATAGTCGTTATCAAATACGGCGGAAATGCAATGACGAACAAGGAGCTCAAGGACGCGGTAATGACTGACATCGTCCTTCTCTCACTCGTCGGCATAAAGGTAGTTCTCGTACACGGCGGCGGTCCCGAGATAAGCGATATGCTCAGGAAGCTCAACATCGAGAGCAGATTCATCAACGGTCTGCGCTATACGGACGAGGCTACTGTTGACGTCGTAAAAATGGTGCTCTCCGGCAAGGTGAACAAGGAGCTCGTACAGCTCCTCGCTCAGCACAAGGGCAGCGCTGTAGGTCTTTGCGGTATCGACGGCGAAATGCTCGTTGCCGAGAAAAAGACCACAGAGGACGGTCAGGATCTCGGCTGGGTAGGCGAGATAACAGAGGTCAACACAAAGCCGATCCTCGATGCTATCAGCAACGGCAATATCCCTGTTATCGCTACTGTTGCGACAGACAAGGAAGGCAACACCTATAACATCAATGCTGATACAGCCGCTGCACGCATCGCTGCGGAGCTCGGCGCTGAGAATCTCATTCTTATGACCGATATTGCGGGACTTCTCCGCGACAAGGACGATCCGTCCACTCTCATTCCGGCTGTAAATGTCAGCGAGGTGCCGTATCTGAAGATGCAGGGCATCATCTCAGGCGGTATGATACCTAAAATAGACTGCTGCGTTGAGGCTGTAAGACGCGGAGTGAACAAGACCGTTATCATCGACGGCAGAGTGCCGCATTCTATCCTCATCGAGATACTTTCCAATGAGGGAATTGGTACACAATTCACATAATAGCTGTGGCAATTATTAAAATTTGTTTACTTGTATACAAAAAATTTACCCGAAGTCATTTGATGATTATTGATTTTACATACTGAACAGCGTTATAATATATAATGTAACGGTATCTGTGAAGTATGTTTTTAAGGAGAGATACATATGAGCAGTGAAAACACCATAAAAAAATTCAATGAACACGTTATACAGTCCTACGGAAGGTATCCGCTCGTTATGGAGCAGGGCGCCGGAAGACGCTGCAAGGACGAGGACGGCAGGGAGTATATCGACTTCGGAAGCGGTATCGGTACCAACAGCCTCGGCTATTGTGACGAGAAGTGGGCTGACGCAGTGTGCGCTCAGGTGAGAACTCTCCAGCATAACTCGAATTACTATTATACGGCTGTACAGGCTGAATTCGCAGGGAGGCTCTGCGAAACGGCAGGATACGACAAGGTCTTCTTCGGAAACAGCGGCGCAGAGGCAAACGAATGCGCGATAAAGGTCGCAAGGAAGTACAGCTTTGATAAGTACGGCAAGGGCAGGCACAATATCATAACCCTTGTCAATTCCTTCCACGGAAGGACTATCGCCACGCTTTCGGCAACGGGTCAGGACGTTTTCCACAACTACTTCTTCCCGTTCCTCGAGGGCTTCATCAACGTCGAGGCGAACAACGCAGATGACCTGAAGGCAAAGCTCGATGATACAGTCTGCGCTGTAATGATCGAGTACGTACAGGGCGAAGGCGGCGTGAACAAGCTCGATCCTGAGTTTGTAGATGCTGTTTATGAGCTCTGCGCACAGAAGGACGTTCTCGTTATCGCTGATGAGATACAGACAGGCGTCGGCAGGACAGGTAAGTTCCTCGCCGGGGACTGGTACGGCAAAAAAGCCGATATAACTACACTTGCCAAGGGTATCGCAGGCGGCATCCCGATGGGAGCGTGCCTCGTGAACGAAAAGCTTGCCGGTGTTCTCACTCCCGGCACGCACGGCTCGACCTTCGGCGGCAATCCCATTGCGTGCGCAGGCGGAATTGCCGTCCTCGACAGACTCAGTACAGAGGGCTTCCTCGATGAAGTCTGCGCTAAGGCTGAGCACTTCAGGGCAAGGCTTGAAAAATGCAGCGAGGTCGCAGGAGTAAGCGGTCTCGGACTTATGATAGGAATATCTCTCAAAACCAAGAAAGCGGCAGATGTTGCGAAAAAGGCACTCGAAAAGGGTCTGCTCGTCCTTACTGCAAAGGATAAGGTAAGGCTCCTTCCGCCGCTCACTATTGAGGTCAGTGAGATAGACGCAGGGCTCGACCTGCTTTTGGAAATACTGGAGGAATGATGTATGGAGCTGATGATCTCTATCAAGGGACATAAATATACAGTCACCGATAAAAAGCAGTCAAGGCTTCTTTATACTATGAAGAAAAAGGCTTTCGGCGGAAACAGGTACCTGCTTCTCGACGCGAGCAATTACCAGCTTTACACGATAGTGCAGATAAGTGATGACAGAAAACCTGCTTTTGCTATAACTCACAACGACGTTTCCATAATGACGCTCGAGTGCAAATCCCTCTTCCTTGACCCCACTATCACGGTCAATGGAAAGGATACCGCAGGAACAGAGATAAAGTATGCTATCGCAAGTAAGGATCACAGGGACTTTCAGCTGCTGAAGGACGATATGGCTGTAGGAACACTCAGGACCCTTGTAACTGTTGGCGGCGAGCTGCAGTATGAGATCACCATTGAAGATAAGCTTTTTGATGATTACATCCCTCTTTTTGCTGTTGCGGTCGATATGACATTCGGCGATATGAACAGAGGCAAATAACAGACTGAAAGGATACAGATATGAAACACCTGCTTAAAATGCTCGATCTGAGCACAGAAGAAATAACAGAGATACTCGACCTTGCAGACCAGCTCAAATATGAGCTCAAGCACGGCATACCCCATCCCCACCTCAAGGGCAAGACCCTCGGTATGATATTCCAGAAGGCTTCGACACGTACAAGGGTTTCGTTCGAGACAGGTATGTACCAGCTCGGCGGATACCCGCTCTTTCTCTCCTCCAATGACCTCCAGATAGGCAGAGGTGAGCCTGTTCAGGATACAGCACGTGTACTTTCACGCTATCTCAGCGGTATAATGATACGCACATTCGAGCAGAAAGAGGTCGAGGACCTCGCAAAATACGGCAATATCCCGATAATCAACGGTCTTACCGATTTCTGCCACCCCTGTCAGGTGCTTGCCGACCTTATGACTATCCGCGAATTCAAGGGTAAGCTCTCGGGTCTGAAGATGTGCTTTGTCGGCGACGGAAACAATATGGCTAATTCCCTTATCGTGGGCGGACTCAAGACAGGTATGAGCGTTTCTATCGCTTGCCCTGCCGATTATCAGCCGCCGAAGGAGATACTCGATTTTGCTGCCGGCTACGGCGACAAGTTCGAGATGGTGGAGTCTCCGGCACAGGCTGCAAAGGACGCAGATGTACTTATCACCGATGTATGGGCATCAATGGGTCAGGAGGACGAGGCTGAAAAACGCAGAAAGGCGTTCGACGGCTATCAGATAAACGACGATATAATGGCTGTTGCGAAGGAAGATGCAATGGTGCTTCACTGCCTGCCTGCACATCGTGAGGAAGAGATAACCGAGAAGGTATTCGAGGCTCACGCAAAGGAGATATTCGAGGAGGCAGAGAACCGTCTCCACGCTCAGAAGGCTGTAATGGTCAAGCTTATGGCATAAGGCAGCAGAGCGGAAGCTTCAATATGAATAAAAAACGGACGTCGGGAGATGTCCGTTTTTGTTGACATACCGACAGTTGAATAATAAAATAGTACAGGAGGTGATAGAGTGGAAAATACGATAATTGGCGTTGTAGGCGCAGCAGTCGGTCTCGTTGGATTTGTTATGTTCATCAGGGCGCTTTCATTCCGGCTTGGCGGAGCCCGGACGCTGGGACGCATTGTGTCAGCGCGTGAAGAGAGCCGCGGAAGATATGTGCATAAGGTCGAGTATCAGGCAGAGGGGGAGAGCATAGTCAGCGAGGATACGGCAGGCTACAGCCAGCCGCTGTCGGCAGGCGAGGAGCTCCTTCTGATATATAAGAAAAGCGCTCCGGAGCAGTTCCGAACTGTTCGCGAGATGCGCATAAATATGCTTGGATTCGGGCTTTTAGCGGTTATGGGAGCAGCTTTTGTAGTACGGTTCCTGATACTGTAGCATAATGCACAAAAAGAAAGCAAAAATTTTGATAACCTTTTAGTTGACAAGAGACGAAGTACGTGCTATAATAATTAAGTCGCCACGAGAGAGCGACGAAAACAAACGGCATCTTGAAAATTGAACAATGCAAGAAAAAGTAACGACCCTTGAGATTCTTTTGAGAAAAAGAATGAACTCAAGCAAGAGTAAAAAATGCGCAGTAATAACGCAAGCGTTATTGAACAGGATTAAGATATTTTAGTTGCGGAAACGTGACTGATATATACTATTTAATAAAGAGTTTGA
>JAFXVT010000005.1 GCA_017534835.1 Ruminococcus sp.
ACCGCTTTGACTTCATTTTCTCCTTTACCGTATACCTTGTAAAGATTTTCAACTTTTAACAGTTCCATAACGATACCTCCTGTTCTTTTGATTCTATTATAGCACGTCTATATGACAATGGCATTATCTGAATCTTACAGTTTTGTCATCTTTACACATCAGTTCATTTATTATACTGACAAAGAAAAATCCCGACACTTACTGTATCGGGATAGTTGTCCTATTCGGTTTTAGTATGTTTTCTTCGTTAAGGACCGTGAGCATTGAGGGAGAACCCTTTTTCAAAAGGGTTTCCCTCAATTAATACGTGTAGATCTGCCGAAGCACCCAAACGGGAGGTGCCTGGAGCTTTATTTACTGGATCTTGGGGAGGTTTGCGAGGGACTTTGCTATCTCCTCGTCGGTGGGGATATAGTCGCTCATCTTGCCGTCGTTGTATGCGCCGTAAGCGTACATATCGAAATAACCTGTACCGGTAAGACCGAAGAGGATAGTTTTCTCCTCGCCTGTCTCCTTGCACTTGAGAGCCTCGTCGATAGCTGCCTTGATAGCGTGGCTGCTCTCGGGAGCCGGGAGGATACCCTCAACTCTTGCGAATCTCTGTGCAGCCTCGAATACAGAGGTCTGCTCTACTGAAACAGCCTCCATAAGTCCCTGATCGTAGAGCTCGGAGAGAATAGCGCTCATACCGTGGTAACGGAGACCGCCTGCATGGTTCGGTGAGGGCATAAATCCGCTTCCGAGCGTATACATCTTCTGGAGCGGACAAACCTTTCCGGTATCGCAGAAGTCATAAGCGTAGGTACCGCGTGTAAGGCTCGGGCACGAAGCAGGCTCAACAGCGATGATACGGTAGTCAGCCTCGCCGCGGAGCTTCTCGCCCATAAACGGAGCGATAAGACCGCCGAGGTTCGAGCCGCCGCCTGCGCAGCCGATTATCATATCCGGCTTTATGCCGTACTTATCCATAGCTATCTTGGATTCAAGACCGATAACAGTCTGGTGGAGGAGCACCTGTGAGAGCACGCTTCCGAGAACATAGCGATAGCCCTCGTGAGTAGTAGCAGCCTCAACAGCCTCAGAGATAGCGCAGCCGAGGCTTCCGTTGGTATCGGGGAATTCGGCGAGTATCTTCTTTCCGACCTCGGTCGTCATAGAGGGCGAAGGAGTAACGCTTGCGCCGTAGGTACGCATTACCTCGCGGCGGAAGGGCTTCTGCTCGTATGATACCTTTACCATATAAACGTGGCAGTCGAGACCGAAGTAAGAGCAAGCCATTGAAAGAGCCGTGCCCCACTGACCTGCGCCTGTTTCGGTGGTAACGCCCTTGAGTCCCTGCTTCTTTGCGTAGTAAGCCTGTGCGATAGCAGAGTTGAGCTTGTGGCTTCCCGATGTATTGTTGCCCTCGAACTTGTAGTAGATCTTAGCCGGAGTACCGAGAGCCTTTTCGAGACAGTAAGCTCTTACGAGCGGTGAAGGACGGTACATCTTGTAGAATGAGAGTATCTCATCGGGAATGTCGATGTAGGGAGTTGTCTCGTCGAGCTCCTGCTTAACGAGCTCATCGCAGAACACAGCTCCGAGCTCCTCAGCTGTGACAGGCTTGCCTGTACCGGGATTGAGGAGAGGAGCCGGCTTCTTCTTCATATCAGCGCGGACATTGTACCACTGCTTCGGGAGCTCGCTCTCTTCGAGGTAAATCTTGTAAGGTATTTCTTTTGCCATTGTGATCTTCTCCTTTTAATCAGAATTTGTTTGTCTACCGGACAAAAAACAGCGCCCCTGTCCGACATTATCTGAAATGCCGGGACAGGAGCGAATATCCATTCAGCTTCTGCGGTGCCACCCCGCTTGACGTAAAAACGTCCTCTCGTGTGTACTTTCATACACGGGTTTTGATAACGCAGGACCGCTGCGGCTCGCTTACTCAGACGCAAAGTCCTTTCTGTCCGCCCTCGGAAGTCCATTCACCGCAGCCTCACGCACCTGCTCACACCGACCGCAGGCTCTCTGGAACGCTTATGAAGCGGCTACTCACACTTCTTCACTGGTTTATGACTGCATTATACCACAATAATCACTTTTTGTCAAGCGATTTTTGCTGATACTGCGCTTATCTGTGTCTTCCGCCGCCGCCGTGGCTGCCGCCGCTGTGGTGACCTCCGCCGCTCCGGTGACCGCCGCCGCTGTGATGACCGCCGCCGCTGCTGTTTGAAGAGATGTATGTCTTTGTGGTATTCGAGCGCAGCAGGTGGTCATCGCGGAAATTGAACCTTGTCTCCTCGCGCGAGAGGTAAATTTTCGGGTCAGTCTTTGCCTTGAACTTATAGTTGCTCTTGGCGACGAAATAGGTGATGAGATGCACGATACCTCCGCCGACGAGCGCGATAGCGAGCGCTTTGAGGTAGACAGCCGGCGGCTTGAATTTCGTTATTTTGAGTTCGCCGTTAAAATAATAGATATACTTGTGTGTATCAGGGTCGTAGTAGTATTTCAGACCCGAGCGGAAGTCCTCCTGATAGCTTTCGAGCTGCTTGAGGAAGGAACCGATAGTGTACTTCACGTCATAGGAATAATCCTCGCCCTCGGTAACAGAATCCGACGAGGGAAGATACGAGCACGCAGCGTCAAGTATCGCGTCAACATTGTCCTGATAGAAGAGTATCGCCGTTCCTGCGGTCGACAGATAGTCGTATGCAGGACGCTTTCCGGTCATATCAATGAACAGGAAGACGCCGTCGGTATCATTTCCGAAGCGCCGGTCATAGGCTTCGTCGCAGAATTTCTCTACTTCACTGTCGCTCATACGGTGTTCGGGACCTGCGATGAGGATATAGATGTTCATCTGAAGCGACTGCGAGGCGTTTTTTACATCTTCCTGAAGAAGATCGAGAGCCTCGGGGTGCTCCCTGAACATATCTGCTTCGTCCTCGACTCCGGAGAGCGAGCTGTCACCGGACCAGCCTGCCGCACTGTTCTCAGCATGGGAATCGAACGTAAATAACGGCAGTATGAACAGTATCATCATAAATGCGGCAGCAGCCGCTGAAAGAGATCTTCTCATAGTCCGATCGCGCCTCCTATGAACAGGATGATACCGGCGATAAGACCGATGAGCGAGGAGAATGCGGCGAGCTTAGGCTTCGAGAGCGGCGGAGTTCCGGCGACCTTTCCGGTCTGACCGTTCATCGCGAATTCGTAGACCTTATCCTTGTACTTATAGCTCATAAACCATACCGGAAGCATCATATACTGCCAGTCAGTCTTGATGATATTGTAGTTCTCACTCTTTACAGATAATGTTGTATAGCCTTTTACGCTGTTATGTATGATCTCCTTGCTGACCTTGTCGACGCGCTCGCGGATACGCGGAAAGACCGCTGCACGGTCGACATCATACTTGTCGGCAAAGAATCCTGTCAGGTAGGACATCGAAAAATCCTGCACATCGTTATAATCATACGGCTCGATAGCCTCCATAAGCAGGTCATCTATCTTGCTCTCACCGTCGGCAGGAACGCCTCTTGTGAGCACTCTTGCATTGCGGACCACCTGATATTCCTTCGTCTCGGTGTAGCGGTAATTGCCCGAGATCCACGAGCGCACCTTCTTGCCGATAGCCTGATACTGCGCATCGACATCACAGTCCGCGACCCAGAACGGAACATAGAGCCCCGTCATTTTTTCGAGCTGCTGGGACGATTTGAAGTCGTTCGGGACGAATTTACGCTTTCCGCACCACTTCTTGAACGCACCGAGAGCCTGCTCACGCGAGAACTGAAAGCCGATGACCTTATCGGGCTTATATTCGCCTGTCATTTTTCCGGCGAGGATAACGGGATTGTGGCAGTAATAGCAGAACAGCGCGGTCTGCTGGTCGTCCGCCATTATCTGGGCGCCACAGCTTGAGCAGTGATAGAGGTTCGTGTGCTCGGCGAACTCTTCCTTTTCCTCCGCAACAGCAGGCTCCTCCGTAATGGCATCAAGCTCGGCATATATCTTCTTTATCTCCTCCATCGAGAACTGGCTGTCGCAGTATTCGCAGACAACGCCCTGCGTCTCGGGCGAGAACGTCAGATACGCGCCGCAGTTTGGGCATTTATACTCGGATGCTTCCAAGGGATCACCTCTCCAATTCATTTACTTTTCATCTATTGTACCATAAATAAAATCATTTTTCAAGTGCAAGTATAAAAAATCCCGCTCCGGAAACTGTCCGCCGGGCGCGTACAAGCGTATTCACCAAAAACACACGTCAACTCAGCCCGAAATTTGGCTTTCTGTCAATAGATTTTCCCCATTTTTTGGAGTATAATTGATATTGTCGCTTAATTATCAATTATTCAAGGAAGGTTTTATCAAATGGCTTATAAAGTTGTAAAATTCGGCGGAAGCTCACTCGCTGACGCAAATCAGTTCAGAAAGGTCGCCGCTATCATCAGGTCCGATGACAAGCGCCGCTTCGTTGTTCCGTCCGCACCCGGAAAGCGCTTTTCTGACGATATAAAGGTAACTGATATGCTCTACAAATGCTGCGAGCTCGCAGGAAGCGGCGTGGATTTCGCTGACGACCTGCAAATGATAAAGGACCGCTACAACGGTATCATCTCCGAGCTCGGGATGGATATGACCCTCGATGAGGAGTTTGCGACCATCGAGCGCGAGCTCAAGGCACGTCCGGCAAAGGACTACGCAGCAAGCCGCGGTGAGTTCCTCAACGGTAAGGTGCTCGCAAATTTCCTCGGCTTCAACTTCGTTGACGCTGCTGACGTCATCATCTTCAACACAAAAGGCAGCCTCCTCCTCGACGAGACAGTAAAGGCTGTCCGCGAGCGCATAAAAGGACTCGACAACGCAGTTATCCCCGGCTTCTACGGAAGGACTACCGAGGGCGTCATCAAGACCTTCTCACGCGGCGGCTCTGACGTTACAGGCTCTATCATCGCAAATGCCGTAAGAGCCGAGATATACGAGAACTGGACAGACGTTTCCGGCTTCCTCGTAGCTGACCCGAGAATAGTCGACAAGCCCGACGTCATCGAGACGATAACCTACCGTGAGCTCCGCGAGCTCGCATATATGGGTGCTTCCGTGCTCCACGAGGACGCTATCTTCCCCGTCCGCTCGGCAGGTATCCCGATAAATATCCGCAACACCAATGCTCCCGGGGACGCAGGCACGATGATAGTCTCCAACGACTATGATTTCAGCCGCGAGAGCCTCGGTCATACTATAACCGGTATCGCCGGCAAGAAGGGCTTCAGCACTATCAACATCGAGAAGGCGATGATGAACAACGAGCTCGGCTTTGGTATGAAGGTGCTGAAGGTGCTCTACGACAACGGCATTTCCTTCGAGCATATGCCGTCGGGCATCGACACGATGAGCATCACCCTTGAGACAGCAAAGCTTGCCCCTGTACGCGAAAAGGTGATCGCTGAGCTGCGCCGCGAGGTAAATCCCGACCACATCGAGATCGAGGACGGTATCGCTATCCTCGCCGTAGTCGGCAGAAGGATGAAGAACACACGCGGAACTGTTGCAAGAGTATTTGCAGCAATGGCACACGCAAGAATAAATGTCAAGCTCATTGACCAGGGCTCAAGCGAGCTCAACGTTATCATCGGTGTCAGCGAGAACGACCTCCCCGAGGCTATCCGCCGCATCTATGATATGTTCATCAACTCCGAAAAACAGTAAAATTGTTCTATACCTGAATATCCGCATCGAAGGGCACGTCTCTCCGATGCGGATATTTTCTTACAATAAGACCTCAGCTCATTTTAATGAACGTCCTCACTTGCAGTGCGATTCTAAAGCAATTGCGGGGCTTTGCCCCACACCCTACCAGGGGCACCGCCCCTGGACTCCGGCAAGGGGCTCACCCCTTGCATCCCGGTTTCGCTGCCGCTCGTTTTACTCGCTCACCTGCTTCAAACGGCTTTATGTGTCGTCGCCGCAGTCACAGATATGAAGACGGAACATATGGTCCACTCAAAGTCGCAGCCCCCTTAGAATCCCAGTTTTATTACAAAAAGACCTCAGCCGCCGGCTGAGGTCTTTTTTCTTATACAGCAGCTTTGCTGCTTTCGTTCTTGGAACTGGGCTTGTCCGGAACACTGACCTTCTCGATGTCAGCTCCCATTGCCCTGAGCTTGCCCTCCATACAGTCATAGCCACGCTCGATATGGTAAATATCCTCTATCTCGGTAACGCCGCTTGCTGCAAGTCCGGCAATGATGAGCGCCGCGCCTGCTCTGAGGTCGCACGCCTTCACGGGAGCGCCCATGAGCTTGCCTGTGCCCTCGATGAGAGCTACCTTGCCGTTGACAGTGATGTCAGCGCCCATACGTCTGAGCTCGTCAACATAGCGGAAGCGCTGCTCCCAGATGTTCTCGGTGATGATGCTCGTACCCTCCGCAAGAGTGAGCAGAGTTGCTATCTGCGACTGCATATCCGTCGGGAATCCCGGATGCGGAGCTGTCTTGATATTCGCCTTGACGAGCGGACCGTCGACCCATACTCTGATGCTGTCGTCGTACTGCTCGATATTGACGCCTATCTTCTCAAGCTTCTTTGTTATGGACTCGAGGTGCTTCGGGATAACGTTCTTCACGATCGCATCGCCCTTTGTTGCAGCGATAGCGACCATAAACGTACCTGCCTCGATCTGGTCGGGGATAACTGAATATGTCGTACCGTGGAGGTGCTCAACGCCTCTCACCTTGATAACGTCCGTACCTGCACCCATAATGTTGGCGCCCATAGAATTGAGGAAGTTCGCAAGGTCGACGATATGCGGCTCCTTTGCGGCATTCTCGATGACGGTGAGTCCCTCAGCCTTTACAGCTGCGAGCATAGCGTTCATCGTGGCGCCGACGGTGACAACGTCGAAGAATATCTGGCTTCCCTTGAGCTTAGCAGCCCTGAGATCTATCATTCCCTGACTGAGAGTGTACTCAGCGCCGAGAGCCGAAAAAGCCTTGAGATGCTGGTCTATGGGACGGTCGCCGAGGGGACATCCGCCCGGCATCGAAACACGTGCCTTGTTGTACCTTCCGAGCAGAGCGCCGAGGAAATAATACGAAGCGCGCATTTTCCTTGCATACTCATAGGGTACGCAGAATTTATCTATAGTGGTTGGGTCTATGCGGTAAGCGTCCTTGCCGACAGCCTCAACAGATGCGCCCATTTCCTCCAGTATCTGGAGGCAGATGTTGACATCGCTTATCGAGGGAACATTCTCGATTATGCATGGACCGTCTGACAGTATAACTGCCGGAAGAATAGCTACTGCGGCATTCTTGGCACCGCTGATGGTGACCTCGCCGAGGAGGCGTCTGCCGCCCTTTATCACAAACTTATCCAAAATGAATTCTCTCCTTATATGTCGGGCTCTTCTCTATCTTTGCCCGAGCTCTTTCTTTTGTTTTGACATTCGCATCATTCAGCAGCTGCTGTGGTATCTTCCGCAGCAGTTGTCTCTTCCGTTGCTTCCTCACTTGCAGCCTCTGTGGACTCTCCGGAGGTCTCCTCTGCTTCAGAGGTCTCTTCGATGCCCTCGTAATCGGAGCGGTACCAGCGGAGCGGTGAGCCGTCGTACTCTTCAACAGTCACAGATTCGATGATAACGTCCTGCTTGGGCTTGTCGGAGTCTCCGGTCTCTACCTGCTGCACCTTGAGCACAACGTCGAGTCCGTCATAGACCTGACCGAATACAGTGTAGCCGCCGTCGAGGAAGGGAGTGCCGCCGTATGTGGTATACACCTTCTCAGCAGCAGGAGTGCAGGCTGCCTGACTTCTGAGATCATCGATGTCATATACTTTACCTGTAACTATATAGAACTGGCTGCCGTTGGTCGAGGTCGAGCCTGAATTTGCATAAGCGACAGCGCCTGTAGCGTGGATAAGGTTGAAATATTTTCCGCCGTCGAACTGACCGCCCCATATGGACTCGCCGCCCATACCGGTGCCTTCGGGGTCGCCGCCCTGTATCATAAATTCATTGATGATACGGTGGAAGGTAAGACCGTTGTAATAGCCGTCCTTGGCGTGTGTGACGAAGTTCTCGACAGCCTTGGGAGCGTACTCCGGGAAGAGCTTTATCTTGACATCGCCGTAGTCCTTTATCTTCATATTCACGACTGTCTCGCCCTGCTCGGGAGCTGTGAAGTTCACAACGTCAGCCTTTGCCGGGTCGTCGTAGTCATAATCGCTGAGATACCACCTGAGTTCCTCGCCCTTGTACTCTGTGACCTTTACAGAGTCGATGATGACATCTCCGGCAAGGGGCTTGTCATTGGCATCGGTCGGGACGTACTGCACCTTGAAGATAACATCAAGGCCGTCGATGACCTGACCGAAAATGGTATAATTTCCGTCGAGGAAGGGAGCTCCGCCTACCTTCTTGTACATCTCCTTCTGCTTATCGGAGAAGGAATAGCCGTACTGCTCATAGTAAGCAAAGGTATCATCGTTGATATTCTGGTCGCCGGTAACGATGTAGAACTGGCTTCCGTCAGAAGCAGTGGGAGCGGATTTCTCATCAGGTGCGCCCGAATTAGCATACGCAAGAGCGCCTGTCACGTGTCCGAGGTGAGGGTCTGAGCCGCCGTCAAACTTGCCGCCCCATGTGGACTCTCCGCCCTGACCGGTGCCCAGCGGGTCGCCGCCCTGAATCATAAAGTCTCTTATGACGCGGTGGAAGGTAAGTCCGTCGTAATAGCCCTTCTTAGCGAGCTCAACGAAGTTCTCGCAGCCCTTGTCTGCGTACTCGGGGAAGAGGCGGAACTTGACTGTTCCGTAATCCCTGATGTTCATTTCGATAATGGTATCTCCCTCTTTGGGAGCAGTGAAATTCATAAGTTCGACCTCTGCCGGAGCTGTAGCCTCGGTAGTAGCCTCGACCGAGCTGCCTTCGCTTATATCGATGTCCTTGCCGCAGCTTACAGCAGCAGGGAGAGTGAGCGCAGCGCAGAGCACAGCTGCCAGTATCTTCTTGTTTATCATTGTTTCCACTCCTTAAAAATGCGTGAAAAGTCCTATCATAATATAATGTACAGACATAGATATTTTACATCTCAACCCATTCATTATACACCATCTGAGTGCTTTTGTAAATACTTCCCCGGTAATTTTTGGTACATTCCATTAAAGGTTTGGCGAAATAGAGTTCACAATTATTTCACATTGACGTAATTCCGGGGGTTATTTTATTAAAAAGTAAGCAAATTTACTGCTTTTTGTCTTCGTCCGCCGGATAGGAGGCTATTTTTACGGAATTTATCATAATATTCTCCTTCGGGATGGTATACTTTCCGTTATTCTCCGTCTCAAGCGACGTAAGAGCGTCGATGACATCGAGCCCCTCATAGGTCTGACCGATAACAGTCACCTGCTGTGAAAGGTTCGGAACTCCGCCCTTGTCGACGAAAGCCTGTCCGAGCTCCTGCTTTCCGGAGGCTTCAAGGAGCTGTTTTTTCATATCGTCCGTCAGCTCGACCGTATCAAGAAAGGCGAAGCAGCTTCCGTTGTAGTATGTTCCGCCGCCGACGAGCCTTGTTTTTAGCGAGGTCTTCTTATAGGTATTCACCATACATACCGCCCCTCTGAAAGGCCAGAGGTCCTGATCCAGTTCACGCTCCACACGCTCGTGCTGTTCCACGTCGTAGTCATCTGGAAATTCGCCGTTTTTCTGCTTGCTTCCGGCATACGCGCATATCCCCTCGACTGAATTATAAACGTAGGTGTTATCGTACCAGCCGCTCTCGGCGAGCTCGGTGAAGTTCTTCACGGCATTCGGTGAGCGGTCGGGATAGAGCACTATTTTTATCTCTCCGAGGGTAGTATCTATAATGGCGACAGGGTCGCCCTCCTTCGGCTCCTCGAACTGAACGAGCCGCAGCGTATCCGGATCTATAACGATATACCGGTCATTTTCCTGCCTCTGCGCTGCCAGATACAGCAGCAAAACTGTTCCGACGAACAGAACTGCCGACGCAGCGATGACGAATTTTAACAATCCTCGATGTTTCTTCATTTCCGCACCTCATTGCATAATTATACATATTATAACACGAAACGGCAGATAATGCAATAAAAAAAGCATTTTTTATTCACAGGCAGCAAAAAAAGGGACCGAATAATACTTCGGTCCCTGTGTTATCAGAGCTTGTTCTTTTCGCTCTCTATCATCTTGAGAAGGTCGTCTACGGACATATCCGAAGGATCCTTCGTTCTCGTCCTCGACTCAGTCTTGCTGATTATGTCTGAGATGTCAGGCGTGCTGCTCTTTCTCGGAGCTGCTGCCGGACGTGGTGAAGGTGCGCTGTAAGCGGGAGCGTCGTTTCTCATCTGCTCAACAGCGGCAGTTGAAAGAACGCCGGTAATATCAGCCGATGTGCCCTCAGCAGGCTTGAAGCTGTTATTGCCTGTGCGCTCAGCCTCAGCGGTCTTCCTGAGCATTTCCTCTCTGAGAGCGTCCGCTGTGGGAGCTGTTCCGGACTGTGCGCCGAGATTTCTCGCTGCGAATGAGGATTCAGCAGAGCTGCTCGCTGTCGGGAACGACATTGTATTTGTGAGGCTGCCCTTCTGAGCCTTGAACTGCATAGTGCGCTCTTTTTCCTTCTGATAGGGAGAATCGTGGTTGACCTCCTTCTGGCTGAAGTTCTCCGCAATGGACATCTTCTTGCGCTCGAGCTCGGAAACGGGAGAGGATGCAGCTCTCTGCTCGGGAGCGAATTCGTGCTCGCCCTCTGTTCTGCCGGGTCTCTTTCTGTCAGCAGCAGGAGCGTTCTCGTCCTGATACTCGTAGAAGTCGAACTCATCGTCCATATCGTCCTTGCCGGAAACGGCTCTGGCGATAGCAGCGATGATGAAGATAACGAGAATAACGCTCGGTACAACGAGCAGTACGATGATGCCCTTTATGCCCTGTGCGAATCTGATGAACGCGCCGAGCTCGGGGCTTTCGGGATAGCCGGTGCAGACAGCGACTACCTTTTCCTTGGCAATAGAATCAACAGTGTCCTCATGGAGAGAATCCTTTGTGTAGTATCTCTCAGCCGCGCCCTCTTCGGCTTCAACGATGTAGTTGACGCTTCTGAGGCAGAGCTTGTCGGGAGCATCAGCCGGATAGCAGAGCACGATGTCGCCGACTGTCAGCGAGATGCCGCTCGCGTCCTTCGCGAGCAGAGCCGAGCCCTTTGAAACGTCTGATGGCATCGGGTTGTCATCGCCGACGATGTAGACGTAGCGTCCGAAGATATGGGGAGTGTTGTTCTTGGTGAACATAATATTAACTGCCAGTGAAACGATGACAGATGAGATGCATATGATGATAATGAGCAGCTTGATGATAAAGAAGCCTTTTTTCTTTTCCATTGTTGGCTTAACCTCTCTTTTCTACAGTATAGTTTCTACACATCTTTTCCGTGCGGAAAATGTAAGTAAATATATTATATCACATCTTTCGGCTGATTTCAAATGTTTTTTGCTGTTTTTGCAAGTTTTATTTTTTAAATATTTGCATCGTTCTCGTTGGCAGATTTTGTATAGGCAAAATGTTCAATCGCAAGGCGCTCAAAAAAGCACATTTTGCTGTTCTGCACAAAAAAATTCTCTCATTTTTTTGCACAGCGACGATTTTCTCAAAGATTTTTCAGTAATGTGTAAATTACGTTGATAAATATTTGTTGAATTATACAGTTGAAAATAACAGTGAAAAGTGGTACAATATATAATATACTGTTTGTAATCTGAAATGTGATTATCCTGCAATATCACGTAGGTTATAAAGGATGAAATATATACAAGCAGTAATTTCGTCGTTACTTACGACAGAACGGAGATTTTTTATGGCAAAGAAAACGAACCCTCTTATTGAAAAGATCAAACAGGAATTCCCACAGAAACTCCAGTCACTCTACAGCGTGACTCCTGAGGAGGCTTCCGATAAGCAGGTTTATCAGGTACTGTCCTCGATAATCGTCGAGATCCTCGGCGCCAAGAGGCAGAGCTTCATCAACCACACTCATTCTGTCGGCGGCAAGCAGGTCTACTACCTCTCGATGGAGTTCCTTATGGGACGCTCTCTCAAGACAAGCCTCTACAACCTTGAAATAGCTGATGAAGTGCGCTCGATGCTCAAGGAGCACACCATCAACCTCGACAAGGTGTTTGAATATGAGCCCGATGCAGGTCTCGGCAACGGCGGCCTCGGCAGACTCGCTGCCTGCTACCTTGACGGCCTTGCAACAACAGGCTTTCCGGCAATGGGCTATTCTATCTGCTATGAGTACGGCATCTTCCAGCAGAAGCTCGAGGACGGCTGGCAGACAGAGCTCCCCGACAACTGGCTCCCCGGCGGAAGCGTATGGCTCGTTCCCAAGCCCGAGCTCTCGATAGATATACACTTCGAGGGCGACCTTCAGGAATACTGGGACAACCAGTACCACTATATCTCACACGTAAACTACAGCACTGTCGTTGCCACACCCTATGATATGTATGTATCGGGCTACGGCGGAGAGGGCGTATCCGTGCTCCGTCTCTGGTCGGCAAAGGCACCGAGCTTCGATATGAAGATGTTCAACAAGGGCGATTATGCAAGTGCTCTTGCTCAGAACTCTATCGCGAACGCTATCTCAAAGATACTCTATCCCAACGATAATCACCTCGAGGGCAAGAGCCTCCGTCTGAGACAGCAGTATTTCCTCTGCGCAGCTTCTATCGGCGACATCGTAAACAATCATATGATGGTATACGGCACGCTTGAGAACCTCGCTGAGAAGGTAGCTATCCACATCAATGACACCCACCCCACACTCGCTATCCCCGAGCTTATGAGAGTCCTCCTCGACGACTGCGGCTACGGCTGGGATCAGGCATGGGACATCGTAACAAAGACCTTTGCCTACACCAACCACACAGTTATGGCGGAAGCTCTCGAAAAGTGGGACGTAAACCTCGTAAAGCACATCATTCCGAGGATCTTCTCTATCATCGTTGAGATAAACAACCGCTACTGCCAGTCACTTATGGAGCGCAACGGCGGCGACAGCGCAAAGACCACACGTATGTCCATCATCAAGGACAATATGATCCATATGGCAACTCTCTGCGTTGCAGCTTCACACAGCGTAAACGGCGTATCAAAGCTCCATTCTCAGATAATCAAGGATTCTGTCTTCCACGACGAATACGAGAACACTCCCGAGAAGTTCAAGAATGTAACTAACGGTATCGCTTACAGACGCTGGCTGTATCAGTCCAATCCGGCGCTCACAAAGCTCCTCAAGGACACTATCGGCACAAAGTTCATCAAGGACGGCGCAGAGCTCGAAAAGTTCCGCAAGTTCCAGGATGACGAGGAAGTCCTCAACAAGCTCCTTGCTGTAAAGAAGCTTGCCAAGGAGGAATTCGCAAAGTATGTCAAGAAGGACAACATCATCCTCAACACAGACAGCATCTTCGACGTACAGGTAAAGCGTCTCCACGAATACAAGAGACAGCACCTCAACGTTATGAATATCCTCGCAGATTACGCTTACCTGCTCAATAATCCCGACGCTCCCTTCACTCCCAAGACCTACATCTTCGCAGCAAAGGCAGCTCCCGGATACTATCTCGCAAAGCAGATAATCAAGCTCATCTGGGCTATCTCCGAGGAGATAAGAAAGAATCCGCGCATATCTGACAAGCTTCAGGTAGTGTTCCTCGAAAATTACTGCGTAACACTCTCCGAGCACCTCATGCCTGCCGCTGACATCTCCGAGCAGATCTCGCTCGCAGGTACAGAGGCTTCAGGTACGGGCAATATGAAGCTTATGCTCAACGGCGCTATCACCCTCGGAACCCTCGACGGCGCAAACATCGAGATAAAGGAGGCTGCCGGCGACGACAACATCGTTATCTTCGGTATGACGACTCCCGAGGTCAACGAGCTCAAGGCACGCGGCTATGATCCTCAGCAGTACTTCAAGAACGACGGCAGGATCAACGAGGCTATCGAGCGTATGTATCACGGCATCAACGGCTGCACATTCGTTGACGTAGCTGATTCGCTCCGTCTCCGCGACCCGTATATGGTCCTCGCAGACTTCGACAGCTACAGACGCGCACAGGCTTACATCACCGAGTGCTACAACGACAAGCTGAAGTGGGCTAAGATGTCGCTCAACAACATCGCAGGCGCAGGCATCTTCTCCGCCGACCGCGCTGTTACAGAGTACGCTGACAACATCTGGCACCTCAGATAAGTATTATTTAGGGGACACCCGACGGTGTCCCCTATTTCAGCATAACCAACAAATATAAACATTTTCCTGAATATCATCAAGGAGGAGAGGTCTGTGATACCTGTATACGATACCTGGGACCTTAGCTGCAAATCAATCTTCGGCGCCATAAAGCAGTTTGAGACCTGCCGCTTCGCCATAAGGCTGAGCAAGGAGATACGCCCCGATTTTCCGCCCGTTCTCGTGCTTTTCAGGACCGGCTTCAAGGAGCGCTTCATCCATATGCAGCCCAGCGGCGAAACGGATGGATGCATCATCTATTCCTGCGAATACGAGGCGAGATACAGCGATGTACACTACTATTACTTCTCGTATACCTCCGGCGGCATAAGGCACTATATCAAGCGCATCAACTGCCATGAGGGCGCTGAGCAGGAGGGCGACCTCTTTCAGCTGACGGTCTATGCAAAGGACTACCAGACCCCCGATTTCCTCAAGGGCGGCATTATGTATCAGATATTCCCTGACCGCTTCTGCAAAAGCGGAGCTCCCAAGAAGAACATCCCCGAGGGACGTGTTCTCCGCGAGGACTGGGGCGGAACTCCGTGGTATAAGCCAGACGAGCACGGTCATGTATGGAACAACGACTACTTCGGCGGAGATTTTGCCGGGATACAGTCAAAGCTCCCCTATCTTCACGAGCTCGGTGTCACCTGCATCTACCTCAACCCCATTTTTGAGGCTCACGAGAACCACCGCTACAATACGGCTGACTATACAAAGGCAGACCCCCTCCTCGGAACGAATCAGGAATTCGCCGAGCTCTGCCGCGAAGCAAAAAAGCTCGGCATCTCGATAATCCTCGACGGCGTTTTCTCCCACACCGGCGCCGACAGCATCTACTTCAACAAGTACGGAAGATACCCCGAACCCGGCGCTTACCAGTCAAAGGGCAGCAAATACTACGACTGGTACAGCTTCATCAACTACCCCGAGCAGTATGAGTCGTGGTGGGGCATCGACACGCTCCCCAACGTTGACGAGAACAACGAGGACTACACGCGCTTCATCTGCGGCGACGAGGGTGTCCTGCACTACTGGCTCAGCAAGGGCGCGGCAGGCTTCCGCCTCGACGTAGCAGACGAGCTCCCCGACCAGTTTCTCAACAACCTCCGCAGGTCGGTCAAGAAATTCGGCAAGGAGAAGATCATCATCGGCGAGGTATGGGAGGACGCCTCGAACAAGGAGAGCTACGGCGTAAAGCGCCGCTATCTCCTCGGCGACCAGCTCGATTCCGTGATGAACTATCCCTTCCGCGAGGCGATAATCAACTACGTCAAGGGCGGAGATCCGCGCGATTTCATCTATTCGGTGATGACTATCCTCGAGCACTATCCCAAGCCGACTATAGATGTGCTGATGAACTTCGTATCGACACACGATATAGAGCGCGCGATAAACCGTCTCGGCGGCGAATACTGCGACGACAAGAGCAAGGACTGGATGGCAGAGCGCCGTCTCACCGACGAGCAGTACAGAAACGGCAAGGATCTGCTGAAAACTGCCTTTGCGCTGATGTACTTCCTGCCGGGAGTACCGTGTATCTATTACGGTGACGAAGCCGGTATGCAGGGCTACAAGGACCCGTTCAACCGCCGCTGCTTCCCGTGGGGAAGCGAGGATCACGAGCTCATCGAGTACGTCAAGGAGCTCGGACGTGTCAGGAAGTCGATACCGAACCTCAGATCGGGCAGGACCTATTTCGCCCTCAGCGGCGGACAGCTCCCCGATGAGCGCGTCATCGTCTTCACGCGGCAGGGACATTTCACCGATTACATCTTCTACATCAACCGCACAGCCGATACCGTCACGCTCAGCGGCGTTGACAAATTCTTCACGCTCTTCTCGGGAATAGAGGGATTCTACGGCGATTACAGCGACGGGACCATCGTTGTTCCGCCCTACGGCTACAGTATAATCAAGGCAAAATACACCGGCTGAAAAAAATCCGGCATTTTTAAAGTATCTTTAAGGTTATTTTAAGGTTCGCCAAATATACTATAAATGGATCGAGTGATCCCCCAATTCCCCTTCTATATTTTGTTTCTTTTTCCTGTAACTGTACCTTACGGCACAAAACCGGTAGACAGGACGCAAGGGTCTGTTGAGAGCGGCTCTTTGCTTCTTGTTTATCGGTGCCGAAGGGTGCAGTTTTTTGTTTATATGAAAAAGCACTCTCCGAAGAGAGTGCCCAGAATGCCGAAAAAACCGGTTTTGAAAGGGGACGCCCTCTATCGCAGGGCGTCCCCGTAAATGAGCCGGACCCTTGACAGCCTGACTTTCGCATCAGTAAGAGCCGAAAATGGTTTTCAGCACTGTCAGTATCTTTTCGCCGGTAGTAGTTGAATAAACGACCTTTGAGGCGCGGTCGGGACGGTTTGTGATGATGTTGTCCACACCGAGCGCCATCATCTTCTGCATCTCGTCCTTGTTGTCAACGGTCCACACGAAAATCCGCTTGCCGTTCTGATGAGCGTTGTTCACGACAGTCGCATTCACGAGCAGGTGATTCATACTCAGTGCGTCGATGTTCTTCATCTGCATAAACGCAGTAGTTGTCGCAACATTCGCTATAAGTCCCGTTTTTATGTCCGGATCGAGCTGCTTGACCTGCTTCAGCGCCGCATACGAAAACGACGTGACATAGCAGGAATCCTCAAGGTCAGCCTCTTTTACCGCCTCGACCACCTTCTCTGCCGTGAGCTTTGTATTGCCGTGGTCCTTGATCTCGATATTGTAGAGCAGGTCGTCACCGACAACTTCAAACACCTCGGAGAGGAGCGGTATCTTCGCATCGGGATAGTCCTCCTCAGCGACATATTTGCTTACGATATTCAGCTCAAGCAGTTCATCATAGTTATAGTCGCACAGCTTTCCGGTAGCGCTCGTCACGCGGTCGAGCTTCTCATCGTGGAATACCACGAGCTGCTCGTCCTTTGTGAGCTGCACATCGAGCTCGAGGTAGTCCGCACCGCTGTCTATCGCAAGCTCGAACGCTTCAAGCGTATTTTCGGGCGCCTGACGCGAGCAGCCGCGGTGAGCAGTGACCTGCGTGCGCGTTATGACCCCGACATTGAGGTTTATATTACCCTTGTGGAGCGCGCTTATATACGAATAATTCAGCAGCAGGCTGCCAACTATCAGCGAAACATAGACGACGATGCGTGTCGTTTTTTTCAGCTGGTGGGTCTTGCGCTCGGGAAGAGTTATCGGCATATCCTCGGGAATATCCGAGAAGAATCTGCCTGTCAGCCAGCACATAACAGCCGGAGTTGAGATGAATGCGGATATTGCCGTGAATATCTCTCCCTCGTATTTCAGCACCTTCAGTGACGAGATGAGCGCCTTGTCCGGACTCGATATGCCCTTGATGAAGAGGAGTATCACGAAGCTGAGCACGAATGTTATCAGAGCGGCTGCGGCTACGATGACAAGGGACCACGCAACGAGCGAGAGAACGTATCTCATCTTGCTGCCGATGATGAGCTTCCGGCTCTCCTTCGTGGAATCGTACAGCTTCTTGTCAGTCAGCACAAGGAAGTGCAGGCTGTAGCTGCGGCTGACTATGAGAATGGCAAACAATACCTGTATCCCGATATAGACTACAAGAGCGCCGCGCATATTGATATGCCGGAAAGCATCACGCAGTATCGGAAGTATCGGTGCGAGGAATATACCGGACGAAATGGTGTACTGCGCTATCGGCATATAGACCATAAACGTCAGGAAGCAGAGCAGTCCCCTTCCGCGGAAAGCCTTCCGAAAGGCAAAGATACCCGTCCTGAACATTCCGATGACCGAGAGCCGTTCACCCTTGTAATAGCAGGAATAGCAGGCGGCGAGTCCCGACAGCTCGATAAACGACGACACTGCCGCAAAGAACAGTATCAGCACAAGAGCTACGATAGTGGCAGGATTTTTGAGATATATCCACACCTTTTCGTCCGAGAGGTAACGGACGTGCGAGACCTTCATCGTGAATTTGAGCAGAAGCGTGAGTATCGGCGCACCGACAGCGAGCAGCAGCAGCTTGAATAAGAGCTCAAACAGCAGCACATCGGGCAGCGCTCGCAGAAAGACTGCGACGGACTTAAAAAATCTTTTCTTCATTTTATCTGTCGGGTCAGACCCCGTTGTAAGCGGTTTTTGTATGTGTTTTGTCAGGCGGCAGCTGAGCCGGAATGTACCTACGTGATTATTATAAGGCTTTAAAGTCATAATGTCAAGAGCCCAGAGCTTCCACACAGAAAACTTCCTGTAATCAAACCGACCTCCGCCTCATAGAATTAGAGTGAATGAGGTGATAGAATGGAAGAAAAGGGCTTACTTATCGCACTTGCCGGGAATCCGAACGTCGGAAAATCAACGGTTTTCAACGCTCTCACCGGAGCACATCAGCACACCGGGAACTGGGCAGGAAAGACCGTCGCGTGCGCGGAGGGAAGCTACACATTTGCTGAGAAAAAGTATACCCTCGCGGACATTCCGGGGACCTACTCGCTTCGCTCAGGCTCAGCAGAGGAGCAGACTGCGCGTGATTTCATCTGCTTCGGCGGAGCAGACGCGGCTGTGGTGGTCTGCGATGCGTCGTGCCTTGAGCGGAATCTCAGTCTCGCACTGCAAGTTATGGCGATGATACCGCGGACAGTCGTGTGCGTGAATCTCATCGACGAAGCCGCCGGGAAGGGGATCTCCGTCGATACATCACGGCTTTCGGAGCTTCTCGGTGTACCGGTGACGGCTGCCGCCGCGCGGAGCGGAGTCGGACTTGCACAGCTGAGAGAGGCTGTGCGGGAAGTCACGGAGTCAGAAGAGCCTTCACCCGTACAGGTAAATCTCCCCGGGGAGCTCGGAAAAGCTGCCGGAGCTCTTGCGGAGAAGATGTCCGGCAGAGCGCGATATGCCGCGGCACTTCGGCTGATGGAGGGAGACCGCGACTTCCTTGCCGAAGCCGAAAAGCACGGAGCTGTCACAGTTACCGACAGAGACAGGCTCGATGAGCTCCTCGCACAGCTCCCCTTTTCCGCAGAGCAGTGTTCGGACGCCATAACAGCAGCGTATTCGGCTCTTGCAGCCTCAATTGCCGCCGAGACCGTCACCTGCTCAACGCCGGAGCCTTACAGACGCGACCGTCTGCTCGACCGTATCTTTCTCAGCCGCACGGCCGGGATACCGGTCATGCTTGCGCTGTTTCTGCTGCTGATGTGGCTGACCGTCGCCGGAGCAAATTATCCATCTGCGCTCCTCGGCAGCCTCTTCGACCGGCTCGGTGATGTGCTGTCGGCAGGAGTGAGCCGTGCCGGAGCTCCCGGCTGGCTCGAGGGCGTGCTCGTGGACGGGATATACCGCACTCTCGCATGGGTCGTATCGGTAATGCTGCCGCCGATGGCGATATTCTTCCCGCTGTTCACGCTGATGGAGGATATGGGCTATCTTCCGCGTATCGCCTTCAATCTCGACGGCTGCTTCAAGTGCGCAGGAGCGTGCGGAAAGCAGGCGATAACGATGTCGATGGGACTCGGCTGCAATGCCTGCGGAGTCACGGGCTGCCGCATAATCGACTCACCGCGCGAACGCCTCATCGCCGTCGCAACGAATGCTTTCATACCATGCAACGGCAGATTCCCGACTCTTATAGCAGTTATCACGATGTTCTTCGCAGCCTCCGGCGGAGCTCTCACTCCCCTGATACAAGGCAGTATGCTCGGAGGAACACTTCTTCTCGGAGCAGCGATGACTCTGCTCGCGTCGAAGCTGCTTTCATCTACTCTGCTGCGAGGCGAGCCCTCGTCGTACACGCTGGAGCTGCCTCCGTACCGCCGTCCGCAGATCGGGAAGGTGCTCGTGCGCTCGCTCCTCGACCGGACGATATTCGTCCTCGGAAGAGCCTGCACCGCCGCTGCTCCGTGCGGACTGCTGATATGGATAATGGCGAATGTAAACGTCTCCGGTGAAAGTCTGCTCTCGCACGTTTCCGGCTTCCTCGCCCCCGTCGGCAGCGCAATGGGACTCGACGGCGTGATACTTCTCGCATTCCTGCTCGGAGCTCCGGCAAATGAGATAGTTATGCCGATAATCCTTATGGCTTACCTCGCGAACGGTACGCTCGTCGAAATGAGCGATGTATCGCAGCTCCGCGAACTCCTCACCGCCAACGGCTGGACGATGCGCACCGCTGTTTGTATGCTCATATTCACTCTGTTCCACTTCCCCTGCGCAACGACCTGTATGACGATACGCCGCGAGACCGGCAGCCTGAAATGGACCCTCCTCAGCATCGTCCTCCCGACTGCCGCCGGAGCAGTGATGTGCCTCGCCGCCAACGCCCTCCTTACCCTCTGCGGCGTGCAATAAAACAACAAAATGACCGCTGGCGTTTCTTGGGACTATTCCGGGTATCTACTGGGTGAAACCTTTCTGATGTAAGATATTCTTAACGCAGAAAGTAGAACCAAACCGAATAGGAAGAAAGGCGGTGCTTTTACAAGCGCCGCCTTTAATATTGCTGCAAAGGTATCGTTATTCTCCCTGTCCAGCGAGCTTCTCCAGCGCGCGGAAATCTATCTTTCCGACGGCGGTCAGCGGCATGGCGTCGATGAATTCGTATTTGCTCGGGAGACTGTATTCCGGCAGCTCGGACTTACAGAGATCGCGGAGTTCTTTTTCTATGCGAGCGCCGTCCGAGCGGTATTTCTCTTTGAGCACAACGTAAGCCGCGAGCTTCACCTCCGGCTCGTTGTCGGCGGAGCTTTTAACGACGCAGGCGACCTCGACCGCTTCGTGTGCTTCGAGCGTTTTCCACGCGGTCGGGGAATATCTTGCTGACCATGCCGTCCTTTTCGGTGAGGATGATGCGCTTGATTCTTCCGGTAATGTAAACCGCGCCTTTTTCGTTCATAAAGCCCAAATCGCTTGTATGAAACCACTCATTTCCATCCTTATGCCTTTTGATAACTTTGACAGTTGCTTCCGGGTTATTAAGATAAACAAGCATGCGATAAGGTGTAAGAATACATATTTCACCTATTTCATCATGTGAAAGTTCTTTTTCGGAATCGGGGTCAAATACAGAGATGGTATTTCTTGAAATCGGTATGCCAAGCGAACCGCTGAATTGACCGTAGTAGTTTAAACTTGCCACAGCACATACTTCAGTTGCACCATAACCGTTCATATGTGGATTTCAAACGCCTCATAAGGAAAAGTGCCGCTATATGCATATTTGCAATTGTTATTAATTTCTGTTATTCAGCTTACATAACAGGCAAAGAATTATAAAAAAGGAGTCAAAAATCTGTTAATTGCGAGAACAAATACACATAATGTCCTTGAAAGTCATACAAAATCCCGATACAATTGTATCGGGATTCGTCGTCCTATTCAGTTTGATGATATTCTTTCTTCGTTAAGAATCGTGGGCATTGAGGAGGGACCCTTTTTCAAAAGGGTCCCTCCTCAATAAGTCTACGTATTACTCCCATATGAGTATCACGGCTATTCCTCCAAGCGTTTTTATATCAGCCGAAGCAGCTGCTGTCGTCGTTTATCACGATACCGCCCGCTCTCGCGCGTACTGCGAGCTGCAGCCGCGTCTGGAAGCCCGTCTTCTGGAGCAGGTTCGTGATGTGCATTTTTACCGTGCGCTCGGATATGCCGAGCTGCTCGGCTATTTCCGTGTTCGACGCGCCGCCGACAAGTCCGCGGAGGATGTCCTGCTCACGCTCCGAGAGCTCGGAGCTCTCCATATTCCCGAAGGGCACGGACGGCATATTATCGGGGAAAACGTGCTCGCCTGCCATAGTCCTGTCCATAACTTCAAGGAGGGGCTGCTGCTGTACCTCCTTGTGCCAGAAGCTGTCCACGCCGATCTCGCGGGCGCGGCGTATGTACGTGACCTCGAACATCGACGTCACGAGCAGTATCCTTATGTCGGGACAGAGCCTTTTCAGCTCGCCCGAGGCTGTTATGCCGTCCATTCCACTGCCCATAACAACGTCCATCAGCACGATGTCCACCTGCTGACGGCCGCAGAGCTCGATTGCTTCCTCAGCGCTGCCGACCGAGCCTGTGAGCACGTACCTGTCGGAGTTGCCGACGGCGTCCTCGAATATCTTCCTTATCAGCTTGCAGTCGTCAACTATCAGAACGCGATATGCCATTGTCCGTATCTCCTTTGCCGAGCGGCAGACGGAGTATCATCTCGAAGTGTCCGCCGCTTCTTATTTCCATAGTACCGCCGCGGCTCTCGACTATTCGCCGCAGGTTTGCAAGTCCGCCCTTTTCGCGGATGTTGTCCTTCTGAGCTCCGTCGTTCGTGAAGCGGAGCTCACATTCGTTTTTGCCCGTTCGCACGTCGATGAACGCCGTGCTTCCGCGGGCGTGACGGAGCACATTCGTGGCGTGCACCGTTATCGCTTCATTTATCAGCTCCGTGAGCTCGGGTGCGCTCGGGAGCCTGCTGCCGCTTATCTTCACGTTCACGCCGAGCTCCTCTGCGTGGCGGAGCGTGTCCGCATACTGAGCATAGGTCTGCTCGCTCTGCACGTTGCTGAGGAGCATAGTGTTGCGCTTCCACAGGCGCAGGAGCTCGTCCTGCCCGACGCTGCCATCGACGAGGAGCGCACGCTTCGTCAGCAGGAGCATTTTTCCGAAGCCGTCGTGTATGCTTATCTTTATCTGTAAGAGCTCGCGCTCCTTGATAGCCTCGCCGATACTGCGGTTGAGGTCGTGGAGTCGCCTGTTTATGCTGTCGGCGTGAGCCTGCTTCCCGCGGAGCTCCTGCGTGAGGGTGTATTCTGAGGTCATATCCGAGGCGATGAGCTCGTAATACTTCCTGCCGTCAATGTCAGCCTCGTACCGTGTGAAGCTGTAGACCCTTCCGTCCGTCAGCTTTACAATATGACCGCTTCTGCCGAGCTCCTCGGACAGCTCGTTTTTCTCGGTGACGGCGCTCCACAGGGCTCTGCCGTCGGAGAGATATACCCCGAGCACATCGCGGCATATCTGCTCCATAAGGGTGTTCACGAGTATCGGCAGACCGTTTTCGTTGCAGAAGCATATGCCAGTCGGCAGTGAATCCACGCACTCCTTGACCGACATTGCCGTCAGACTCGAAGCCTTCCACTTCTCTATGCGCGAGAGCAGGAAAAGTCCGGCTATCATCAGTGCGAGAGCTATGCTCATCAGCAGAGCGGGGGATATGTCGAGTATATTGTCATTGAAAGCCTCGGAGCAGTTTGAGGAAAAGCAGAACATAAAGAGCGTAACCGCGAGCAGAGCAGCCGAGAGCGGCTTTTTCATCTTCAGCATCACCGACTCGGTGAATTCGTAGGCGAAGAGGAGAGTCAGCAGCAACAGCAGCAGGATAGCCGCACGTGTGATTATCATACGTCAGCCCTCCTTACCGTGACAGTCGTCTGACCGTCGTAGACCCTTATGCCGAGCTCCAGCCCGATCCGTTCGAGCTCGCCGCCGAAGCGCTCGAAGCCGAGCTTTTCGGTCGTGTCTGTCTCTATGCGGAGCAGCTCGTTCTCCGAGGGCACTACAGTCGCTGCGAGAGCGTGTATCCTGTACATCGACTGCTCGAGGACAGCCTCGAAGACGTCGTATGCGAGGATAACACTGTCAGACTGCCACAGTGCCCGCTTTCCGCTGTCGGCAAAGCATTCGATACCGAGCAGTGTGAGGTACTCTATCGACTCGCGGACGGAGTAGAGCAGCTCATCCGTGGTCATTTCGGAGTTTCCTCCCGCAATGAGCATAAGATTCGATACGCGCTTGATGTACGTGCCGAGGATAAGGCAGAATTTCGTGCGGAGCTCGGGCATATCGCTGTCGCCGAGCGACTCGTTTATCTCGCGGAGCTGCCGCTCAACGTGAGCTGTTATCGCGTCGTAGGTGTTGTTCTGCGTCTCGAGGCGTACTCTCTCCGCAGTTACGCGGTTCTCCTCCTCAAGGAGCTCGTTCTCGCCCTCGATACGCTCTGCGGCTTCGCCAATGGCGGCGTTCACGGCACGTATGGCGGACACGTCCTCGCGCCACTCGACAGAGCCGCCGCGGAGCGTGCCCGTGCGGGTAACTGATTCATCGCCCGCAAGCTCGGCAGAGCGGCAGCTGACCTCGCCGCTGTCTGACTTGATAACGGCATTGAGGTGAGACAGCGTGAACAGCTCGCGGTAGCCCGTATTCGAGGATATAAGACCTATTGCGATACAGCTCTCCCACAGGCTGATGAAGATGAGGGCGTAGACCTCCTGTATCATATACAGCTTCAGACCGAAAACTGTCGGAGAGCCGCCGCATATCAGGTAGATGACACACAGCGCGATACCTATCCCCGAGACTGCGAGCGGGATATATGCGTATTTTCTGCACAGAGACGAGCGGCAGCGGTGTATGAGCATAGCGTATGAGGCGATGAATACGATCGCTATCCACGCGATTATGACGTAGAACAGCCAGTTGTACGCCGCCTCGACAGCCCTGCCCTCCACTCGGAAGATGAAAACAGCTTCGTGGAGGTCGTTCGTCAGAACAGCCGCTATCAGAAGTACGGCTATCGTGCGCAGGAAGGTGAAGAGCTTCGGTACAGGCGTGTCCTCGGGCTTGCCGACGCGGTAAGCCGCACTCAGCGACAGCATGGGCACGGCTATGAAGGGTATGTAGTATGCGCCCCAGAGATACCTCTGTGCGGTGAGGTCGGTGTAGAATATGTTGTGCTTACAGGTGCGTATGGCGAAGAGGCTCATCGCGAGGATAGAGGCAACCCGCAGATTCAGCCTGACAGGGCGGCTGAGTATGCGCTGCTCTATCGTCAGTGACCATATCATTATGAGGGCGGCATAGTAGAGGGAGACTGGTGTCGAGCCAAGCTCAAAATACTGCGATATCATATACATCGCTGCTCCGATGAGCACAGCACAGACCATAATACTATCTGTTTCTTCTTGAATTTGGTGAGCTCCAGCGCGAATGCCTCCCTTCTGCGTTTTATTTAATCATAGCACTGATTTGAGGATACAGTCAAGAAGAAAGCGGCTTTTTGTACATATCCGACAAAAACACGTGCAAAGGTTGAAGAATTGTCTCTCGCGCACCTGTACTTTAGTACGTACCGCCATTTTTATTATTGGTATATAATGAGTACATTGGTAAAGTATACCTTATATTGCGTATGTACAAGGAGGAAAAACTATGGGACTATTTGACAAGCTGAAGCAAGCCACTGAAAGCGTCGCAAGAGACGTTGTCCAAAATGCGGGCTGCAGGTCCGAGGACGTGCAGTTCACGAAGCTGCCCGATACGCTCGAGGAGTTCAGGTCACTGCCGCAGGCAAGCCTCACCTCACCATTCGATACGGCAGCGCTGACGGTGCTCGCGCTGTGCTTCTACCCGCAGGATAAGGAGCTCTCGCTGAATATGCTCGCGTATCTGAAAGGACCGCAGCCGCTGTCGGAGCACGACAAGCAGTTCCTGCGCGACCGCTTTATGGACAAGGACTACGTTCCGCGCTCGTACTTCAAGGGCGCGTCTCCGCAGAACGACTACACTCCCGCAGAGCCGTACACTATCCGCGTAAGCGAGAACCCGTACAGCTACACCGAGGAGAACTACGCAAAGATGTTCATACAGTCGGGCGGAGCAGATTCTCCGCGCTACGTTCAGCTTCGCAAGGCTAAGGACGGCAAATGGTATCTCTGGGAGCAGTTCCTGCTCGCTGATATAAGACAGCCCGAAAGCGCAGACCCGTGGGCATAAGGAGGTAAATTATGAGTATTATCGGACTTTGGAAAATTACGGATATGAACGCTATGGATATGAGCTTTAAGCAGACATGGCGTAAGATTGACGAGCTGCTCGCGGACGACGGCGTCCACCCGATGCAGAAGATAATGGCGCAGGCGGTGTACCTCTTCCGCGAGGACGGCAAGGCGCTGCAGCTCATGCCGAAGGAAGCTGTAGGCGGCGAGGGCGAGCCCTACGATGACAAGTACGTCATCGGTATGCAGACCGACTGGAAGGAAGAGGGCGGAAAGCTCTTCATCGCAGCGGAGGAGAACGGCGAGCCTGACTGGCAGGAGCTTGTCCCCGAGGGTGACGGCTACGTTATGTTCAATATGTTTAAAATTGCGAAAGCATAAGATATGGAGGTATGTATGGAAATTATCGGAAAATGGAACATTGCAGAAGCTAAGGTAATGAACAAGGACTTCAAAATGGAGTGGCGCACGGCTGCCGATATCATGGCGGACGACAGCCTCGACGACTACGTTAAGCAGTCGATAGGCTACAGCTACTGCTTCACCGAGGAAGGCAAGGCTCTGACGCTCTTCCCGATACCTGCGGACGCGCCTAAGGAGAAGATAGACGCGGCGCTTGCTTCGGGCGAGATGAAGCTCTACGACGACTCCACGATGATACTTGAGGAGAAGGCGTGGAAGGAAGAGGACGGCAAGCTTCTCTATGACACGCAGGCAAAGGCAGAGGTGCTCGGCGAGAAGCTGTCTTCGTGGGTGGAGATAAAGCCGACTGCCGACGGGATAGAGCTTATGGCTTACCGTCTTGTGAAGGAATAAGGAGGAAGAGATATGAATTTTAAGAAAATGGCTGCGGCGGTGCTTGCTGCCGCGACCGTGCTCACCTACAATATGGGGTATATGCCGACGGGTGTGAACTATCAGGGGAGCAGTATCACTGCAGAGGCATTTGATACTGACGGAAAGCTGTATTACAGTAAGGACGGCGTAAAAACATTCGGTGAAAATAAACTCGGCTCAATCAGTAACCCCGACACAAACACTAATAATTTCTTCGGCTACCTTAACAGGTACTACACCTACGAAAAGGATTCTGCAAACAGTTCAGCGACAGTATACGCTATTAAGATAAAAAAAGGCAGGAAAAACAATCCTGACTTTAAAACTGCTCAGTTCCCTGCACCGTATACACAGGACGGCGTTACATACAAGATAACATCAATAGCTAACGGAGCTTTCGAGAATTATACAAACATTACCAACGTCCTTCTTCCGTGCTCTATTAAGGATATCGGTGCTTATGCTTTCAGCGGCTGTACGAGCCTTCAAACTGTATCTTTTACAAACAGAGCCACATCACTTGAAAGTGATACTTCTGTTGTTCAGACGTCCGACCTCAGAAGTATCAATAAAGAAGCATTTAAAGGCTGCTCAAAGCTTAGGCTTTTTGATATGAATCCTGTTGCAGCCTTCGAGAACCTCACCATCATCGACGAGGGTGCATTCAAGGATACAGCTCTCAAGGTAGGCTATATCCCGAAGAATCTGTCGATGATAAAAGCCACTGCTGATGGCACCGGGGAAAACTACAACCCCTATGAGGATATCCCCACGCTGAACAAATACATCGTTGCGCCTAATCAGACAAAGGGCTACTACGCGATAGACGGCGTGCTCTGCAAAACAACTGACAGCGGCAAGGCTCTCGCGGCGTACCCTGCGGCAAAGACAGGCGACAGCTATACTATCCCCGCGGAGATAGATGCTATCGGTAATTATGCGTTCAAAAAGGTGAAAAACGAAAACCTCAGCGTGACTATCCCCTCGACCGTCACCACGGTGGGCAGCTGCGCATTCTATGAGGGCACGCTGAAAAACATCACAATAAACGGCGCACCGACTATCTACGATGAGTTTATGTGTGAGACCAACATCGGCACGCTGACTATCAACGGCGAGGCAAGGTGGAACAAGGAATCTGGGTCTGCATACTGGTTCCACCACTGCAATATCAACAAGGTAGTTTTCACCAAGAACTTCACATGGCGTCTGCCCGATGAGCCTATCTCTATGAACTTCGAGCTCTTCGGCGTATCCACGAGAAGTGCTGACGGCTATTACCTCTATCATGATGAATACAACTACGCTTACATGAAGGCAATTTACTACAACTCCGTCGATACCGTAGAGATACAGGGCAAGTGGAACCTCAGAACAGCCAACGGCGAATACTACTCATTCCGCGAGCATATGTTCCAGGGCGTAAAGCACGTCAAGTTCACTGACCCCGACTGCGAGATAACGAAGTATATGTTCTATATGTGCCCCGAGCTCGAAACTGTTGAGCTCCCCGAGAACCTCAAGGAGATACCGACTTGCGCTTTCGCCTACACATACAGCCTCCAGTCGCTCGACATTCCCAATACTGTAACAACTATCGGTGCCTGCGCTTTCGAGAACACAGGTCTGAAATCGCTCGTTATCCCCGACAGCGTGACATCGCTCGGCAATTCGAGCGAGGGCTGGTATACGTTCAGAACGAGCAACGAAAAGTGGCTGCGCGACGACGAGTTCACACCGCAGCTCGTTGACCTCTATATCCCGTCCACGCTGACATACTACCTGCTCAAGGATATGGAATACGGCACATTCAGAACATGGGAAGGCATTAACGTGACCGAGGGAACATACCCCGTAACCCTCCACGGCGTTGCGGGCTCGGGCGCGGAGGAGTACGCGAGCAAGCACGCCAATGTCACATTCGCGGGTATGGATGACCTCTCCGCATACAGCGTTACCAAGATAGACGGCGATGCTCCCGCAACATACGAGCACGACGGCATTACATACTATGTTTCTGACAGTGTGAAGCCTAACTTCACTTTAACCAACGGCACAAAGACCTACACCAACGCCTCGGCAGAGCTGAACTGCAGCTTCTCGGGCAGCAGCGAGGACATCAGGTACTATGATGTTACCTTTGCCGACGAGACACAGGGCTACGGCAAAATGAGGATATTCTTCGCTTATCCGAAGTCGCAGTTTAAATGCTTAGAGGACAATGATGTAACACACTCATACGACAAGGTAAACGGCAAGACCCTCGCGCCGACGTGTACAGAGGGCGGCTATGACTACTATGAGTGCATTTACTGCGGCGAAAAGAAATCAATAGGCAATGAGACAGCCGCCCTCGGTCATGACTGGGGCGAATGGGACGAGAACAACGAGCACACCTGCTCACGCTGCGGCGCAAAGGAGCACAAGCCCACAGTAAGCTTTGACGAAACAACAGGCACGCTGACACTTCTCAAGGGCAATGTTATCAAGTCAGACGTTCAGGCTTATGCAGATAATGAAGCTGTAAAGTCAGTAGTAGCTGAAGAGGGCGCTGTTCTTCCTGAGGACTGCGAAGCTATGTTTAAAAATTTCAAAGCAACTTCTATTGACCTTACAAATGCAAATACGAGCAATGTAACTGGTATGAGTTGTATGTTCATGCAGTGCTATGAACTTACTGACTTGAATTTATGCGGAATTGATACAAGCGAAGTTACAGACATGAGTTATATGTTCTATGGTTGTAAAGTTCTCGTATCACTTGACCTTAGCAGCTTTGATACGAGCAAGGTTACTAATACGAGAACGATGTTTCAGGCTTGTATAGAAATTGAAACTATATATGTCTCTGATAAGTGGAATATGGCTAATGTAACTGATTCAACATATATGTTTGCGCAGTGTCAAAAACTTGTCGGAGGAAACGGAACAAAACAGAGAGACGTATCCATAGATGTTACATACGCTCGTCCTGATTTAGAGGGACAGAAGGGCTTATTGACAATCAATATCTTGGCTGTCCCCGCAAAGGAACCCACCTGCGGCGCGGCAGGCAACAGCGCTTACTACAAGAACAACATAGACGGCAAATACTATTCCGACGCTGAATGCACCACCGAGATAACCCTCGAATCCACGGTTATCCCCGCAACAGGCGAGCATACTTGGGGCGAACCCGAGGGCGGCTTCCGCACCTGCACTGTTTGCGGTACAAAGGAGGCACTCGCAGATTTCGACAAGCCTCAGAATATCACAGCCACCGATATTACAAAGACGAGCTTAAAGCTCTCTTGGGACGCTTTCCCCGAGGGCTACAAGCTGGATAGAATTACAGGCGGAAAGAATGTCCCCGAACTGGGAGACCTCGATTTCAACGCGGTAATGAAGGATTATGTTACACTTCTCAGCTCGGGAAAGACCGATGACGAGGCATATCCTGTCATTGAAGCTAAATACGGCGAGACCGCAACTGCCGCATTGAAAGCAGTCAACGAGCCTGAAAATACGCTCCCGTTTGAAAACTATGAACTTGATGAAACCGACCTGACATGGTGCAAGGTCAATAACCTTGAAGAAGGAACTCTCTATACATTCCTGATAGTTCCAAACATCAATGACGGCGGCGTTCCGCTCCCCGAGCACTGGGGTATCATTCAGGTGAAGACCCTTGCCGATAAGGTGCTCACCCACGTTGAGGCTAAGGCGGCTACCTGCACAGAGGCAGGCAACATCGAATACTGGAAGGACGAAGACGGCAAGTGCTACTCCGACGCGGAGGGCAAGCTCCCGATAGACCCCGCGCTCGTAGTTATCCCGCCCACCGACGACCACCAGTACGGCGAGCCCGTCTACGAATGGGCGGCTGACCTCGGCGAGGTAACGGCGAAGGTGGTATGCGCACTCAGCAGCGAGCACAAGCTATCCGAGACAGTCAAGACCGTCAAGGAGGAGCTCCCCGAGCTCGGCAAGATAGTATACCACGCTGTCTTCACCGATGCGCACTTCACCGAGCAGACGAAGGAAGTCCCGATGGAGACGACTACGGGTACAACCACTGCTACAACTACGGCTACTACAACGGCTACAGAGACTGAGAATACTACGACCACATCTTCTGCGACTGCGACAACAACTACAGTTTCTGAGGGTACAACGACTTCTGCGACTGCTACGGAGTCCGCGACCACCGCGAGCGAGGGCGCGACAACGAGTGGAACAGCTACAGAAACGACAACCACGGCAAGCGACACAGTAACCACAACATCAGGTACTGAGACGACGGCTTCAACGACAAGCGGTACAGGTAACGAGACAACTGCTTCGACAACAAGCGGTACAGGTACTGAGACTACAGCTTCAACAACGAGCGGAACAGGTACTGAGACAACTGCTTCAACGACAAGCGGCACAGGTACCGAGACGACAGCTTCGACTACAAGCGGCACAGGTACCGAGACTACAGCTTCAACAACGAGCGGTACAGGTACCGAGACTACAGCTTCAACAACGAGCGGAACAGGTACTGAGACAACGGCTTCAACGACAAGCGGTACAGGTACTGAGACAACGGCTTCAACGACAAGCGGTACAGGTACCGAGACGACAGCTACCACTACAAGCGACACAGGTACTGAGACGACGGCTTCGACAACAAGCGGCACAGGTACTGAGACCACAGCTTC
The DNA here is from genome assembly GCA_017534835.1 of Ruminococcus sp. GTDB lineage: Bacteria > Bacillota > Clostridia > Oscillospirales > Ruminococcaceae > Ruminococcus. The sequence continues at coordinate 31,576 of JAFXVT010000005.1, forward strand.
GACAACAAGCGGTACAGGTACCGAGACAACTGCTTCAACGACAAGCGGCACAGGTACCGAGACGACAGCTTCGACTACAAGCGGCACAGGTACCGAGACGACAGCTTCAACAACGAGCGGTACAGGTACCGAGACTACAGCTTCAACAACGAGCGGAACAGGTACTGAGACAACGGCTTCGACAACAAGCGGCACAGGTACTGAGACCACAGCTTCAACAACGAGCGGAACAGGTACTGAGACAACTGCTTCAACGACAAGCGGCACAGGTACCGAGACTACAGCTTCAACAACGAGCGGAACAGGTACTGAGACAACGGCTTCAACGACAAGCGGCACAGGTACCGAGACTACAGCTTCAACGACAAGCGGCACAGGTACCGAGACGACAGCTTCGACTACAAGCGGTACAGGTACCGAGACGACAGCTACCACTACAAGCGGCACAGGTACCGAGACTACAGCTTCGACTACAAGCGGTACAGGTACTGAGACTACAGCTACCACTACAAGCGGCACAGGTACCGAGACTACAGCTTCGACTACAAGCGGCACAGGTACCGAGACGACGGCTTCGACAACAAGCGGCACAGGTACTGAGACCACAGCTTCAACAACAAGCGGTACAGGTACTGAGACGACGGCTTCGACAACAAGCGGTACAGGTACTGAGACAACAGCTTCAACAACGAGCGGTACAGGTACCGAGACAACAGCTTCAACAACGAGCGGTACAGGTACCGAGACGACAGCTACCACTACAAGCGGCACAGGTACTGAGACAACTGCTTCAACGACAAGCGGTACAGGTACCGAGACGACAGCTACCACTACAAGCGGTACAGGTACCGAGACAACTGCCTCGACTACAAGCGGTACAGGTACCGAGACGACGGCTTCGACAACAAGCGGTACAGGTACTGAGACTACAGCTACCACTACAAGCGGCACAGGTACTGAGACTACAGCTACCACTACAAGCGGTACAGGCACAGGAACGACAGCTTCCACTTCACAGACCACAGCTGCTTCCTCTACAGGCGAGCAGGGCTCGACTACTACCGAAACCAAGCCCGTTGAGCCTGACAAGGACCTCGGCGATATGAACGGCGACGGCAAGGTCGATGCTAAGGACGCTTCGGCTATCCTCGTTGCATACGCAAAGGCTTCCACAGGTGAGGACGACGGACTTACAGACGCTCAGCGCGCAGCAGGCGATGTAAACGGCGACGGCAAGGTCGATGCTAAGGACGCTTCCGCGGTACTTGCGTACTACGCACTTGTTTCGACGGCGACGGGCGATATCCCGACACTGCTGGAATTCGCACGGCCGAAGGTA
>JAFXVT010000034.1 GCA_017534835.1 Ruminococcus sp.
GCACAACTACAACAACAGTCTACACAACATCTACAAAGGAATCCACGACTGCTTCCACTACAACGGAGACAGCTGAGGATACCACAACAACAACTTCCGGCACATCTACGACCACGACAACAGCTACAACAACTGAAAGCGGTACAACGACAACTGCTTCCACAACAGAAAGCACTACCACAACGACAGTCTACACAACATCTACCAAGGAATCCACAACAGCTTCCACTACAACGGAAACGACCGAGGATACCACCACAACAACAACTTCCGGCACATCTACGACCACGACAACAGCTACATCAACAACCGAAAGCGGTACAACGACAACTGCTTCCACAACAGAAAGCACTACCACAACAACAGTCTACACAACATCTACCAAGGAATCCACAACAGCTTCCACTACAACGGAGACAACTGAGGATACCACCACAACAACTTCCGGCACATCTACAACTACGACAACATCTGCAACAACAGAAAGCGGTACAACTGCTTCCACAACAGCAAGCACAACAGATACCACGTCAGAAACTTCTTCCGAGAGCACAACAACTACTACAACAGCTTCAACTTCTTCTGTAAGCAGCACAACTGAGACCTCCACTACAGAGTCAGCTTCCGACACAACTACGACCGAGACCTCAACAACTTCAACTACGGAAACAGCTTCGGAAACAAGCAGTACATCTTCAACAACTGCTGAAACTACAACTGTATCTGAAAGCAGCACATCCACTACGACTTCGACAACAGAGACTGAGTCTACAGATTCCACAACGACCACTTTGCAGACGACAACAGCCTCCACGACCGAGGAGCCGGTATCAACAACAACTACCGGAACGACTCCTTCACAGCCCGAGGATTATGACCTCGGCGACGTAAACGAGGACGGCAAGGTCGATGCTAAGGACGCTTCAATGGTGCTTGTCGCATACGCCAAAGTATCCACAGGCAGTGAAGACGGTCTGACCGAGAAGCAGCGTGCTGCTGCCGATGTCAACGCCGACGGCAAGGTCGACGCAAAGGATGCTTCTGCGATACTTGCTTACTACGCATTCGTATCTACTTCCTCCGGCGACATTCCGTCAATGAAGGAGTATATGACTCAGAAGCAGGCATAAAACGCAAAGCTGCCTCCCGTATGGGATAAAGCTGTTAAGCTGACCGAATAAGAATGAGATCAGGAGTAGGTCCGGTATTATCGGGCATACTCCTGATGAATTTTATAAGAAAAACTGACGACGAAAAGACATACCTGAAATACTGATAAAGAAAGAAGATGATGTTATGGAACAGATGAGCAGCGAATTCTTAGCAAAGATGCAGGAACAGCACACGGACGGGATAACGACCGAACAGCTTAAAAAGACACCGGTGCCTCACGGAAAGCTCGTGGGTTGTTCTTACTATGCGTATACTACGGCGATGCAGTTCAACAGCGATACAAGGGTGAACATTTCAGTTTCGCTCGTAAATGGCGTGCAGCAAATATCATACGAGAAAAAAGAGGCGTTCTGTTCAGCGTCCGCTCTTTTATGCAGACCGAATCAGGACGTACTTGCAATGCTCGGCGAGCTTGCCGGGCAGGAGAATATGGCTGCGTGGTCTGAACTGAAATACCACGAGCAATTCCAACGTACCGATTGTTCATCCGGAGCAAGCCTGACCTTGTTTTTTGATGACCGTGAGACAGGCGGTGGGGCTGAAACTAAGGTAATGATAGATGTGAATGCAGCCTATCAGTGCGGCGGCGGTGATGTTATCAAGCGGTTTTACAGCATACTTGAGGATGCCGTCAAGGACGCACAGGTGCTGAAAGAAGTCAAGGGGGCACGTCCAAACTTTGGAATGATGGGTATGCTGTACATTCCGGACGAGCCGCCGGCACCGGCAGCACCCTCCGAGCCGCCTGCCGGTGCATGGCAGTGCAAAAACTGCGGATTTACTGCCAATACAGGCAAATTCTGCACGGAATGCGGTTCGAGATATGAGTAATAGGACGATGTGATAATACATAAGGAGATGATGACTATGCAGTTCAAAGAGGGGCTCTGCTGGAGAGCCTGTTATGACGAGGAAAGAGGTATCTTTACCGCTGAGAGGTGGTGGAGAGGTTTTTATCAGCTGTGTGAGATAGACCGGGCGACTTTTGAAAAGCTCGGGGCGGATACATCAGGGAATGAAAGCTCTGATGAGCTGATCGCAAGCGGCAGACATCTGTTTGAAGCAAATGATGATTATGATTCAGCCGTGTCGACAGCTACGATATATGATGAGGATTTTTACCGTCTTGCACCATGGTCAAAGGCGATAAAAAGGGCAGAAAGATCGTCAGTTACCAGCAAAGAGCTGACAGATCTTATGGTGGAGCATTTCCCAGGTGAAGATAAAAACCGCAGGCACAGAGAGCTTTCTGACGGAGACGAAAAATAAAGCCGGAGTTCTCCGGAAGCTGAGCCGGTGAAGCAGGAAGGAACGTAACATCAAGCTTGACAATGGGCGGTGTATGTGGTAAAATAGAGCTATTGACTGCGAAGGGAGAAGAAAATGAAGATTATACTTGCATCGGGCTCGCCGCGCCGCCGGGAGCTGATGAAGCTTATAACAGAGGACTTCACCGCCGTATCGGCAGATGCGGACGAGACAGTTCCGGAGGGGATACCTCCGCTTCTCGCATCGGAGTACCTCTCGAATATAAAGGCGCTCGCAGCGTCTCTGAAAGCTCCGGACAGCGTAGTTATCGGCTGCGATACCACGGTCATCGCGGACGGTGAGATACTCGGCAAGCCGGCTGACAAGGAGCAGTGCCGCGGATTTATGGAGCTGCTTTCGGGTCGCACTCATCAGGTAGTGACCGGCTGCACGCTGATGTACGGCAGCAGCACGGTATCGTTTTCGGAGGTGACGGACGTGACCTTCCGCAAGCTCACTGAGGAAGAGACAGAGGCTTACATCTCGACCGATGAGCCCTATGACAAAGCCGGCGGTTACGGCATACAGGGCAGGGGAGCTCTGCTCGTTGAGCGGATAAACGGCGATTATTTCAACGTTGTCGGACTGCCTGTATCGCGTCTGAATCAGGAACTCAAAAAATTTTTATCATCTATAAAGGAGAACTGAAATGAATTCTACTGCTTTCCACAACGCGGATATCCTTATCCCGAACGAAACTGTTGATATGAGCAAATGGGCTGTTATCGCGTGCGACCAGTACACGAGCGAGCCCGAATACTGGGACGCTGTAAAGGCTGAGGTGGGCTCGGCACCGTCGACCCTGAGCCTTATCCTTCCCGAGCTCTACCTCGAGGACAGCGACGTTTCCGAGCGTATCGACGGTATCCACAAGGCTATGGACAAGTACATTTCCGACGGTATCTTCACCGAATACAAGAATGCGATGGTATACCTTGAGCGCGTTCAGAGCAACGGCATCGTCCGCAAGGGTCTCATCGGTGCGATAGACCTTGAAAAGTACGATTTCTCGAAGGGCAGCACATCTGAGGTCCGCGCGACCGAGGCTACGGTCATCGAGCGCATACCTCCGCGTATCAAGGTAAGAAACGGCGCACCGCTCGAGCTTCCGCACATAATGATACTCATTGACGACCCCGAGGACACCGTTATCGGCGCACTTGACAAGGGCTCGATGAAGAAACTCTACGACACACAGCTTATGCAGAACGGCGGCAGTATCACGGGCTATCTCGTTGACGAGGCTGCACAGGAAAAGATAGATTCGGCGCTCTCCGCGCTCGCTGACCCCGACGCCTTCAATGCGAAGTACGGTCTGATCGGACAGCCTGTCCTGCTCTATGCTATGGGCGACGGCAACCATTCACTCGCGACTGCGAAGGAGTTCTACGAGCAGCTAAAGAAGTCGGCTCCGGACAAGGACTTCTCGAATCACCCGGCACGCTATGCTCTTGCCGAGATAGTCGACCTCCACAGCGATGCACTCAAATTTGAGGCTATTTACCGCCTTGTATACGATGTTGACTGCGACGCTCTCATCGCCGGACTCACAGAGTCGCTCGCTCTCTCCGAGGAGCCTGCTGCACAGTGGGTGGACATCGTTTGCCGCGGTGCTGAGAAGAAGCTCTACATTCACAATACGACCTCGAATCTTTCCGTCGGTTCGCTCCAGAACTACCTCGACGGCTATATCAAGGCAAATGGCGGCAAGATAGACTATATCCACGGCATCGAGAATGTAAAGGCGCTCGCGGAAAAGCACAACGGTATTGCCTTCATTCTGCCTGATATGGACAAATCCGAGCTCTTCCCGACCGTAATCAAGGACGGCGCACTGCCGAGAAAGACCTTCTCAATGGGTCACGCCGATGACAAGCGCTTCTACATCGAGGCTCGCCGTATCACCGAGTGATATTCAATAATTGCTATATTTAACACGCTCTGACCAATTGTTGCGGTCAGAGCTTTTTTCTGCTTGACAAAGTTATAACACTGTGATAGAATAAAGCTGTAGCCGTACTATTACAAGCAGTACAGCTAATGACCGGTTTTCAGTTTTGCGCCGTCCGGAGTCTTACAAGGGCTCTGCCCTTGACCTGCCAAAGGCTCTGCCTTTGGAATCCGCTGGGGCTCTGCCCACGTCCCCGGCAAGGGGCGCACCCCTTGCAACCCGGTTTCGCTGCCGCTCGTTACACTCGCTGACTATCTTCAAACGGCTCAGATGTCGTCGCCGCAGCCGCCGAAGATTTAATCGGGAGAATGCGGATGATTCGACGACACGGTAAGTCATTCGGAAGCGGTGAGCGAGTGTAATGAGCGTCAACGAAGCTGGGATGCAAGGGTCTATGACCCTTGCCGGATTGTCAAGGCAGAGCCTTGACCGGGTCAAGGGCAGAGCCCTTGGTATGAGCGTGCGACAAAAGGCTTAAAATCGAAAAAGGTCGTTATCATTACAGTTTTGTAATATTGCGTGAAAATATTGACAAAGTCGCAAGTGTGTGATATAATTGTCAATATCAGGACGAAAGGAGTATTGTTCATATGAACAAAAGTATTATTTTGAGAACAGCAGCCGCATTATCCATATCGGCAGCACTGCTCTGCGGAGCTGCATCATGCGGAGTTTCAGACCTTATCAATATCCCTATCCAGACATATACCGTCGAGCACACTGACGTTGAGAACTATATCAGCGTTTCCGGTACTGTCGAGGGCAGCAACATCGTGAAGGTAACGAGCGACGTCGTATCGAAGGTTAAGACGCTTAATGTCGGCGTGGGAAGCGCTGTTAAGGCAGGCGATGTCCTCTGCGTATTCGATTCCGCCGACTTCCAGGAGCAGTACGACAAGCTCAAGGAAACAGCTACGAACACCGACGAGCGCCTTGACAATATCCACAACAAGAATGTCCGCGCACTTCAGGACGCAAAGAACAACAAGACCGACAGTCTCCGCAGAGCTCAGCGTGCTATCGACAACGCTGTATCCGCAAGAGATTCGGCTTATTCCAAGTACAATTCGCTCGGCTCGGAGATGAACGGCTACTATGCACAGTACAGCGACGCATACGACGCAGGCGATATGGAGTCGGCTGAGTATTACCTCAAGCTCTATGAGGGAGCAAAGGAGCAGTACGAAATGGCAGGCTCTTCGCTGAGCAGCTATGATTCGGCTGTTCAGGAGGCTCGCGACGCATACAGCGATGCCGAGAAAATGGCTGACGAGGCTATCAGACTCGCTCAGGAGACCATCGACGACGAGAAGTACAACAAGGATTCGACGGTTCAGAACGAGCTCGACGCTCTTCAGGAGAAGATCGACGCCTGTACCGTAAAATCGCCCAAGGACGGCATCATCACCTCGCTCTCTATCGCAGAGGGAAGCGTTGCCACCTCTGATGCGCTGATGACTATCGAGGACACCACCGAGCTCCGTATCAACGTAAAGATACAGGAAGCTGACATCCTCAAGGTCAAGGAGGGACAGAGCGCTGTCATCACCACTACCGCTACAGGCGAGGAAGAGTTCTCCGGCAAGGTAGAGCGCGTCGTAAACATTATGAGCGGTCAGACGACGAATGCATTCACAGGCGAGCAGTCCGGCGGCGGTTACTCCGCTGAGATCGTCATCGACAAGGGTGCAGACAACCTTCTCATCGGTATGACTGCAAAGGCTAAGATTATCCTCGACAAGAAGGAGAACGTTCTCGCAGTTCCCTATGATTCGATAAAGGAGAACGAAGACGGTACATTCTCTGTATTCATCGCAGAAAAGAACGGCGACAAGGGCTATAAGGCAAAGGAAGTAAAGATCGAAAAGGGTATGGAGACCAACTACCTCACCGAGATCTCTTCCTCTGACCTCAGCGACGGCGACGTCATTCTCACAGATGTAAAATCAAACGATGTATTCGACGGCAAGGAAGTTACAGTAGCAGAGCCGTATACTGACCCCGATACGGACAAGGGAGAGTAATATGGCAAAAAAACTGATAATGATGAGAAATATCATCAAGCGTTATTATATCGGTCAGCCGAACGAGCTCCAGATACTCAACGGCATCGACCTCGATATACACGAGGGTGAATTTGTTGCCATTGTCGGTGCTTCGGGCTCGGGTAAAAGTACGCTGATGAATATGATAGGCGCACTCGACAAGCCTACAGAGGGTACATATTTCCTCAATGACACCGATGTCAGCAGGCTCAATGACAAGCAGCTCAGTGCGATAAGGAACAAGGAGATAGGCTTCGTCTTCCAGACCTTCAACCTTATCCCGAGAGCGAACGCCCTCAAGAATGTAGAGCTTCCGATGCTCTACGCCGGCGTCAAGAAAAAGGAGCGTCAGGAGCGCGCAATGGAGCTCCTCAAGCTCGTTGAGATGCAGGACAGATACACGCATAAGCCGAACGAGCTATCGGGCGGTCAGAAGCAGCGTGTCGCGATCGCAAGGGCAATGGCGAACGACCCCTCAATTATCCTCGCAGACGAGCCGACCGGCGCTCTCGACAGCAAGACCGGTCATATGGTAATGGACATCTTCCACAAGCTCCACAAGGAGGAGGGCAAGACCGTTGTCCTCATCACTCACAGCCCCGAGCTTGCAGCCGAGACCGAACGTATCATCACGATAAGCGACGGTTCGATAATCTCCGACACGCTCAAGAAGGAAAAGATCAGCGGTGCGAACGATTTCGTTGAAGAAAGCAAGGAGCACGACCTGAAGGACGCCTTCCTACAGGCTGAAACGGAGGTGGACGCAGAATGAATATATGGGAAAATATGAAAATGGCGCTGAGCTCGATACTCGCAAACAAGCTCCGTTCGCTGCTCACGATGATAGGAATAATCATCGGTATCTGCGCCGTTATCACGATAACCACACTCGGAACGACCCTGCGTTCGACTATCACTACAACGCTCAATTCGCTCGGCTCGAATCTTATTGGAGCATATGTCACCACAAGAACAACCAGCTACTATGACAGCGTGAACGTGGAATACACTCCCGATGACTTCATAACCTACTCAACTGTCGAGCGGCTCATTGAAAAATATCCCGAGCTCCGCATAGCTGAGGAGAACACTGTCGGCAGCGGAAATACAAAGAATTCCCTCGGCAAGCAGGTGAACGTTACTCTCGTAGGCGGCTACAACGGTACACTTGACCAGAACGGTTCAAGAATTGTTTCCGGACGTATGCTCACTATGGACGACGTTTCGATGAAGAAATACACCTGCGTCGTAACGAATATCTTCGTAAGACAGTATTTCAAGAACAACGAGGAGCCGGTCGGACAGGTGATAAAGCTGAATTCCGAAAACGGTATCGCATATGAGTTCACCATCGTCGGCGTCTGCACTTACAATTCGCTGATAAACGGTGCATTCGGCGGCAATGAGGAAGATATGGCAACACCGGTATATATCCCCGACTCCATAGCAAGACAGATCCAGGGCAGCTACGGCGAGGAATATATGCAGGGCTGGGTATTCTCCTATGACCCCAAGACCGACGGAAAGACCGCAAAGCAGCACCTCAAGTCATTCTTTGAAGAGGAGTATGCAGCGAACAAGAATTTCACGGTAGAGATCATCAGCAATCAGGATACGATGATGATAATCGACATAATCATCAACGTCATCACGATATTCGTAGCTGTCATCGCTTCCATTTCGCTCATCGTCGGCGGTGTCGGCGTAATGAACATAATGCTCGTAAGCGTAACGGAGCGTACACGTGAGATAGGTATACGAAAGGCACTCGGTGCAAAGAAGTCGACGATAAAGCTCCAGTTCGTAACTGAGGCGATAATAATGTGTCTTATCGGCGGACTCATCGGTGTTCTGATAGGACTTTTCAACGGCTTCATCGCAGGCGTTATCGCGAACCTGATAATCGGCTCGATACCGGCGGCAAAGCAGGTGCTCGGCACGATAGTGATGACACCTTCACCGCTCGCAATAATCATATCTATCATCTTCTCGATGATAACCGGCGTATTCTTCGGATACTATCCGGCAAGCAAGGCTGCGAAGATGAATCCGATAGACGCTCTCAGATACGACTGATAGACCAACGCTTATAATTTCCTCAATATATACAAACAAGCTGCCATTCTCCGGACATACCGGAAATGACAGCTTTGTTTTTTTTCTCCATTCGCTCAGCTTTTCAAGGGCTCTGCCCTTGACCCGGTCAAGGCTCTGCCTTGACAATCCGCTGGGGCTCTGCCCCCGTCCCCGGCAAGGGGCGCACCCCTTGCAACCCGGTTTCGCTGCCGCTCGTTTCACTCGCTGACTGACTTCAAACGGCTCAGATGTCGTCGCCGCGGTCACCAATATATCGGGAGAATGCGGATGATTCGGCGACACGGTAAGTCTTTCGGAAACGGTGAGCGAGTTTACGAGCGTCAACGAAGCTGGGTTGCAAGGGTCTGCGACCCTTGCCAGGTTCCAAGGACAGAGTCCTTGGGGCAGAGCCCTTGCATAAGAATATTCGGGATTTTTACACACAAAAAGGGCGTAAGAAAACAAATCTTACGCCCAGTGTTTTTATTATCCGGTGATTACTTGGAGATGAGCTCGAGAGTGTCTCTTGCGATGAGGAGCTCTTCGTTAGTGGGAACGATCCATACCTCGATCTTGGAATCGGGAGTAGAGAGCTTGGTGAGCTTGCCTCTTACAGAGCGGTTGAGCTCCTTGTCGATCTTGATGCCGAAGTAGTCCATATCGGTGCATACGCCCTCGCGTACCTCCCATGAATTCTCGCCGATACCGCCTGTGAAGAGGATAGCGTCGATACCGTTCATAGCAGCAGCGTATGAGCCGATGTACTTCTTTATCTCGTAAACGAGCATATCGGAAACGAGCTGAGCTCTCTTGTTGCCCTCGTTGGCAGCAGACTGAACATCGCGGTTGTCCGAGCCGACGCCGGAAACACCGAGGAAGCCGGACTTCTTGTTCATATACTCGCTCATCTCAGAGGGAGTGAAGCCATGCTTGTCCGCAACGAAAGTAACAGCAGAGGGGTCAACAGCACCTGTACGAGTGCCCATAACGACACCGTCGAGGGGAGTGAAGCCCATAGAAGTATCAACAGACTTGCCGCCGTCAACAGCAGTGATGGAAGAGCCGTTTCCGAGGTGGCATGAAACTATCTTGAGGTCTTCAACGTTCTTGCCCATAGCCTCAGCGAGAGCCTTAGAAACGAAGCGGTGAGATGTACCGTGGAAGCCGTACTTTCTTACGTGGTATGTCTCATAGTCGCTGTATGGGAGACCGAACATAAATGCCTTGGGGGGCATTGTCTGGTGGAAGGCAGTATCGAATACAACGACCTGAGGAACGTTTGCGGGGATAACGCTCTTGCATGCGCGGAGAGCGAGAGCGTGAGCGTGGTTGTGTACGGGAGCAAGCTCGCGGAGCTCGTCTATCTTGTCGATTACCTCGTCAGTAACGAGAACGGACTTGTCGAACACGTCAGCGCCCTGTACTATACGGTGACCAACAGCAGAGATCTCGTCCATGCTGTCGATGACCTTTGCATCGCTCTTTGTGAGAGCCTCAACGAGCTTCATGAAAGCCTCTGTATGGGTCGGGAAAGCGCAGTCCTCATCAAGAGTTCTGCCGTCAGCAGCCTTGTGAGCGATATGACCGTCGATACCGATACGGTCGCAGTTGCCCTTAGCGAGTACGCTCTCATCGTCCATATTGATGAGCTGGTACTTGAGTGATGAGCTTCCTGCATTAACAACTAAAATAAGCATATCAGGTGATTCCTTTCAGATATTATTTTTTGCGTATAACATTATACCACATAATGCAGCAAAAAGCAAGGGTTCGCGGCGAAAAATTTACACCTTCCCCGACTTTGCCGTCATACGCCGCTTATATCCCGGAAACAGCTTTGCAGCTCAGAAGTTGTTTATGACGAACTCATACTTGCTCACATCAAAGGTATCGCGTTTCACGCCGTCCTGCACGAGCCATTTCCGCACAGTCGCAGACGTATCGGCAAGCCTGATATTGCGGTGCTTTGCCCATTTTTTCACCTTATCGGTGTATCTGCGGACATTCTCCGCTCCGTATTCGCTGATAAGCTTCTGAGTATCATCTTTTTTCTCAGAGGGCGGAGCCGTGCTTTCTTTCGTATTTTCTTTAGTATTTCTTTTAAAAGGTGTATCTGTCACGGCTGAATGAACGGTTCTGTCAGGGCTGACAGTAGCCGTACCCTCAAAGCTGACAGTACGTGCAGAATGCGAGCTGTCAGAGCTGACGGTAATATAGCCGAGACGTGCGAGTTTTGCAGCGGCTCTGTCGACGCTCGAAACGCTGAGCCTGCACTCCTTTGCTATCGCGGACGATGAGATCTGTATGCTTTTGCGGTGGAACCCGGCGGTCTGACGAATGATGAAGAGCATTATCCTGAGCTCTGTTCCGGTAAGACCGCTTCTGTACAGGTCCTCTATCACTTCATTCGGTACGGCTGTGAAATTTGCTTTCAGCATTGTATCGCCTCCTTTATAAGAGGCGTGGAAAAAGCCCATTGTCAACACGTACCCGTTGATTATAGGAGAAATTTTTTTATTTTAACGAATCCTCTTACTTGAAGAACGAGAAGCCCTTCTTCTCATACGGCTCGCACTCGTGTGAGAGGACCTTGTAGCCGTCCGCCTCGATGAGCTGTGTGAGCTTTGCATAGTCAGGCTCTGTTTCGGCGATTATCTCGGTCGTGCCCTTCTTATGCGACGAGCTCACCTTGCTTACGTTGAAATTATTGCGGACAGTATCATTCACGTGTGCCTCACAGTGTCCGCACATCATACCGTCTATTTTGAGTGTTATCTTGTACATATAAATGCACCTCCTGTTATCATTGTATAACATATCTGTTATTTTGTCAAGGTCTCTGCAAGGGCGCTGCCCTTGACCCGGCAAGGGTCATAGACCCTTGCAACCCGGTTTCGCTGCCGCTCGTAAACTCGCTGACTGTCTTCAAACGGCTCAGATGTCGTCGCCGCAGTCACAGAAATTTAAGGCAACGAAATATCGGGAGAATGCGGATGATTCGACGACACAGTAAGCCATTGGGAAACGGTGAGCGAGTTTACGAGCGTCAGCGATACTGGGTTGCAAGGGGTGCGCCCCTTGCCGGGGACGGGGGCAGAGCCCCAGCGGATTGTTAAGGCAGAGCCTTGACCGGGTCAAGGGCAGCGCCCTTGCAGAGTCCAGAGACAGAGTCTCTGGAGGGGGCGTTATCCGAGAGCGGCTGCCCATTCGCGGACGCGCTCCTTCATACCGTCGATGTCGAGGATACCGTAGGCGAAGCCCTTGCGGACGAGCTCGGGCGGTACGTACTGGTCGTATTTCTCGAACATGGGTACTTCGTTCGGATAGACGAGGTCGGTCGGTGGGAAGTCCGCTTGTGCTTCCTCGGCGAGGATACGGAAGAACTCCGCCGGCTGTACCTTCATCGTGAACTGGATATAGTAGGGACGAGCGGAGTCCATACCGCGCAGCCCGAGCCTGTCAGCGCAGCGGAGCTTGAGAAAGCGCTCCATCGCGAAGAAAGCATACGTCCCGAGCCACGGGAAAAGCACCCACATATTGCCGCCGAGACAGATGAGCGGCGATTCGGTCAGACCGGAATTGCGTGCGGAGCTTCGCCCCTGTGCGAGCCTGAGAACGGCATTTTTCATCAGGTAAGGATAGCTCTTGTCCTCGCGCAGCACCTGCCGCATCCTGAGCAGGATCTTCGTGTTGATGTCGCCGGGACAGTCGCCGAAATACGCCGGCACCTTGCCCTTTATCTTCTCGCAGTAGACGAGGCGGCGCTTGTGGTCTATCTCCTCGACTACCCAGACGTGTCCGGCTATCGCGAGCTTTTCACCGACAGGCGGAGGACTCACGACAGTTCCGAGCTCCTGCGAATCCCAGCGGACGGTGTACTCCTCGTTCTCCTGAAAGACCGCATAGAACCGGAAGCTGTTTATGACTCTCTCTCCTGCGAGCCCCACGATGAGACCGCCCTCCTCGGTGCGCTGGATATGCTCGATCTCGAGGAGGTGGCGGAGCAGTACGCGGAAATCGTCCTGTGAGATGCGGTGGAAGTATTTCAGTGACAGCACGCGCGACGCCAGCTGAGCCGGAGTCAGCTCGCCGTTTGAAGCGAGGGTGCTCATCGTCTGATGATAAAGCAGCGAGAAGGGGAGACGGTCGAGCTTTGGCGGCTCTACCCAGCGTTCCTCGACGTAGACCTGTACGAGAGCGATGCCCTGCAAAAGCTTCCACGGAACTGTTTCCGGCAGCATAGAGCGCGGCTCAGGGAGCTCCTCGCGGATAACGAACCACATCTCAGGCGGAAGGTCGCGTCGTCCGGTGCGTCCCATACGCTGAAGGAAGGACGAAACGGTGAACGGCGCGTCCACCTGAAAGGCACGTTCGAGCCTGCCTATGTCGATACCGAGCTCAAGGGTCGCGGTGGTGCAGGTGGTCATAAAGACGTCCTCGTCCTTCATCGCAGCCTCGGCGGTCTCGCGGTAGGCGGCGGAGAGGTTTCCGTGGTGGATAAGGAAGCGGTCGGGCTCGTGATTCGCCTCGCAGTAGGAGCGCAGCGTAGTCGTGACAGCTTCGCACTCCTCGCGCGAATTCACGAAAACAAGGCATTTCTTGCCGCGTGTGTGCTCAAAGATGTAGCCCATTCCGGCGTCTGCGTGGTCGGGTGCGGAGTCCGTTTTCTCGTCGAGTACGGGGAGCGCCTCGACGTCCGCGCCGCCCTCGGGGGCATTCTGCTGCGAGACGTAGAAATGCTCCATCGAGAGCCGCCATTTGCTGCCCTTCGCCTCGATACGGGGAATGACGGTGCCTCGGTCGGTGCCCGATGCGAGGAACTCGCCGGTCGCGCGGAGGTCGCCGATAGTCGCAGAAAGCCCTATCCTGCGCGGTTTTACGCCTGCGAGCCGCGAGAGGCGCTCAATGAGGCAGAGAGTCTGACCGCCGCGGTCGCCGCGCATCAGCGAGTGTACCTCGTCGATCACGATGAAGCGGAGGTCGCCGAAGAGCTTCGGTATGAGTGCGTGCTTGCGAAGCAGCATAGCTTCGAGGGATTCGGGCGTTATTTGCAGTATGCCGGACGGGTTTTTCAGCATCTTCGCCTTGTGGGACTGTGCGGCGTCGCCGTGCCAGTGCCAGACGGGAATATCCGCCTCTTCGCACAGCTCGGTCAGGCGCGTGAACTGGTCGTTTATCAGAGCCTTCAGCGGACCGATGTACAGCGCTCCGACGGAACGCGGCATATCCTCCGAAAACAGCGTGAGTATGGGAAAAAATGCAGCCTCGGTCTTGCCCGATGCGGTCGATGCTGAGAGCAGCACGTTCTCGTCCGTGCAGAAAATAGCCTCGCCGGCAGCTGCCTGTATCGCACGGAGCGACTCCCAGCCGCTGCGGTAGATGAAATCCTGAATGAACGGCGCATAGCGGTCGAATACGTCCATATTTCCCCCTTATATCTCGAATTCAGCGAATTCGTCGCCGGTGCTTTCCTGTGAGACCGATGACGGCATATCCTCTGACATTATGAACTCGCTGATATTTATCTGCGGATTCTGGTAAACGATGTCGAGCAGCTCGATGAAATCGCGTATCACCTCGCGCGGCGTGATGTGGCTGCCGGAGCCGATACGTGAGAATTCGAGCCGTATGAAGCTCACGAGGTCTTCCTGCGTGATAACGCGCTGATAGCCGAAGAGCCCGGCGTGTATATCCGCGAGCTTTTCGGTCAGGACGAGCATTTCCTCATTCGTGAGCGGAGCAAGGTGAATGACAGGCGCGAGCATATCCTTTACGCCCTCGCGCCCGAACCTTCCCTCCGCGAGCCTCGAACGCAGCGCCTCATAGCTGTAGACTCCGCGGCGCGTATCCTCGATACACTGGGGAGTTCCGCCCATAATGATGCCGAGGTGCTTAGCCTTGCCCTGAAGCGTGTCGTTGTACATCGTAAGAATTTTTTCGTAGTTGTACTGGCGCGTTATCGCGTTGGGTATCTTGTAGATGTTGACGAGCTCGTCGATGAGCACGAGCAGTCCGCCGTAGCCGGCACGCCTGAGGAAAGCGGCGAAAAGCTTGATATATTCGTACCAGTCATCGTCAGTGATGATGATATTCACGCCGAGCTCGTTTTTCGCCTCGGTCTTGGTGGTATATTCGCCGCGGAACCACTTCACTACCTTTGCCTTGCTCTCGTCGTCACCGGAGGCATATGAGCGGTAGTAAACTGTCAGCAGCTTCGCGAAATCAAAGCCGTGCACCATTTCGTTCAGCGCGGAGATGACCTCGAATATCCTCCGCTCGACAGCGTCTGCGAACTCCGGCGAATCGGCGGCAAGTCCGGTCGCGGCGGCAGTTTCGGTCTGTACCGAGCTTATCCAGCGGTCGAGAATGAGCGTGAGAGCGCCGCCGTCGGGACGTGTTTTTGTCGACATATTGCGGATAAGCTCCTTGTACGTTGCAAGTCCCTGACCCTTCGTGCCCTGCAAGCGGCGCTCGGGGGAGAGGTCAGCGTCCACAACGACGAAGCCCCTGTCCATAACGTGAGCGCGGATAGTCTGCAAGAGGAAGCTTTTACCGCTTCCGTACTTGCCGACGATGAAACGGAACGAAGCTCCGCCGTCCTCGATTATGTCAACATCGTGGAGGAGGGCGTCGATCTCGGTCTCGCGTCCGACGGTGATGTACGGCAGACCGATACGCGGTACAACGCCGCCTTTGAGCGAATTTATCACAGCCGAGGCGATACGCTTCGGGATAGCAGGTCGGTTATTTTCTGGCATTTTGTCCACCTCATCATACATATTCTTGCAGCTCATCGGCGTAATCCTCGATTATCCCGGGGACATCGGCTGAGCAGTCTATCACGGTATCGCCGAAGAAGTCGAAGAGCTTTTCATTTATACTGTCCGCGAGCAGCGACGGCATTTCGCCGACTTCACGCGCCGCGGAAGCCCAGTCTCCGCCGCTCAGCAGAGCTTGCAGGAAGACTTTTTCATTTGCGGTCAGCGGCGACGCGGCAGCATTGTCCGGAGCAGGCTCAGTTACGGGCTCGGGAGCAGGCGAGAGCGTTTTGCCGGGCGAGGCTGCGGCGTCCTGCGGAACAGCTTCATTGCCGCGGTCGGCAGCCGTATCCGGTGCGGCGCAGCTTTCAGGTTCCTCATCGACTATGAGCTTGTCGCGCGTGACATCGGCAGCGGCGCGGATACCTGCTATCTTCGAGAGGTCTATCTCGATATTCATCGCCTTTTTGCGGTTCTTTTCGGCTTCGAGAGCGTCGAGCTCCTTCTTTATCAGGTCCGTTATCGTCTTTGAGACCTCGCCGGGACGCAGCTTATAGCGGAAATCGCATCGCTCGCGGAGCTGGCAGTCGAGCGTGCGCATCATCTCGCCGAGCTGCTGATTACGTGTACGGTTGCCGTAGTAGCGGCTGCACCGCCATACACCGTTGCGGCAGGTGTAGGTGTGTATCGGGTCGAGCTCGTAGTCGGTCGAGCGGCTGGGCTGTCTGTCGTAGAAAACAGCGAGCTCGAACAGCTTGCAGTTCATTTCGGTGCGGCGCCCGAAGAGCTTCTCACAGAGGGGATTTTTCCTGTGCGAGCGGAAAAATGCGGAAATGCTGCGGAATACGCGGACTGCGGCTTCGCGGAAGCCGTCGGGGTCGGAGATGTAGTAGCGCGAACGCTCGAACGGATAGCCGCAGAGCGTTGAAATGGCGGAAAACAGCTCTTCATCGGGAGTCGTCTCCCATTCCGTAAGCTTCACGAGTGCGTGGTCATAGACGAGCTCGGGAATGTCGGAAACGAGCGCCGGGTCGAGCTCCTCATAGACGCACAGGTCAACTGCCCAGCGGTTGAGATGACGGGTGAGCTCGGGGTCGTCCGCGCCGTAGACCGCGGCGAGCTGACGGAGACGTTTTATGCCGCTTTCGGGCGAATCTATGCCGATGCCGTTTATCATTTCGTATGCGTGCATATAGATGAAGGACTTCGGAGCGTAGGGAAAAACTCCCTCGCGCACCTGCCTGCGCCACGAGAAATAGCCGCAAAGCTGTTCCGTATCAAGGTCGCGGTAGGTGGGATAGAACTTGACGAGCTCGCCGCCGAAATCATAGACGTCGGTGTAGTCCTCCATAAATTTGCCCTGCGTGTAGAAGAGCCAGGCGGAGGTCTTCCAGTAAGCCTCGGGAGTGTATGCGAGCGCCTTCATTTCCTTTATTTTCTGCGGAGTACCGGACGTTTTTATCTGAGAGGCGCGCTTGATTATCGGCTGGTCGGTGTAGACCTTGTCGCGGAACGCACGGCTCCCGAGGAGCTTTTCGTCGCTGAGTATGCTGTCGAGTATGTCTTTCACGTCGGACATTTTCACGCCTCCATTTCGTTATCTTTACCCTTCATTATAGCACACATTTTAAGTAATATCAAGTACACGCGGAGAAAACTTCCTGTGCGCAGATCTGTGCCGTATAAAAAAACCGAGCCGTTTAAGTACGGTACGTATAAAGAAGTTTTACGCCATAGTATTTCTGATGTAAGGTCAGAAGTACTATGGAGTTTCTATTGACAATGCAGCGGTGCCGTGCTATAATTGTCACTAACATAAATCGGAATTTACTGGAGGACAAGATGAAATGTAAAATTAATTCGCTTTATATCTGTGTGAAAGATATGAATAGGGCTATTCAATTCTATGAGAACTTTTTTGAACAGTCTGTTACGGAGCGGGAAGACACATATAGTGTGTTTGATGTTAATGGATTCAGATATGGACTGTTTGCATACCTCACAGTCAACGAAGAGCATTCTTTCGGTAGTAATTGTTTGCCAAGCATCAGCTTTGAAAATATAGAAATACTTAAAGAGAAACTTGATGATAAAGAGATATGCTTTCCTTTAACTAAAATCAAAGGGAACTGGGTGGCTGAATTTGTTGATTCGGAAGGAAATCATGTTGAAGTAACAGCACCAGAATAACAAATTCTGATTTATTTTAGCATTCGTATAAAATGCAATGCCCCGAAGCACTTTGAAATGCTTCGGGGCAAAACTTCTCTATAGGTATCTGTCTTACAGGCTCGGTTACGCAGTATTCAGATGATGTAGAACCACGTTTCGTCCTGCGGGAGCTCGGTCTGCTGGACGGGTCTGTCGGACTTGAAATTGAAGCGCAGCTCGGGATTCTTAATGCTGACCCTCGCGCCGGCAGGTACGGACTTGGTGATAAATGCATTGCCGCCGATGACGGAATCTCTGCCGATGACGGTCTCGCCGCCGAGAATGGACGCTCCGGAATAGATCGTCACATTGTCCTCGATAGTGGGGTGACGCTTGCGGTTTTTGAGGAGCTGTCCGCCGCGTGTCGAGAGAGCGCCGAGCGTTACGCCCTGATATATCTTCACATTGTCGCCTATCTCGGTCGTTTCGCCGATAACTATGCCTGTACCGTGGTCGATGAAGAAGTATCTGCCGATGGAAGCGCCGGGGTGGATGTCGATACCCGTAACGCTGTGGGCGTGCTCGGTCATGATTCGCGGAATGAGCGGTACTCCGAGCAGGTGGAGCTCATGGGCGATACGGTTCACGAGAATAGCGAAAAGTCCGGGATAAGAGAAGATTATCTCCTCCTTGTTGAATGCAGCAGGGTCGCCCATAAATGCGGCTTCGACGTCGGTCGCGATGTAGTCCCTTATCTTCGGGAGCTTTTCGAGGAACTCGAATGTGAGCTCCTTTGCACGGTGTTCGATGAACTCCTGCTGAGCGTTCTCGTAGTCCGGATTATAGCGGAGAACAACGGAGATCTGCCTTGAGAGGTTGTGTATGATGTCCTCGAGCTGTACTGAGATATTGCTGCGGACGGTGTAGAGTCTGAAGCGGTCGTTTTTGTAGTAGCCGGGGTAGATGATGTTTCGCAGGCTCAGTATTATCGCGATGACCTTTTCCTTGTCGGGGTGGTCGAATGCGACGGTCTTGTCTATCGTGCGGTCGTTGCCGTAGTCGCTGATGAGCGTGTCAACAAGCGAATTTATGCGGTTTTCAAAGCTTTGGGTCATTTATTGGGCTCCTTTCGGTGAGAATAAAACCTATCGTACTGCTATATTATATCACATCGCGATAAGAAATGCAACATTTTCACTTTGCCGGGCATTTGCGGCTGATCTCAGGGAACGCTCTGTGTGTACGGCAAGATTTTTACGTCACCCCATTGATATTTCACAGATGATATGTTATAATAAAAGAAACAAACTTTCGGGAGGCGGCTGAAATGAACGAAAACAGAACATATATCGCGATCGACCTCAAATCCTTCTACGCCTCCGTGGAGTGCGTCGACAGGGAACTCGACCCGCTCAATACCAACCTCGTCGTCGCTGACCCGACACGCACCGAAAAGACTATCTGTCTCGCAGTCTCGCCCTCGCTGAAGGCACACGGCATATCCGGCAGAGCGCGGCTCTACGAGGTCATACAGCGCGTCGGCGAGGTGAACTCCGAGCGCCGCAGAAAAGCTCCGCGGCGGAGGTTCAGCGGCAAGTCCCACTTCGCGGACGAGCTCGAAGCAGACCCGTCCCTCGAGCTCGATTACATCGTAGCTCCTCCGCATATGAGGCGGTATATGGAGGTGAGTGCGTCCATTTACGGCATTTATCTGCGATATATCGCCCCCGAGGACATTCACGTCTATTCGATAGACGAGGTGTTCATCGACGCGACAGGCTACCTGCGCACCTACAAGACCGACGGTCACGGGCTGGCAATGATGCTCGTGCGCGAGGTCCTCAAAGAGACCGGTATCACTGCGACTGCCGGTATCGGTACGAATATGTACCTCTGCAAGGTCGCGATGGACATCGTCGCAAAGCATATGGCTCCCGACAAGGACGGCGTGCGAATCGCCGAGCTCGACGAGATGTCCTATCGCCGCACGCTCTGGGACCACCAGCCGATAACCGATTTCTGGCGCGTCGGAAAGGGCACGAGCCGCCGCCTCGCCGAGTATGGTATGTACACTATGGGCGATGTCGCGCGGTGCTCGGTCGGGGACAGGTTCGACCGGCTGAACGAGGACCTGCTCTACAAGCTTTTCGGAGTGAATGCTGAGTTCCTCATCGACCACGCATGGGGCTGGGAGCCGTGCCGTATCTCCGACATCAAGCGCTACCGTCCGGCGAGCAACAGTCTCAGCTCCGGACAGGTGCTCAAGCGCCCGTATGAGTCCGAGAGGGCAGCTCTCATCGTCCGCGAAATGACCGACCTCCTCAGCCTCGACCTCGTGGCGAAGGGGCTCGTCACCGACCAGATAGTGCTGACTATCGGCTATGACATCGAAAATCTCAGGGATACCGACCGTCTCATCGGCTACACCGGCACATTCAAGAACGACCACTACGGCAGGCGTGTGCCGAAGTCCGCCCACGGAACGCAGAAGCTCGGCAGATATACGGCTTCGTCGCGGCTGATGCGGAAGACGGCGATGGAGCTCTATGACCGGATAATCCACAGCGACCTTCTCGTGCGGAGGATAACCATTGCCGCGATGCGCGTTATCCCCGAATCGAAGGCACCGGAGGAGGCTCCGCGTCAGCTGAGCCTGTTCGATGACCCCGAGCAGGAGCAGGCGAGGATAGACCGCGAAAATGCGGCACTTGCGAAGGAAAAGGCGCTGCAAAAGACGATAGTCGGACTGCGGAAGAGGTTCGGCAAGAATGCGGTGCTGAAGGCGATGAACCTCGAGGAGGACGCGACTGCCGTCGAGCGGAATTCGCAGGTCGGCGGTCACAAGGCGTAGAAGGGGACACCCTTCTGAGATACTTGTCATTACAGTGAAAGTGGGCTGCCGGGCAATAAAAGCTGCGGTACATCCCGGTCTGCTGCGAAACAGGGGAAGGGACACCCTTCTGAGATACTTGTCATTACAGTGAAAGTGGGCTACCGAGCAATAAAAGCGGCGGTACATTACGGTCTGCTGCGAAACAGGATAGGGGACACCCCTCGGGTATTGACAAATATGCAGAATTATTGCATAATAATAAATAGTATGCAAAAACGCTTGAAATCCCGGGAGAGAGGTAGTATAATGAAAGTCAGCGGTCTCATCTGCGAGTACAACCCGTTCCACAACGGTCACCTTTACCACATAAACGAAACGCGCAGGAACGGTGCGACGCACATCGTGACAGTTATGAGCGGCAGCTTCGTACAGCGCGGAGATGTCGCGGTAATGGACAAGCTGAGGCGTGCGCGGCTGGCGGTCAGGTCGGGCGCTGACCTCGTTATAGAGCTGCCGGTGCAGTTCAGTCTCTCCTCGGCAGAGAATTTCGGAGCGGCGGCAGTATGGCTGCTCAACTGCCTCGGAGCTGTGGACGAGCTCTCGTTCGGCAGTGAGTGCGGCGACGTCGAAAAGCTCTCTGCGGCACTGGAGCTGGTGGACGAGGTAGCTGCTGCAAAAAAGGCAGAGATAAACGAGATAATGGAGCGCGGCTACACCTATCCGCGTGCGCTGAGCTCGGTGCTGAGCGGCGAGGATCCGCGTGCAGCTGCGGTCATCTCCGAGCCGAACAACACTCTCGCGATCGAGTATCTGAGGGCGCTGAAAAGCTTCCGCTCACCGATAAAGCCGTTCACGGTGAAGCGCGTGGGAGCCTCTCACGACAGCACCGGAGCCGAAAACGGCTACGCGAGCGCCTCATTTATCCGCGAGAGCATTCTTTCCGGCGGCGATATTTCACAGCTCCCGGAGCTTATGCCCGAGCTGTGGGCGCAGGAGACCGCAAAGGCAGCCGGTGACGGCAGCATTGCAAGGCTCGAACGGCTCGAAAGAGTGATACTCTACAAGCTGAGGATGTCCTCGCCGGAGGAGATAGCTCAGACAAGCGACATCGGACAGGGACTCGAAAACAGGATCTATGCCGCAAGAATGGCAGGCTCGCTCGACGAGCTCCTGTGTATGGTAAAGACAAAACGCTACACGATGGCACGTATCCGGCGGATACTGCTGTCGCTGCTGATAGGGATAACACGCGGGGATATGACGCATATGCCGCCATACGGCAGGATACTTGCCTTCAACGAAAGGGGCAGGGAGATACTTGCCGCAGCGAAGGGAAAGGCGGTCATACAGTACGGCTCATCGCTCGCAAAGCTTTCACAGAAGAACAAGGTGACAAGGCGCTTCGCGGAGCTTGAGGGAAAGGCTTCCGATATTTACGGTCTTGCACTAAGCACAGTGACCTCCGCTGCTGACGATTACAGGGCGAAGATCGCTATCGATACCGAGTAGATCGATATGGAGTAATCAGAATGATAAGAAGAATAGCTGCTTTGGCAGCCGTGATGATAGTTTCGGCGGCTGCACTCACCTCGTGCGGCGGACGCAATGTCCGGCTCGAGGGCGACAACGAGGTAGAGGGCTCGACCGCCCCTGTGACAGAGCAGAAAACCGAGCCTCCCACAACGGAGGCTGAGACTGAGCCTGCGACCGAGCCGGGACCTCCCGTGCGTGTCGAGGTCGATGTGAAGATGCCGGAGGGCTATAAGCTCAAAAATAAGGCGTCCGTGTACGTCGAGGCTGTTTTGCAGGAGCCGGAGCTGCCGACCGGCTGCGAGATAACGGCGCTCACCGAGCTTCTCGGATTCTACGGATTCAGCGCGAACAAGTCGCAGATGGCAGACATTTTTATGCCGAATGACCCCGACGGCTACTACACGATGAACGACGCCTACCTCGGCAACCCTCACCTCGATAACGGATTCGGCTGTAATGCGCCCGTTATCGTGAGAACTGCCAACGACCTCTTCGATTACATAAAGTCGGACTGGTATGCGGTCGACCTCACCGGCAGTCCTATCGAGGAGATATACTACCAGATAGAGCAGGGCAGACCGGCTATCGTGTGGACTACGATAAGGCAGGTCGAGATAGCAAAGGAGTACCAGTTCAGGCTTGGCTGCGGTGAGGACTTCTGGTTCAACGGTATGCAGCACTGCGTAGTGCTGTACGGCTACGACTACGACGAGAAGAAGGTTTCCGTCGCCGACCCCCTCGCAGGAGACCAGAAGTACGATATGGAGCGCTTTGAGCGCATTTATGCGAGCATGGACAAGCAGGCGGTCATACTCATCGGGAATGAGGAGTCGGCAGGCGTCGAGTACGCCACGAACGCCGAAAAATCCGCGTGGATGAAGGCGAACCGCGTATTCGAGGGCGACAGCAGGTTATGGCTCAGGAAAAACTATCCCGAGGAACAGCCCGAGCCGGAAACTGAAAAAAACACGGAGGCATAAACTTGATAAAGGGCATTATTTTTGACCTCGACGGAACACTGCTCGATTCAATGGGTATGTGGTTCGACATCGACCGCCGTTTCCTGAAGGAATGCGGCGTAGCGGACCCGCCGGAGAGCATCTCGTGGAAGGTCAAGCAGATGACGATAGAGACTGCGGCAGAGTATCTCGTCCGCGAATTCGGGCTGAGTATGACGCCGGAGCAGGTGATACGGCGTATCGGCGAGCTCGTCCGCGAGGAGTATCTGCACAATATACCGCTGAAAAAGGGCGCGGCGGAGCTCCTGCGCTTCCTCGATGAAAAGGGGATACCCTACGGCGTCGCGACGGCTACATACAAGGAGCTCGCGGAGGCGGCACTGAAGCGGTGCGGAGTTTATGACAGGCTGAGATTCCTGCTCACGGACAGGGAATACCCCAACGGAAAGGGCTTCCCGGACATCTTCCTCGGGGCGGCAGAGCTGCTCGGAGCAGAGCCGGCGGAGGTGCTCGTTGCGGAGGATTCGATACACTGTGTCGAGACCGCGAACAATGCCGGATTCGTCACGGCGGCGGTCTACGATGAGGCTTCCGCGGCAGAATGGGATAAAATGAAGGCTGCGGCTTCTTACAGCTTTACGGAGCTCGGTGAGATGCGCGCACTGTTTGAGGATATGGACAATGAGTAAGGTCATGGTAGGAATGAGCGGCGGAGTTGACAGCTCTGTTGCGGCAATGCTGCTGCGCGAGCGCGGCTATGAAGTAATGGGCGTGACGCTCAAGCTCTTCAGTGACGAGGACGTCGCTGAGGCTGTGAAGGAGGGCAAGACCTGCTGTGCGCTCTCGGACGTGCTCGATGCGCGGGACGTCGCGAGAAAGCTCGGCTTCGAGCACCTCGTTTTCAATTTCAGGGACTGCTTCCGCACGGAGGTGATGGAGCGCTTCGCACGGAGCTATATCGCCGGAAGAACGCCGAATCCGTGCATCGAGTGCAACCGCCACGTCAAGTTTGACGCTATGCTGCGGCGTGCAATGGAGCTCGGGTACGACTTCATCGCAACGGGTCACTACGCTGTGAACGAATATGACTCAGAGCGCGGAAGGTGGCTGCTGAAGCGTCCTGCCGACCGCAGCAAGGACCAGACATATGTGCTATATTCGCTCACGCAGGAGCAGCTCGCACATACGCTGTTTCCGCTCGGAACTCTTGAAAAATCGCAGGTACGCGAGCTCGCGGAGAGGGCAGGTCTCGTGAATTCCGCAAAGCCGGACAGTCAGGACATCTGCTTCGTCCCCGACGGAGACTACGCCGGATTCATCAGCCGCTTCGCCGGTATCACGCCGGAGGAGGGCGACTTCCTCGACCTTTCGGGAAAGGTGCTCGGAAGGCACAAAGGCGTTATCAGCTACACCGTCGGACAGCGCAAGCACCTCGGTATCTCGCTCGGCAAGCCGGCTTACGTCGTCAGCAAGGACGCGGCAGCGAATACGGTCACTCTCGGCGACGAGTCCGACCTCTACACAAAGACGCTCATCGCAGACGACTTCAACCTCATCTCCGTTGCGGAGCTGACCGAGCCTATGCGCGTGACCGCGAAAACACGCTATTCCCAGCACGAGCAGCCGGCTGTCGTCACTTGTCTCGGCGACGGGCGGTATATGGTCGAATTCGACGAGCCGCAGCGCGCCGTCACGAGCGGACAGGCGGTCGTACTCTACGACGGTGAC
This sequence comes from Ruminococcus sp., assembly GCA_017534835.1. GTDB lineage: Bacteria > Bacillota > Clostridia > Oscillospirales > Ruminococcaceae > Ruminococcus. The sequence goes on from JAFXVT010000034.1 coordinate 24,516, forward strand.
ATCGTTGTCGGCGGAGGGACGATAATATGACGAAAACGGCACTTCTTGTTATCGACGCGCAGGAGCTTATAACCACCGGAAAGCTCTATGCTTACGATACATATATAGCTAATGTCCGCAAGCTCATAGCCGAAGCACGCATTTTCGGCACGGAGGTCATCTATGTACGCCACGACGACGGCAGTGGAAAGCCGCTCTCAAAGGGAAATGAGGGCTTTGATGTATGCAGTCAGTTCGCTCCCGAAGCAGCCGAGCGCATATTCGACAAGACCGTGAACAGCCCGTTCCGCGAGAGCGGTCTGCTCGAATATCTGAGGGAAAAAGGTGTATCAAGACTTGTCGTGACGGGCTTGCAGACGGATTATTGCATAGACGCCACTGTGAAATGCGGCTTTGAGCATGGTTTCGAGATGATAGTTCCCGAATACTGCAACTCTACTTTTGATAATGAGTTTATGACAGCGGAGCAGTCCTACCGTTACTACAATGATCTTATATGGAAAAACAGGTACGCAAAGTGCGTTGAAATGAGGACTGCGATTGAGATTTTACGGAGCAAATGAATGGAATACAAATACGAAAAACTGACAGATAAAATATACGTCTGCGCGAGCAGCGACCACCGCTTCGGCACTGACGCCTTCCTGCTCACCGATTTCTGCGGCTACCGCGCAAAGGACAAGGTCTGCGACCTCGGTACTGGCTGCGGCATAATACCGCTTATAATGCAGAAGCTCCGTCCGCCGCAGGTGACCTACGCCGTGGACATACAGGAGGGCGCGATAGAGCAGCTCCGTCTCGGAATGGAGCGCAGCGAAACGTGCGGTATCGTCCCTGTGTGCGCCGACCTCAAGGAGCTCTGGGAGGGCGCGCCCCTCGGACAGCTCGACCTCGTTACGTGCAATCCGCCGTACAAAGCCGACAATGCCGGCTTTCAGAGCGAGATAACGGCTCAGCGTATCGCGCGGCACGAGATAATGTGTACGATAGACGACGTGTGCGCCGCCGCGGAGAAGCTGCTGAAATTCGGCGGCAGACTGTGTGTGTGCAACCGTCCGGAGCGCCTGAGCGATGTGATGTTCGCGATGAAGTCGCACAATATCGAGCCGAAGCGCCTGAGAATGGTGTCGAAGAATCCGGACGAGGCTCCGTGGCTCTTCCTCATCGAGGGAAAGAAGGGCTCGAAGCCGTTTATGCGCATCGAGCCGCAGCTGTATATTCGCAGCGGTGAAGGCTTCACGGACGAGCTCCGGCGTATATACGATACCGGAAAGGACTGAGTTTTCGCCCGTTTCTATGCACACAGATGTGTCATAGGAACGGGCGTTCCTGCTTAATGAAGATAATGCGCAGAGGGCTCCGGAGAGGTATCACTGACTAACCAATTCTTGCGAAGTTATAAAATTCCAGAAGAAAATTTGATAATATTGTTGCAATTTGTCTAAATATGTGGTATAATTGTTATCGCTGTATGTAATTCTACTTACGCTCGTGACATCATATAATGCAGTATTAAATCGTCTGCCGCGGGAAATGCGGCTGTGAAAAGAGGTTATCATATGATCTGCGACCTGCACTGTCATACCAAGCTGTCTGACGGCTCGCTCGGTATCGAGGACATTATATCACAGGCTAAACGCACCGGTATAGACTGCCTGTCTATCACCGACCATGACACAATGGCTTCCTTTTCAAGAGCAGAGGTGCTCGGTCAGCGCGAGGGAGTGAAGATACTCCGCGGCGTTGAGCTCTCAGCGTGGGATAAGGAGAGAAACAGCAAGGTACATATTCTCTGCTACGCTCCGCAGAAGCCCGACAGACTTGAGGGTCTGTGCCTGAAATCCTGCGAGATAAGAAAGGCTTGCACGAAAGAGATGATAGACAAGGTAATGGAGAGATTCCCCATCACTCTTGAGAGTATACTCAAGCACACCACCGCTTCAAAGAGCATCTTCAAGCAGCACATAATGCGTGCTCTCATCGACTACGGCTATGCGCTCGAATTCTACGGCGAACTCGACCGCGAGCTGTTCAATCCTCAGACCGGCTCATGCTACGTTGAGCGCGAATACCCCGATGTAAATTTCGTCATTGACCTTATCCACACTGCCCGCGGAGTTGCTGTAATGGCTCACCCGGCGCAGTATGACAATATCGAGCTTCTCGAAGAGCTCGCAAAGAAGGGCAAGATAGACGGCGTTGAGATAGGTCACCACTCGGCTGATGAATCATACCGCAAGGCTCTCGGCGAGATAGCCGACAAGTACGGTCTCATCAGGACGGGCGGCTCTGACTTCCACGGACTCTACAACAGCGTCCCCACACATCTCGGAAGCGAGACGACTCCGCAGGAGGAGGTAGACCGCATACTCAGGCTCGCCGCAAAGAAGGACTGACCTTCCGCACATTCGTTCAAGAAAAAAGATACAGAAAAGAGACATATGGACTGGAATGATATGCTGAATTATATCAGGACAGAAATGAGAGTTTTACCGGCTCTCATTTCTTTTATAATGCTGGTAGTTTTCCTCCTGCCGCTGACGGGAGGGATAATAAATGCCGGAAACTGTGCCGGGGCATTCGTTTCCGCAGCTCTGACGGCTGCGTTCGTTTTCTATGGCAGCACGAGCCGCTTCATCTCACGGCTCTGGGAGAGACCTGCCGGACGCATCGGGCTGTGCGCTGCGGCGGCTGCTATTATAATAGGTATAGTAGCGGCAGCTGTGATAAGCTTCTTTATGGTGCGCGAGATGAACGATACACCGAAAAACACCGATACTACCGTAGTCGTGCTCGGCTGCAAGGTCAGAAACGGAGCCCCGAGCCTTATGCTCAGACGCAGGCTCGACGCCGCTTACGGCTATCTTTCGGAGAATCCTGAGGTGTGCGCGGTCGTCTCGGGCGGACAGGGCAGCGACGAGAGTATGAGCGAGGCTCAGTGTATGAGGGATTACCTCGCAGAAAAGGGCATCTCGCCCGACCGCATAATTATGGAGGACAAATCCACGACCACGGACGAGAACCTCCGCTTTTCGTATGAACTGATACAGAAAAACGCTCTGCCGGAGCATATCACGATAGTGACTGACGGCTTCCACCAGCTTCGCTCGGATATGAAGGCGCGCAGACTCGGAATGGAGGCGTACAACATCTCCGCCCACACTCCGTGGTGGCTGACGCCGACCTACTGGGTGAGAGAATGGTTCGGCATCGCGTATTACACATTAGTAAAATGAGGAGGCGAGCAGATGAAAAAAGGCTTTGAGCGGATAGCTTCCGCCTTCTCGGCAGCCGCACTCACAGCGGCTCTCACGGGAGCTTCCGGCTTTGCGGAGGTCTGCGTTTCGGCGGCGGACTGCTTCACAGCCTCGGAGCAGGGGAGCGGCTGCACGTATTCGCGTCCGGTCTTCCGGATAACCGAAAAGACCGCTTCCGGCACCGCTGATATAGTTCCGCAGACAGGCGTTTACACTGCCGCGGAGGAGCCTTCGTCCGGTTTTCCGGCGAAGTTCGATATGCGTGAGAGGTACCCGGTAACGCCCGTGAAGAACCAGTCTCCTTACGGCACCTGCTGGGCGCATTCAGCGATAGCGAGCGCCGAGAGCAGCATCTCGCGCATCGTCCCGACTGTCGACCTCTCTGAGTTCCACACGGCGTACTATGCGAATTTCTCCGACCGCAGCTACGATACTGACAGCGAGACCGTAAGGCAGATACTCAATTCCGGCGGAAGCGCTACCGATATAACACATCTCTGGGCTCAGTGGAGAGGTCCGGCGGACGAGAGCGTTATGCCGTACAGCGACCTCTCGAAGCTCACGGATGCGCAGTATGTCGCCGAACATGACACAAGTGCTGCGTATCACCTCCGCAATTCCTACACCTTCGATTTTGACAGGGAAAGGTCCAACGAAGCTGAGGTAGAGGCAATGGTGAAGGAGTTCGTCTACGCCGGAGAGGCTGTAGATGTGGCATTTTTCGCTGACCCCGTGCAGAATTACGATTCCGGGCACGCCTCCAGCTGCACACAGAGGAAGCCGCGCTTTGCCAACCATTCCGTTGTAATAGTCGGCTGGGACGACAGCTTCCCGAAGGAGAATTTCAAGAATTCACCTGACAGGGACGGCGCATGGCTCGTCAAGAACAGCTGGGGCAGCACCTACGGCAGAGACGGCTATATCTGGATCTCCTATGCCGACCGTTCACTTTCCGAGTTCACCGTGTTCGAGCTCGGCTCAAAGGACGACCACACGCAGATATTCCAGCACGACAACTACGTCCATGTGCAGAGCCTTTCCGCCTATAATGACGGTGAGAATGCCCCGACCTATATGGCGAATGTATTCACCGCTTCCGAAGACGTGCGGCTCACAGCGATAGGAACGTTCATCGACGCTCCCTCAACGGACTACGAGATAACGATATATACAGACCTCACCGACCCGTCCGACCCGACCTCCGGCACTCCGTCAGCGGTCACGGCAGGCAGCTGCGAGCGCACAGGCTTCGTGACGCTCGGGCTCGATGAGCCGGTAGAGATAAATGTCACGGACGGCGGCTCACGGAGCTTTTCTGCCGTCGTGAAGATGTATTCGGAGGAGTCGCCCTTCGTTGTACCGCTTGAGACAGCGGTCTACGTCACCGATGACGATACGGCGGAGATCACGAGCCTCGGGCGCTACACAACGTATGATATGCTGACCGCGGACACGCTCCCGGGTCAGAGCTTCTACAGCGCCGACGGAGCTGAGTGGACCGACATCGTTGACGATACGAGCGATTTCTCGGACGAGGAGGAGACTGAGCTCCTCGCTTCCATAAAAGAGGACCTCTACGACGGGCTCTACGAGACCGATACGGCAGAGCTCGCGAGCGCCGAAGCAGCGTATGAGAGTATGAAGGAACTCTTTGCGCATGGTTCGGTACACATTATCGGCGGTAATATCTGCTTAAAAGTATACGGAGAGGATAATTCTGCCGTGAGCTTCTCGCATATGAGCGGTGCAGTTCCCTCCGGCGAGCTGGTCGGGCTGAGTGCCGGCGGTAAAGATATTTTTTACAAGGTCGAACCGGTCGGTGCGACGCTGAATAATACAGTTTTCAAGCCTTATACCGAGCCTTTTCCCATAACATCGGCAGTTACGGTGACAGCGATGACCGACTCCGAAAGCGGAAAAACGTACTCACGGACGTATTATCCCGAGTCTGCGCACGCTGTAAGCTTCACGTATCAGACGTCGGACGGCTCGAATATCACCAACGAGAAGCCCTGCGAATACGATCTGGTAACACATAAGCTGACCCTTCCGGTCTTCTCCGAAAGTATCACAGACCTCTATATCAAGCCGAATGTGACGGGTACTGTCACATATGACGGCAAGAGCTATCAGAGCGGAAAAAGCATCCGTATACCGCTTTCCGGGCAGACCACGTTTGCCGAAATAACGGTCAGCCACGAGGAATATGCGGACAATATCATCAGATTCCGCGCAGATAAGGGCTTTTACGGCATCGACAGAGACACCGGTATCCTCACGCTCAACGGCGCCGAGCAGGTTACTGCGCCGGACGGCAAGGTCTACAAAAACGGTGATGATGTGCGTCCGGCAGCCGGACAGACCCTTTCCGGCGAGACAGAAGACGGCACAGCATTCAGCCTGAAAGTGCCTGAAAAATCGCCTGTTCTTCATCTTCCGACGCTCGACTTCGCAAACAGCTGTGTCTATGACTTCGGAGAAGCTGAGCCCGGCGAGCTGAGATTCTCGCTCGATGGCGTAGTATACCAAGATATATCGGGCAGGATCAGAGACGGAAAAGTCGCGGTGCAGCCCGGAGAAAAACTCTATTTTAAAATAGAGGGGACCGCTGACAGCTTCGCGAGCGATGTCATCTGCTTCGAGGTGCCGGAAGATCTCACTGTAAATACCTTCCGGAAGGGCGACGCAGACGGCAGCGGAAAGGTCGATGCGAAGGACGCGAGCCGCGTTCTTATGCACTATTCCTCGCTCTCGACCGGCGGAGACGGCGTTATCGGTGCTGAGCTCCTCACTGCGGCGGACTACGACGGCAGCGGCGCTGTGGACGCAAAGGACGCAAGCGGTATACTTTCGTATTATGCGAAGGTGTCGACTGAGTGACAAAGCGGTGATAATAGACAAAAACGCCGCGCCGAGCCAAGCCCGGAATTGGTATCATTGGGCAATTGACATAAAACGAACGAGCCTGATATGTATAATAAAGTCAAAAAAGACTTTTACCGTTTTGTAACTTTTGAATTTTACAGCCTGTAAAATTGTAAAAATCAACAATAGAACCCTGTTGAAAATGTACAGGGTGCTTAAAAAATGTTAAAGAACGATTCAAAGCATTGACTTTGAGAGAGAAATACGGTATATTTTAAGTACAAAAGCAAGACACCTGCGATAAAGATAAATGCAGTTACGTGCAGCGATGCCGGACGGTAATGCTCCTGCCGCGGAGGACGTCCGCAGGGACGCGGAGCCGATGGTACAACGGGCACGGAATACGGAGGACTTCCGTAGAAATGCTTGCTTCAAGATAAGATTACTGGGGCTTTGCCCTGTGTAATAGTCCTAACGGACACAACGGCAGTTCTGACGAGACGCTATGCAGCGGCGAGGACAGTCGTCGTGCGGAACAGAACGAAAGAGGCAGCCGAAAACATTCACATTTCAATTCAAAAATATTATATTTTCATAATATAATATACATATTTAAGGAGGAAAATTCTAATGAACACACTTAAGAAAACATTAGCATTAGTAGCTACACTTGCAATGGCAGCAACTGCATTCGCAAGCTGTGGTGACGACGAGAGCTCTTCTGAGTCTTCTTCTAAGGCAGACAAGACAGAGGCTGCTTCTGAGGCTGAGGCTTCTTCTGAGGCTGGCGGCGAAGAGGTTTCTACTGGCGAGATCGATGCATCTGTAGGCAAGGGCGGCGACAAGTTCACTGTTGCAGCTTGGAACGCAGACGATGTTCCTTTCCTTATCGCTCAGTGGAAGGGTCTCTCATTCGATACAATCGTTGACGACCTCGCAGACGGCAAGGTTGAAGGCATTGATTGTAAGGTATTCGGCGTAGGCGGCGGCGAGGCTGCTGACCGTTACGACCAGCTATTCAACGAGGGCGGCGACCTTGATGTTTACTTCTGTGAAGCTGACTGGGCTCTCAAGTACATCAACGACGATACTAAGACACTTGCTCTCAGCAAGCTCGGTCTTGGCGACAGCGATTTCGCTAACATCTACAAGTACACAGACGAGATCGGTAAGGATTCCAACGGCGTTCGTAAGGGCGTTTCATGGCAGGCTGCAGCAGGCGGTTTCGCTTACAGAGCAGACCTCGCTAAGGAGTACCTCGGTGCTGATTCACCCGCTGCTATGCAGGAGAAGGTTGGCGACTGGGATAAGTTCGTTGCTGCTGCTAAGGAAGTTAACGAAAAGTCCGGCGGCAAGACAGCTCTCGCTGATACAGTTGGCGGTATGTGGCAGGCATTCGCTTGCGGTCGTACACAGCCCTGGGTTAAGGACAACAAGCTCGTTATCGACGACTTCTGCCAGGACTTCGCTGATACAGCTAAGCAGCTCTGGGATTGCGGCGGCGTAACAAAGAACAGCCAGTGGACAGATGAGTGGACTGCTGCTGGTACAACTGATAACTGCATGGGTTACTTCGTATCTACATGGGGCTTCGGCGGATTCTTCCTCGATGCTGCTGGTGGAGAGAATGGTCCTGCTTACGGTAAGTGGGCAGTTTGCCAGGGCCCGCAGGCATTCTTCTGGGGCGGTACATGGATCGTTGTTAACCCCAAGACAGATAACGGCGAAGAGGCTCGTGACTTCATCCTTTCTGCAACTTCTAAGGAAGATCAGATGTCTGCATACGCTAAGGCTAAGCCTGAGTATGTAAACAACACAAAGGTTATGGACGATCTTATCTCTGGCAACACAGTATTCAACGAGAAGATCTCCGGCAACTTTGCTGACAAGCAGAACTACTTCGCAGAGCTCGCTAACAACGCTAAGACAATCGACTTCAAGGGTCTCATCACTCCTTACGATGCTACTTGCAAGAGCGCATTCCTCGAGGCAGTAACAGATGAGATGCTCAAGGGCGGCAAGTCTTATGACGATGCTATCGTTGAGTTCAAGAAGAAGTGTGCTGAGGCAATTCCGTCTCTTGAAATTGAATAATTAACAATATCACAGTTTAACACGAATTATACCTACGGAATACTTATGTATTCCGTAGGTGTATATTTGTTTACTATTCATTTTTTTCACGAGAGGGTGTGTGTTATGGCAACAGCTGCTCAGAAACGCATTAAGTCTATCAGCTATGCTAAATATGGCTATATTTTTATTCTGCCATTCTTTATAGTTTATCTTTTTTATCAGTTCTGGCCTCTTATTAACACCTTTATTGTTGCCTTTAAAGGTAATACTGTACATACTGAGGAATTTGTAGGCCTTAATAACTTTAAGGATCTTTTGATAGGTGATTCGTCAAAGCCGTTCTCTGCTGCTCAGCAGGTACATGAAGCTTTTTTCAGAACTCTTGGCAATACCGTGATCCTCTGGGTAGGTAACTTTATCCCCCAGATCCTTCTTTCTCTTTCGTTAGCTGTCTGGTTCACAGAGGCTAATCTTAAGATCCCGGGAAAAGAATTCTTCAAGGTAGTAATGTATCTTCCCAATATCCTTACTGCCGCTTCTGTCGCTGTTCTTTTCGTTCAGCTCTGCGGACAGTCTGAAACTAACCCCGGTGCGATCAACTCGCTTTTAACTAAATTCGGAATCGTCAAAACGACGTCAGCCGGACTTCTCGTAAATCCTGTTGAATTTATCGATGGAGTATGGCCTTCGCGTTTTGTCGTTATGTTTATCCAGACATGGATGTGGTTCGGTAATACTATGATCATGCTCATGTCAGGTATCCAGGGTATCAACCCTTCACTTTTCGAAGCTGCTTCTATCGACGGTGCAAGCTCCGGACAAGTATTCAGAAAGATAACTCTTCCTCTTCTTACACCCATCATGGCTTACACTCTTGTAACATCTATGATCGGTGGTCTCCAGATGTTCGATATACCTTACCTCTATAACAAAGACGGTTCAGCAAGTAAGTATCTTGAAACTATCGCTGCTCTCATCTATAAGTACTTCCATGTTACTAACCAGGAGCAGAATAAGATCGGTTACTCAGGTGCGGCATCTGTTCTCCTGTTCTTCATTACACTCATACTCGGCTGTATCGCGTTCTATATGACACGTGACAAGGACGAGATCGCTAAGAAGAAGCAGAGAAAGAAGATCGCTAAACAGCTTAAGGCTGAAAGCAAGCAGTTTGGAGGTTTCTCGATATGAGTAAAATGGACTCTGTATACGGAAAGGCTAAGGATAATTACAGAGCTAAGATTGTTTTCAAGTCGACTGTACTTGTTATCTGGTTCATTATCCTTACCATCATCTGTTTATTCCCGATTTATATTCTTCTTATCAACTCCACCCGTGACACTCATCAGATCTCGAACGGTATCAGCTTCATTCCGAGCTCACACCTCTTCGATAACTACAAGAGTGTTACCGGTAACGACTTCAAGCTCAACTACCGTGCTCTTTACGGTTACAGAAACAGCCTTCTCATCACTTGCTCGGCTTGCTTCCTGACCGTATTCTTCTCGGCACTTACTGCATACGGTATCCACGTTTATGACTTCAAGCTCAAGGAGATCTCTTACACAGTTATCCTCCTCGTAATGATGGTTCCTATGCAGGTAACTTCCGCAGGTTTCTTAAACTTCATGGCTAAGCTCCACCGTACCGGTCACTATGATCCGCTCATACTCCCGGCTATCGCGGCGCCAGCGGTCGTCTACTTTATGAGGTCGTATATGAAATCCTCGTTCCCGTTGGATATCGTCGAGGCAGCACGTATCGACGGCTGCTCCGAGTTCAGGACATTCGTTTCCATCGCTATCCCGATGATGAAGCCGGCTATCGCTGTTCAGGCGATTTTCGCATTCATCGCTACATGGAACAACTTCTATACACCTAATATGATCCTTATCGGTGTTGACACTAAGAAGAAGACCTTACCTATGATGATCAACGCTCTTCAGTCATCAGACGTACTTAATGACTACGGTGCTGTTTACCTTGCTATCGCAATGTCGATCGTACCGATCATTATCGCATACGTTGCACTGTCCAGATTCATCATCGCAGGTGTTGCACTTGGTGGTGTAAAGGAATAATCTTATACATAAGACAGCGTACTTCGGTATGCTGTTTTTTTTATGTCATAAACCGCTCCGGACGAGCATACATTTTAGTAAAAGGAGCGATGAAAATGACAGAACGTACAAGCCTTGAAATAATAGCAGGCTATCTGCCCGAGCCTCTGCGGGCAGCAGTTCTCTCCGCGGAGGCTGCTATCGGACCTGACCTGACCGAGCTGCGGCTCTATTCCGGTCAGCCGGCAGCTATCGTTTATCCGTACAGGATATTGTTCCTGACCAGAAGCGGAGTTACAGCGAGCAGCGCGAATACAGCCGTGATACGCACCGGCTTCGAGGACATCCGCCGCACGATAGATGCGGTCACGCACTACTCGTTTCACAGCCACGTAAACGAGTTCCGTCAGGGCAGCTTTATTATCGGGAACGGTATTCGCGCCGGTATCTCGGGCGTTTACAATCAGGACGGGCTGATAACTGACGTTACCGGTATCTGCTTCCGTATTTCACGCAGCGTACCGGGCTGCTCCGCTGATCTTGCCGGACTTGTCGGCGGAGGAAAGGGGCTGCTCATCTGCGGAGGTGTCAACTCCGGCAAAACAACGATTTTACGCGATCTGTGCTGTGTTCTCGGACGAAAGCGCAAGGTCGTACTTGTCGATGAGCGCAACGAGATCGCGGCAGTTTCGGACGGTCGGACAGGCTGCGATGTTGGTATCCTCACGAACGTTCTGACCGGCTGTCCGCGGCATATCGGGATAATTTCGGCTATCCGCTCGCTCTCGCCGGACGTCATCATCTGCGATGAGCTTGCAGGCGACGATGACATTGAAGCAGTCGCCGCCGGTGCCGGTTGTGGTATCAGCTTCTGTGCGAGCGTCCATGCCGAAAGTCTTGAAGCTCTCAAATGCCGGTATTTCGCGGAAAGACTGCTTTCGACCGGACTTTTCAGCCATGCGGCATTTCTCGCCGGAGCATCTCAGCCCGGTCGGATACGTGAGGTGGCTGTGCTGTGATGATACGTGTTTTCGCTGCGGCAGCATTTGTCGCTGCCGGTGCTGTCACAGGCTCTGCTCTTGCATCGAAGCTTCGCCGGGAGCAGCGGATATGTGCGGCGATATGCAGCCTTTTTTCGCGGACGGCTTTTCTTGTCGGGTATCGCGGAGACGATGTTTATTCTGTCTGCTCCGAGCTTCGCCGCGACATCGAGCTCGCTCCGCTGACCTTTCTGAATGAGCTGCCGGAGACCTATTCATCGGGAGCTGATTTCCGCGATATATGGCGTTCTTCGGTCACTTCACAGTCCTTCGGAGCGGAAGAGACCGAGCTGCTTATCCGTCTCGGCAGCATTATCGGTCGGAGCGACAGCGCAAGCCAGTGCGAAACTATAGATCAGCTCGGGAAGCGTGCTGCCGAGCTCGAAAAGCGCCGCGCCGATACCTCCCGTCAGAAGGGGCGGCTCTATCGCAGCGTAGGACTGCTTTTGGGCGTGATCTCGGCAATTCTTGTTATTTGAAGGAGTGAGAGAAATGGACATTGACCTGATATTCAAGATAGCCGGCGTCGGGATAATCGTAGCGGTGCTCAACCTCGTACTAAAGCGTGCAGAGCGCGAAGAACAGGCGATGATGACCACACTTGCCGGGCTCATCGTCGTGCTCGTCATAATCGTGCAGGAGATAGGCGGACTCTTCGACACGGTAAAATCGGTGTTCGGACTATGGTAGACGGAGCATTCACAACGGCAGTTTTCTGCGTAGCTTCGGCTATCCTCGCTGTTCTTCTGAGGCAGTACGTCCGCGAGCACTCCCTTTTCATCGCGGCAGCCGCCTGTACAGCGGTCGCAGGAGCACTCGTTGCGCTGTTAAGTCCGGCGGTGGAAGAGATACGCGGGATATTTGCTGAGTCGGGTCTTCCGGAAGGCTATATCTCGGTAGTTTTCAAGGCTACAGCCATCTGTATCATCACGCAGATAGCGTCTGACCTCTGTCGTGACAGCGGCGAATCTGCGATCGCTTCAGCGGCTGAAATGTGGGGAAGGGGAGCCGTAACGCTCCTGAGTATCCCTCTTGTCCGTGCTCTTATCGAGCAGATAAGCGGTATTCTGTGAGGTGCGCAAAATGAGGATATTCATTATCACAGCAGCGGCAGTTGTCCTGCTGTTTGGCTGTATTTCGCCGGTTTCTGCGTATGCGGAGGAAGACGTTTACGCTGAGGTCACTGATGAGATAGACGGCGCGCTCGACGAATTCGGTCTCGGGATAACTCTCGACGAGGTGCCCGGACTCACCTTCGGAGAGCTTGCATCAGCTGTCGCCGAAGGAACACGTGACCGGCTCGCTGCACCTCTTCGCATGCTCGCGCTCGTTTTCCTTGTAGTCGTTGCAGCCTCTATCCTGCGGAATACAGCCGGAAACTCACTTGCGAGCACCTCCGCCGGAACGTATGATATGGTCTGTACAACAGCGGCAGCAGCAGCTGTCGCGCCACAGATAATAGCTGTCTTTGAGGACACACTTGTGCATATCCGGCTCTGCGGCGGCTTTATGATCGTGTTTGTGCCGGTATTTACGGCAGCAGCGGCGATGTGCGGAAGTCTGACGACCTCGGGCGTGTACAACGTCCTCATTCTCGGAGCCTCGGAGCTTATCACACAGCTTGCGGAGAGCTATCTTCTGCCGGTTCTTGGAGCTGCAACAGCTCTTTCCGTGACCGGCAGCGTCTTCCCGGACACCTCCCTTGAAAGTGCGGCAGCTCTGCTGAAAAAGGTGTCGATATGGTGCATTTCGGTCATTATGACGCTTTTCACCGGCTTTGTTTCGGTCAAATGCACCATTGCCGCACGAACTGACGGAGTAGCTGTCAAAGCCGCAAAGACCGTCATTTCGGGAATGGTACCGGTTGTCGGCGGAGCTGTCAGTGATGCTTATGCAACGGTCAAGGGCAGCTTTGAGGTCATCGGCACCACAGCCGGAGCCGCCGGGATCATCGGTATCGTACTGCTGATACTTCCCCATATCCTCGAGCTTTTCGCCTATCGCGGAGTTATGCTCGCCGGAGCTGCCGCCGCGGATATGTTCTCTGTCCCGACTGTCGGCAAGCTTCTGCGCAGTCTCGACAGCGCCCTTGCTATAGCCCAGTGCGTCCTTGTCTGCTACTCGCTGATGTTCCTCATATCCTCCGCTATCCTCGCCCACTCTATCACTTCCGCCGCCGTTTAGTACCCTTCACCTTCTATCGTGGAAAACCTTTCTGAAGAAAGGTTCTTCCCCGAACCCCTTTCCAAAGACTTTCAGCTTTGTTTTCCCCCTCCTATGGGGTCACGTTAGCAGTATTTACTGGGAATCAGGTTCTCTTCCGTGACCCCATAGGAGGGGGAAAACGGAGTTAAAAGTTTTAGGGGAGGAGTTTAGCCCACGTTCGCTAACGAACATTGGTTTTATTATATCTCCGAGGGAGTAGCCCCTCGGAGATTTTTGGTGTTAAAGTATCAGTATATCGCCATTTTCAGCAA
>JAFXVT010000035.1 GCA_017534835.1 Ruminococcus sp.
CGTGACCCCATAGGAGGGGAAAAACAAAGCTGGAAGTCTTTGGAAGGGGGCTCGGGGGTGACTCCCCACAGTGTGGGGAGATGTCGCACAGCGACAGAGGGGACCGCCGCTGTTGGCGGAACCTTTCTTCAGAAAGGTTTCCACCGATAGATGCGTGTAAAATTTCTGTATGAGTATCACAGTTATCGGTAAAGCTGTTTTAAGTATGTCATTTGTCTCTGAATCGCATAACGTGGAAGCCGTCAAGCTCGTATACCTCTGCGCCATCGACATCGGGCATATACTCGTCTGAAATGAAAACGTAAAGAGAATGAGTGTCGGCATCTCCGTTTTTCAACTTGGCGATAGTCTGCTCGTACTGTGCGATTATCGCTGCCATAGGAGGTCTTGCGACGTGGAAGTGGTTTATCGTCATATTGTGCCTGTGTGCGAAAATGGAAAATGCGTGCACATACGGCTGCGGCTGGTCGTAGCTCAGACCTACGAATTTATCGCAGCCCTCCGCGAGCTCCTCCCATTTCGGGTCCTTGAGGATAGAGGTGTATGTATGCTTTTCCTTGTACCAGCGCCGCGAGCTGAGCTGACCGCTGATGTCAGCTGTCTGCACGGCAGCACAGATGACAATGGCTGAAAGCATTATCCATTTTTTTCTTATCTTCGACAGTCCGTACAGCACCGCTGTTACTATAATGTAGCCGCCTATCCACGCAAATCTTCCTGTGGCGCGGAATGAAGCCATATAATTCCTGATATTCTCCGGATAGTAGATATCATATATTTTCACGTCATTGAGGGCAGCGCTCGGACTGAGTGCAAAAAAGAAAGACACTGCAAATATCACAGCAAATGAGATAAGCCATACCTTCTTGCCCCGGAGCTTTTCAAGCTCCTTTTTTCGGTCATTTTTCCGTATGATAAGACTTGCGAGACTGAGGCAGAGCAGGTAAAATCCGGCGAGCAGGATACCGGCTCCAAGATAGGAATATCCCTCGTACTGGGTATCGAAAACCGGCAGTGGTTCGATGAAGATGCTTCCCTTTGACGGATAGCCGACCAGTCCGCCGTTGATGAGAGTCATCGGGTTCCAGTAGGTGTTGAGATTCGCGGAGTAAGCGCCGAGTCCGTCAGCCGTCTTGACAGCGTTGTTATAGAATGCACCGAGCAGATACATCGTGACGTATGAGGTCAGCGTTATCGCAGAAAAGCTCAGCAGCGGACGCAGGAAGTTCCTGTTTTGGGCAATGTCGGTAATTGCGCTCCCGAGCAGGAAAAGGTAAAGCATCGGCAGATAATACAGGTGTGTACCTACGGCGATGATACCGAGTATTCCCCATAAAACAGCCGGATATATGATGTCCCTGCGCTTGCTTCCGAAGCTGTGCCCCTGATAGAGCCACATACACATACCGAGTATGATGATGTAATGGCAGGCGAGAGTCTCGTGTCCGTACATTCGCTGAAGTATTGCCGGGAAAAGCATATAGATAACGCTTCCGGCAATGCAGAAAATACCGTTTTTGTTGAAGCGGTGTATGAGAAATGCCGAGCACGCGCCGTTGAGCATAAATGTGCAGAGCCCCATAATGCCGTAATACTGGAATGTCTCGGGCAGAAGAGGGGAGAGCAGTTTGAAGAATACGGCGAGGATGGGATATGAGTCTGTATACATCACCGAGGTCTTCAGTTCGCCGAGGACTCCGCCGATAAGTCCGGGCGGAAAATGCCACTCCGAGCGCCTGTAGAACAGCCACCCGAGGTAATGCTGAGTGAGGTCGCCGCCCTCGAACAGCCAGTCCTCGTATGTCGGGTCAAGTATCCGGACGCCGTAAATGGCTGTAAACAGTACGGCGCCGATGAATGCCGACGTGATGACGATGAAAGGCGGTCTGTCGGCGAGTTCCGGAAGCTTTCTGAGGAATGATGTTTTTTCTGATGAGTTGGTCTGTTTCATAATCAGCTTCTCCTTTGAAAGTTTACATAGTATTAGTCTCGGGAGATGCTTAAAAATCCCAGCAGCGGGATTTAATTTTAACATTTTAACTTTGTCTCTGCTGCATTTTATGATGTCTGCACAGCTTTTGAATATTTTTGCGCATTTCTATTGCATTCTTTCTATAAAAATGGTATAATTATATATATTTATCCGGAAATGAGGACAAGCTTATGAATAAAATTCTTGACTGGGAACACTATCTCCGTACAGCTGCCGACGTCGCTGCTGAGGGCATCGTTATGCTGCGCAACGAAAACGGCGCTCTGCCGCTGAAAAAGGACGATACTGTCTCCGTATTCGGCCGCATACAGCTCCACTATTACAAGAGCGGAACAGGCTCGGGAGGAATGGTCAACGTCTCAAAGGTGACTGGTATCACGGACGGTCTTATCGAAGCCGGCGTGAAGGTGAACGAGGACCTGCTCTCGATATACCGCGAATGGGACGAGGCAAATCCCATCGACCTCGGCAACGGCTGGGGCGGTGAGCCGTGGTCTCAGGAGGAGATGCCGCTCGATGAAGAGACCGTCAGGGCGGCTGCCGAAAAGGGCGAAACTGCCATTGTCATTATCGGACGAACTGCCGGTGAGGAAATGGAATCCCGCATAGAACCGGGCTCTTTCCTGCTGACGGACAAGGAAAAGGATATGCTTGCGAAGGTGCGCGGCGGCTTCAAAAAGGTCGTTGTACTGCTGAATGTCGGCGGTCTGATAGATATGGCTTACATTGACGAGATCGCCCCGGACGCACTGCTGTACGTATGGCAGGGCGGAATGACAGGCGGCACCGGCGCTGCGGACGTGTTGACCGGACGTATCAGCCCGTGCGGAAAGCTGCCGGACACTATAGCTAAGTCCGTTGAGGACTATCCCTCGCACAAGTATTTCGGCGACCGTAACAAAAACTTCTATGCGGAGGATATTTATGTCGGATACCGCTACTTCGACATATTCGCGCCGGAAAAGGTGCGTTATCCGTTCGGATACGGTCTCTCTTACACTACATTCGATGTTTCTGTGCAGACTACGAATGTGGACGGACTTACTGCGAGCATTTATGTGAAAGTGCGGAACACAGGCAAATTCTGCGGCAAGGAGGTAGTTATGATGTACCTCAGCCGTCCTCAGGGCGAGCTCGGACAGCCTGTGAAAACGCTCTGTGCATTCGAGAAAACACGCAATCTCGCCCCGAACGAGGAGCAGACCCTCATTCTCACTGCTGACCTGAGCGAGAACGCTTCCTACGATGACAGCGGAGCTTCCGGTCACAAGAACTGCTTCGTCCTCGAAAAGGGCAGATACAGCTTCTTTATCGAGGGCTGTGACCGCGATGATTCGGCGAATATCGAGCTCCACGAAACTGCCGTCGTGCGTCAGTGCGAGCAGGCGCTTGCTCCGGTCGAGGCTTTTGAGAGATTCAGACCTGTCCGCGAAGGTGAAGGCTATAAGCTCGGCTTTGAGCAGGTACCGCTCAGTGAGGTCGACGAGGAGGCACGCAGGAGAGCAGGTTTGCCGGCTGAGATACCATTCACCGGTGACAAGGGCATACGCCTTGCAGACGTACACTCCGGCAAGAATACGATGGACGAATTCATCGCACAGCTCAGCGACAATGAGCTTGCTTGCATAATACGCGGCGAAGGAATGGGAAGTCCGCGTGTTACGCCCGGTACTGCTTCTGCATTCGGCGGCGTCACCGACAGGCTCAACGAGCTTGGTATCCCTGCGGCTTGCTGCTCGGACGGTCCCTCCGGAATGAGGCTCGACTGCGGCACAAAGGCGTTCAGCCTGCCGAATGGTACGATGATAGCCTCTACCTTCAACAAGGAACTCACAACAGAGCTGTTCAGCTGTATGGGACTTGAAATGTGCGCGAACAAGGTGGACTGCCTGCTCGGACCGGGTATGAATATCCACCGTCATCCGCTCAACGGACGCAATTTCGAGTATTTCTCCGAGGACCCCTATCTCACGGGAGCTATGGCGGCTGCGGAGCTCCGTGGTATGCAGGCAGCCGGCGTTACCGGAACTGTCAAGCACTTCTGCGGGAACAATCAGGAGACGAACCGCCACTTCCTTGATGCGGTCGTTTCCGAGCGAGCTCTTCGCGAGATATACCTGCGCGGCTTTGAAATTGCCGTAAAACAGGGCGGTGCGAGCTCGATAATGACTACTTACGGAAAGGTCAACGGCGTATGGACTGCCGGGAACTACGACCTCAATACAACGATACTCCGCAAGGAATGGGGCTTCACCGGCTTCACGATGACGGACTGGTGGGCTAACATAAACCGCCGCGGAGGAGATGCGGACAAGACCGACTTTGCGGCTATGGCAAAGGCGCAGAATGACGTGTATATGGTCTGTGCGGACGGCGACGAGAACAACGACAATACCCTCGCGAGCCTTGCTTCCGGTGACCTCACACGCGCCGAGCTCCAGCGGAATGCCGCGAATATCTGCCGCTTCATTCTTACAACTAACGCCTTCAGACGCACTATCGGTGAGGCTGACACGATAGAGATGCTGAACCGCCCCGACGATGAGACGGACTCCGATGAGCCGGTCATCTTCTACGATCTTGTGGACGGTCTCAGCCTTGACCTTACCGGAGTAAAGTCCGTGAAGGGCACGAATCACAGCTTCGCACTTACCGTGCTTTCGCCCGGCTGGTACGAGGTGTCGGTAACAGCTTCCTCGACTCAGAGCGAGCTTGCACAGATACCGCTCACGCTCTTCGCAATGGGCACAGTCAGCGGAACTCTCACATGGAACGGCACCGGCGGAAAGCCCGTAACGCTTTCGGCAAAGATACCGATGTTCTCGCGGTTCACAGCAATGCGCCTGTATTTCGCACAGAACGGTCTCGACCTCATCAGTATCGGCTTCAGAAAGCTTGAGGATCTCGAAAGCATAAACAGCATCGCCTTAAAGGAGGACTGAGCTTGAATATTCAGATATTCGGAGCAAAAAAATGCTTCGACACCAAAAAAGCCGAGCGCTGGTTCAAGGAGCGCGGCATAAAGTATCAGCTCATAGATATGAAGGAGAAGGGAATGAGCCGCGGCGAATTCGACGGTGTCAGGCGAGCGGTCGGCGGTATCGCGGAGATGGTGAACGAGTCCGCGAAGGACAGGGACACGCTCGCGCTGATGAACTACCTCTCCGACAGCGACCGCGAGGAGAAGCTGTTTGAGAATCAGCAGCTTATCCGCACACCTGTCGTCCGCAACGGAAAAAAGGCAACTATCGGCTATTGTCCGGAGGTCTGGGCAGAGTGGGAATGAGGCTGAAAGCATCCGCCGGACGTTTCAGCGCATATCCGGTGAGTGCCGGACTGACATAATGGCGCTCCCGGCTTTTGTGAGATATTACACTAAAGGTATAAAATCTTCTCTTTGACTGTTGCATTTTTGGAAATAATGTGTTATAATTAATTTATGCTGGTCATATGTCAGCACAATAAAGCTTATTATTTGGCAGTATTTCAAGATATTGCCTGAAAAATCAAGGGTTTCACCCGAAAGGAGCTATTATCATGGGACTTAAACAAGTAATCAAGAACGCAGTAAACTCCGCTATGAACACCGGACTCGGTCAGGCAGCTTTGGGCGCAGGCAGCGCTATACTTGCTGATCAGTGGAAAGAATACTTCTACTGCGATTCTATCCCGGTAGACACTCTCGTTGTCAAGGGTCAGAAGCAGGTAAAGAAGGGCGTAAACACTAAGGGAAGCGACAATATCATCACTAACGGAAGCGTTATCGCTGTAAATGAAGGTCAGTGCATGATAATCGTTGATCAGGGTCAGGTAGTCGAGATCTGTGCTACTCCCGGTGAATACATATACGATACATCAACAGAGCCTTCGGTATTCTCAGGCGACTTCCTCGGAAGCCTCAAGCAGACTGTCGGCGTTCTCGGAAGACGTATCTCCTTCGGCGGTGAAACAGCTCACGATCAGCGCGTTTACTTCTTCAACATCAAGGAGATAACCGACAATAAGTTCGGTACTCCCCGTCCCGTTCCGTTCCTCGTTGTATACGAGAACATCAATAAGCAGTTCACAGTCGGTGTCCGCTGCTTTGGTGTATTCTCATACAAGATCGGCAACCCTATGACTTTCTACAGAGAGATATGCGGCAACATCGAGCAGCCCTACAAGCGCTCTCAGATAGATGCACAGCTCAAGACTGAGTTCTATTCAAAGCTCCAGCCTGCATTCGCTAAGCTCTCTTCCAAGGTAAGATACGATGAGCTCCCCGGTGCAACAGATGCTATCACTGAGGCAATGCAGGAAGTTCTCCACGATATGTGGCTCGAGAAGCGCGGTATCCAGATCGAGAGCGTTGCTATCGAATCCGTAAACATCTCCGAGGACGACGAGGCAAGAATAAAGAAGTTCGAGGATCTCGCATGGAGCACAGATCCCACACACGCTGCTGCTATCATGGTCGGCGCACAGGCTGAGGCTCTTACAGCTGCTGCAAGCAATGCAAACGGCGCTGCTATGGGCTTCTACGGTCTCAATATGGCTCAGCAGGCTGGCGGTATGAATGCTCAGAATCTCTTCAATATGGGTGCTCAGCAGAACCAGAACCAGAATCAGGGTATGCCTGCCGGCGGTGCTGTTATGGGCGGAGTTGTAGGCGGCGGTGCTCCGACATGGAACTGCGCCTGCGGCAAGACAGGCAATACAGGAAAGTTCTGTGCAGAGTGCGGCAAGCCGATGCCTGTTG
This sequence comes from Ruminococcus sp., assembly GCA_017534835.1. GTDB lineage: Bacteria > Bacillota > Clostridia > Oscillospirales > Ruminococcaceae > Ruminococcus. Next base: position 6,732 of record JAFXVT010000035.1, read on the forward strand.
CAGCTCCTGCAAGCGACAGCTGGATCTGCTTCTGCGGCAAGACAAATACTGGCAAGTTCTGCGCTGAGTGCGGCAGCCCCAAGCCTGCTGACAGCGACGGCTGGACCTGCTCTTGCGGTGCTACGAACAAGGGCAAGTTCTGTTCTGAGTGCGGCAAGCCCAAGCCGGCTGATGCTCCGAAGTACAAGTGCGACAAGTGCGGCTGGGAGCCTGCTGATCCGTTCAATCCGCCTAAGTTCTGCGGCGAGTGCGGTGACCCGTTCAACGACGATGATATCGTAAGATAAGCTCGTCTGCGAAACTGAGGTAGAAATATGCCAGACGTAAACGAATATAAATGCCCATGCTGCGGAGCTAAGCTCGAATTCAACAGTGCTGTTCAGAAGATGAAGTGTCCCTACTGCGATTCTGAGTTCGACATCGACACTGTTCAGGATTACAACGAGCAGCTCAGCGCAGCTACAGGCGATGAAATGAACTGGGATACAGAGGCAGGAGGCGAATGGGCTGAAGGCGAGACCAGCAATATGAGGGTCTATTCCTGTAAATCCTGCGGCGGTCAGATAATCGCTGAGGAGACTACAGGTGCGTCGTTCTGTCCCTATTGCAACAACCCTGTGATCATGGCAGGAACGTTCTCGGGCGACCTTCGTCCGGACCTCATAATCCCGTTCAAGTTAGATAAGGAAGCTGCGAAGAAAGCCTATGAGAAGTTCATAACCGGCAAATCCCTCCTTCCCAAGGTATTCAAGGATCAGAACCATATCGAGGAGATAAAGGGGCTTTACGTTCCTGTGTGGCTTTTCGGAGCCGAGGCGGATGCGAATATGTGCTTCCGCGCTGAGAAGAAGAAAACGTGGAGCGACGCGAATTACCGCTATGTCGAGACCTCATATTATCAGGCGGTCCGCAAGGGAAAAATGTCGTTCGAGCACGTTCCGGTAGACGGCTCTCAGAAGATGCCGGATGCTCTTATGGAGTCTATCGAGCCGTATGATTACACACAGGCAGTTCCATTCAAAACAGCGTATCTCTCGGGATACCTTGCCGACAAATACGACGTTTCCTCTGAGGAGAGCATCAACCGTGCAAATACTCGTATCAAGTCGAGCACCGAGGCAGCTTTTGCGCAGTCTGTCACCGGATATGACTCGGTACAATGCGAGAGCTCTGCTGTCAAGCTCAACGGCGGAAAGGCGCAGTATGCGCTCTATCCCGTGTGGATACTGAATACTGACTGGAACGGTACGAAATACACGTTTGCAATGAACGGTCAGACCGGCAAGCTCGTCGGCGACCTGCCTGCTGATGTTGCCAAGGCTGCTGTTATGTTCTTCGGTATCACAGGCGGTATCGGCGTAGTCGGCTCTATCCTGTGGATACTGTTCCAGATACTGACGGGAGGTAACTGATATGGGCGGAATACTTGTAAGCTTCCTCATCGGACTGGTAGTCGCTTGTATAGTCGTTCTGCCTAAGCTCTCAGCGCTCAAGACGGTCCGTATGAAGACAGGCGCGTCGGACTATACAGTCAAGGACAGCCTTAAATTCTCGGAAAAACGCGACGTTTTCCTCAATACGAAGGTGGAGAAAACTGTTATCCAGCGCAGCAATCCGCCTGCGAACAGATAACAAAAAACAGCAGGCGGCGCTGCCGCTTGCTGTGTGAAAAATATAAAATCGGACTGCTGAGGGGGAGCGCCCCTCGGGCAGTTTCGTGGGTCACTGAGTTCAGAACGCAGGTTCAAGGCTCGGTGACCCGCTTTTTCGTTAATCAGATATTTTAGCAGAACATCAGAGCACCGGATTCCTGCATTATGCTGAGAAGGTAAAAACGCGCTTCATCGCGGCATTCCGGCTTTGCCATATAGTAGAGGTAGGTCTCTATCTTGTTGAATTCGCTTGCTGTGCGTCCCTCTATCTTGAACTGCTCGAAGCCCATAGGGACGTATTTTTCCCATATCATCTCTGGCGAGATGTGAGTCGGAAGGTCGCGGATAGCGAAGATGTTCCGCTTTGAGTAGGGACAGCTACGGAAGTTGTTCGGGTCGTGCTTTTCGAGGTCGAAGGGAGCGTTCGGGTACTTCTTTATGTGGTTGCAGAATGCTATCTGCTGCGAGCCGATGTCCTTATAATGCTGCATACGGACGGGACATTCCGGCTGACAGCAGGCATTCACGAGAAATTCCACGTCCTGCTTGCGGGGAAGCTTTTCGAGTATATCGAATTTGTTGTTGAGGTCGTAGTCGGCAACGACGATGTTATAGTCCTTTCCGAGCTCGCCGAGAAGTCCCTCCTCGGTGTTAAGACGCTTGCAGGTCGAGCTCGTCAGCTTGAAGCCGGGATAGTAGCTGCGGATATAGTCCTCGAGCAGGGGAGAGGCTACGATAACTCCGTTCATACCATTGTTTGCGAGGTTGAGCATAAGATTGCAGCGTTCGTCGCTGAGGTGCTTTTTCTCAAGCATAAGGTTAGTGAATGTGAAGCGAAGCGGGATACCGCGGTCGTTGAACATCTTTATGACGGTGCGCATATAGTTTTTATCGGTATTGCCGCCCTGTGAGCGTCCGCCGTTCCACAGGCACGGGGGAAAAACTCCGTAGACCGAGGCTATCTCGACGCCCTCGCGGAAGTATTCGGGCTTGCTTCTGAGCATATCGGCAAACAGCAGATTCAGCTTGAAGCTGCCGGCAAAATCGGGAAGATGAAATCTTACTCTCATATGTTTTCTCCTGTTATCGTGAATGTGACGTTATGCGAGCCGGACAACGAGCGTTATACGGAATTCGCCGTCCTGAATATCGGCGTAGACCTCGCCGCCCATAAGTCCCATAAGCTTTTTGCAGATGAAGAGTCCGAGACCGTTTCCGGCGGCTTTTCCGACATTTGTGCCGCGGTGGAAGCTCTGGAATATCTGCGGAAGCTCTTTTTTATCGAGGCTACAGCCGGAATTTGATACGGTTATCAGTTCGCAGCCGTCCATTTTGTCGAAGCTGACTGTGATACGTCTGCCGTCTCCGTATTTTATAGCGTTTTCGATGAGATTCTGGAGGCATTCGGCGAGGCGGTCGGGGTCGCAGCTGAGGATACAGTCGTCGAAGCTGTCAATGGTGAATTCGGTGTTCGTAACAGCGAGCTGTGGAGCATATCTTGCCGCGATACGTGAGATGATACGGCTGAGGAACTCCTCGCCCTGAGTGACCTCGAAATCCATAAAGTCCTCGCTCGTTGCCTTTGTTATCTGACTGACGAAGCTCTCTATCTCGTCCGCGCGCTTGTTTATGCTCTCAGCAGCCTCGCGGCGCTTCTCTTCATCGGAATAAAGCCCTTTCGCGAGCGCCTTCGCGTTGAGCTTTATCGCGGAGAGGGGAGTTTTTATGTCGTGTGAGAGCGACAAAAGCAGGAGCTTTTTGTCGCGCTGCATTGATATTTCCTTTGTGCGGCTGGATTCTATGCTCTCGCGGAGGAGATTCACGCCCCACGTGAATCTGCCGAAAAAACGGCTTTTTTCCTCAGGTATCGGAATAGCGAGGTTGCCTTTTGCGAGCTCCTGCGGAACCTCCCGGAGCCTGCCGAACGGGACGATTATCTGCTTGCGGATATACAGCAGCAGCCCGCTAATGAGCAGAAGCACCGCCGCAAGAGCGCAGTCGACCGCAATGAGAATCTCTTTGCTGTTACCAGTGGAGTATTCCACGCGGCAGAGCTCACCGCGCGCCTCAATGATGAGGTAGTGCTCGTCAGTTTTGAACAGCTCACCGTCGGAAGCGTGGAAAACTCCGGTCAGGTGCGGATAAGCGGAGAGGTCATACGTGCCGGTATCCTCGAGCTCGTCGGCAAGGCGCTTTGCCTCGACGCGATAGAGTCCGCTGTCCGTTCGCCAGTACCGGATAATGAAGAAGTTGAGAATCACAGCGAGCAGTATGAATATCGCTGTGACCGCGATACACAGCCTTCTGAAAGCCTTCATACGAACTTATACCCCACTCCCCACACGGTGAGCAGACGCTTGGCGTTTTTGGGGTCGTCGCCGAGCTTCTGACGCAGCCGGTTTATGTGGACGTGGAGAGTCTGGAGCTCGGAATCGCTGTCGCTGCCCCAGACTGTGCTGAACAGGTATTCCTTCTTCAGTGCCTTTCCCTGATTCTCCATAAGCAGGGCGAGGAGGTCGAATTCCTTTGCCGGGAGCTCGACTGCTTTTCCGTCGATGACGGCAGTCCGGTCGGAAAGATTGAGCGTAACACCGTTTGCGGAGAGCTCGTCGCGCTGATAGCGGCGCTTGAAGATGCTTTTTATCTTTGCGAGGAGTATGTCTATGTCGTATGGCTTTTCTATGTAGTCGTCCGCTCCGAGCCCGAAGCCGCTGAGTTTGTCCTCCTTGTCGGTCCGGCAGCTGACGATAAGTATCGGTGTATCGGCATTTTCACGGAGCTTCGAGCATACCGCGAAGCCGTTCACATCGGGCAGGTTAATATCGAGAACAACAAGCTTTGCGCCGTATTTTTCAAAGAGCTCGACCGCACGTTCTCCGCTTTCCACTGCTGAAACTGTGTAGCCCTCCGCGCGGAGGAAGTCTGTCAGCAGCGAGGCAAGCTCCTTGTCGTCCTCGACAATGAGAATATCTGTCATAATATCACCACCTACAATCAATTGTACCATAGTTCCGGATATAATGCAAGCGGACTGACAAAAACATCAGTCCGCCATAAGCTTTTCTGAGATGAGCTGATTTGCGCGATACAGCCCGTGGGGGCTCCATAGTGCCGTTCGGGGGGCTTTGAGGATCTGTATATATTACGCGGAGAGTACTTGCGCTGCAAATAAACTTTGCCGCGATACAGCCCGTGGGGGCACCCTGATGCCGTCCGTGAGCCTTGAGTATCTGTATATTACGCGGAGAGCACTTGCGCTGCAAATAAACTTTGCCGTGATACAGCCCGTGGGGGCTCCCCACTACCAGCCTTGCTCCATCAGCCAGTTGTTCAGGTCGCGCTCACGGTCGCGCAGCTCCTTTTCGGTGCCGCCGAAGTGTCCCATTTCCTTTTCACCGATGATGTTTCCGTCAACGAGATACAGCACACGGCTGCATTTTGCTGCTACCTTCGGGTCGTGAGTGACACACATAACGGTCGTACCGTCGCGGTTGAGCGAGAGCAGCTCGTTCATCACCTCGTCCGAGCTTGCACGGTTGAGCGAGCCGGTGGGCTCGTCTGCGAATATTATCTTCGGCGAGTTTATCATGCTCCGGCAGATGCACGCACGCTGGAGCTGTCCGCCCGATACCTCGTTTATGTCGTTTCCGCCGACGCTGTCTATGCCGAGTCTGTGCATCAGTGCACGTCCGCGCTCCTCGGACTGTTTGCGGCTCTCGGTGTTCTTCTTCGATGACACCGCCGGAAGTATGATATTATCCAGTACACTCAGATTCTTCATCATATACATCTGCTGGAAGATGAAGCCCATCTCGTCGAGCCTGAGCTGTGCGAGCTCGCTCTCGCGCAGCTTTGATGTGCTCTTGCCGTTGAATACTACCTCTCCGGAGGTAACTCTGTCCATACCGGATACGCAGTAGAGGAGCGTGCTCTTTCCAGAGCCGGAAGGTCCCATAACAGCGACCATCTCGCCCTCGCTGACGGTCAGGTCGATGTTCTTGAGAACGTTGTTCTGACGCTTGTTGACGATGTATGTCTTGCATATACCCTTTGCCTGTAAAACTGTATTCATTATCTTTTCCTCCTGAAAATCTATCTGTTCAATATCTCACGTATCATATCCGCGTGTTATTCTATGCTTGCTGTGTCTGAAGCGGTTATCCTCTTTGTGTGAAGAGCTGTGATAAATGCACCTATCGTCGTTACTGCGAGCAGTATAGCCGGGCATATCACAAACACCTCGACAGTTGAGTAGTCAACATCTATACCGCGCACGTCGCCTATCACTGAGCTTACCCCGCTGAGCAGAGAGCTGCTTATCGGGAGCACTGCCGCCGATGCGATGATGCAGGCGATAACGGATACGATGACAAAGCGGAGAACGTGCTGTAGGATAATGCTGCGGCTCTGGATACCGACAGCCTTCATAAGGGCTATCTCGCTCTTTTCCTTTGAGATGAACGAGCGCTCCATAAGCAGGATGATGAGAGATGTGAGGATAACTGTCAGTATCATATCCAGCTTCTTGATAGCATTTATGGGATCTGATGCCTGAGTCATCATTTTTACCGAGTCTTCTGCCGTAAAGACCTTGTCGCTCTCAAGCTTTTCACTCAGCTTCTTTATAGTATCGCTGACCGTTTTTTCATCGGGATCTCCGTTCAGCTTTATCTGTACACCGGTCACGCCGTTGGCTAATGCACCGCTCATATCGAAGTCGTCGCTGACGTATGCAGCGTAGCCGCCTCCCATATATGTCGAAAATCTGCCTGTGATGATGAATTCGTGCTTTTTGCCGTTCAGGTCAGCCGTTATCCTGTCACCTATCTTTGCATCGAGATCATCGAGCGCGTACCCGGTAAGTGCGACCTCGTCAGTTTTCTGCGGAGCACTTCCCTCGTCGCATTGAAGCTCGAATCTTTGCGTTCCTCGGACAGCGGTGAGGAATATCCTTGTGCTTGTCTTGTCGCCGTGTGTGACGCTTGCCTGAGAGCTGAAGCCTGTACTGTATTTCGCATCGATACCGAGCTCGTCAAGTAACTTTGCGGTTTTGTCGAGTGTTATCTGGTAACCGCCGGGAACTGTCAATTCGTCTTTTATCAGTTCCGTATCAAGGATCGTGATCTCAGATTCCGCAGCACAGAAAAATCGCATGAGCTTGGGGCTTTTCAGTGTGACTGCACTTGTTGCCATAACGTTCATCATCAGTACGCAAAGTGTGAACACAGCAGTGATGAGAAGGTACTGCTTTGGTGCGCTGAGTACATCGTTGAGCGCGAGGAAGAGCGGTGCAGGGAGCTTTGAGCGTCCGATACTGATCAGGCTCTTCTTGCGGAAGCGTTCGCCTGTCTGACCGCTTCTTACAGCGTCCAGCGGCGAGAGCTTCTTGACCTTGCGTGTACAGAAATAGCAGAACAGCATTATTATTGCGACAACACACACCGAGCACACGATCCCGAGTACCACACCGTTTTCGCTTCCGATGACCATATTCCTGGATATTGCTCCGAGCATTACTCTGCTCAGAGGCAGCGAACAAACGAGCCCGATCGCTGTTCCGACAACAGCGATAGCAAGGTATTTTACGATGTAAAGGCTGCGTATCCTTGTGTTGCTCAGACCGAGCGCCTTCATAACGCCTATCTCGCGGTATTCCTCCTGTATCGTGAATCCGACTGTGAAGCGGAGCACTACGAATGCGGCAAGCATTATTATGATGCTGATCGCCATCATTATGTAAGCGACCATCATATCAAAGATGAAGATGCTCTTCTGCTCGTCACGTGTGGCTGCGAATACACTGTCGCTTTCATCTGCGTAATCAAGTATTGCCTGAGGATCGTCAGTCTTGATATACATTGATTTGTAGGAAGGACCCTGCTCCTTGATGCCGTCCCTGATACACTTCATATCCTCGCAGTCAACGAGCAGATACGGTAAACAGGAGGTACCGTTCTGGATATAAGCGCCTTTGAAAATGCCCTTGTATTCGAGCGTATAAGAAAAACCGTCTACGTTTATCTCGACCTTGTCGCCTTCCTTTATATCGAGTCCCTCGGTGAAGGTAGTCGTGCTGTAAAAGGTGCCTTTTTCGACGTCCTTTATTATATCGTTGCCGGAGTCGAAATAGTTTATCGCCATCTCATCATCAGCAATAAAGGAAGCCGGGTTGATGAAGTTGTCGAGTTTTTTCCCGTGAAGCCTGAAAGACTTCGAGCTGAAGATATAGAAGCTCGAGTCGGTCTTTATCTCCTTTATCCCCGGAAGAGCCTCAATTTTTTTGTCCTCATCCGAGTCAGCATCCATAGTGACGAGTACGTCCGGCATATCGGCGATGTCGAAATAGTGCTCGATACCGCCTATAACAGCCGCGATATTGTTCGAGCTCGCCGCCGCGAACATCGAGCATAGTATCACGAACATCAGCAGTATCAGGTTCATCGTGCGTTTGCGTTTAAGGTCCTTTTTGAGTATTCTCCAGAACATATTTGATACCTCGTTTCTGTTTTTGTTTTCTCTATGCTCTGATTATATCACGGCAATTCTTAACAAGTCTTTAACTTCTTCAAATGCGTAATAGGGATATAGTTCTGTCATAAATATAAGGCGAACAGATTGGCTTTATTATATAATAAGAAATCCCCGCAGCCGCACAGCCGGAAGGCTGCCGCCGCGAGGAATGGAATTGCTGTGTATCTCACGCTTTTGACCTCCCCGTGAATGCAGAGATGATCCAGAATGCGAGAAATACTGCGATGTCAGCGCATACGATAGTTGCACCGACTGGAGTTGATGCGACAATGGATATGATCATACCTGAGCCGGCACATATAACGGAGATGACCGCCGAGCAGATGATAACCCCGCGGAAGCTCCTGAACAGGCGCATTGCCGAGAGTGCCGGGAAGATGATGAGCGCAGAGATGAGAAGCGAGCCGACGAGGTTCATCGCGAGCACGATGATAAATGCTGTAATTACCGCGATGAGGAGATTGTAGCCGTCGGAGTTTATACCGGTCGCTTTTGAGAAGGTCTCGTCGAAGGTGACGCTGAATATCTTATTGTAGAAGAGTACGAACATCGTCAGAACGATCGCCGACATTCCGATACTAAGCCACACATCGAACGGAGTAAGTGTGAGTATCAGCGTCGAGCCGAAGAGTGTTCCGCAGACGTCCGCGGAAATGTTCGAGGACGACGGGAAGAGGTTCATCAGCATATATCCGACTGCGAGCGTTCCGACGGAGATCATAGCTATCGCTGCGTCGCCTTTGATCTTTGTATTCTGTCCGGTGCGCAGCAGGAGGACTGCCGCGAGGACTGTGACGGGCAGCACGATGAGCATATTGTTCGTGAGTCCGACCACTGCCGCGACTGCCATTGCACCGAAGGCGACGTGTGAGAGTCCGTCACCGATGAATGAGAAGCGCTTGAGTACGAGCGTTACGCCGAGCAGCGACGAGCACAGAGCTATGAGCAGTCCGACGATGAGTGCGTACCACACAAAAGAAAACGAGAATGCGTTCTGGAGCTTTTCTATTATCTCAGCCATTTGTCTGCGCCTCCGTTTCGATAAAGGAGCGTCCTATCCTGCTCTTGATGTAGTCCTCTTTCTTGCCGAAAAAAAGCTGCTTTTTGCCGATGTGGAGAATGTGAGAGGCGTATTTCAGCGCCGAGGAGATGTCGTGAGAGACCATTATTATCGTGATACCGCTCTTGTTGAGCGAGGCTATCAGCTCATACAGGTCGTTCTGCGCGTGCGGGTCGAGACCGGTGACAGGCTCGTCGAGCAGGAGCATTTTCTCCGTTGCGCAGAGTGCCCTTGCGAGGAGCACACGCTGCTGCTGACCGCCGGAAAGGTCGCGGTAACAGCGCTTTTCGAGCTCGCATATGCCGAGCCTGTGCATATTTTTATGTGCGAGCGCCTTTTCCTTGGCGTTGTAGAACGGGCGGAAGCCGGTCTTGGAAAGGCAGCCCGACTGCACGATCTCGCGCACCGATGCCGGAAAGTCCTTCTGCACCGGAGTCTGCTGCGGAAGATAGCCTATCTCCTTTGCAGTAAAGCCGTTCGCCCACGTTATTTCACCCCTGACCTGCGGCTTCAGACCGAGCAGAGCCTTTATCAGCGTGCTCTTGCCCGAGCCGTTCTCGCCGAGGATACAGAGGTAATCACCGCTGCTTACGGTGAAATTGAGTTCTTCTGTAACAATGCCGTCCTCATAACCGAGGGCGGCGTCCTTGCAAATTATCTGTTCCATTCAGTTCAGAGCCTCTTTCAGAGTATTGAGATTATCCCGCATCGTTTCGCAGTATCCGGCAGGCTTTTTATCGTTCATTCTCACCGACTGCATCGAATAGAGCGCTGCTATCTTCTGATCTTTCGATCTTGTGCTTGAAACTACGGCGTTTGCGATATTGCAGTCCGAGCCGTCGATGGTGAAGACGTACTCCGCACCGAGCTCGTCGCATTTTTTTGCGAGGAAAGAGATAGTCTCAAAGCTTGCCTCACTGTCCGCCGAGCAGCCCTTGAATGCGGCGTAGTAATCGAGTCCGTAATCGTCGAAAAGGTAGCGGAAGGGGAATCTGTCGCCGAAAATGAGAGTCCTGACTGCTGCGTTCTCAGTTGCTTCCGTGTACATTTCGTCGAGCTCGTCGAGCCTGTCGCTGTACAGCTTGGCATTTTCGGCGTAGGTGTCAGCATTTGCGCTGTCCTTTTTTTTGAGCGCATCAGCGATAGCGGCTGTACACTTTTTTGCGTTACGGAGCGAAAGCCAGATATGCTCGTCGTATTCGATCTCGTCCTCTTCTTCTCCGTGCTCTTCCTCCCCGGTATCCTGCATACCCTCCTTGAGCTCCTCCTCGCGGAGGTCACTTCCGAGAATATCCATAAGGTCAACGACCTCCATATCCTTGTTCTGTGCGTTGCTGAGGGCGCTGTCGACCCATTTATCGGATTCTCCGCCGACGTACACGAACACATCGCAGGATGAGATCTTCATAATATCCTCGGTAGTCGGCTGGTAGTTGTGGAGGTCGGCACCGCTGCTGAGCAGGTAGGTGAGCTCGACGTTCTCGCTGTCCGTTCCTATAATATTGCAGGACCAGTCATAGAGAGGGTAGACAGTGCATATAACGCTGAGCTTGCCGTTTGAAGACGGCGCAGAACAGCCTGTAAATGCCGAAGCAGCGAGAGTGAGCGCCGCTGCGGCAGAGATGATCTTTCTGAGCATTTTGAGTAACTCCTTGATTTGATATGTTGTGAAAATGATAATCATTTTCAATTTATGATTATATCACATAAACCTTGTCCTGTCAAGTTTTTTTGAATAAAAACAGGGACGGATGGGAGGCGCACGAAGCCCCTTCATTCGTCCCGCATCGTTATTTCCTTGTCTCCGGCGGATTTTCCGCAATATATCTGTCGAGTATCTCCGCAGCCGTCCTCACGAAGCGAATGCACGGTCTGACCTTGTAATACTGCTCGGTGCGCTTCTCGGGTATCGGCGACTTGTTCACGTTCAGCCCTTTGAGCAGGTCGAGGCAGATGATAGTCTCGTGCTGCTTTCGGAATTCCTCCGCAAGATATTGTATGCGTTTGTAGTGCTCGGCTTTTTCGGCGTCATCGCCTTTGGAGCTGTAGCCGTAGAGTATCCCCGCGACCATAAACATCGCCGAGCAGGTGCCGCACACCTCGCGCATACGTCCCATACCGGCGCCGAATGAGGACGAGAGCCGCAGTGCGAGCTCCTCATCGAATCCGGTGACGTCACAGAATGCGGTAAATACGGACTGGGCGCAGTTGCGTCCCTCCGCGAAAAGCTGACAGGCTTTTTCAGCGTGTTCCATACTCAGACCTCCGTTGTTTCATCATCTGCCTGCAATTCCGGTGTTTTGCAGGCGCAGGCACAATAGACTTTTCCGGCACCGGCGGAAATGAGCGTATCCGTGACCTCGGCGAGAGTGCTGCCGGTAGTACACACATCGTCGATGAGTATTATCGTTTTCCCGGCGATGATTTCGGGCTCCGCGACGGTGAACGCTCCGTGGAGATTGACCTCGCGCTGGTGCTTGTTCAGCTCCTTCTGCGGAAGAGTCTCCGCCGATTTCACCACAGCCGTCCCGCAGACCGGTATCCCGAGCCGCAGCCCCACCTCCTCCGCGATGCAGAGGGACTGGTTCGTTATCCGCTCCTCGAGCGATTCCCGGCTCAGCGGCACTGGTATCAGAAGGTCAGCGCTGTCCATGCCGGCTTCCCTGATACGTACAGCGAGCTCTCCGCCGAGTGCATACGGAGCGTTGCCCATTATCCCGTCCTTCATCAGCATTATCGCCGGAGAAATGGCTTCATTGTACAAGAATGCCGCCGTGGATCCGGCACTTCCCCTTACCTTGAAGCTGCCGGAGTACCTGACGAGCTTTTCCGCGCACTCCGGACAGAAGCTGTCATTTGCGAATATGAAATCATTGCAGACCGGACACCGCACAGGATAAAGAAGCGCGGAAAGCTCGCGCAATAGCCGTCTGTTCATCAGTAATACATATAGAGCTGGCACTTTATCATGCCGTTGTAGAGCTTGCGGCGCTTTTTCGCCTTCTCGCCGAAGAACTGCTCAAACTGCTCGTGCGGCGAGATGATGTAGCTCTGACGGCTCCCGCCCTTGCCGAGGACCCTTCCCATTTTACGGTATATCTCCTCAGCCTCGCGCAGTTCAAGAAGACGCTCGCCGTAGGGAGGATTGCAGATAACGATGGAATCCTCCGGCTGGACGAACCTGCTGATGTCAGCCTGCTCGACCTTCACGCGCGATTTTATACCAGCCTTGTGTGCATTATCGAGAGTGAGAGCGACAGCTGAATCATCGATGTCGAAGCCGATAGCCTGAAATTTTGCGGAGCGGTCAACGCCGTCGATAGCTCGTCCGCGCTCCTCCTGCCATACCTTCGGGTCGATACAGCCCCATTTTTCGGCTGCAAATCTTCGGTTGATGCCTACGGGGATGCGCAGCGCCTTCATAGCGGCTTCGATGAGGAGAGTGCCGCTTCCGCAGAACGGGTCGCAGACGATACTGTCCGGACGCACACGTGCAAGGTCGATGATACCGGCTGCGAGCGTTTCCTTGATCGGAGCGGCATTTGAATTGCGTCTGTATCCGCGCTTGTGCAGTCCGACACCGCTCGTGTCGAGGTAGATGCTGACAACGTCCTTGAGAATGCTGAATTTTATCTGTACAGTCGCGCCGGATTCGCTGAACCAGCTCACGCCGTATTTGCTCTTGAGGCGCTCGACAGCCGCCTTCTTTACGATAGACTGGCAGTCAGGAACGCTGTGGAGCGCGGAATTCAGCGAGTATCCCTTGACAGGGAAGGCATCGTCGATACCGATGAATCGTTCGAGCTCAGCTGCACGGACGCCCTGAAACAGCTCCTCGAAGCTCTGCGCCCTGAATTCTATGAGCTCGATGAGCACGCGCTCGGCTGTCGAAAGGCAGAGATTTGCCCTTGCGAGGACGTTTTCGTCGCCTGAGAAGGTTATTTTTCCATCACTGACAGTCAGGTCAGTTCCGCCAATTTTTGTTATTTCGTATTTTAGTACGCTCTCCAGACCGAAATGGCACGGACAGCAGAGTCTAAGCATATCGCCCATATTGACCTCCAGTTTTAATATAAAGACCTGCCCGCACAGAACGGACAGGTCTTGCTTTGTTATTGTTTACCACTCGGTAGCTCCGCCGGGATCGGCAGGAACATCTCCGCCGCCGCCGCCGTTGCCGGGGTCAACGGGAACATCTCCGCCGCCGCCGCCGCCGTTGCCGGGATCTACCCATGTTCCGGGATCGGCAGGAGTATCTCCGCCGCCGCCTTCACCGCCGTTGCCGGCGTTGGGATCGGACGGTGTTTCGCCGCCTGCTGCGCCGCCGCCCTGTGACGGGTCGGGAGCAACATAGTGAGCACCGTCACACGTAGGTGCATTGCTCGACTTCCAGTATCCGGTGATGCCCTTCGGACAATACTGACCTGCGATACAGCCTGTTGAGGTACACATAGGAGCCTCGATAACTGTCGGGCAGGGCTCGAAGTCCGCCGGAGTATCCGGGAACATCGTGTCAGCGTATTCGCCGATGATAGCCTTCCAGATATTCGCTGAATGGAGCGAGGTCGGGAGCTGCAAATAGTCGTTGTATTCGCGGTAACCGATAGTAACGCCGCTGACGAAATCGCGCGTGAGACCGACGAATGTGAGGTTCTGCCAGTTCTCTGAGGTACCGGTCTTGCCGACGAGCACCTTGTTGTTGATGCGTGCGCCTGTACCTGTACCGTGCTCGATGACGTTCTTGAGGAGACGGTTCATTACCCACGCTGTCTCCGCAGAAACAGCCTGACGGGCATTTCCGTCGTTGGAATAGATTATCTTGTGACTTCCGTCCTCTATCTTGGATATGATGTGCGCCTCGTTGTAGATACCGCCGTTACCGTAGGGGAGGTAAGCGTTTACGAGGTTTTCGAGCGTGATACCCCATGTAAGGGCTCCGACTGACAGAGGTGAATAGGACTCGTCGGCAGGGTCGAGCTTCATACCGAGATTCTCAGTCGAGAACTTGAATACCGCCTTTGGGGTGAGCTCCTGACAGAGCTGAGCAGGAACGGTATTGAACGACTGCTGGAGGAAGTAGTAGATGTTGTGCTGCGCGTTGGATATACTGATAGAAGTATCTACCGTATAGTTCGTAGGCCACGGCTTGCCGTTGACCTCCATTATAGCCTTATCGGTGTAGACGCTTCCCCAGTGGATGTGGTCGGTCTCAAGAGCGAGGCCGTATGTCGATATAGGCTTCATAGTAGAACCTATCTGACGCGGCTCGGTCACGGCATAGCTCGTTTCGAGCGAGCCGGTCTTGGGACCAACGTTTCCGACCTGACACATAACAGAGCCGTCATATCTCAGGGCAACGAAGGCGATATGCGGTATCTCCTCCTCGACCTGACCGTCGCCGTCGAGGTCGACCCACTTGGCGACGTAGCTTCTATCTACGATATTGTTGATGTCGAGCATCTTCTCCTCGACGTACTTCTGCATTTTCGGGTCAGTGGTCGAATAGATGCGGTAGCCGCCCTTGTTGATACGTGCGATAGCCTCCTGCTGACTTTCGAGGTTGAACTGAGCCTTTACGATGTCAGCCGCCTCATACATCATAGCGTCGAGCTCCCACGTATAGGCGCTCTGCTCGGATTTGAGCTCTTCGAGGTCGACCTCGGGGTGAAGAGCCTTATATTCGGGTGAGAATGTGAAGAGCACCTTCGTATTGAGGTATTCCTGATATTCGTCGTAGGTTATGGCGCCGTTCTTGTACATCTGCCAGAGAACATAGCGCTGACGGATATGGTTGTTCGCCTCGCCGTCGACGATGATATTTCCTTCCTCGTCCTGTGTTTCGACCTTGGGACCGTAATACTCGGGGCTTTTCGGGATCGCTGCAAGAACAGCCGCCTCCGGGATAGTGAGGTCCTGAACGTTCTTTCCGAAGTATTCGGTCGAGGCGAGCTGTATACCGTTGACAGGTCCGCCGAACGCGATATAGTTGAGGTATTCCTCAAGTATCTCGTCCTTTGAGTAGCTCTTTTCGAGCTGCATCGCCGCGAATATCTCACGTATCTTACGCTGCATAGAGTGCTCGTCATCACCTGTGAGCTTCTTGATGAGCTGCTGGGTGATGGTCGAACCGCCCTGCTCGGTGTCGTAGAAATGGAGGAACATATTAAGGAACGCCGAGAATGTACGCTTGTAGTCAACACCGTCGTGGGCGTAGAAACGCTCGTCCTCGGTGCAGGTGAAGGCGTTGCGGACGTGCTGGGGTATCTTGTCGATAGAGACAGGGATACGCTGAACGTCGGTCTGGATATGCTTGAGCACGACGAGCTTTTCCTCGCCGGTCTCCTCGTCGATGTCGGTGCCGTAGAAATAGGTGTCGCTTCCTGATTCAAGAGTCTGGAAGGTGACGCTGGTGGATTCCTCCATAAAATCGAGCACGTATACCGTCAGAGCAGTTGCGACGATAGTGGTGGTGATTATCATTACAAGGAAGAGCGAGAGGAGCGTTGTAACGATAGCTCCGAGTATCTTCTTGAGAATGATGAGGAATTTGCTTTTCTTTTTCTTCTTTTTCCTTTTGGGCTGCTGATCCTGCATAGACGCCGGATTGGGGCGCTGAGGAGGTCTGCCCTGAGGATACCTTGCGTAGGCAGGTGCTCCCTGACGGGTTGCGCCGCCCTGAGCTCTTACCGGTCTTTTCCTCTGACCGGAAGCAGGACGTCTGCCGCTGCTGGTACGTCTTGGGGTATTATCAGTCATTTTGTCAGGTCACCGCCGGAGCGGTGAAACTCCTTTCTGCAATAGTAATAGTCGCATATTTATACATTGTATATTATATCACGTTTGAAACGGTTTGTTAAGTGCCTGAACGGATTTTTTTCAAGATTTGTATATTTTAGCAAAAATCGCTGATAATAAACATAATAATTTCAGCAAAGGAGCGATCGTTGATGATAAGAACGCTTGACAAGCGCATTTATCTTATGCTTATGACAGCACTGACGGTTTCCGGCTTTATCGTGATATGCACGCTCGGGCAGTCGATCCACCGTCAGAAGGTGGCGAACCGTATCTCGGACATAGTCCCCGAGAGCACACCGTATGTCTGCGAGGTCAGGGAGTACGGGGGACGCATCGGCGTATTCCGGGCGGACAGCTCTGTTCCGTATCGGGTGATAGATTACGATATATCGCTGATGTCGGACTTTGACCGCGAGCAGCTCCGCGAAGGAGTTGTGATGGAAACGGAGGAGGAGCTGCGCCGCTTCATCGAGGATATTGCGACATAAAGCACTATTTTCCGGCAGGTCTGTGCTTTTTTTTCCTGCGCACGGAGAAGCCGAAATCTCCGAGCTTTCGTCCGAGGGCGAAGTATTCGCCGTGCGCATAGGCAGCGAGTCCGCACTGCTGCAGGTTCAGCTTGCCCTTGCTGTCGATGTAGCGCTCGTCGACGTCGATACCGACTATCTCGGCAAGGAACATCGTATGCGAGCCGAGCAGCTTGCTCTCGGTGACTCTGCATTCAAGGCTTACGGGACATTCCTCAATGAGCGGCACGCCGACCTTCTCCGCCGGAGCTGTATGGAGTCCGCAGACCGCGAATTTGTCAATATCCCTGCCGCTCCTCACGCCGCAGAAGTCGACCGTTCTCACCATAGCGGAGGTGGTGAGATTTATGACGAATTCGCCGGAATCGCGGATGATGTCGTGCGAGAAGCGCTCCGGACGCACCGATATGTATGTCATCGGCGGACGTGTGCAGACGATGCCGGTCCAGCCGATAGTCAGGACGTTGGGCCTTTCGGGAGTGCCGCAGGTAACGAGTGCGGCAGGGACGGGAGCGAGCAGAGCGCTGCCCTTCCAGAATTGTTTAGGCATAAACGAGTTCCTTTCGTGTGGGTATTTAAATGTATTATAACACAGTTTTGCGATAATATCAACTGACGGCGGAAAATTCTTCCGCTGCTGAAAACGGACCGTGTATTATCTCTTTCGATTTTGAAGTCTTTCACAACCGCGGAGAGAAACTTCCGCCTCGGAAAAGTAACACCGCGAAACAGGCAGCGGCGACACGCCATTTCGTGAAATATATATTTCATTTTTCGTTTCTGTCACAACCGCGGAGAGAAACTTCCGCCTCGGAAAAGCAACACCGCGAAACAGGCAGCGGCGACACGCCATTTCGTGAAATATATATTTCATTTTTCGTTTCTGTCACAACCGCGGAGAGAAACTTCCGCCTCGGAAAAGTAACACCGCGAAACCGGAGGCGGCGACACGCCGCTTCGACATTTTTCTAAAGGTGATGTGTGGTAAAATAGAGTGTAATATCAAGCAGACAGGAGGTCGGAAAGGTGAATATCGACATAAAATCTGAAAAAGGGACCGCAATTGCGGTGCTGAAAGGTGAAATAGACCACCACACCGCAAAAACGGCACGCGCAGAGCTCGATAGCTTCATCATCAATATGCAGCCGGAGATACTCGCAATGGATATGAGCGGCATCACGTTCATGGACAGCTCGGGCATCGGGCTGATAATGGGAAGGCAGAAGCTGATGAAGGAGTGCGGCGGAAGTCTCGAGGTGCGCGGACCGCAGCCCGGTATCCGCCGCGTGCTCAGACTTTCGGGCATCGAGCGTATCGTGAAAATAATCTGAATGGAGGTAAATTATGGAAATTCTCAATGAGATAAGATTCAGTATGCCGTCGCTTTCTGTAAATGAGAGCGCGGCAAGAGCGGCTGTTTCGTCGTTCATCGTGCAGGCTGACCCGACTGTGGAGGAGCTCTCGGATATACGCACGGCAGTCTCGGAAGCGGTCACAAATGCGATAGTCCACGGCTACCGCGGTACGAGCGGAAGGATAGATATTACCGTCCGCCTGCTTCCCGAGAGGGAGATATACATACGTGTCAAGGACACCGGCTGCGGTATCGCAGATGTGAAAAAGGCGATGGAGCCGCTGTTCACGACTGCTCCTGAGGAGGAGCGCTCAGGGCTGGGATTCTCTGTTATGGAGTCGTTTACGGACAGGCTCAGCGTCCGGAGCGAGCCCGGAAGAGGTACGACCGTGACTATGCGGAAGAAGCTGGCTGCACATGGGAGCTGAGCTGAAGCAGCCGCTCGCCGAGGAAAACCTCGGGCTGGTACACCTCTGCGCGAACCGCTTCCGGGGACGGGGCATCGAGTACGACGACCTGTATTCCGCCGGCTGTCTCGGTCTGCTCAAAGCCGTAAAGGCGTTCGACCCGGAGCGCGGTGTGAAGTTCTCGACGTATGCGGTGCCGGTGATACTCGGCGAGATAAAGCGGCTTTTCCGCGACGGTGGAAGTATCCGCGTGAGCAGGAGCCTCAAGGAGCTGGCGATGAGGCTGCAAAGAGTATGCGAGGAATTCGTCCAGCGTGAGGGACGTGACCCGGCAGTGAGCGAGCTTGCTGAGCTGACAGGGGAGGACGAGGCTGATATAACCGAGGCATTGTGCGCGTCTCAGCCGCTTTTGTCGCTGACAGCGCCCGACGACGGCGAGGGACAGCTCGACGTACCGGTCGAGGCTCCGGACGAGGCGATAACCGACCTTCTTGCGCTGCGGCAGATAATGGCAGCGCTCCCGGACGAGGACAGGATATTGCTCGAGCTGCGCTATTTCCGCTGCCTTACGCAGTCAAAGACGGCGAAGCTGCTCGGTATCACGCAGGTGCAGGTGTCGAGGCGCGAAAAAAAGCTCCTCGCGCGAATGCGTGAGGAGCTGCTGGGATAGCTCAGAAAATGAGCGTTTCTATAACCGGATTTGAGACGAGGAAGCCCTCGGGCGTGAGCGATACACGCTCGCCGTCATATTTCACGTACCCCGCTTTCACGAGCGGGGACAGCTTTTTTTCGATGTCAGCGCGGTGTCCGGGAACGTCCGAAAGTGCGAGTCCCTCCGCAAGACGAAGCCGAAGCATCGCATATTCCTCGAAGCCGCACGGGTGCTCATCCGTGATCTCGACCGGCTGTGACGGAGAAGTGATAAATGCCGAAATATCGCGTGGAACTGCAAAACGCTTTCCCTCATAGCAGGAATGTGCGGCGGGTCCGATGCCGAGATAGTCCGAGCATTTCCAGTAGCGGCAGTTGTGACGGCTCTCAAAGCCGGGGAGTGCGAAATTAGACACCTCATACTGCGCGAGTCCGTGTGAAGTGAGCTCCCTCACCGCGAGCAGATAGAGCTCCGCAGAAGTGTCCTCGTCAGGGAGCGAGCTGCGCACCTCGCCGCAGTCGAACGGTGTACCGTCTTCGATCTTGAGGATATAGGCGGAAATGTGCTGCAAAGGCAGCTCGGTCAGGCGCTCTATCGAGACTTTCAGCGTATCAGCCGTCTGTCCCGGTATCCCGAGCATAAGGTCGCAGGAGATGTTCCCGAAGCCGGTCTCAGCCGCGTCGATGACAGCTTTCGCCGCACGTTCGGCGTTGTGTGTGCGCCCGAGCGCTTTCAGCTCATCATCGCACATCGACTGCACTCCGACAGAGAGCCGGTTTATGCCGCTTTCACGCAGCTGTGCGAGCTTTTCGGACGTAAGCGTGTTAGGGTTTGCTTCAAGCGTTACCTCGGCATCGGCGGAGAGGTCGAAGCTTTCGCTTGCTGCGGATAGTATTTCCGAGAGCTGCTCCGCCGTCAGCAGCGAGGGCGTACCTCCGCCGAAATAGACCGTGTCCACAGTGCGGCTGCGGTCGGAATAGTGCCGGATATTGCGAATGACCGCCTGAACGTAAAGCTCCGCCTGCGAGCGTGTGTAGCAGACGGAGTAAAAATCGCAGTATCCGCATTTTTTTCCGCAGAACGGAACGTGGACGTAGATACCGAGCGTATTCATTTGACGGGGTCTACCCTTATCGCAGGCGCCATTTTGAAGAAGAATGCATTCACAAGGCGCGGCACGACGAACTTTGAGATGAGTATGCATATGCCGATGACGAGCTCATAGTGAGCGACCCATTCGTACTGAGTGCCGAGGAGCTTCGGTGCATAGAGGTAGATGACGACGATAGAGGCAAAGGCGATAAGGCTGTATATCGCGTTGAATATCGTTGCGCCCTTTCCGTTCACTGCCTTTCTGCCGCATTTCATACATACCTTGCCGGGCGAGTTGAGCTGTCCGGCGAAAGCCTTTGTTATGGGGTTGAATGATCTTTCCCCGCAGTGGGGACAATTGTATATGCTCATACACATATCCTTTCTGATTTTTCTTTCGCTTCCGGGAGTTCCTTCGCGATCGGAGCCTCTTTGGGTTCAGCAAGCTCCGCTGCTTCCTTTGCGGGAGCATTCTCCTTTACCCAGAACAGCGACTTTTTCGTCCTGCGGAGTCTGCGTGAGCCGAGTCTGCCGAAGATGCGGAAGCTGTTGAGGATAAGCAGTCCGAGTCCCATTGCGGCGACTGAACAGCAGGTCCATACGATGTCGAGCTTGTCCCATTTCAGTGCCGTTATTATCAGCACTGCCGCAGCTGTTATGAACATAAGGAAGCCTATCTCGCGTAGGCTTATCTTTATACGGCGGAAGAGGTTCCGCGAAAATGCCTTGTCCGAGGGAGAGCGCTCCGCCATCACGGACAACACGCACAATATGAAAAACACTGCCGCTATGCCGGCTAAGATGTAATTGAGGACCATTTTCTCCCTCCCTGTATCTGATGAGATGCTGAGCTGTGTCAGCTGTCGAGCTTGAGGACGCTCATAAATGCCTCCTGCGGAACTTCCACCGTTCCGAGCTGACGCATACGCTTCTTGCCTTCCTTCTGCTTTTCGAGAAGCTTCTTCTTTCGGGTTATATCGCCGCCGTAGCACTTCGCGAGAACGTCCTTGCGCATCGCCTTGACCGTCTCACGTGCGATTATCTTTCCGCCGATAGCTGCCTGTATCGGGACCTCAAAGAGCTGACGCGGAATGTTATCCTTGAGTTTTTCGGCTATTTTGCGTGCTCTCGGGTAAGCCTTGTCCGCGTGGATTATGAAGCTGAGAGCGTCAACGACATCGCCGTTGAGCAGAATGTCGAGCTTGACGAGCTTTGAAGGCGTGTAGCCGAGCATTTCGTAATCGAAGCTCGCGTAGCCCTTTGTGCGCGATTTGAGCACGTCGAAGAAATCGTAGACTATCTCATTGAGCGGAAGCTCGTAGTGGAGCTCAACGCGCGTATCATCGAGATATTTCATATCCTTGAAAACGCCGCGTCTGTCCTGGCAGAGCTCCATAATATTTCCGACGTAATCGGACGGCGAGAGAATGCTCGCCTTTACCATCGGCTCTTCGGCAGTCTGTATCAGCGCCGGATCGGGGTAATTCGTGGGATTGTCGATATACTGCACCTCGCCGCTGGTCATCGTCACCTTGTAGATAACGGACGGAGCGGTGGTGATGAGGTCGAGATTGTATTCGCGCTCGAGACGCTCCTGGATTATCTCCATATGGAGAAGACCGAGGAATCCGCAGCGGAATCCGAAGCCGAGGGCGATAGAGGTCTCGGGCTCAAAGGAGAGCGAGGCGTCGTTGAGCTGGAGCTTTTCGAGAGCGTCGCGGAGGTCGCCGTATTTCGCGCCGTCTGCCGGGTAGATACCGGAGAATACCATCGGATTTACCTTTCTGTATCCGGGGAGCGGCTCGTCACACGGGAATTCGTCATTGGTGACCGTATCACCTACGCGAGTGTCGCCGATAGACTTGATAGATGCCGCGATATAGCCGACTTCACCGGCTTCGAGCGAGCCGTTGTTGACAAGTGAGGTAGCGTCCATAAATCCGGCTTCAACGACCGTGAAAACAGCTCCGGTAGCCATAAGACGGATATTGTCGCCGACCTTCACACGTCCCTCCTTTATGCGGACGTAGATTATAACGCCCTTGTAGGGATCGTAATAGCTGTCGAAAATAAGGGCTTTGAGCGGCTTTTCGGGGTCGCCCTTCGGAGCCGGGACATCTGTCACGATACGCTCGAGCACCTCCTCGATGTTCACGCCCATTTTGGCGGAAATGCGCGGCGCGTCCATTGCAGGGATACCAATGACGTTCTCGACCTCGGCGCAGACTCTTTCGGGGTCAGCGGAGGGGAGGTCTATCTTGTTCACGACCGGTACGACTTCGAGATCGTGCTCGATAGCGAGGTACGTGTTCGCAAGGGTCTGAGCCTCGATGCCCTGCGATGCGTCAACAACGAGGATAGCGCCCTCGCAGGCTGCGAGCGAGCGTGAGACCTCGTAGTTGAAGTCGACGTGACCGGGAGTGTCGATGAGGTTGAAGATGTAGTCCTCGCCGTCTTTAGCTGTGTATTTCAGGCGGACAGCGCGTGCCTTTATCGTGATTCCGCGCTCACGCTCGATGTCCATATTATCGAGGAGCTGCTCCTCCATATCGCGGATAGCGACGGTCTCGGTCTTTTCGAGGATACGGTCGGCAAGCGTGGACTTGCCGTGGTCTATATGAGCAATAATGCAGAAATTCCTTATCTTATCGTTAGCCAAAGTGATACCTCTCTTCGCATATTTATACATATTAATTATAGCACAAAGCGTCGGATTTGTAAAGAGGTTTGCAGAAGAAAACACCGCATTCAGATGAATGCGGTGTTTTTGCGAAAAACGTCAATTAGCGACGAGTAGATAAACCTACTGATGTAACTCGATAATATTTTAGGTATTCAATACAATTCGGTTCTGCTTGAAAAGTCGCTTCCTTACTTCCTAATCCTGCGATTACGCCCATATCGCAATCAAAACGTCCTTTTAATTCTCCAGCGGCATTGTAATAGCCAACTGAAACAATCCAATCGGCACTGTATTCTATCTTGCTATTAGCCGATATTGTTAAAACCAATTCTTTTCCTTCTATTTTTGCACTTACTGAGGTGACCTCGAGTCCGACATTTGTCTCGTCTTTATATTCCTCGTTACTATAATCAAGGAAACTCAGTTGCCAAAGCGTACGATTACCACTGAATGTTTCATTCCGTAATTCTTCCAACTTCTTTTCGTTGTATGCTTCAATATCAGGAGCAAATTCTTCCCCACCGCAAATCACTTTTATTTCAGTATAATCATCTTTGCAAACAAGAGAGTTGATGAGTTCGGTGTCGTTTTTGAAACTATCATCAAGGGTAATTGTTAATTTAGTGCTGGAAATATGCCCCACTTTTTTTACGGTGCTTGGTATATACAATTCCGAACCATTCCATCCGGAAAAAGCATGATCGTCTATTTCTGTTACATATTCAGGAATTGTATAGATTGTTTTAGCTCTCGGAACTTTACAAAGCCGTGTCTTGTCCTTTGAATAAACGACACCGTCAATAGAACAGTATACTGGATTATCTTCAGCGACTTCAAATTCTCGCAAATGATAAAAACCACCAAAGCTGAAATCCACTACGGTTTCAGGAATAATGATCTTGGTAATTTGGTTTAATTTATCACTTTCTTCTTTAGAGTTTTTGTAAGAAACACGGAGAGAACCTATCGTTTCAACTGTTTCACCATCAATTTCACTTGGAATATTAATGATTCCGCCAGTACAATCACCGTTGTATGTAATATAATTACCACTTTTAGAGAAATCGTTGATTTTAGTTGTTTCTTCTTCATTGTTCCCATTGCTTGTACTTCCGCAACTGAAAAAACAGGTTGATGAAATGACAAATATAGCCATAAATGATAAGAACTTTTTCATGAATAATCACTCCTCCTTGTCATATTCTAAGGCATTTTCAAATTTATTTTTTGTACATTCGCAAAGGTCTTTATTTTTTAGTCTCTTCTTAACATCATCGGGAGCAACTTCAACGATTTGCTCAAAAAAATCAAACACTCCCGTTTTCATAAGCAAGCCGTCTCTTGTTAATTTGATAGCATTCATTCTAGTCAGAATATCCTCTGCTTCTCCGTCATATCTTTCGTAAAGTCCTTTAGTTATTCCCATGATTGATTTCCTCCTTTAACAGAAAAAGTGTTGATTTGATTGGGTTTGTGCTATAATAAGTATAGCATATGCACTTCCACAAGTCAATATTATTACCTACAGAATATTCAAAGGATATTTGTTGATAATGTACAATGTTAAAGGAGGTGAAAAAATGTGCTTGAGATCGATTATTTCCTTGTCGGCAGCAAGATAAAAGAGAAGCGCAAAAGCTCCGGTATGACGCAGGAACAGCTTGCGGAGATGTGCGACCTCTCGGTGAGCTATATCGCGCATATTGAGCGCGGGACGAAAAGCCTTTCACTCGAAAGCGCTGTCAAGGTATCAAATGCACTCGGTGTCAGCCTCGATTTTCTCCTTCTCGACGAGATACAGGACCATGACCGCGTGATGACTGCGATAGAAAACGAAGTATCAAGCCTTCCGCCTGCCAAAAGAGAGACCTTTTTCAAATTTGCGCGGCTCATTCTGAAAAATATCGACGAACTGTAAACGGCTTCCGTAACTGGGAGCCGTAATTTTTTTGCCGCCGCGCCGCCGCCTTGACATAACAGGCTGTTTCGGGTATAATCAGAATATAATGTATAAACAGAGGTGTTCGTATGGAACAGAAAAAAATAGACCGAATAAACGAGCTTGCGAGAAAATCAAAGGCTGAGGGACTCACCGATGCCGAAAAAGCCGAACAGACCGAGCTCCGCAACGAGTACCGTGCGTCCGTTACCGGCAATCTCATGGCACAGCTCGAAAATACGTACATAATGACTCCCGACGGGAAAAAGCACAAGGTCGGCGGAGGAAGGAAAAGATGACGGATAAGGAGCTTTTCAGCGCGGCTGTGAAGGCTGCGGAGAATTCATACAGTCCCTACTCGCATTTCCGCGTCGGGGCGGCACTTATGGCGGCTGACGGGCGTATATTCACCGGCTGCAATATCGAGAATGCGTCCTATTCGCTCACGAACTGTGCTGAGCGGACTGCCGTTTTCAAGGCTGTTTCGGAGGGCGTTACAAAGTTCAAGGCTATCGCGATAGCCGGAAGCGCAACCGACGATTTCAGCAAGCCGTGTGCGCCGTGCGGAGCCTGTTTGCAGGTGCTGAGCGAATTCTGCGGCGATGAGCTTGCTGTGATCTTATCGAACGGCTGGTTCAGACTGTCGGATTTCCTGCCGATGAGATTCAGCGGAGACAGTATGAGATGAGCGTCTCCTTTCTTTTTTCAAGGTCGTAAACAAAACGGAGGTACTATGGACTTAAAGGCTAAAATAGAAAAGCATCTGCTTGAGATACAAAAGCCGTCGCGCTATATCGGCGGCGAGGTCGGGAGCGTGATAAAGGACAGGGATAAGGTCGATGTCCGTTTCGCATTCTGCTTCCCCGACACTTATGACATAGGTATGTCGCACCTCGGTATGAAGATACTCTACTCGCTCACGAACGAGCGTGAGAATTACTGGTGCGAGCGCTGCTTTGCGCCATCTGAGGATTTCGAGCAGATAATGCGCGAGAACGATATACCGCTCTACGCACTGGAAAGCCTCGACCCGATATGCGATTTCGATTTCATCGGATTTACGCTCCAGTACGAGCTCTCATACGCGAATATCCTCAATATGCTCGACCTTGCCGGTATCCCGGTATTCGCAAAGGACAGGACTCCGGAGCTGACACAGATCGTCGTTGCCGGCGGTCCGTGCGTGTGCAATCCCGAGCCGCTCGCGGATTTCTTCGACATCTTCATTCTCGGTGAGGGCGAGGAGGTCAACCTTGAGCTGATGGACCTGTACTGGGAGATGAAGCAGAAGGGCGCAGCAAGGCTGGAATTCCTGCGCGCCGCGGCTCAGATAGAGGGCATATACGTGCCGCAGTTCTACCATTTCAGCTACAAGGAGGACGGGACTATCGACCGTCTCGACGTCGATGAGGGGATACCTGCGACCGTCAGAAAGCGCATAATCTACGACTATGACAAGGTATACTATCCGGACAATTTCGTTGTTCCGTTCACTGAGATAGTCCACGACCGCGTGTCTGTGGAGGTGCTTCGCGGCTGCATACGCGGCTGCCGATTCTGCCAGGCGGGCTTTATTTACCGCCCATTCCGCGAAAAATCGGCGGATACTATCTATAAAGAGACCAAGTGCCTCTGCGAGAACACCGGCTATGACGAGGTCTCGCTCGCGTCGCTCAGTACGAGCGACCACTACGACATCGATAATATGCTCACCAAGCTCATAGATTACACAGCAGGGGAGCGTATCAATCTTTCGCTTCCGTCCCTGAGAATGGACAACTTCTCGGAATCGCTGCTCAACAAGATAAAGAAGGTGCGCAAGAGCGGCCTTACCTTTGCGGCAGAGGGCGGAACACAGCGCCTGCGCGATGTTATCAACAAGAACATCACCGAGGACGAGATAATGAATACCTGCCGTATCGCATTCGAGGGCGGCTATACGAGCGTCAAGCTCTATTTTATGATGGGACTTCCCACCGAGACCGACGATGACATCATCGGCATCGCCGAGCTTGCACAGCGTGTTGTCGACCTCTTCTACAGCATCGAGGACAGACCGCGCGGAAAGTCCGTGCAGGTATCGGTCAGCTGTGCGACATTCGTCCCGAAGCCGTTCACGCCGTTTGAGTTCGAGCCGCAGGATACTCGCGGGATGATAGAGCACAAACAGAAGCTGCTGCTCGATTCCACAAAGAGCAAGAAGGTCAAGATAAGCTACCACGACCCGAACGTAAGTATGCTCGAGGTTATACTTGCGAAGGGCGACAGAAGGCTGTGTCCGGCGATATACGCCGCGTGGAAGAAGGGCTGCAAGTTCGACAGCTGGGACGAATACTTCAACTTTGACAGGTGGATGGAGGCGTTCGCGGACTGCGGCATAGACCCGTCCTTCTACGCGAACCGCCGCTTTGAGTATGACGAGATACTCCCGTGGGACCACCTCGATTACCTCGTGGACAAGGCGTTCCTCGTCCGCGAGAACAAGACCGCACATCAGTCGCTTACAACTCCGAACTGCCGTCAGAGATGCTCCGGCTGCGGAGTGAACAAAAAAGTGGGGAGGGAATGCTTTGCTTCGGGTAAGAGCAACGTTTGAGAAAAAAGGACGCGCCAAATACATATCCCACCTCGATCTGAACCGCTGTATGCTGCGTACATTCAGGCGTTCGCGTCTGCCTGTCTGGTACACAGAGGGCTTCAATCCGCACCCGTATTACAGCTTCGCGCTCGCGCTTTCGCTCGGATTTGAGAGCAGCTGCGAGATACTCGATTTCAACATCACCGACGATAATATGTCAATGGAGGAGATACGCGACGCCCTGAATGCCGTAATGCCCGAAGGTATGGGGATAGTCAAGGTCGCGCTCCAGCAGCAGAAGATAACAGCGATAGCAAAGGCTGAGTACGCCTTCTCGCTCGTGACGGAGGACTCCGCAGGGCTGTACGGAGCCGTTCAGAGCCTTCTTTCACAGCCGGAGATACCGATAGAGAAAAAGACAAAAAAGGGCATAAAAACTGTCGATATAAAGCCGGATACCGAGGTGCTGACCTGTACGGATACGGGACATTCGGTGGATATAACGATGTATCTGCCTGCCGGAACGCAGACCAATTACAATCCGACACTGTTCATCGAGGCGCTCAGACGCACAACGGAGATACCGTTTGAGCCGGCGAATATCCGCCGCACAGCTATCCTCTGCGCCGACAACACCGTATTTGAATAACACCGAGCCTGACATAGGGAAAGGAGAAGATTATGGATATTTTCAGCAGGGACATCGACGGCGGAAAGGCGTTCGACTGGGGACGCACCTCCGCGGATTACGCTAAATTCCGCGACATCTATCCGCCGCTATTCTTTGAGAAGGTGGCTGAACG
Organism: Ruminococcus sp.; assembly: GCA_017534835.1. Taxonomy (GTDB): domain Bacteria; phylum Bacillota; class Clostridia; order Oscillospirales; family Ruminococcaceae; genus Ruminococcus. The sequence continues at coordinate 34,809 of JAFXVT010000035.1, forward strand.
CGGACTTTGCACCAAGGGTCAGCGCGTTCTCGACCTCGGCACCGGAACAGGCGTAGTTCCGCGGAATATGTACCGCTTCGGCGCTGATTGGGTCGGCGCGGACATTTCAGAGAATCAGATAGCGCAGGCGAGGCTGCTTGCGGAAAATGCAGGTATGAAGATAGATTTTGTCGTTTCGTCCGCGGAGGGCATCGACTTCCCTGACGGCAGCTTCGATGTCGTTACGGCGTGCCAGTGCTTCTTCTACTTCGATTATGACATTGTGGTACCGAAGATAGCGCGGCTGCTGAAGGACGGCGGAAGGCTCGTTATCCTCTTTATGGCATGGGTGCCTGCTGATGACGCCATAGCAAGGGCGAGCGAGGAGCTCGTTCTGAAATACAATCCGAAGTGGACAGGTGCAGGCTATGAGCGCAAGCCGGTGTTCATACCAGAGGCGGCGGAGAGCCTTTTCGATGTCGAATTTGCCGAGGATTATGACCTGATGGTGCCGTTCACACGTGAGAGCTGGAACGGACGTATGAAGGCGTGCCGCGGAGTCGGGGCGTCGCTCACTCCCGAAGAGACCGCAGAATGGGAAAAAGAACACATCGCCCTGCTTGAAAGAACAGCTCCGCCGGAGTTCGATATACTCCACCATGCAGCCGTTGCAGTGCTCCGGAAGAAGTAAATATATAAAATTTTAGATTTCTTCAAAAAAGCACTTGCATTTTCTCCCAAAGTGTGGTATGATATAAAAGCATTTGAAATTCCGTCCGTATTTTTGTGGTACGGTCGAGGGTTAATGCCGAAAGACATTAAATCGGATAGTCCGCTGCCCGATACCTTCACCAGAGCGGTGAAGAGAGCTGCGATGCGGCTTGTGTGACCAGCTCACACCTATTTATATTATTTTCACGCGCCCTGCGGTGTGCTGGACCCTTCGCGCGGAACGGGTATGAATGTTCGGAAATTTAGGAGGAAATTAAAATGGATGCACTCAAAATGATCAGCAATGCAAGCATGAAGGAAAACGTTCCCAGCTTCAACATCGGTGATACCGTCAAGGTTCACGTAAGGATCAAGGAAGGCGAGAAGAGCCGTATCCAGGTCTTCGAGGGTACTGTTATCGCTAAGAAGCACGGCGGCATCAGTGAGACTTTCACTGTAAGACGTGTTGCTCACGGCTGCGGTATCGAGAGAGTTTTCCCTCTTCACTCACCTGTTGTTGACAAGGTAGAGATCGTAAGAAGCGGTAAAGTCCGCAGAGCTAAGCTCTACTACCTCAGAGACAGAGTTGGTAAGGCTGCAAAGGTCAAGGAACAGATCCGCTAAAAAGCGGAAAGGACCGAATCTGCCGGTACTTGCTGCCGGCAGGTTTGGACTGATTCCACTGAGGGGACGCAACGTCCCTTTTTTGCTACATAACACTTTTTGCTCCGTCCGGCAGGTCACCGGAGCATTGACATTTCGCGAGGTGCCGCTATGGAAAACAATGTAGATACAACACAGAACAAGCAGGATAAACAGTCTGAGGAACCGGCAAACCTTCTAAAGGACATAGTGGAGATAGTGGAATCCACACTGGTGACAGTTTTTGTCATCGTTATGGTGTTTACTTATATCCTTCACCCCGTTAATATCGTCGGTCACTCGATGGTGCCCACGCTCAACAAGGATTACGACCCGATGATCGGCAATACGGACAAGATATTTATGTCGACCGTTTATTTCGGCGTCGATTACGGCGATATCCTTGTCATCAACAAGGACGTGAATTACCTCCTCGACGAGAACGGCAAGCCCTATGTTCCCGAGGGTTCGGGCTCGAACGCGATCGGCGAATGCATAATCAAGCGCGTTATCGCGGTCGGCGGACAGACTATCGACATAAAGAACAATCAGGTCATCGTTGACGGCAAGGTGCTCGATGAGCCCTACATAAACGAGGCAAATTCGACTTCTGATCTCGGCTACGGCGCATTCACCGAGCAGTACCCGATAACAGTTCCCGAGGGCTACTACTTCGTTATGGGCGATAACCGCAATCACTCCACCGACAGCCGCGCACGCAGCGTCGGTCTTGTAAAGAAAAATCAGATCTACGGCAAGGCTCTTGTCAGATACTCGCCGATAAAGGATTTTGATATTCTGACAGATTCATGGAAGGGACCGAAGAATGACTGACGTTCCGGACAGCAGGAAAAGGTCTCCGCGCAGCGGCTTTGCCGATCTCGCAGAGACCCTTGTCATAACATTATTTGTTGTGTCACTGATATTCACCTACGTTGTGAGGATATTCACAGTCAGCGGAGGCTCGATGGAGAGCACGCTGATGCCGGGCGATAAGGTGCTGGTGAACCTGCTCGACAAGGTGCAGGATACGGGTGATATCGTGGTGATAGACGCGAAGGACAGCTTCACTCTCGCTGACGACGGCTCACTCGTGAAGGGCGAGGGAGTTGACACGATCCTGATAAAGCGCGTCATAGCAACAGGAGGTCAGACCGTTGACATCGACTTCGTAAGCGGAGCAGTAACTGTCGACGGCAAAAAGCTTCACGAAGACTACCTCAGGCTCGGACTCACTCACATCGACAGAGGCTCATTTACCGGACAGTATCCGGTAACAGTTCCGGAGGGTTATCTTTTTGTTATGGGCGATCACCGCTCGGTATCGAGGGACAGCCGTTCGCCGGAGATAGGATTTGTGCCTGTCGGAAGCGTGATCGGCACCGCCGTACTGAAGGTGTATCCGCTCAGCAGCTTCGGAAAAGCCGGCTGACAGGCGAATGGAGACGATATGAGCTATATATCGGAGATGAGGAAAAAGGTCGGTCACGACCCGATAATATATGCAGGTGCGACAGTGCTCGTCTTCAATGAGAAGGGCGAGCTGCTGCTGAATCTGAGGAGCGACACCGGCGACTGGGGCATTCCCGGCGGCGGCAAGGAGCTCGGCGAAACGCTGGAGGAGTGCGCTGTCAGGGAGCTCAAGGAGGAAACAGACCTTGATGCAGATGCTCTTGAGCTGATGAATGTACTTTCGGGCGGTGACTACGGTTTCACCTATCCGAACGGTGACGTGGTCGATTGTATCATCGCTCTGTACCGCGTAAGAAACTACAGCGGAAGGCTGAGCATAAACGACGGTGAGAGCACCGAACTGAGATTCTTTCCGCTCGAAGGTCTGCCGGAGCTCGAATCGCGGGCAAAGGCGATAATCGACAGGATAAAAAGCGGCGAGATAAAGCTGTAAAGGAGACTGCCTTGGATAATAACGATATAAAAACGATACAGTGGTTCCCGGGACATATGGCGAAGACGAGAAGGGCGATAACTGCCAATCTCAAGCTCGTTGACGCGGTTGCAGAGCTCATTGACGCGCGTGCACCGCTGAGCAGCCGGAACCCGGAGATAGACACGCTCACGGGTAAGAAGCCGCGTATCGTTCTTCTGAATAAATGTGACCTCGCCGACGCGAATGCGACCTCGGCGTGGGTGAATCACCTGAAAAGTGAAAATGTGACTGCTCTTGCGGTCGACTGTAAGTCAGGCAAGGGGCTGAACAAGCTTATGCCGACGCTGAAGGCGACCGTGCTGAAGGAGCTTATGGAAAAGCGCACACGAAGCGGAATGGCAGGCGCGCCGATAAGGATGATGATACTCGGTATCCCGAATGTCGGCAAGAGCTCGCTGATAAACAGGCTCGCAGGCGGCAAGCGCGCAAAGGTCGAGGACAGACCCGGCGTGACACGGACCAAGCAGTGGGTGAAGCTTCAGGACAACACTGAGCTGCTCGATATGCCCGGCGTATTATGGCCGAAGTTCGAGGACCAGTCTGCTGCGGTAAGACTTGCTTTTACGGGAGCTATCAGCGATGATATACTCGACATCGAGACCCTCGCGATGAAGCTTCTGAGCTACCTCGCGGAGAGCTATCCGCAGTCGCTCACCGAGCGCTACAAGATAGAGCTGAGCGGCGAGGATGACGGTCCCGCACTGCTCGAAAAGGTCGGCAGAAAGCGCGGAATGGTCATTTCCGGCGGCGAGATAAACACCGAAAGAGCTGCGATAACCGTGCTCGATGAGTTCAGGAGCGGCAAGCTCGGACGCATCACGCTTGAGCTCCCTCCGGCAAAGGAGTGACTATGGCAAGAGTTATCCTGCACAGGGAGCTGTTCGACTATGACAGTGCGCTGCGTGAAGAATTCCCCGTGATATGCGGAGTCGACGAGGCTGGACGCGGTCCGCTCGCAGGCGATGTGTATGCTGCGGCGGTCATCCTCACGGACGGCACTCTCATCGACTATCTCAATGACAGCAAGAAAATATCCGAATCACGGCGCGAGCTGCTTTACGACGAGGTCATCGCAAAGGCGGAGGCTTATTGTATAGCGACTGCGTCCGTTGAAGAAATAGACAGCCTGAACATACTGAATGCGACTATGCTCGCGATGAAGCGCGCAGCAGAGGGGCTCGGCATAAAGCCGGATATGGCTCTCATCGACGGCAACAGGCTCCCGGAGCTTGAATGTCCGGCACAGTGCGTTATAAAGGGCGACGCGACCTCAGCCTCGATAGCGGCAGCCTCTGTGCTCGCGAAGGTGGCGAGAGACCGCTATATGCGCGAGCTTGCGGCGAAATATCCCGAATACTGCTTTGAGCAGCACAAGGGCTACGGAACTGCTCTGCACTGCGAAATGCTCAGGAAATACGGTCCGAGCGAGGTCCACCGCCGCTCGTTCCTGAAAAAGATACTCGGTGACAGCAATGAATAAGACTGAGACCGGAAGGCTCGGCGAGGAGCGCGTCTGCGAGTACCTGACCGGGCGCGGATACCGCATAGTATCAAGAAATTTCCGCATAAAGGGCGGCGAGATCGACATCATCGCCGAAAACGGCGACTATATCGCGTTCGTCGAGGTAAAGTCGCGGAAGCCGGGCAGTATGGTCAGCGGCTTTGAAGCCGTGAACAGGCGAAAGCAGGGGCTCGTTATCCGTGCGGCTGCGGAGTATCTGCGGCGCAGTCCGTCAATGCTCCAGCCGAGATTCGATACGGCTCAGGTAACGGTCGCGGACGGTATCGCGCAGGAGGTGGATTACCTCGAAAATGCCTACGATACGACCGGATTCGACTTCATTTACTAAGTGAAAAATTGCCATTGGCAAAATCTTATAAAAGGGTGATCCTATGTTTTACAACAGCACAAGAAACAGCAGCGTTAAGGTCAGCAGCGCGGAGGCTATCACACAGGGAATCTCCGCTGAGGGTGGACTCTTTGTGCCCGAGAGCATACCTGCGCTCACAAACGACGAGATAAAGGCGCTCGGTGAGATGAAGTATGCCGACAGAGCAGCTTACGTCTTTGCTAAATATCTCACAGACTTCACTGAGGCTGAGATACACTACTGTACCGACAATGCATACAGCACAAAGAATTTCGAGACCGAGAGCATTGCCGAGATGGCTCACCTCTTCGACGGCACATATATGCTCGAGCTCTGGCACGGTCCGACCTGCGCATTCAAGGATATGGCACTCCAGATACTGCCGTATTTCCTCACAACTTCTGCAAAGAAGATAAACCTCGACAAGAAGATAGTCATTCTCGTTGCTACCTCCGGAGACACCGGAAAGGCTGCTCTCGAGGGCTTCCGTGATGTCGAGGGAACTTCTATCCTCGTGTTCTATCCCGAGGACGGCGTAAGCCCGATGCAGAAGCGTCAGATGAAGACTCAGGAGGGCGGAAATGTCGGCGTTTGCGCTATCAAGGGCAACTTCGACGACTGCCAGAACGGGGTCAAGGCTATCTTTACAGACGATGAGGTCAAGGAAAGGCTCGCTCAGAACGGCAAGATGTTCTCCTCTGCAAACTCCATAAACTGGGGACGTCTCGTACCTCAGGTCGTATACTATGTTTCCGCATACGCTGAGCTCGTAAAGGACGGCGAGATAGCTCTCGGTGACAAGATCAACATCGTTGTCCCGACCGGAAACTTCGGCAATATCCTTGCTGCATACTACGCAAAGCATATGGGTATCCCCGTAAACAAGCTCATATGTGCTTCAAATATCAACAACGTTCTCACAGATTTCATAAATACCGGCGTTTACGACAGGAACCGCAGGTTCTATGCGACGGTTTCGCCTTCGATGGATATTCTCATCTCCAGCAACCTCGAAAGACTCCTCTACCTTATGACCGGAAGAGACGACAAGCTCATCAATGAGTGGTTCGGCAAGCTCGCTTCCGAGGGCAGATACGAGGTCAGCGACGCTGTCAAGGCTCAGCTTTCCGACGAATTCTACGCCGGCTTCTGTGACGATGAGCAGACAAAGGCTACTATCCACGATATCTACGCGAAATATTCCTACACCTGCGATACCCACACAGCTGTTGCAGTGAAGGTCTATAACGATTACAAGGCTGCTACAGGCGATACGACAAAGACTGTCATCGCTTCGACTGCAAGCCCCTACAAGTTCAGCGCGGCTGTTCTCGAGGCGATCGAGGGCAAGTCCTCTGACATCGACGAATATGCAAAGGTAGACCGTATCGCAGAGCTTTCGGATATTCCCGTACCCGCTGCACTTGCTGACCTCAGGAACAAGCCTGAGCGCTTCAGCGATGTCATCGACAAGGCTGAGCAGAAGCAGTACGTGCTCGGCAAACTCGGCATATAATGAGTTTATACGTCATCGGCGACCTGCACCTCTGCTACAGCGACCCGGACAAGACTATGGCTGTCTTTCCCGGCTGGGAGAACTATCAGGAGCGCATCAGAAAAAACTGGCTCGATACTGTCAGACCTGAGGATACCGTAGTCCTCGCCGGAGACATTTCATGGGGAATGTCGCTCCAGCAGGCGGAGCCCGATCTCCGGTTCATCAACGAGCTTCCCGGCAGGAAGATAATCCTGAAGGGAAACCATGACTACTGGTGGGTGACACTGAGGAAAATGGAGGGCTTCTTCGCCGAGAAGGGCTTCGATACGCTGAATATCCTCCATAACAACCACTATGAGTACGAGGGCATCGGTATCTGCGGAACTCGCGGCTGGGTCAACGGCACCGATAACAACAAGGACGTTCAGGACGAAAAGGTACTCAAACGCGAGGTACAGCGTCTTGAAACGTCGATAAAGTCCGCGGTCGGCGCCGGACTTGAACCGATAGTGTTTATGCACTATCCGCCGATTTTCGCCTCAAATTTCAACTATGACATCCTTGAGGTGCTCTATCGGTACAGGATAAAGGCGTGCTATTACGGACATATCCACGGGCGCTCAGCCCACGCTCTATGCGTCACCAATACCTACGACGACATAGATTTTCACCTTGTGTCAGGGGATTATACACAGTTTATGCCGGTAAAAGTGATGTAGAGTTGTGAGAAACGCAGAAGCTGAAATAAACTATAGAAAAATATTCTGAAATGTGGTATAATATTCCAAGTATTATTGTAGATGTACCCACTGGTCATCAGTTTATAAATAATGGAGGATCATTATGAGCTTAAAATCATCAAACAAGACAGATGTAAACACTACCGAGCTGATCATCACGATCGACCCGGCTACATTCGAGACTGCCGTTGAGCAGGAATATCAGCGCCAGAAGAAGAACATCCAGATAAAGGGCTTCAGAAAGGGCAAGGTGCCGAGAAAGCTCGCTGAGAGAGAGTTCGGTGAGGGCGCATTCTACGAGGGCGCTATCAATTCTCTCCTCGGACCCGAGATCGACGCTGCTGTTTCCGAGACAAAGCTCGAGCTCGTTGACAGACCCAACGTTGAAGTTACTTCTATCGACAAGGAGAACGGCGTTGAGCTCAAGGTCGTTTGCGTTACAAAGCCTGAGATAGAGATTTCTGACTACAAGGGAATAAAGGCTCCCAAGGAAGTCAAGGATATAACTGATGAGGACATCGACAAGCAGATCGAGATCATCAGAAAGAAGAACGCACGTATCGTTTCCGTTGAGGACAGACCCGCTCAGATGGACGACGAAGTTGTTATCGACTTCGAGGGCTTCTTCGGCGATGAGGCATTTGAAGGCGGCAAGGGCGAGGATCACCCCCTCAAGCTCGGCAGCGGTCAGTTCATCCCCGGCTTCGAG
>JAFXVT010000036.1 GCA_017534835.1 Ruminococcus sp.
CGGTGCATATTGCGGTGAGGTCACACCCGTTCCCATTCCGAACACGGCAGTTAAGCTCACCCGCGTCGATGATACTCGGCTGGCGACGGCCCGGGAAAGTAGATCTGTGCCGGCACTGAAGAACAAACGGAAGTCGATGACTTCCGTTTAGTTGTATAAGGGCCAATAGCTCAGTTGGTCAGAGCATCCGGCTCATAACCGGACGGTCCGGGGTTCAAGTCCCTGTTGGCCCACCACGCGCCCAACGGCGCACACACTTCGCGGTTCAGTTCTTCTGAGCCGCGATTTTTTTCCGCGTAACTTAGTTTTTCCTAACAGCTTCCTATCTATACCAGACGTGTTGCAGCATCCTATTTTGCGCTCCGCTTTTTAGTGGGGCGTTTGCTTTTTTTCGCCGGGAAGATGTCTTGCTTATCAATTAAAACAGACGGGCGCGCAGTTTTCTGTTTTCGTGCTATTTTTGATTTAATTGACTGACAAACTACATCTAACATAGCTATATTATATTGGTTTTTGATAACAAAACTTTGGTAGTATGTGATAACATTATGTTATTGTATACAAACTTGTAATGATATGCAATTTGTTCTCTTGACAAATCATAGTAGTAGTGCTATTATAATAATGTTATAAAAGACTAACATAGTAATTCGACTTATGGTTAGTTATCTTAAATCGGAAGGTGAGGATATGATGCCGCTGAGTTTAGCAGATCCCGATAAAGAGCTTGTCATAAAAAAGCTCGGAGGTACTCCTGAGGTTCGTCAGCATCTCGAAAATCTCGGGTTCACAGTCGGTGGAAATGTTACACTTATCAGTATTCTTGGCGAAAGTGTCATTGTTAAGGTCAAGGAGTCACGTATCGCCATCGGCGCCGATATGGCTCGTAAAATAATGGTATGAGGGGAGAAATCATATGAAAACACTCAGAGACATTGCTGTCGGTTCGACTGCAAAAGTTAAGAAGCTTCACGGCGAAGGTGCTATCAAGCGAAGGATAATGGATATGGGACTGACTAAGGGAACAGAAGTTTTTGTTCGTAAGGTAGCTCCTCTTGGTGATCCTATCGAGATAAAAGTTCGTGGATATGAGCTTTCACTGCGGAAGGCGGACGCGGAGCTTATTGAAGTTGAATAAAAGCTTTGAGGACGTAAAGTCCTTATATTATCAGATTATAGTTAGCATTAATTAACTGAAAGGAAGAGATATATGGAACTGCGAATCGCTCTTGCAGGTAATCCTAATGCAGGTAAAACTACCCTGTTTAATGCGTTAACAGGTGCTAACCAGTTTGTTGGAAACTGGCCTGGCGTTACTGTTGAGAAGAAGGAGGGAAAGCTGAAAAAGAACAGCGATGTTATAATCACTGACCTTCCCGGTATCTATTCTTTGTCACCGTACACTCTTGAAGAGGTCGTTGCGAGAAACTACCTTATCGAGACTCGTCCCGATGCTATTCTCAATATCATCGACGGCACCAACCTTGAGCGTAACCTCTATCTGACAACTCAGCTCGTCGAGCTCGGCATTCCGGTTGTTATTGCGATCAATATGATGGACGTCGTGAAGAAAAACGGCGACAAAATAAACATTGCTGAACTTTCCAAGCAGCTCGGCTGCAAGATAGTTGAGATCTCTGCGCTGAAGGGAACGGGTGTAGACGAGGCTGCGGATGCTGCTATCAAAGCTGCAAAGAACGAAAAAACTGTCCCACAGCATACCTTCAGCGGTCCTGTTGAGCACGCCATCGCTCATATAGAGGAGGCTGTACTTCACAGTATGCCCGAGGAGCAGCAGCGCTGGTATGCTATCAAGGTCTTCGAGCGCGACGAGAAGGTGCTTGAAAAGCTGAATATCCCTGAGAGCACAAGAGCTCACATCGAGGAAGACATCGCTGCTGCTGAGAAGGAACTCGATGACGACGCTGAGAGCATTATCACTAATGAGCGTTATGTTTACATCGGCGATGCTATCAAGGCTTGCTACAAAAAGAAAAATGCCGGCAGTCTTACAGCTTCCGACAAGATAGACAAGATCGTTACTAACCGCTGGCTCGGACTTCCGATATTCGCACTTGTTATGACTCTCGTTTATCTGATCGCGATGAAGGGACCCGGCGCATGGGCAACTGACTGGACAAATGACAACCTCTTCGGCGACGGATTCCACCTCCTCGGTATCGGCTCTTCTGCTTACTCCGAGGTCGCTGACGAGTACGCTGGAGCTCAGCAGATAATCGACGGCTATGACGCTTATGTTGAAGAAAACGGCAGTGCTCCGACAGGCGATTATACATATGCTGTAGAGGACGAGGAAACTCTTGAAACCGTTGAAGAGACCGCTTCGCTCGATGATTACAATGAAGCACTTTCGACAGTTGAGAGGATAGGTGAAGAGCCCGATCCGGCGGATTACGGCGTATTTATCCCGAGTATCCCGGCTCTCGTTGAGAAAGGTCTTGATGCAGTAAATGCAGCCGACTGGCTCAATGGTCTTGTGATAGACGGTATCGTTGCAGGTGTTGGTGCAGTTCTCGGTTTCGTACCGCAGATGCTCGTGCTCTTCTTCCTGCTCGCTGCACTCGAAGCTTGCGGTTATATGGCACGTATCGCTTTCGTTCTTGACCGTGTGTTCCGTAAATTCGGTCTTTCCGGCAAGTCCTTCATCCCGATGCTCGTCGGCGTTGGCTGCGGCGTCCCCGGAATAATGGCGAGCCGTACTATTGAAAACGAGCGCGACAGACGTATGACGATAATGACGACTACCTTCATTCCCTGCGGCGCGAAGGTACCGTTCATCGCGATGATCGCCGGCGCTATCTTCGGCGGTTCACCTCTTGTATCTATCTCAGCATATTTCATCGGTATGGCATCTATAATAATCTCGGGCATCATGCTCAAGAAGACAGCGATGTTCGCAGGCGATCCGGCACCGTTCGTAATGGAGCTCCCGGCATATCATATGCCCACTCTCAGCAACGTTCTCCGCTCGATGTGGGAGCGCGGCTGGTCATTCATCAAGAAGGCTGGTTCGATAATCCTTATCTCAACTATCGTTATCTGGTTCCTCTCACGCTTCGGTACAGTTGACGGAAGCTTCGGTATGCTCGAAGAGGATCAGCTCGACAGCTCACTTCTCGCAGGCTTCGGCTCGCTCATTGCATGGATATTTGCTCCTCTCGGCTGGGGCAACTGGCAGGCAACAGTCGCTTCTATCACAGGACTTGTTGCAAAGGAGAATATCGTCGGAACGATGGGCGTTCTCTACGGCGGAGGAGACGGCACTGTATGGCAGACACTTGCTGACAAGTTCACAGGTATCACAGGCTTCTCCTTCCTCGTATTCAATCTTCTCTGCGCACCCTGCTTCGCAGCTATCGGTGCTATCAAGCGTGAGATGAACAACGCAAAGTGGACAGTTTTCGCTATAGCTTATCAGTGCGGATTCGCTTATGCTATCGCACTTATGATAACTCAGATAGGCGGTATCTTCACAGGTGAGGCAAATATCATCGGCATCATTGCAGCTGTTGCGGTACTTGCATTTATGTGCTATATGCTCTTCATCAAGAAGTATCGCGAGGCTTCAAAGCTCACAGGCAAGGTAAAAGTAAAGGCGTAAAGGAGTGACATATATGCTCAGCTGGCTCAGTGCAAACCTCGGAACAATAATCGTTTCGCTCATTCTTATTGCTGTCGTCACGGCGATAATAGTGAAAATGATCAGGGACAGGAAAAACGGCAACACCTCGTGCGGCTGTAACTGCGAGCACTGCGCTATGCACGGGAGATGTCACAAGTAAACATCATATCAGGAGCCGTAAAAGGCTCCTGATTTAAGACTATTAGTTAGTGTAAGCTAACAAAAGGAGGCAATTATGAGTATAGTCATCGTCGGCGGAAATGACCGCATGGCAACACGTTATCACGACATCTGCAAATCGTTCAATTTCAAGTCTAAGGTATTCACTCAGATGCCGGCGGACTTTGAGAGCAAGCTCGGGAATCCCGACCTGATGGTAGTTTTTACAGGTACCTGCTCACATAAGATGCTTGGCGCAGTCAAGAAGAGCTCGGAGAAAAAGGGCGTTCCGATAGAGCACGTTCACAGCTCGAGCGTGAGTGCGCTGAAGCAGCTCCTCTCGTGCTATAAAGGAGGCAAAAATGTCCGTAACTCAGCGAAGAACCTCTGAGAAGGAGCTTGCCCTCCACGGAGCTCATTCGCTTCCCGGCGTAAAATGTGCGAGCCTTATCTTCTTCGATTAAGGTGATGATACCGGAAGGTGTACCGGAATGAGCGAACTGCGAGGCGTACATTTTCTGAATTCGACCTCTGCCGCGTGCTCCTCTCAGTGCGTGTAAACAGCGGAGCATACCTTCTTCAGACAGTAGGAAGTATTGAGACCAAAAACTAAAGCCATAGTATCTCTGACACTGTATCATAGGTACTATGGCTTATTCTTTATTCAGCTGTTTTTATCTTCACGTCACCGGAGGCGGTGTCGATGTTTACCTTGCTCGTACCGTCGCCGAAGATACAGGAATCGCCCTTCTTCGAGAACTTGAGGTCGGAATCGAAGCTGCCGGAGGCTGTGTCGAAATCGACGGTGAATCCGGCGTCATTCGGAACATAGAGTGTAATATCTCCGGAGGAACTGTCCATTGACAGGCTGCCGGACATCTTAGCGAGGCGCAGCTCTGCATCGCCGCTTGATGAGTTCGTCGAAACTGTGTCAGCCTCACCGACATTTATCTTGACTTTTCCGGAAGAGGTATCAGTTTCGATCTCCTTTACCTTATCGGCTGTTATCGTGATATCTCCGGATGAAGCATCAGCCTCGATCTTGTCGGATTCTCCCTTCTGTTCGAGCATTATTTTGCCCGATGAACCGTCAAATTCAAATGTGTCACCGGAGCAGCCGTTGAGCTGTACCGGTCCCGATGATGTGTCTATATCGAAAGCTTTTGCGGTTATATCATTGAATGCCGCACTTGCGGAGGAGCCGTCATAATCGAGCTTTTCGAGCTCGGTTCCCTTCGGGAGCTTGATGTCGAGGTGCTTTTCGGCATTGTTCAGCCTTACCGGTTCGCCGGACTTGCTGAAACGGATATGCAGAGTTTTTCCGTCGAGCCACGTCTGCACCTTCTGCGAGTCATCCAGCTTGACATTGCAGGTCTCGGTCACGGTGACAGTGTTTTTGTCGTGATAGGAAACGTCAACGCTTCCGGAGCTCCAGTCGATGAGGAGGGTGTCTATCGCGTCTGTCGTCTCGAAGTCGCCGGGAGTGTAATTGCCGGCGTGATCGTATATCTGAACATTGGTAACGCAGCTCGTAAGGCTCGATACCATAGCAGCAGTGAGCAGGAATGCAGTGAATTTAGCAGTTGTTTTCATTTTGAGATCTCCTTTTTATCATTATTCTTTGCGTGCTTAATGAAGCCGAAAACAGCGAAAACAGCAGCTGTGACAGCTCCGGCTGTGAGTACGATCCAGCATATGACATCATTGAGATGTGCAGTGTCTGTGATAGGGGTGTGGAATACGGGGAAGTGAAGTCCGGTTCCGAGTATGAGGTAAACTACCGTATCGTTGAAGAAGTAGATGAGTGCTCCTGCTAATATGCACGAAGCAGCTTTGAGAAGTCCGTTCCACTTGGGGAGGCGGATAAGCAGGAACATCGCCCACACAAACGCAAAGGGAGGAAGTGCGAATGCTGCCACATAGCGGAAGAATGTGAATGAGTGTGCCTTTATGCCGATGCATAGCATCATAAGCATAAATGCGAGTGTTATCACGCCTATCGCTGTCAGAGCCTTGTTGTTCCCGAGGAGCTTTGCAACAGGCTTTGCATTGACCACTATCGGCATAAACGGTATCGAGAGCCCGAACAGGGTCGCAGATGCGGCAATGAAGAACCAGCTTCCGCCGGAGTAGATGCAGCATACGGCGTAGAGTACGAGCAGGCTCGCGGTGAATGAGCCGATAGTCCACAGGAGCTTGTTGTCCGGCGCCATAAGCGGTACAACAGTGAGCGAAGCCGGTATCAGCAGCGCTGCGAGCACGATGAAGAACCACGTCAGTCCGGCGCCTGTTGCGATGTTGACTATCAGGCATACGAGTATCGGTATCGCGAAGATACCTCCGACGATGCTTCCGGCGATAGCGCTGCGGCGCTTGAAGAATTTTGCCTGCTTGTTGATGACGTTTCCGCGCTCCTCAGCGATAGGCTTGTCGATAGCGGTCTCGCATTTGCGCATCTCATCGAGAAGTCCGGCACACGCCTCACATTCGCTTAGGTGCTGCTCTACCGCTTCTGCGCTGCTCTTGCTGCAAGCATTGTCGATATACAGCGGGATAAGGTCGCTTATCATATCACAGTTATATTTCATTTTTATCCATCCTTTCCTTGAGCTTTAATCGGGCGCGGTGATAGGTGACTCTTGCCCAGCTCTCAGTTTTGCGGAATATCGCTCCTATCTGAGCGAATGAGAGCTCTCCGAAGACTCTCAGCTCGAATACCTCCTTGTACGGGTCCTCCATATCGTGCAGGAGCATATGTATCCGGAACGAGGTCTCGGAATCGGTGATGCTCTGCTCTATGTCGGTATCGCTGTCAGCGAGCGTCTCGTCAGGCTCGCCCTGTATGCGTGAGGAGCGGCGCTTTTCGTCGATGAAGATATTCTTCGCGATAGCACACAGCCACGAGTAGCATTCGGATTCGCCGCGGAAGGTCTGTTTTGTCGAGATAGCCTTGAAGAAGGTCTCCTGAGTTATTTCGCTTGCGGCGTTCTGTTCCCTGACAAGGGTCATAACGTAGGAATACACCTTCATATAACAGGTCTCATACAGCTTTTCGGCAGTCACGCTGTCCAATCATCGCACCTCCTTTCAGATGATTTCACAGAAGCTTCAGTGGAATGCCCCGACGGGTAATGTCCCATAGCGTAATTGTCTTGCTAAAGGGACACCCTTTTGAGTCGTCACCCATAGCAGAGAGCGTTGGTTACCGTGCCGTAAACTGACAGCGCATATTCGGTAACCTGCGAAACTGGCTAAAGGGACACCCTTTGAGGGGCTTCTGTATATTAGACGGACAAAATCTGGAAACGTTACAAAAATTTTCAAAAAAATTTTTTTCAGCTAATTATACCATATATTTCCGTGAATATCAACTGACGAGGTGCCGCGCAAACCCGGGACTTGATATACGTGATAAAAAAACAGCCTTACCCTTAGCTGTTGTACTCTTACAGAAGCTTTACACGCGCCCATTGAGGAAAACCCTTTTGAAAAAGGGTTGTTCCTCAAAGCTCACGTTGCTTAACGAAGAAAAAAGCAATATCAAACTGAATAGGGAAAACAGCGGCACTCATTCCGAATGCCGCTGTTTTTATATATTCCAGAAATTGTACATTTCAAAGCATACTACAGCTGCAACAGCA
>JAFXVT010000037.1 GCA_017534835.1 Ruminococcus sp.
CTTTCTGAAGAAAGGTTCCGCCAACAGCGGCGGTCCCCTCTGTCGCTGTGCGACATCTCCCCACACTGTGGGGAGTCACCCCCGAGCCCCCTTCCAAAGACTTCCAGCTTTGTTTTTCCCCTCCTATGGGGTCACGTTAGCGAATTAAGGCAGAACATTATATCTGTCAGCGTGACCCCATAGGAGGGGAAAAACGGAGTTAAAAGTTTTAGGAAAGGAGTTTAGCCCACGTTCGCTAACGAACATTGGTTTTATTATATCTCCGAGGGAGTAGCCCCTCGGAGATTTTTGGTGTTAAAGTATCAGTATATCGCCATTTTCAGCAATCACTCTGTCGATAACTATCGCCTTGTCTGCCGAGAATGTGAAGTAGATCTCAACGCGATTGCCGCAAGTCCTCGAACGCTTGACTGCCTTTTCGTAGACTTCAACGCGTGAGATGAAGGTTTTCAGTATCTCGGGAGTGAGCTTGCGTATCTCTGTGTACTGCTTGGCGTTGTTGATGAACTCCCTGACACGTTTCTCGCGTACCTTCATCCTATCAAGCTGTGAATCAAGCGCATTGAGCTTGGCTTTCAGGTCGGACTGCTCCTTCTCGAAGTTAGCGGAGAGGACATCGTAGCGCTCGTCCGTGATCTTTCCGTTTGACCTGTCCATGAAGAGGAGCTGTATCGCATTGTCGAGTTGACTGATTTTTGTTTCATATTCACTGCGAAGCTTCTCATTATCTTTGAACTGCTTCTTCGCTTCGGCTTCGCCATTCGCCATTGCCATAGCGTAGAACTCATCGGACTTGTCACGCGCATAACTAACGACTTGTCTCAGATACCGAAGTACAATACTATCGAGCACCTTTTCCCTTATATAATGAGCAGTGCAGTCGGTGACACGACTTTGATATCCGCCGCACATATAGTTATTCTTTTTAGGGTCGAGCGTTCGTGCTCTGTGAAGGTACAGCTTCGAGCCACACTCTGCACAGTAGAGATAGCCAGCAAACTTATCGACTTCACCGAACTTGTCCGACTTCTTTCTGCCCTCGTAGTGCTTCTGAACGACACCAAACAGCTTCCGTGAGATTATAGCTTCGTGAGTGTTCTCAAAGATAAGCATTTTCTCAGGCTCGTTCTTGAGCGTCTTTTTCAGCTTGTAGGACTTGGTGTAGGTGCTGAAATTGACGGTGTCGCCGCAGTAGATTCGATTCTTCAGCATCTCTCTGACCGTTTTCAGCGACCAACGGTACGGCGAGCTTGTTTTCTGCTTACCCGACTTTCGTGCCGCATAAGCGCTCGGAGTAAGAACCTTATCTGCGGTCAGTATGTCACATATCTTTCGGACACCTTTTCCCTCTGCACTCATTTCAAATATGCGCTTGACGGTAGGTGCTGTCTCGGGATTTGGTATCAGCTTCTTGTTTTCGTCCTTCATGTAACCGTAGGGAGTTGTCGTTCCGACACGCTCGCCTCGTTCACCTTTAGAACGCTGAACGGCACGTATCTTCTTAGAACAGTCACGGGCGTACATATCATTAAATAAATTCTTGATACCCGACATCTCGTTGAAGCCGTTCGCACTATCAACGTTATCTGTGACAGCAATGAAGCGCACATCGTATGCAGGGAATACCAATTCCATTAGCCTGTCAGTCTCCAAGTGGTCGCGTCCAAGTCTCGACTGATCTTTCACAATTACCGTTCCTACGAGTCCATTCTGCACATCGCTGAGCATATGAACGTACTCGGGACGTGTGTTATCGGTGCCACTGTAACCGTCATCGACGTAATACTGACAATTGCGGAAGCCTTTCTTGTCTGCGTATTCCTTCAACATCAATCTTTGATTTTCAATTGACAGCGACTCGCCTGCACGCATATCCTCTTGGCTCAGGCGGCAATAGAGTGCTGTTATCTGTTCCGTGTTTGATTCTGTTTTCATATATCCTCCTGTTCCGAACGTACTCGTTCTGGGAATCAAACCGAATAGGATACACCAACAGTATACCACTACTCGGCTCGAAAGTCCAGACCTTTTTCAGTTTATTCTATCACCGTTTATGAGATGTTTGATCTTATCTTCAACGGTTTCGCTCGGCTTTTCAGGAGATTTGAAAACAAGCGTCACGTCAAAGGTTTGTCCGTTAATGGTCATCTTCTTGTCAACGCAAAGAGCTTTTTCATTCGTTTCAGACTTCATATGAACTCCTTTCACGTCACACTGTTTCAAACTTACTATTCAATTTATTAAGACTCTTTGACTCCGGTCACACCTCCCTAATTATAGGCAATATTTGGAGCTTTTTCATATTTTGACCCCAAGATTTTTCTCACTTACTAATTTTGACCCCAATTTGCAAATATTGCAAATTCCGATATTTCGGCGGGCACTGCCCGTCCGAGGTAGATTGGCTGGCGGTTTGACGCCAGCCTTTTTCCTGCAAACCAAAAAGGGGCACGGGTTCTCCCGTTTTCAGCAGCAGGCGGAATGCCGTCTGCGATGCTTGCCTTCCCAAAAGGGAAGACTTTTTGTCACCGCCGCCACTTTTTTCTCCGCCAACAGTATTTGTGTGGTATCCCCACACTCGCTCCACGTTGCGCGACAACCGCGTTCAACGGGAGTGGTGGGGTAACTATACCATTTTCACTCTGAGGACGGCAAACAAGGGGCTTTCTGCGCCTGTTTCGATTATCAACCTTTACACGGTTCCTGTTATAACTATTATTGCAGAGAAAAGAAGGCACATAGTTTATATTATCTTTGATAGCTAATATATATCTTCCTTCTCTGTATTAAGTATATATTCTCTTGTATACTTAATATATAAGCCTATGACATCATGACACAGCCCCTATGACAGTTAACTTTTGAACTGAAGTGCAAGTTCTGCGTCACAGAGCTTGTCCTCGTCCATGTCGTAATTCAGGAATGCGACTTCGTAAGAGTTCTCAACCTGACGACCATTGTCGGCATAGTTGTTGTGGATACGAATGATATCCTTCTGCGCAAGAGTTTTCAGTGCGCGTTCAACATTGCTTACCGACATTGCAGTGTCTCTTGCAATACCTGTACGGCTAATGGTCGAGGTTTTCTTTTCGCTGTCGTAGTAGCAGAGTAGATCCATCACCACCTTGAACTCGGCAGGCGTAGTGATGTTGAGATACTCAAGCGGTGAATTGACGCCATTAGAGTACGCTGTGCAGTTGATAACGTTCAAATCTTTCATCTACATCTTCCTTTCGCGTTTCGAGTTTTTACTTGTGATGTCAAGAGTTGTCCGGACGTCTTAACTGCATTCAGTATACACGCTCTCTTGACAAAAGTCAATAGATATAGTATACTATCTCTACCGAGTTCAATCTATAATCTATTTTTATGAACGAATTGTAAACTTTTAGTTTTCGGCTATTTATACAGCTGTTTTCAAAGCGAACCGCAGTGTTATGCACTCTGATGAAATAGAACACTATTTCTGAAAGGAGTTATTATGTTTGAGATAGAAGCACACTACCATGACAGAAAAATATATCTTTCCGACGGCAGAGTTTATCCGCTTGGAGAGATACTTCTGCGCTAGTCCTTCAACATCATTCTTTGATTCTCAATTGACAGCGACTCTCCTGCGCGCAAGTCAGCTGTCATCGCCATTATAGGAGAGGAGGTCCTCAATATGCATTGAGCACAAGTGTATTTTCATATTTCATGTTGATAATAAATTCCTTGATCCGATAAAGGAAGAATACAGGTAACTGTATTCTTTACATCACTGATCGACACTGTATATCGGCTACGGCGTTGCTTTTAGAAAAAACACTTGACAAGAGCAACAGCTTGTGTTATACTGTATATAATACAATATATGCGGTATGACAATGGAGAGCATTATGGTAATTGTAATAAAGAACAGATCTGAGCTGCCGATATATGAGCAGATAAAACAGCAGATGAAGGCGCAGATCCTCGACGGTACGCTTCGCGAGGACGAGCAGCTCCCGTCCATACGCCAGCTCGCACGCGACCTGAAAATAAGCGTTATCACGACGACAAGGGTATACAACGACCTGCTTGACGAGGGCTTCATCACCTCTATGAGCGGAAAGGGCTACTATGTCGCGCCGAGGAACAATGAGCTCCTGCGCGAGCGTATGCTCTTTGAAATGGAGGATGGGCTGCAAAAGGCTGTTGAAAACGGGCGGAATGCAGGTCTCACTGACGACGAGATAGCTGCCGCGCTCAGAAAATTTATGGAGGGCTGATATGGGAAATATACTTGAAATAAAGGAGCTTTGCAAAGCATACGACGATTTTGTTCTGAAAAACGTTTCATTTGCGCTGCCGAAGGGCTATATCATGGGATTCGTCGGACAGAACGGCTCTGGTAAGACAACGACGATACGCTCGATAATGAATATGACAAAGATCGACAGCGGCAGCATAAGCGTGTTCGGGCTCGACAGCGTCAGAGACTCTATTGCCATAAAGCAGCGCCTCGGCGTTGTTTTCGACAGTATGTACCTCGCCGAGCACTTGACCGCTAAGCAGATCGAGCGGCAGATACGTCCGTTCTACAAGAACTGGGACAGCAAGGACTTCTTCGACAGTCTGAAGCGGTTCAGCCTGCCGGACAACAGAGTAGTCGGTGACTTCTCAAAGGGTATGAAGATGAAGCTGATGGTCGCGATAGCACTCGCCCACAAGCCCGAGCTGCTCATACTTGACGAGCCGACGAGCGGTCTTGATCCCGTTGCGCGCGACGAGCTTCTTGATATCCTTTCTGAATATATACAGGACGAAAACCGCGGTATCCTCTTCTCGACTCATATTACAGCGGACGTCGAGCGCATTGCCGACTATGTTACTATCCTCCATAACGGCAGGGTGTGGTTCACAGGCGACAAGGACGAGCTCGCAGAGGGATACGCCGTCGTAAAGGGCGCAGAGAGCGCTATCCCCGAGGGCTTGAAGGAGAAGATGATCGGCTTCCACAACTACCGAAACGGCTTTGAGGCTCTCATCAGGGCGGAGGACATGGTCTGTCTCCCCGACAAGCTCGAATGTGAAAAGGCAAGTATCGACGAGATACTGGTCTACATAGCAAAGGAGGATAAAAATGCGGTACATTTTGAAGATAATACGCTTTGATCTCTTCACTGTGAGCACACTGTCCGTCGGCGACTTTGTATTTGTCGTTCTTTTCTGCCTGCTTTTGAGCCTCCTGCTGTCGCCTATGATAGCTGCAATGATATCGTTCTGCGTGTTCGGCTTCGTATACCCATTGCAGGGCATCGCTGACAGGAACGGCTTCGATAAGCTCTATGGCACACTGCCCGTCAGCCGCCGAAGCGTGCCGAGAGCAAGGTTTCTGTACATTTTCGCAGCTTTTTTCGTCTGCGAGGCAATAGAGCTTGTCATAGTGAGCGCGGCTGTGCTTCTCAACCTTAACAAGCTCCTCTTTGAAAATGTCAGCCTTCTTCGCAGAAGCAGTGCTGTGCTGACATTTTTGCAGCAGGGCTATGCTCATCCCGCATACGTCTTCCTGACTGTATTTGCAGTCACGGCGGTATGCTGCATAGTATCGGCGTATATGGAGATGACAGGACAGATACACGGCAGAGAGAACCAACTGAGGTCGGCTGTGATAGGGATACTCGCATTAGCAGCCGTTTTCGGAGCTGCACATCTCCTTTCCGAGTACACATCTCTGATACCGAAATATACACTGTCTCAAGCAGCGGAGAGCTTATCGGGCGTTTCAGTCGGCGAAGCTGCCGTATTCGGAGCAGCCGTCAACATCGCTATGTTCGCTGTATGCCTGATATTCGGCGAAATAACGGCAGCCGTGGTTTCAAGACGCGAGATATAGGAGGATAGAAATGAAAAATGACAACAGACTGCTCTCCCTTATCCGCGCCGATCTCATCACCATGAACGGCGGAAGGAACAGCCTGAAGCTGGTGGTACTGATAATGTGTCTCGCGTTCGGAGCGATGACATATTTTGCACCGTTCATGGCAGCGCTCGTACCGCCTCTTGTGAGCTTCTTCTTTGTGCCGATGCTGTTCGGCAACGAGCTGAAATACCATTCCGAGAGGCTGAACACCGTGCTGCCCGTGAGCCGCAGGGATATCGTAGATTCGCGCTTTATACTGACTCTGTCCTTTTACTGCGGCACAAGCGTGCTGTTCTATGTGCTCATGGCTCTTGCCGTACTGGATCAGCAGAGACAGGGGATAATCATAAGTCTTTCAGACATAAGCCCGTTTTATCTTGCAGCATTCACGATAGGAGCCGTGATAATATCGGGCAAGCTCCGCAAACACTTCGCAAACAGCAGAGCAATGACCATGACGTCAAAAACAGGCGGTATCCGCCGCGCCAAGAAAAGAGAATACGTCTACGCAGTTATCATGGCAGCAATGCTGATATTACTGTGTCTGCTCATATTTTCAGATGTGCTCCCTGCGGTACCTACGCTAAGCCTTATCGTACATTTTCTCGGTATCCTCGGAGAGGCGGCAGGCGGACTCCTGCTTGCCGCGTTTTTCCTGAGTATAGCCGCATTTTCGGTGGTATACAAGTACATCTGCACTGTCTGCGAATACGAGGACAAGGAGCTGTGAGGAGGACTGCTATGAAAAAACTTATCAAAGCTTCATTGGCTGCCCTCTGCTCGGCAATGCTGCTGACGAACGCGGTACTGCCTGCCGTCAGCGCGGCGGAGGCAGACGAGGAACTCGTTTTCCCGTCGGGGATAACTCTCGAAGACCTTGATTTTTTACTGGATTTCTACGAGAATGACATTGATATGGCTGAGGACAAATGGGGTGCTACGGCTATCGGCTTCTTTCACGGGGACGAGGTGCTCTGCACCGACTATTTCGCGTATTCCGACGCGGAGCAGCAAGTCAAAGCCGACGAAAGATCCGTCTTTGAATGGGGCGAGGTATCCGAGCTGCTGGTATGGGTCAGCGCGATGCAGCTGTGGGAGCAGGGGAGCCTCGACCTTGAAGGCGACATCAGGGAATATCTTCCCGATGGCTTCTTCCGCCGCCTTGCCTTCGACGAGCCGATAACCATGCTCGACCTGATGAACGGTACTGCCGGCTGGCAGAAGGTCGTCCGCCCGATATGGACGACGGACGCAGAAGCGATACGCCCTCTCGGAGAGGAGCTGAGAGCAGCTGAGCCGAAACAGGTATGCCGTCCCGGTGAGGCAGCTGTCGATTCGATGTACAGCGCGGCAGTCGCAGCCTATATCATCGAGTGCATAACGGGGCAGGACTACTGTGCTTACGTTCACGAGCATATCCTTGAGCCGCTCGGCATGGAGCACACCTCCGTCAATGCAGCTCATACCGACAACGAGTGGGTCTGCCAGCAGCGCAGGAAAATGAGGACCTACGAAAGCGGCGCTTCCCTTATCGACAAGGGCAGCTGCCTGAGCTATCTCACGCTCTATCCGGCAGGCTCCGCAGTGAGCACGCTGAACGACCTCATCACCTTCGCACAGGCGCTCATAAGCGACAATCTCCCGCTGTTCGGCAGTCCGGCAGCGCAGACGGAGCTGTTTGAGGCTACGTCTTTTTACGGCGAGTCAGATATCCCGCTCTGCGCTCATGGCTTGCACTGCAACGAATACACGGTACGCACCTACGGTCTCGACGGAGCAACAGCGGCAAGTCACGCAAGAGTGCTAATTGACCCTGTATCAAAACTCGGGTTTGCGGTTATGATAGAGCAGAGCGATACGAACAATCATTATTTCAACGATTTCAGCGAATGGTGCTTCGGCACGCTTTCACCCAAGAAGTACGGCAAGGGCGCGGAGAGCGCAAGATTGAGCGGCTATTATCTGCCGTCGAGCTTGCCGCGGAGCGGTATGCTGAGGATCATCGGCTTCCTTTCGGCAGCTAAGGCCGAAAGATTTGAGCCTCTTTCGCGCATAGGCAGCGGAGTTTACCAACGGACCTACGACACGGAGACTATGTACGGCTTGCTTCAAGAGAACAGAGAGAGCAAGAAAAGGCTCATAGACTCGACGCATTTCAATGCCGAAGATGAAGGCGCGATGCTGATCGGTGAAAAGGCACTGTCCGGCGGCGGTACGGAGGCTGTCATCAGCTCTCCTATGAGTTCGGTGCCTGAGCACGCCGTCCGCGACCGCTTTTATATCGCGGAGCTCTGCCTGTTCACAGCGTATGTGCTGCTTGCAGTCGCGTCAGTCTATCTGATGTTTATGCGCCGAAAGCTGAAAAAGCACGGCAGGCTGAAAAAATACAGCGGTTCCGCGCTTCTCGGTGCAGGACAAACAGCATGGCTCGTCTCTGTGCTGCTGATGTTCGCGACGTATGTGATCTTTGTCAATAGCGGCACGATGACATTTTCTGTCAGCGCAGTCATCGGCATGTCACAGCTCATCTGTACAGCTGTTTGCTGCTTGGCTGCTGTTGCCGCTGTCATCGGACTTGTAAGGGTAAAGTCGGGCAAATTGCACTATGCTGCAAATATGGTCTGCAATATAATTGCTGTTGCAGCTGTAGTATGCTTTGAAATGTACAATTTCTGGAATATATAAAAACAGCGGCATTCGGAATGAGTGCCGCTGTTTTCCCTATTCAGTTTGATATTGCTTTTTTCTTCGTTAAGCAACGTGAGCTTTGAGGA
>JAFXVT010000038.1 GCA_017534835.1 Ruminococcus sp.
GTCCCATAGTATCAGTCATACCGTAGGAAGCAGGACCGGCAGCCATGTTATCGGGGTGAAGTGTACGACCTGTACCGCCGCCTGAAGCAACAGAGAAGTACTTCTTGCCAGCGTCAGTGCGCTCCTTCTTGTAAGTACCTGCAACGGGGTGCTGGAAACGAGTGGGGTTAGTTGAGTTACCTGTGATAGAAACGTCAACGTTCTCCTTCCACATGATAGCAACGCCCTCGCGGACATCGTTTGCACCGTAGCAGTTTACCTTAGCGCGGAGACCGTCTGAGTAAGCCTTGCGGAATACTTCCTTGACTTCGCCTGTAGCGTAGTCCATTTCAGTCTCGATGTATGTGAAACCGTTTATACGAGCGATGATCTGAGCAGCGTCCTTGCCGAGGCCGTTGAGGATAACGCGGAGGGGCTTCTGACGTACCTTGTTAGCCTTCTCAGCGATACCGATAGCGCCCTCAGCAGCAGCGAATGACTCGTGACCTGCGAGGAATGCGAAGCACTCAGTGTCCTCTTCGAGGAGCATCTTGCCGAGGTTGCCGTGACCGAGACCTACCTTACGCTGGTCAGCAACAGAACCGGGAATGCAGAATGCCTGAAGACCCTCACCGATAGCAGCAGCAGCGTCAGCAGCCTTTGTGCAGCCCTTCTTGATAGCGATAGCGCAGCCTACTGTGTAAGCCCACTTAGCGTTCTCAAAGCAGATAGGCTGTATCTTTTCAACGAGTGTGTATATATCGAGACCTTTTTCCTTGCAGACGTCAGCGCACTCCTCGATGGAGTTGATGCCGTATTCCTTTATAACAGCGAGTATCTGCTTTTCTCTTCTCTCATAAGATTCAAATAAAGCCATTGTTAGAAATCCTCCTTATTCCTTTCTGGGGTCAACGATCTTTACAGCGTCAGCAACTCTTCCGTACTGACCCTGAGCCTTCTCGAAAGCAGTGTTAGCATCGTCGCCAGCCTTGATGAAGTCCATCATCTTGCCGAAGTTCACGAACTTGTAGCCGATGATCTCATCATCTGCATTGAGTGCAAGACCTGTGATATATCCGTCGGTCATTTCAAGGTAACGAGGACCCTTTGCGAGTGTGCCGTAGAGTGTTCCGACCTGTGAACGGAGACCCTTACCGAGGTCTTCAAGACCTGCGCCGACAACGAGACCGCCCTCAGAGAATGCAGACTGTGAGCGTCCGTAAACGATCTGGAGGAAGAGCTCTCTCATAGCAGTGTTGATAGCGTCGCATACGAGGTCAGTGTTGAGAGCCTCGAGGATAGTTCTGCCGGGAAGGATCTCAGCAGCCATAGCAGCAGAATGAGTCATACCCGAGCAGCCGATAGTCTCAACGAGAGCTTCCTGGATAATGCCCTCCTTAACGTTGAGAGTGAGCTTGCAGGTACCCTGCTGAGGTGCGCACCAGCCGATACCGTGTGTGAAACCGGAAATATCCTTGATCTCCTTAGCCTTTACCCATTTTGCCTCCTCCGGGATCGGAGCAGCGCCGTGAGCAACGCCCTGTGCGATCGGGCACATTGTTTCAACTTCGTGAGAATAAATCATTATTAATACTCCTTTCAGATATTATAAGAGAAGCCTGCCCGGTCGCTTGAAAGCAGGTGCAGCCGTTCTCTCACATACAAATCAATTATACAACATTTACGGTTTTGAATCAAGTTATTTTGACAAATGAACATCAATCTTTTGTTAGACTCCTCTAACGTTTAGCTGACATATCCGGCACTTGCAATTATCTGTAAAATGTAGTATAATTATACAGTTAATGTATTTATAAGACGTTTTCGGAAAAGAAGGATAATTATGGAAAAGGAAAAACAGAATCCGCTGGGATACGCCTCAGTCACTAAGCTTATGCTGAAATTCGCTATCCCCAGCATCATCGGTATGCTCGTCAGCGCACTGTACAACATCGTTGACCAGCTCTTCATCGGTCAGGGCGTCGGCACGAACGGCAACGCCGCGACAAATATCGCATTCCCGTTCTCGACGGCTTGTATGGCAGTCGCCCTGCTGCTCGGTATCGGCGGCGCTTCCTGCTTCAATCTCACGCTCGGACGCGGAGACAAGAAGCTCGCAGGCTTCTACGCCGGCAATGCGATAACTATGCTCATCGCCTGCGGAGTGGTCATATCCGCCGTAACACTTGTGTTTCTCACTCCCCTGCTGAAATTTTTCGGCTCACCAGCTGAGGTGCTGCCCTACGCACAGGAATACGTGAAGGTCACCGCTCTCGGCTTCCCGTTCCTGATACTCACAACGGGCGGCGGACACATCGTCCGCGCTGACGGAAGTCCCACAATGACGATGATATGCAATCTCACCGGTGCCGTGATCAACACCGCACTTGACGCACTCTTCGTTCTCGGATTCAAATGGGGAATGGCAGGTGCAGCCGCCGCAACGGTCATCGGACAGGTAGTATCCGCGGTGATAGTGCTCGTTTACCTTACAAGATTCAAGACTCTCAGGCTGACGATGACCCACTTCAAGCCGAGAGTCACCATCGTCAAACGGATCGCCTCGATAGGAATGGCATCGTGCTTCAACCAGCTCGCTATCGCGATAGTTCAGATAGTGCTCAACAACTCGCTCAAGCACTACGGAAGGCTCTCAGTTTACGGCGAAAATGAGCCGCTCGCGTGCGCCGGGATCATAATGAAGGTGAATATGATAGTGTTCTCGATCGTTATCGGACTCGCGCAGGGAACGCAGCCTATAGAGAGCTTCAACTACGGCGCAAAGCAGTACAGCCGCGTGAAGAAGGCGTATATGCTCGCGGTCGTGACCGGCGGCGCTATCTCGATCGTCGCCTTCGTGCTGTTTCAGGCGTTTCCGCGGCAGATACTCGCGGTCTTCGGCGAGGGCAGCGAGAACTATTTCAGATTCGGCGTGAGGTTCTTCCGGATATTCCTGTTCTTCACGTGGATAAACTGCCTGCAACCCATAACATCGACGTTTTTCACATCTATCGGAAAGCCGGTCAAGGGCGTTTTCCTCTCGATGACCCGACAGATGATATTCTTTATCCCCTTTCTCGTAATACTGCCGCTCATATTCGGCATTGACGGCATAATCTACACAGGTCCGATAGCGGATGTTCTGTCCGCAGCGGTCGCTATCGTAATGGCGATGCTCGATTTCAGAGCGATGAACAAGCTCGAAAAAGCGAAAGGAGATGCCTGATGATACAGGACATCGGAGCTGAAAAGCTCAATAATTCGTATATTCCCGACGCTGTCCCCTCTCCCGGAGACACGCTGTTCTGCTTCCGCGGAGGTGAGGTGCTCGCCTGTCCCGATATGCAGGAGCCTTTCCCGAAGGTCGCCGATGTGAGCTTCTCGGGCGATACCGTTTACCTGTTTTCTATCGGTGAAAGGCGATATTTCCTGTGCAGGGACGAAAATCCCGAAGCTCCGGAAAAATTCGCATACACAGACGTGAAGCAGCTCCGCCGCGCAGAAGGAGCTGTAAAGCTGCACGTTTTTGCGCTGTTCACGGCGTTCCACCTCTGCAAATGGTACCGGAAGAGCCGGTTCTGCGGTGCGTGCGGTGCAGAGACTGTCCCCGACAGCCGCGAAAGGGCGATGCGCTGCCCCGGATGCGGAAATATCACCTACCCGAGGATAGACCCGGCAGTCATCGTTGGTGTCACGAACGGGGATAAGCTCCTGCTGACGCGATATGCACGCGGAAGAGGCGTGAACTTCGATGCCCTCGTAGCCGGTTTCACTGAGATAGGCGAAACTCTCGAACAGACCGTTGAACGCGAGGTAATGGAGGAAGTCGGGCTTCGAGTGAAGAATATCCGCTATTACAAGTCGCAGCCGTGGGGATTCTCGGGCGGTATCCTCGCCGGATTCTTCTGCGATGTGGAAGGCGGCGACACTGTGACCCTCGACGAAAGCGAGCTAAGCTCTGCGATATGGACTCGCAGGGAGGATATTGTCGGTCAGCCGGACGATATGAGCCTGACGAATGAGATGATGAAAATGTTCCGCGACGGAAAAGTGTGAGAGCTTTTCCGCCGCAGCTATTGCATTTTGCAAAAAAGTATGGTATAATGAGTAAGTTACTGGGGTATAGCCAAGCGGTAAGGCAACAGACTTTGACTCTGTCATGCGTGGGTTCAAATCCCGCTGCCCCAACCAGCGCCGAGCGGGCGCGCGCTGTTTCGATGACGCTCGCAAGCTCGCTCACTATTTACAGAATCGTCAGTCTGCTGTCGCATTCGGAACTGTTTTCAAGCGTTACACAGACAATAACAGCGTGTCGCCGCAGCCAATTTCGCTGACGCTCGCAAGCTCACTCACTATTTACAGAATCGTCAGTCTGCTGTCGCATTCGGAACTGTTTTCAAGCGGCACACAGATGATAACGGCGTGTCGCCGCAGCCAAATTCGATGACGCTCGCAGGCTCGCTCACTATTTACAGAATCGTCAGTCTGCTGTCGCATTCGGCACTGTTATCAAAGCGTTACACAGACGCTAACAGCGTGTCGCCGCAGCAGGTTTCGCTATAGCTCGCACTGTACAGGAGGTCTACTATGAAGCGCAAGGACTACATCACGTGGGACGAATACTTTATGGGTATAGCTATGCTCTCCGCCGAGAGAAGCAAGGACAGCAACACTCAGGTCGGCGCGTGTATCGTGAACAACGAGCACAAGATAGTCTCCGTCGGATACAACGGTATGCCAACAGGCTGCGATGATGACGAAATGCCGTGGGAGCGCGACGGTGAATCCGTACTTGATACGAAATACCCCTTCGTCTGTCACGCTGAGCTGAATGCCGTGCTCAACAGCAGCGGCGCTTCACTCGCCGGCTGTACACTCTATGTTACGCTTTTTCCGTGCAATGAGTGCGCGAAAGCTATCATTCAGTCAGGGATAAAAAGAGTTGTCTACTACAGCAACAAATACAACGGCACAGACAGTGTTACCGCATCTGCAATGCTCTTCGACAAGTGCGGCGTGAAGGTCGAGCAGTACGCTCCGACCGGAAAGAAGATAGAGCTCGATATGTAACGCTCTCATACAAAAACGACCCGGAAGCAATTTCACCTTCGCTTCCGGGTCTTATTCATTCATTTGCTGTTTACTATTTTATAGTGTGTTCATTTCTTCAGGTACTTAGAGAGCTTTTTTTTTCTCTTCTGCTCGTACATAACCTTGTCTGCGGCAGTCACAAAGCGGAACAGATCCTCGCCGGGTCTCGGCTCAGCGATCGTGAAACCGATACTTGCACTGAGAGAGAACGGATTCGCCATACTATCGTTGACCACCTCTATCGCATCCTGTATGCGTTTTGTGAGGTCTTTTCCGAGCTCTTCGTTTGAATCCGCCGAGAAGACTATGAACTCGTCTCCTCCGAAGCGGCAGTATATCTCGCCCTGCTTGCAGACACTCCTGAGTACGCCTGCTATCGAGCTTATCGCAAGGTCGCCTATGTCGTGACCGTAGGTGTCATTTATGGTCTTGAGTCCGTCGAGGTCTATGAACATCAGCATAACGCTGCGGTTATTCTTCACGCAGTCGGCATAGATGTCCTTTGTCGCCTTTACAAAGCCGTTTCGGTTGTAGATACCTGAGAAGGTGTCCTGCGTGTACAGCTTGCCGAGACGGTCAACTGCGAATTCGAGCGTGATTATCTTTCGCATATTCTCAAGCGAATTGCTCATAGATATGCACCATGACTGGAACAGCGAATTGTGCAGCGGAAGCTTGCAGTTGCTTATCGCCATATATCCGAGACAGCGCTCACCGAAGTGAAGCGGCACCATATAGTACACCTTTCCCGGCGATTTATCGGGATTTATGTCCGGTATCAGCTCCTTTGTCGGGAGAGTTGTAACATCGTCGCGGAATTTTCCCCTGCAATAGGCAACGGGAATGAACATCTCGTCCGTATACCTCGTCGGGACCTCCGACTTTTTGCCTATATTGCGCTCATCAGGGCGTTCTATGTCCCAGTCCTCGCAGACGAGGAAGAAGAACTCGCCGGGGTCTATATCCTTGACAAATCTCTTTATCGCTGCGATGTAGTCATCGAACGAGCCGCAGCCCTGAAGGTTGCAGTAGAGCTTGTTGAACATCGACATATAGCTGCCTATCATCTCTACTTTGTTGTAATTGGCTATATTCAGCTCCTTGTACTCTGCGATGTTGCTGACCGCACTGTCGCGGCAGCCGCAGCTCTCGGTAAACCTCGTGGACATATCGAGTATCTCGGAGCGCTCCTTCGGAGTGCCGCGGAAATGGTCGGCGAGCATCTGGCAGGCGAGCTGTCCGGAATAGTTGAACGGACGCTCTACGGATGTGAGCTCTATGCGGAAATTATGGTTGTTGTAGGTATTGTCAAAGCCGGAAACGGCTATCTCCTCCGGCACCTTGAATCCGGCTTCAAACAGGCGGTTCACAGCCGTTGCAGCCATAACGTCGTTGGCGCATATTATCGCCTCGGGCATATATTCATTGTTGCGAAGGAAGTATTCAACGGCGGCTTTTCCGGCAGGTGCGCGGAAATCGCCGTAGAAGATGCGGTCGTCGTCTATCGTCAGACCGTTCTCCTCGAGCACCTCAAGGAAGCCGCGCAGACGGTCCATACTCTCGGGGTTTTCAGCAGGGCCGGAGATGTAGTTGAACTTCCTGAAGCCGTGGACCTTGACAAAATGCTCGGTGATACGGCGCATCGCAGCCTTGTTGTCGCTTCCGATGTAGTACATCCCTTCAACATCGTCGTCGATGCTTACAGCAGGGATGCCTGCCTTTATTATGCGGCTGTGGATGTTCTCAACAACGCGCTTGTCGTCGATAGTGTTTGTGAGAAGGATAGCTCCGTCGAACGTCGTGAAGTCCGGAAGGCGGAAAATATTATACTCTCCGGAATCGTGGCTGAGATTCCCCATCGTTCCGCTGAACGAAGCAAAGACGTACAGATCGAGCATACAGCCCGATGCTGCGGACTCTATGCCGTGAAGGATACTGCTCTGATAATTTTCGTCGATACCGGCTACAATTACCGCAATTCTGTACTTTTTCAAATCAGCTCCCTCACTTTCTTCAGTAATTATTCAAGCAATATATCTATATTTTACACCAATTCGGAAAGAAAATCAATAGGTTTGCAATATAATATTC
This sequence comes from Ruminococcus sp., assembly GCA_017534835.1. Classification (GTDB taxonomy): domain Bacteria; phylum Bacillota; class Clostridia; order Oscillospirales; family Ruminococcaceae; genus Ruminococcus. The sequence continues at coordinate 7,162 of JAFXVT010000038.1, forward strand.
ATTAGCAAAATTAACTGTTCGTTCATACATTTTTCCAAATTGTATATACAGCGAGTATTTCTACAATTTGTTCAAACATTTCACAACTGCTTTAATTCTGAAAAATTCTGTACAAGCGGTGTAAAATACCGTCATCTTGACGAAAATTGACCTTCTTCTCTGTATAATGTTGACAATTCACAAAAAAATGGTATACTTAAAAGTGGCAGAACACGTAAAATCTTACTGCGGAGGTATATGAATGAAAAACATCTGGCACAACATAAGTCCCAAAAGGATAAGTCCGGAGAGTTTTTATGCGGTCATCGAGATCGGCAAGGGCAGCAAGATAAAGTATGAGCTCGACAAGGACACGGGTTACATCAAAATGGACCGTATCCTCCACACCTCTACTCATTATCCTGCAAATTACGGCTTTATACCGCGCACCTACTCCGACGACAAGGACCCCCTTGACGTTCTGGTGCTTTGCTCTGAAACACTTATGCCGCTCACTCTCGTTGAGTGCTATCCTATCGGCGTTATCCGTATGCTCGACAACGGTCACCACGACGATAAGATAATCGCTGTTCCCTTCAATGACCCTAACTATAATATGTATATGGACATTGATCAGCTCCCCAAGCACATCTTCGACGAAATGACCCACTTCTTCACAGTATACAAAGAGCTTGAAAACAAGACGACCGTAGTAAACGAGGTTGACCACGCCGACATCGCAAAGGAAATAATCGCCGGCGATATAGACAACTATATCGAAAACTTCTGCAAGTGACCGACCGACAAACGAAAACGAAAGGAATTATTTATGACTGCTTCAAGTGAAAATTTATTCAGCAGCGAATCAAGTGCTGCACCTATCGGAATTATCGCAATGAACAGCGTTACCGAGCTCGGCAACAAGATCGACGGATACCTTACCGACTGGTCCAAGCTTGCCGGATATGAGAATGACAGCTTCCTCATCGAGTGCGAGTGCCCCAGATTCTCCTCAGGTGACGGCAAGGGTCTCATCAAGTCCACTGTCCGCGGTATGGACCTCTTCATCATCGTTGACGTCGGAAACTACAGCATAAAATACGACTACTTCGGAATGCAGAACGCCATGTCGCCCGATGACCACTTCCAGGATCTCAAGCGTATCATTCAGGCTGCAAGCGGCAAGGCTCACCGCATAACCGTTATCATGCCCACTCTCTACGGCGGCAGACAGCACCGCAGAAATTACCGCGAGTCCCTCGACTGTGCGTGCGCTCTTCAGGAGCTTGAGGCTATGGGCGTTTCCAATATCGTGTGCTTCGACGCTCACGACCCGAGAGTACAGAACGCTGTCCCCCTTATGGGCTTTGACAACGTTATGCCGACTTATCAGGTGCTCAAGGCTATGCTCAAGCAGATAAAGGACATCAACCTCTCAAAGGAGAAGTTTATGATAGTTTCTCCCGATGAAGGCGCTCTCAACAGAAATATGTACTACGCTTCCGTTCTCGGCGTTGATATGGGTATGTTCTACAAGCGCCGCGATTATTCACAGATAATCAACGGCAGAAACCCCATCGTTGCTCACGAATACATCGGCAACCCCGTCGAGGGCAAGGACATCTTCGTTGCTGATGACATCATCTCGTCCGGCGAATCTATGCTTGACCTCGCTTACAACCTCAAAAAGAAGAACGCCGGAAGGATCTTCACCTACGCAACATACGCCATCTTCACAAACGGTCTTGAAAAGTTCGACAAGGCTTATGAGGACGGCATAATCGACGGCGTATTCGGCACTAACCTCACATACAGGACTCCCGAGCTGCTTAGCAGACCGTGGTTCCACGAGGTCGACGTTTCCAAGTACATCGCTTACTTCATCGAGGCTATCAACCACGACGTTTCTATCAGCAAGATAATCGACCCCCACACAAAGATAGAGACTCTTCTCAAGAAGTACGGTATCAAGTAATTTACAGGGACTGCAAGGCTCCCCCAGACATCAAAAAGGCTGCCTGACCGTATTGCTACGGCTGATCCGGCAGCCCTCAGTGTCCGGGACTTCCTTACAGTCCCTTTCCTGTTTATAGGTCAATATCCAGCTCAACGGGACAGTGGTCGCTGCCTGTGATTTCGGTGAGGATACGCGAATCCTTCACCTTTTCCATAAGCCGCTCGGATACCACGAAATAGTCGATACGCCAGCCGATGTTCTTCTCGCGCGCCTTGAAACGGTATGACCACCACGAGTATACGCCCTCCTTATCAGGATAAAGGCGGCGGTATGTATCCGCGAATCCGGCTGCAAGGAGCTCTGTGAACTTGCCGCGCTCTTCGTCCGAGAAGCCTGCATTCCCGACATTGGACTTCGGATTTTTCAGGTCTATCTCGTTATGTGCAACGTTGAGGTCGCCGCAGTAGATGACAGGCTTCTTACTGTCGAGCTCCGAAAGATAGGCGCGCAGGTCGTCCTCGAACTCCATTCTGTAGTCGATGCGCTTGAGCTCGTTCTGTGCGTTCGGCACGTAGCAGCAGACGAAATAGAAGCTCTCATATTCGCACGTTATGACCCTTCCTTCGTCGAGGTGAGCGCCGTTTAGCCCGTAGCTGACCGAGAGCGGCTCCTGCTTCGTGAAGACGGCAGTCCCGGAATAGCCCTTCTTTACGGCGCTGTGGAAGTAGCTCCTGTAGCCCTCCGGCGCGAAATCAGCCTGTCCGGGCTGCATTTTTGTCTCCTGTATGCAGAAAATATCAGCGTCCGCCTGTGCGAAGAAGTCGCCGAAGCCCTTCGTAAGACAGGCACGGAAGCCGTTGACGTTCCAAGATATGAATCTCATAGTTGACCTCCCATATTAATGCTGTGCTAATCATAACATATTACAGCGGAAATTGCAAGCCTTGCCGGAAAAGCTCATATCGGCTGACATCTGCAAAGTCCGCAAAAAGTGGATAGACATAACAGGAAAAGTATGATATACTATTAACAATATCACTGAAAGGAGCGATATTATGCCGAAAACTGCAATCGTCACAGGCGGTTCGGGCGGTATCGGGAGCGCCATATGCCGTCGTCTCGCTGCGGACGGCTGTTTCGTTTATGTCGGTTATTCCTCATCAGCCGCAAAAGCCGGGGCTCTCGCGGACGAAATAGGCGGAAAGGCGCTGAAGCTTGACGTCTCCTCCCCTTCCGACATCGAGGCTGCGGCGAAGATGTGCAGCTGCACCGATATTCTCGTCAACAACGCCGGTGTTTCTGAGATCGGGCTTTTCCATTGCATTCCCGACGAGCGAAGCCGCCGCCTTATGGAGATAAATCTCATCGGCGCGATGAACTGCTCGCGTACCTTCGTGAAGCAAATGATAGCCCGGAAATCGGGCTGTATCGTAAACATATCCTCGATGTGGGGACAGACCGGTGCTTCCTGCGAGGTCGATTATTCGGCTTCAAAGGCTGGTCTTATCGGATTCACAAAGGCGCTCGCGAAGGAGGTCGCGCCGTCAGGCATCAGGGTCAACTGTGTCTCTCCCGGATTTATTATGACCGAGATGAACTCGCATTTCTCCGATGAAGACCTCGCGCTTATACGTGAGGACATTCCGCTCGGTATCTTCGGCGAGCCGCGTCACGTTGCGGACGCTGTCGCCTTCCTCGTGTCAACTCAGGCTGAGTATATCACCGGTCAGGTGCTCGCTGTCAACGGAGGTATGGTCATTTAGCGCTTTGTTCATTGCAGTGTACTGTGGGAATTATGCCCCTTTCACCACATGATCCGGCAAGTCAGCACATTAGCAGGTCAAAGTAGAATATCGTTAAAATGTACAAAACTCATATACCGTTTCAATGCACTATTACTAAACTGACGAAAATAATGACAAAATTATGATATTTTTCGATTTCTCTTGAATCTTGAGATTCGATGTGATATTATAATGCTATGAAAATGCCTATATTTATGCATTTCCATAACATTCCACACAACATATAGGAACGTTTTTCTGTTTTTTTACGGAGGAATTTAAATGACTGAAACTCAGACAAGAACAAATGCTCAGACCAAAAATGGATTGTTCGGGTGGGCTAAGCGCTACAACGCTCTCCGCGAGGAGAACACCGAGAAGTACAAGTGGCTCAATCTTGTGCTGCTCATTCTCTATCCCGTTTTCATCACCTGCATGGCTGAGATAAATCAGGCAAAGAAGGTGACCGCGTTCGCGAGCTTCGCTGCTGACCGCCCGACTGTAGTGCTCTTTGACATCGCTGCTGCCGGAGTGATATTCATCCTCCTGCTCGCCGCATTCCGCAAGGGCTGGATAGCCGCACTCATACAGAGCTTCGTATATATGGCGCTCAGTATCACCGAGCTGTTCAAGTACGGAACGAACGGCAACCACCTCATCCTCTCGGATATGAAGCTCATCAGAAGCGTGAAGAGCCTCAAATCCTTCGCCTACATAAGGATAACTCCGGCACTCATCATCTACTGCGCTATCGTTATCGCAGCCGTTGTGCTGATATTCCACTTCAACCCCGTACTGCCGCACCATGTGCCGTTCAAGCGCGCTGCTGTCGGCGTCATATGCACTATCCTCTGCACCGGAATGATAATCGTCCCCTCGTTCTACAACCCCGTTTACAAGCTCTTCAAGCTCGATACGACGGCGGCTACGAACGCTTTCCTTCTCAACGAGAAATTCGATAAGAACAGCTTCCTCGCATTTATAGTCGAGACCGCCTCGGAGAGCTATTCCAACCGTCTCTCCAAGCCCGACAACTACAACGAGGAATTCGTCGACGACATCACTGACGTTAATATCGCCGCTGCTGACGGCTTCAAGGACGGAAAAAAGCCTAACGTTATCGTTGTTATGAGTGAATCCTACGCCGATTTCCGTGTATTCGACCAGCTCGACATTGATGACGCATACTACGCCGGCTTCGATAAGGCTCGCAGCGAGGGCTATGCCGGTACCGCTATCACTCCTACATATGCAAGCTATACTGTACGCTCGGAGTTCGAGCTTCTCTTCGGTCTTCCGGTAAGAGGCATAAACGCTCCGAATATGCCGCAGAGAGTCCTTGCCGACCGTGAACAGCCTGCTCTTGCTCAGTATTACAAGAACTGGGGCTACAAGACAGCTTACGTTCACCCATTCCTCGGCTCTTTCTACGGAAGGAACCATACCTACAGCAAGTTCGGCTTCGACCAGCTCATCTTCCACGATGACATCGACAACGTTACAGACTTCACAGTTCCCGTTGAACACTACGGCACATACGTCGATGACAAGACCGTTTACGACCAGCTGCTCGAGCTCGTAAAAACTACCGACGAGCCTATGTACATCCACACCACTACGATGCAGAACCACCAGCCCTACAATCAGGGAGATGACCCGAATGACGAATTCGGCAACTATCTCCAGTGGGTACAGCACACGAATGAAGGCACTGTTGCATTCCTCGATGAGCTGAAGAAGCTCGATGAGCCCACTCTCGTATTCTTCGTCGGCGACCACTTCCCGTCACTCAGAGGCGAGACGAGCGTTTACAACCAGCTCGACCTCAACGGCTCGAATTGCAGCGTTCTCTACGAGCAGGAATACTTCATCTGGGACAACTACGGTGCTGATTACAGCTGCGTACCCGAGAAGCCCGTTTCGTTCTTCTATATGCCTTATGTCCTCATTGACATCATCGGCGCTCCCCACGATGAATTCATAGAAAAAATGGACGGCTTTATGGAGTCAGTACCTGTATACTCGCTCGACTACAACGACGGCACTCCCGACAATGAGGAGCTCGATGTGCTCACATATGACAGGGTCATCGGCGACGTTTACTCGCCCTGCCCGATACCGAGCGATGTAATGGAAAAGTCAAAAGGAGATCAGAAATGAAAGAACCCGTGATCGGCAAAAAAGGCAGCGCGACTGTCGAAGTCGCAAGAAATAACCTTGCTTCAACTATGGCAAGCGGAGCACTTGACGTGTTCGCTACTCCGGCAATGGTCGCTCTTATGGAGCTTGCAGCGTGCAACTGCCTCGCTGACCTTCTCGAAGGCGATGAAACTACCGTCGGCACGGCTCTCGATATAAAGCACACATCTGCTTCGCCCGAGGGCTGCACTGTCACTGCCGAGGCTGTGCTCACAGCTGTTGACGGACGTGAATTCACGTTTGACGTCTCAGCCTCAGATAACGCAGGTCCTATCGGCTCGGGAACTCATAAAAGGTTCCTCGTTTACGGTAAGCGATTCACAGAAAAAGCCAAAGCTAAGCTATAACGAAAAACTCCCGTTCACAGCGGGAGTTTTCACATATAAGTATCAATTTTCTATATGCTATCATATTTTTATCACATATATTATTATAATTGATTATGGTGAATAATCATACATCTGGCGGAAAGCCTATAATTATATATTGAACGCGAGGTAAATGATAATGTCAGATCTCTATGACGATCAGAACTCCATAAATGGTCAGCAGGGCGCTGACTCCGGACAGTCCGCTGTCCCTCAGCAGCCGAATGACCCTCAGCAGAACAGCTATGCCGGACAGCCGCAGTATAATTCCCCTCAGCAGACAAGCTTCACGGCTCAGCAGCAGGCTCAGTACACCGCTCAGCACAGCGCTGACTATTCGTATCACAGCGCGGCTCAGCAGGCTCCTGTCCGGAAAAAACAGAAGTCACATACCGCTCTCAAAGTTATTGCATTCGTGCTCTCGCTCGTAATCGTGGGCGCAGGCTCTGTGCAGTTCTATAAATTCTGGGACGACAGTAAGATTCAGGTGACAGAGGAGGACGAGCCGGTCATCGAGAATATCCAGTCCAGAGAGATAGCCTCCGCTGTAAAGGACGGTAGCGTTCCTGCTTCACCTCCCCCGAAGAATCTCCCGAGCCTGTTCGACATCGCTGCACGCACTGACGCAAAGCAGCTCCCGGACATCGTTGACGAGATAATGCCGTCTGTTATCGGCGTTTCATCAACGTTCGAGATCGTCGAGCCGTATACTACGTGGGGCTGGGGCGGCTTCCAGACCGAAACACGCAAGCGCACCGCTGTCGGAACGGGAACAGGTATCATTATGACCGATGACGGCTATATCGTTACAAATGCGCACTGCGTCTATGACGATGAATACAACGCCGGCGAGGCTGTGGACGTAAGTGTCCAGTTCAGCGACGAATCCAAGCACAGCGCAAAGATAATCGCATACGATACGGAAACTGATATTGCCGTTCTCAAGATAGACGCTGCGAACCTTACTCCTGCGACATTCGGCAACAGCGACGACCTCAGGGTCGGAGAGCTCGTTATCGCTGTAGGAAATCCTCTCGGATTCGAGCTTTTCGGCTCAGTCACGAGCGGTATCGTATCCGCGCTCAACCGCAAGATCTCTATAAATGAGAAGAATATGACCCTTATCCAGACCGATGCCGCTATAAATCAGGGCAACTCAGGCGGTCCGCTCCTCAACAGCTGCGGACAGGTCATCGGTATCAACTCAGCGAAAATGTCATCGAGCTACGGCTCTGCGAGCGTTGAGGGTCTCGGATTCGCTATCCCGATAAATGAGGCTAAGACAATAGTTGACGACCTCATCTACAACGGCTATGTCACAGGAAAGCCGCAGATCGGTATCAGCGGCGAGGACGTTACCGAAGCTTACTCTGCTTATACCGGTATACCTATGGGCGTCCGCGTGCGTGCAGTCTCCGAGGGAAGTGCTGCCGAGCAGGCAGGCATCAGACCCGGCGATGTAATTATCGCTATCCAGGACGAGGCTATCACTACAATGGACGAACTCAACAAGGTGAAGAACCAGTACAAAGCCGGTGATACGATAACACTGAAAATTTGCCGAAACAACGAGGATATGGACGTTACTCTCACACTTCAGGACGCCAATGCCGATAAAGCCGGCAAAAAGACCGGTACCGAATCAGCGACCGAAAGTGACGAATAATTACGTATATCACAATTCTCCTTACTGAATATGAAAAGACCGCCCGAAGCAAACGCTCAGGCGGTCTTTTTGTTTATGTTGATTTATCAGTCCCCGAGAGGAACTCCGTTCGCATCTGTGTCGATGTTTCCGCAGAGTATCATTATACCCTCAACGAGTCCCCATATTACGCTTATCTCACTTAGCAGTCCGAAGCTCAGCAATGTGAGCAGAAGCTGTGCTACACCCTTGCCTGTATAGCCGAGATAGAAGTTGTGTATGCCGAGTCCGCCGAGAAAGATACCGAGCAGACCAGCTGCCATCTTCGACTTTGCTCCGGGAGGAGCAAATGCCTTACCTCCGCTGAGAGCAGATCCGCAGTTTATACATACTGCTGCTCCGGGCTGTACGGGATTTCCGCAGTTCCTGCAATACTTCTCTCCGCGGCCGACATAGCTGCCGCACATCGTGCAGGCTGCTGCACCGTCTTCTACAGGATGACCGCAATTCTTACAATACATACGCCTCTCCCCCGTTTGTGAGCGTTTTAATCACCGAGCGGCTTTCCGTCAGCATCGGTGTTTATGCTGCCGGTAAGTATCATAATGCCCTCTATCAAGCTCCAGATCCACGGTCCGAGATAGATAATGGCACTGATACCGAATGTGCAGGGAGTGAGAAGAAAAGCAGCAAGAGTCAGGCAGAGCTGTGTGACTGCCTTTCCTGTATAACCAAGATAGAAATTATGAACTCCGAGCGAGCCGAGGAAGATACCGAGCAGACCTGCTGCCATTTTAGACTTTGCACCGGGAGGCGCTATCGTCCTTGCTCCGTTGAGAGCAAATCCGCAGTTCATACATACCGCTGCTCCGGGCTGTACAGGATTGCCGCAATTTCCGCAGTAGTTGTTGCCCTGTCCGACATACGCTCCGCAGGTCATACAGGAAGCTGCACCCGGCTCAACAGGATTACCACAGTTTTTACAATACATAAAATATCCCTCCGATACGATCAATCAGTAAGTGGAACGCCGTTTGCGTCGGTATTGATACTGCCGCAGAGTATCATTATGCCCTCTACAAGTCCCCAGATAGGTGCGAGGAAAGCAAGAGGAGTAGCCAAGCCACAGGTGATGACTGAAAGAAGGATCACGCCGAGCGTGATGCTGAGCTGTCCTATAGCCTTGCCTGTATAGCCGAGGTAGAAATTATGTACACCAAAGCCGCCGAGGAAGATACCGAGCAGACCTGCTGCCATCTTTGACTTTGCTCCGGGCACAGCAGGCGCCTTTACAGCTGCGTTTGAAGCGAATCCGCAGGACATACAGACAGCTGCACCGGGCTGAAGAGGATTACCGCAGTTGGCACAGTAATTCGCACCCTGTCCGCTGGGAACTCCGCAGTTTATACATACGGCAGCGCCCTGTTCCATAGCACTTCCGCAATTCTTACAATACATAATATTTCCTCCTTTATGTGTAATGCTCCGTTTTTATCGACAGAGCGGATTTTTGCTAAAGACAGTATATCATATACGGCAAAAAATGTCAATATCTGTATGAATATAAGAAATAGAGGAGCCCTGCGGCTCCTCCTTGTTTTATCAGTAATTCTCGGCGTGTATCTCGAAATATGACTGTGGATGCGCACAGACCGGACATACGTCCGGCGCCTTTGTACCGACAACGATGTGTCCGCAGTTGCGGCACTCCCACACCTTGACCTCGCTCTTCTCGAACACCTTCTGCATCTCAACGTTCTTGAGAAGTGCGCGGTAACGCTCCTCGTGGTGCTTCTCTATCTCGCCTACTGCGCGGAATTTAGCAGCAAGCTCCGGGAAGCCCTCCTCCTCGGCTGTCTTTGCGAAGCCCTCGTACATATCTGTCCACTCGTAGTTCTCGCCGTCGGCTGCTGCACCGAGGTTCTCAGCTGTCGAGCCTATGCCCTCAAGCTCCTTGAACCACATTTTTGCGTGCTCCTTCTCGTTATCGGCAGTCTTAGTGAAGATGGCAGAGATCTGCTCAAAGCCCTCCTTCTTTGCCTTGGATGCGAAGAAGGTATACTTGTTTCTCGCCTGTGATTCACCTGCAAAAGCTGCTAGAAGGTTCTTTTCGGTCTGTGTTCCTGAATAGCGGTTTGCCATAGTTTTTTCACTCCATTTCGTTTTTTCGGTCTGAGCCGTTGATTATATTATATATCAGTCCGTCAGTAAAAGTCAATACATTTAATGGAAATTCAGCGAAACATCTCCATAAATCCCGGTTCGGGCGCGGTGATCCTCTTCTCATTCAGGTATGCAAGAGGCGAGCTCTCGGGAAGGCTGAATCCGAGCGCATATGCGCAAAGCTGCTGACGAAAAATGCCGTATCGCTTATTCGCACGTACATCGCCGTATTTGCCGTCGCCAAGCAGCGGCGCTCCGAGATGTGCAAGGTGAGCGCGTATCTGATGAGTGCGTCCGGTGTAGAGCGTGACCTCAACAAGATAAAGCCCCCTGCTCTCGGCAATGACCTTCCAGCCGGTGCGTATCTCGCGGAAGCCGTCAGCCGGCGTGTCGGAAATGCGGACGATATTCCTGTCGGCGTCCTTGCGGTGATATGCTACAGCTATGCCCTCGGGCTGAGGAGGCGCGGCTACAGTCACGCAGCGGTAGATCTTATGGAGCGAGCCGTTCTGTATCGCACTGTTTATCTCACGCAGAGCTGCCGCATTCTTCGCAGCTGTGACAAGTCCGGCTGTATTGCGGTCGAGACGGCTGCACAGCGCCGGTGCGAACGAGCTCTCAGCCTCGGGGACATACTCCTTCTTGCTGTAGAGGTACTTCTTCACGCGGTCTATGAGCGTATCGGCGGAAGATGTGCCGTTTGAGTGCGAATCGACCCCGACAGGCTTGAACACAACGAGAATGTTCCCGTCCTCGTATACCGGCTGTATTTCATCGGAGGCGGAGAGAAATCCCATATCGTGCGATCTCACAGCCGCGACCTCGTCCTTCACGTAGACGCGCACAACGTCTCCTTCACTGAGAATGGTCGATATTTCGCACCTTTTCCCGTTTATCTTGATGTCCTTCTTGCGTATCAGGCGGTACATCATACTCTTCGGGAGCTCAGGCATTGATTTTCCGAGAAATCTGTCTATCCTCTGTCCGCTGTCATTCATATTAATTATAAATTCCTTCATTTAACCACCTTCGGTATTGTGCATAAATTTTTCCCTCTTGTTTAGTCTTATTTCTACAAGATTTTGTGTACTCAATGTGAATTTGCTCTCAAACACTTGAAAAGCAAGCCAAAAAATGCTATAATGATGAAGTCGGTTCCATAAACTGCTTAAATTTAGCTGACGGAAACGATAATCTTTTAAGGCAAAGGAGGCTTACGTGTCATGGGAAATGTCAAGAAAATACTTTCTGTAATGCTTTCATGTGCGATAGCCTTTAGTTCGGCTGCGGCTGCGATACCCGCATCTACAGCGGCACTCAGAACTGAAGATCCTTCTGTTGTATATGATAACACAATCGTGACAGAAAGTAAAGAGGAGGAAGTCCCCTTTAACGTATTCGATATATATGACGCTTTCTACGGTATACCCAAAACTACAACTACTACATCTGCCGCCACTACTTCATCTACCACTACCACAAAGGCAACTACAAAGGCGACTACCACTTCGACCGCCGCGACTACTCAGCGACCGGTCGTAACAACTACGGCTGCAACTACTATGCCGCCGAAATACACATCAGGTACAGGTCAGGCTGTTACTACAACAAGACCGATGCTCGGTACCGGCAACCCCAGACCCGCGACATCCTCAACAACGGCTGCAACTACAAAAACGACCGCAAAGCCTACATCTGCAACAACAACGAAAACAACTCAGGCGACCACAAAGCCTGTAGCCACAACCACGACTAAGCCGCCCGTGACGACTGACGGAGCTGCGGAAACTACCGTTACCACAAAGCCGCAGGTTCTCCCCGTGCCGAACACATCGGCTTCGAGCCAGAGCACGACAGCTTCATCTGTTCAGACCGAGACAACTACCTCGGAGGTAACTACGATAGCTACACGTCCCGGCTCACTCGGTGATTTCTACCTCAACGGCATCGACGTTTCCGAGCATCAGGCTTACATCGACTGGGAAAAGGTTGAGCAGAGCGGTATCGACTTCGCGATAATCCGCGCCGGCTACGGCAAGGAAGCTTATCAGCGTGACCGCTACTTCGACATCAATATGCAGAATATCCAGAAGACAAATATCCACTACGGTATCTACTGGTTCAGCTATGCGATGACTGTCGAGGAGGCTCTTCAGGAGGCTAAGACCTGCTGCGAGATAATCAAGGACTATGACGGCTACACCTTCCCGATATACTTCGACATCGAGCTCAATTCCCAGCGTGATTACCTCACAACTGCTCAGGTCTCAGCAATAACCGAGACCTTCTGCTCTTACCTTGAGGAACAGGGCTATTACACAGGCATTTACAGCTGTGCAAGCTTCCTCACAACGAAGATATACTCCAACGTGCTCGAAAAGTATGATGTGTGGGTAGCTCAGTACAACAGCAAGGTCGACCTCTACTACGGCGATTACGGTATCTGGCAGTATTCGAGCGTCGGTCAGGTAGACGGCATAAACACAGTAGTCGATATGAACTACTGCTACCTCAACTATCCCCTGCTCGTTTCTCCCGAAACCTACACAGGTATCGTGACTACATATCCGCAGTCAGCAGCTGCAACTACTACCACGACAGCTGCAACAGGCGGCAGCACAACTTCTTCCGTTAACGGAAGCACTACTACAGCTGCTCCCGTATCAACTTCGGCTCCGAAGACAACGGCTGCTCCGGTCACCACCGCTTCCGCGACAACAACTGCTCCCGTTACTACAACTACAGCCAAGCCTGTGCAGCAGTTAGACCCGTATTCATATTCATCCGTCGGAGTCAGCGTTTCCGGTGACAACGGCTATGTCAACTGGAACTGCATCAAGGATGCAGGCTACAGCTTCGGTGTTGTCCGCGCCGGCGGAGGACCCGATATTACCGGTTCTGACCCACTGTTCTACGTGAATATGGAGAACGCTATCACTGCCGGAGTTGACCGCGGCGTTTACTGGGAGATAATGTCAACAACAGAAGAGGATATGCTCAGGGAGGCTGAGGCTTTCCACAAGGTGATCAAGGATTACTCCTATGAGTACCCGATATACCTCGACCTCACAAATCCCGCCATCAGGGACGCAGGTCTCTCAAAGGAGGAGCTCACCAAGCTCATAAGCACGTTCTGCTCTTACTTCGAGGATATGAGATACTACATCGGTATCCGCGCTGATGAGGACTTCCTCTGCAATTCGCTCGACCCCGAACTCTTCAAGGCTTATGACGTTTACCTCGTCAACAGCGGCGATACTCCCGTCTTCTCAGGCAAGTACGGCGTATGGCAGTTCGGCACTGAAAAGATAGACGGTGTGTTCGGTGATACCGAAGTGGCTTACTGCTACAGGGTCTACCCCTCAGTCATGAGCTTCTACGGACTGAACCAAAGATCTTGAATACACGATATGCACACTCCTTCCGGGTGTGCATATTTTTGCAATGGAGATAGCTATGATCGAATTTATCACAGGTGCTTCCGGCACCGGAAAAACTACCGAAATGTTCGGACGTATACGCTCTGCAGCCATTGAAGGCAAGAAACAGTGTATACTCGTTCCCGAGCAGTATTCACACGAATTTGACAAGAATCTGTACGGCTTCCTCGGCGCGAAGCTGTTCAACGAGCTCTTCTCACTCAGCTTCAGCAGCCTTGCACGTCAGCTCTTCCAGCTCTACGGCGAGCCCGACCGCAAGGGTGAATACGCCGATGATATGGCGAGAATGATACTCGTTTATCAGGCGATAGAGGCTGCCGCAAAGAAGCCGGAAATGCTCCGTTATTTCCGCCGCAGCAGCTCTCAGCCCGGATTTGCCGAGGAGATGCTCAAGCTAATCAGTGATATGAAACGTGCCGGTATCACTCCCGATATGCTCACCGGACACGCTGAGCTGCTCGACAGCCGTCTGCGCGACAAGACCGTCGACGTCGCCTCCGTTTACTCGGAATACGTCCGCCTGATGGAGGCATACGGCTTCAAGGACAGCTATGAAAATATCCGCTTTGCTGCCAGAACAGCAAATCTACAGCAGTATTTCAAGGGAAGGCACGTATATCTCGACGAATTCGAGAGCTTCAACGGCGATCAGCTCGAAATGCTCGAAGTCATTTTTTCGTCAGCCGAAAACGTCGTTATCACGCTCAGGACGGACGACGTTTCCGCAGGCGAATTCACCCTCTTCGAGACTGTAAATTCAACATTCCGCAGACTCGTCGGGCTCTGCCGCGAGCTGCACCTCGAATACAAGGTCACCCGCCTGACCGAGAGTCACAGATTCGCATTCCCCGACCTGAGATACCTCAGTGAGAACGTTCTGCGAAACCGTCCGCTCGATGCCGGAAAAGCTCCGAAAGCGCAGAATATCCGCATTTTCGAGGCGCGTGATATGTACAGCGAGATCGAGTATATCTGCGCCGAGATAAAGCGTATCGTCGCATCTGACAGCTCTGTCCGCTACCGTGACATCGCCATTATCTCAAACGATATAACCGGCTATGCTGACCTTCTCCGCGCCGCCTTCACACGCTATGAGATACCGTATTTTCTGAGCATCGAGCGCTCCGTAAGCCACACTGCTGTTATGGCGTTCTTCATATCGCTGCTCGACCTGCTGACAGCAAAAAAAGTCCGCAGCGAACAGGTCTTCCGGCTGCTCAAATGCGGTATCCTCGATATTGCTCTCACCGATGTTTCTCTGCTCGAGAATTACTGTTACAAATGGTCGATAGACGGCGATGTATGGCTCGCGGAGTTCACTTCCGAGGACGCTCAGCTCGTGAAGCTCGAAGCTCTCCGGAAGCAGGTCATCGAGCCGATAGTGAAGCTGAAAAAGCAGCTCTCACGCAGGCAGTCAGCCTCCGGTATTTGCAGGAAGCTGTACACATACCTCTGCGACTGCGAGGCAGAGCGAAGCCTTGCCGCACTTATGGGCAGGCTCATAAGAAATGACCGCGACTATGAAGCAGCCGAGCTGAAACGGCTGTGGAAGTGCCTGATGGACATTCTCGACAGTATCGCTTCTACTCTCGGAGACGAAGAGGTCTATTTCAGCCGTATCGCCGACATTATGCGCTCGCTCATCGCCCGTATCACCTACTCGGTGCCGCCGCAGACTCTCGACGCTGTTACTGCCGCTTCATCGCGGACAGCACGTCTCAACTCGCCGAAGGTGATATTCGCGGCAGGCTCGAACGAGGGCGATTTTCCGAATCAGGTGACGCTCGGCGGACTCTTCTCGGGAAGCGACCGTCAGAAGCTCTCCGACAATGGGATAGAGATAGCACGTCCGCTCTCAGACCTCATCGCTTCGGAGCGTCTCATCGTCTATAAAGCCCTGTCTACAGCCTCTCACAGGCTATACCTCACCTATCCCCTCTCAGACATCGCAGGTCAGGCGAAGTACCCGTCACAGGTCATCGACCAGATAACGAAGATGTTCCCGGATAAGCTCCTGCTCACCGAGAGCGACCTCACGCCCGAGCACTACGCTGTGACATATCACGCCGCCTACTACCACTATATGCAGAACAGGTCCGATAACACGCCTGTTATCGCCGCTATCGAGAAGGTGCTGCTCGAAGACCCGGTCTACCGGAGCCGTATCATCTCTGTTCTCGACCGCTCTGCAAGCAGAACGGCTAAAGCTATCGACACCGGTATTATGCAGAAGCTCAAAAGCTTCGAGCCGCTCACGCTCTCGCCGACTGCGCTCGAGAATTATAACAGCTGCCATTTTATGCACTTTTGCAGCAGCTTCCTGCGTTTGCAGATGCCGGAAAAGATAGAGCTCGATGCACGTATCACAGGCGAGCTCACACACAACTGCTTCCGCTCGCTGCTCGGTTCGCGGAGAAAAAATGACTTCATAAACCTGAGCGTGGATGAACTGCAAAATGAGATAAGGTCCGAGGCTGAACGCTACAAAAATGAAAAACTCGCCGGAGATTTTGCGAAAACTCCGCGCTTTGAGCTGATGTTCAACAAGCTTGAGGAGCGGCTCACCGAGGTTTTCGTCCACACTCAGCACGCACTTATGGCAAGCGATTTCGTGCCTGTCGAATTCGAGTACGATATGAACGGCGATAACGCTCTGAGGCTGCCGTTCGCAAAGGGAAAAGAGCTCAGATTCGGCGGTATCGCTGACCGTATCGACACCTGTGAGGTCAATGGCAGAAAGTACCTTCGCGTTATCGACTACAAGAGCTCCGAGAAGTCTATCAACGAATTTACGCTCGCAGGCGGTCTGAATCTGCAAATGCTTCTTTACATCTTTGCAGCGACAGAGACCGGAAGCAAATTCGATGGCTATTCGCCTGCCGGTGTCCTCTACACGCCGATACAGATAGATGAGCTGAAGGCGGAAGAGGCAAAGGATGATACCTTCAATCAGGCTGCTGTCGATTCCGAGCTCCGCACGAAGGGTATCATCATTGACGATATGTCCGTAGCCGAGGCTATGGAGCACGACCTGAAAGGCAGGTTCATACCAGCTAAAAAGACGACGAAGGACGTTTTCGATTCGCGCTCGTCAGTTATGCCGGCAGCAAATATGAGCCGTCTGCGTGAAAATGTGTACAGCTCGCTCGTCAATGCGGCAGAGTCGATGCTGAGCGGAAGCATTGAGGCTGTTCCGCTGAAAAACGGCAAAAAGCTGCCGTGTACATACTGCGATTATTCCGATATTTGCGGAAATCCGGACGGTGCAGTCAGCAGGCAGCCCGACGCTGAAAAGCTCGCGGAGGCTGCCGATATTCTCGGAAAAGGTACGAAGGGAGGAAATGACAATGGCTTGGACAACTGAACAGCAGCACGCTATAGATGCGCGTGATTCGTCCATTATCGTATCCGCAGCTGCCGGAAGCGGCAAGACTGCCGTACTGACCGAGCGTCTCGTGAAGCTGCTCTCAGACCCGATGTCCGGTGTCAGAGCGGACAGGATAATCGTTGTTACTTTCACCAACGACGCCGCCGCCGAGCTCAAAAAGCGCCTTGATTCCAAGCTGCGCCTTATGATAGACAGCGACCCCGGCAACGAATACCTCCTGAAACAGCAGGCTTTGCTGCAAAATGCGAAGATCTCGACGATAAACTCATTCTGCTTCGACCTCCTGCGCGAGAATATCACCGACGAGGGAATAACCTCCGGCTTCTCCGTGCTCGAAGACACCGACAATGAGGTCATACGCTCGCAGGCTATGGAGGAGCTTTTCGACTGGTACAGCTCTGAAGATTACGATACTATCTCCTTCCTGTACGACAAATTCTGCCTGAAAAGTCAGAAGCCGCTCGTCACCGTCATAAACGAGACCGACCGCTTCCTCGCTTCCGTTGCGATGAGCGATATATGGCTGAACAAAGCCGTTTCCGAATACAAAAAGCCGTTTATGGAATCTGCCTACGGAAAGAAGCTTTTCGGAAGCGTACTCGCGGCAGCTGACACAGCAGTTAAGCTCGCGGAGGACAATGTCGCGATACTCAATGACATCTTCCCCGACCAGACGATAAAAGCCGTTCAAGCCGCTATGCTTCAGGCTCACGAGGACCTCACACGCGCCGAGAGCCTACAGCTCCACGCCCGGAAAATGACTTATCCGGACAGCAGCGAGCTTGCCGCGATAAAAGGTTTTGGCTCGCTGAAAGTGATAAGAGCAAATGTCACCCACAATGCCGCTTTGAGAGATGTTTTCAAGGCTCGCCGGAACAGGCTCAAAGAAATCGTTATCGGGACTGCTGACCTTCTGTACTCTGCCGAGAGCAATTTCAGCGAAACAGCTGAGGTCGTGGAAAAGCTTGCGGAAGTAGTTAAGAAGTTCCAGGAGCTCGTATGGGAACGCAAATGCGCAAAAAATGCTATCAGCTTCGATGACGGTGAAAGACTCGCGCTGCGTCTGCTCGCGGAGGTAGACGAGGACGGCAATGTCTCGCAGTCCGAGACAGCAAAGCGCACTGCCGAACACTACGACATCATTATGATAGACGAATATCAGGACTCAAACAACAAGGAGGACCTCATTTTCAAGCTCCTCACGAAGGACTACAAGCGCTCTCCCGAAGGCAGACCGATGTACGGCTCAAACGCCTTCCTTGTCGGGGACGTGAAGCAGTCGATATACAGGTTCAGGCTCGCGAATCCGCGCAATTTCATCGAGACGATGAAGAGCTCCGAGCCGTATGAGAGCAATGCGAAAAACCGCTATATACTGCTGAATAAGAACTTCCGCAGCTCGCCCGAGGTCATCAGCTTCGTCAACTACGTATTCGGCGAGATAATGAGCGAGAGCTGCGGCGACATCGACTACAACGATGACGAGAAGCTATACTACGGCGCTCCCGGGTATGGCGAGGCTGACAGAAAAAGGCTCACCTGCATCAATTTCATCAATACCGACCCGGTCGATACCGAGGACGATGAAGAGGAAGTACCTGAGAGTCCTGAAGCTGAGGTCGTAGCTGCGAAAATTGCAAAAATGCTCGCGGAGAAGGCTCCCGTGCGTCTGCCGGACGGCTCCGACAGACCGTGTACACCGAAAGATTTCTGCGTGCTGATACGCAAGAACAAGTTCTCGAAGGCGTATGTGAACGCCCTCGAAAGCCGCGGCGTAGCAGCGAAGGGAAGCGAGGAAAAGGGGTATCTCAGGTCTCAGGAAATAGCAATTCTTACCGATCTGCTGCGGATAATCGCAAATCCGCTGCTCGATGTACCTATGGCGGCTGTAATGGTCTCGCCGATGTTTATGTTCAGCATAGCCGACCTCGCTTTTCTCAAATCCTGTGACAGTAAAGCTGCTCTGTTCCCACTCATAAAGGCTGCGGCTGCCGGCGAGCTGAATGGCTCCGACCCTTCGCTCGAAGCGAAATGCAGGGAGTTCATCGAGGCTATCGACCGTTTCAGGCTCGACTCGGTAACTATGACTATCGGCGAGCTCATCGCCTCTGTCTACGATACTACCGACTTCATCTCAGTTATGCAGCAGCAGACCGACGGCGAGAAAAAACGCGCAAATCTGCGCGCTCTTATCAGGTATGCACAGAATTATGAGGCGTCCGCGGCTGCCGAGGGAAGCGGCGGTCTGACCGGTTTTATCCGCCACATCGACCGCATACTCGAGAGCGGCGACTACGAACAGGGCAAGATTTCTGCCTCCTCCGGCGATTACGTCACTATCCAGACCCTCCACAAGTCGAAGGGACTCGAATACCCGTTCGTGTTCATCGCCGAGACCTCGTCGAGATTCAAGTACGATTCCGGGTCTGTGATGTGCAGCGACGACGGCAGGATAGGCTTCGCTATGTACGATAAGAAGCTGATGCGCCGCTACAAGACCTTCCAGCAGAAAATGCTCCAGTCCGAGAGCAAAAATGACTCACGAAGCGAGGAGATGCGCCTGCTTTACGTTGGTCTGACACGCGCGAAGCAGCAGCTTTTCATTGACCTGTGCTGCGGTGAGGATTCGCTCAGTCACGTGCGCTCGCTTGCGGACAGCTGCGTGATAAACAGCAGCGACATATCCGCGCTCGTCAGTGAGGCAAACTGCTATTCCGACTGGCTGTGGCTGAGTCTTATGATGCACGGAAAATTCCCGGAGATAGCTGATAAGATCGGTATCCCATCCGGTCAGTTCGGATTCCCGGCACACGACTGCGAGGACGAGCTGTTCACGTATGAGGTCTGCGAGGCAGGAAGCACCCAAAAGCAGGAGATATGCGCCGCAGAGCCGGCAAAGCCCGATGACAAGGCAATTGAACGTATCAAGGCTATGATAGCTTCACACTACGACGACTCGCTGACAGGTGTTACGGCAAAGCTCAGCGTTACTCAGATAACCCGTAAATTCCGCGAGGACGAGGCATTCGACCTACAGCTCGCACGTCCGCACTTCCTCACAGGGACAAATAAGCTCACCGGTGCCGAACGAGGGACCGCTATCCATACCTTCTTCCAATACTGCGACTTCAACTTTGCTGCCGCTGACCCGGCAGCGGAGATACAGCGGCTCGCTGAGCTCGGTTTCCTCGACAGTGCGCAGGCTGAGTGCATTTCTCCGGACAAGATAACGGCGTTTTTCAGCAGTCCGCTCTATGCAAAGATAAGTGCAGCCAATGAGGTATGGCGCGAGAAGAAGTTTATGGTCGCGGCATCTCAGCTGCGGCTGAACGACCCGATATTCGAGCGCATCAGCAGCTCGGACGGAATGATAAAGGGCATCATCGACCTCGTTTACGAAACGGATGATGGGCTCGTCATCGTCGATTACAAGTCCGACCGCGGTATGACGCCGGACGAGCTGCGCGAACGCTACACGACACAGCTCGAGATATACAAAGCTGCCGTTGAGCTCACGACCGGCAAAAAGGTCACAGGGCTCGCGCTGTATTCGATCGAGCTCGAAAAAGAGATCGTGATAGAATAAAAAATTGCTGCCGGCGGATCTCTCCGCTGGCAGCATAAAATTTATATGGAGTTTTTTATAATCTGTTTCAGTTCGATGCCTCAGTTGACTTCTGAGCACCTGCGCCGATCTCAGTGTCTCTTGCGATCTTTTTGTACTCGCCCGAAGCCTCTGCACTTACGAATTCAAATGCATTGCTGTCGAAGTAGAACCAGATAACGAATGCAACAAGACCTGTGTTATTCTTGATGTTGATGTAGCAGTCGATAGTGTCGCCCTGCTTGCAGGCAACGTTGCTGCCGTAGAATATCATTCCGGATTCGCCGGAAACGTCAGTTTCTTCGATAGTGCCGTTGTTTACTCTGATAGTACCGTCGATGACCTTGCTCGGGTAAACTGCTGTACCGGCAACGTCAGAGAGGTCGGGAGAGATCCTGAGCTTGTAGTCGCCGTCCGGGATACCTTCCTTGACCTTGAACTTGATGTGGAGGAAATCGCCCTCGAAGAAGAAGTTCTCGTCCTTGGAGATGTCGAGCCACATTGCGTATCTTCCGTCCTGCTTGGACTCATACTTCGATGCGGCTGTAGTTGTCTGGGAAGAAGGCTTCTTGACAACTGTTGTCACCTTGACTGTCTCTGTTACAGCTGAACCGGAAGCGTCTGTTACTGTTGCGCCGTTTGCATCGGTCACTGTAACGGATTCTGTAACGGGCTGACCGTCTGCGTCTGTGACGTCCTCTATCTCAGTGGTATCCTCAGCAGGAGCAGACGTTGCTGCCTCGCTTGTCTTGTCATCGACCTTGATGCCGGGGTCATCAGTCTTACCGTCGCCAGCCTGTCCTATCTCAAGAGCGTACTGCGTAACAGCGCTTGTGGAGGAAGAGGACTTCTTGTCCTTGTCTCCGCAGCCTGCAAAGCTCGACATAGCTACGCAAACGACCGAAAATACCGCGATTATTCTTTTTGTTATTGTCTTCATCTGCTCCAATTCCTTTCAAAAACCGGGTCATATTATTGCAGGTCCCCCTGCTTGTTATAATTATACACAACGCCGCAGATTTTGTCAAGCGAGCTTGTAAATTCTTATCATTTATTAGGAAAAAGGTCACTTGTTTATCACAAAAATTCATTAATTCATCACATTAAAAATTAATATTAAATTATTTGTCCCGATATCATTTTTACTATTGATTTTTTTTCGGTTTTATTGTATAATGAAATGGTAGATATAAATAAGATAATAGTGTGAACAAACCAAATCCAATGAAAGATAAAAGGGACAAAATAATGATAAAAGCTATATGCTCAAAAAAGGATCTCTCCGGCGGAGTCTATTACGACTGCGTCAGAGACATCATCGACGCTCCGGAGATAGAGCGTCTCAAGGATATAACCCATCATATCTCCACTACCCGTTATCAGCACTGTGTGAACGTTTCGTACTACGGCTTCATCATCTGCCGCAAGCTCCGCCTTGATGCGCGCTCTGCCGCAAGAGCAGGTCTTATGCACGATATGTTCTACTATGACCGCCGTGAGTTCAACTCAGCACGCGAAAAGGGTCAGCTCCGCCACAGCGCAAAGCACAGCTACATCGCATCAGAAAATGCCTCCCTCATCACTGACATCTCCGAAAAGGAAAAGGATATGATAGAGAAGCATATGTGGCCGATGACCCGACCAAGACCAAGCTACAAGGAGACTTACATCATCACCTTCGTTGACAAATACTGCGCAGTTCTCGAATACTGCGTGCCAAAGGTTAAGAGGTTGGTCTCTAAGAATAAATAACAAGATATTATACACAGGAGGAATCCCAACAATGAAGATCGAGACTAAATGCCTGCACGCAGGCTACACTCCCAAGAACACCGAACCAAGAGTCGTTCCGATAGTTCAGAGCACGACCTACGTTTATGATTCGACAGACGACGTTGCCGCTGTTTTCGATGACCCCACCAAGAGCCTTATCTATTCACGCTTCGAGAACCCCACAGTTATGGCTGTTGAGGACAAGATAGCTGCTCTTGAGGGCGGTATCGGCGCTATGTGTACATCGAGCGGTCAGGCTGCTTCTCTCCTCTCTCTGCTCAATATCCTCCAGGCTGGTGACAGCTTCATCTCAGCTGCTACTATCTACGGCGGAACAGTGAACCTCTTCGCTTACACTCTCAAAAAGCTCGGCATCGAGTGCATCTTCGTGAACGCTGACGCTTCCGAGGAAGAGATACAGGCTGCCTTCAAGCCCAATACAAAGGCTGTTTTCGGCGAGACTCTCGCCAATCCGGCTCTCTCTGTTTTCGACATCGAAAAGTTCGCCAAGATAGCTCACGCAAACGGTGTTCCGCTCATCATCGACAACACCTTCCCCACCCCCGTACTTTGCAGACCCTTTGAGTTCGGTGCGGACATAGTTATCCACTCCACTACCAAGTATATGGACGGTCATGCAGTTCAGGGCGGCGGTGTTATCGTGGATTCCGGTAACTTTGACTGGACGAACGGAAAGTTCCCCGAGTTCACAGAGCCCGATGAGAGCTACCACGGAACTGTCTACACAAAGGCTTACGGAAAGGCTGCTTATATCGTAAAAGCAAGAATGCAGCTTATGAGAGACTTCGGCTGCTATCCGTCAGCACAGTCAGCATTCTACCTCAACCTCGGTCTTGAAACGCTCCCGATAAGAATGAAGCAGTACTGCGAGAATGCTAAGATAGTTGCCGAATTCCTCGAGGCTAACGAGAATGTCGAGTCCGTGAATTATCCCGGTCTCAAGAGCAATCCCTACTATGAGCTCGCTCAGAAGTATCTGCCGCTCGGATGCAGCGGAGTTATCTCGTTCGTTATCAAGGGCGGCAGAAATCAGGCTGTCAAGTTTATGGATTCTCTTTCGCTCGCTTCCAACGAGGTACACGTTGCTGATATTCGCACCTGCGTTCTCCACCCGGCAAGCGCTACTCACCGTCAGCTCACAGACGAACAGCTCGTTGCCTGCGGTATCGAGGGCGGTATGATACGTCTTTCAGTCGGACTCGAAAATATCGAGGACATTCTCGACGACCTCAAAAACGGCTTCAGCGCTCTCAGCAAGTAATATAAACAGAATTCCCCGAAGCTGAAGGGACACCCTTCTGCCTCGGGGATATTTTTTATATGTTCGTTTTTTCTTTTTTCCTGCGGACGAGAAACAGTATCGTCGCGATAGTGTATAATACAGCAAAAAATCCGAGAAATCCGGGTTTTATCTTCGATTCGAGGCAGAGCGTCATATTTGAAAAGAAGAAGAATAGTCCTGTGAAGACTCGAAGGTCATCTGTGTATCTGACGAGCGATCTCTTTTCCGCCTTGACCGCCCTGACGGATATTATCTCAATTATGATCAGCAGCACAACTCCTGCGACGAGCGGTATAAAGAGATAGCGCCTGTCGAGGTATCTGTCAAGGTTAGCGTAGTACGCGAGACCGTAGTAATCGGGGTCGAAATACAGCTTCTCATCGCCGGGAAGTCTCGGATATACCTCAAGAAGCATCCAGACACTGCCGAATGTCACGAGCCACGCAATGAGCCGTGATAATCTGTGAGTGAGCATAGTGTCCTTCGCTTCCTTTTTCTTTTCCCGGAGCACTATATATGTGACTACCTGTGCCGCGATACCTGCTGCGATCAGCAGCAGAAAGACGCTCAATACATTACCGACGGTGTGTATCGGAAGTCCGACTTGAAGCGAGACAGAGCGTGTCCAGAATGCGAATAACAACAGACACATCATATGCAGGACATCGAGTGTGAACATCACCTCTGCACGGAATATCTCCTCGCCGCGACCTCTCATTTTGAGACCCGAGCTTTTTTTCGGTATGATATGGAAGGCAACTGCAAGCCCGAGCGTGATGATACCGCCGATTATGTGAGGATAGAAGCCGTATGCCTTCGATGCTACGACGTCGAAATCGCCGTTCCCTCCAAAGTGTATGCCTATCTCATCCGGCAGACTGCCAAGCTTCGAGATGTAGTAAATGAGACAGCCAGCCCATATCAGCAGATTTATCGCGAAAAATATGCGGTGTATGAGCAATACCTTTTTATTCACAGAAAGCCTCCCGTTTTACAGCGTAAGGTATTCGCGGATACGAAGGATACGCTCTATTTCGGCAACTATCCGCTTATTGTCGGCGCGTCGGCGGACTGCGATACCGAAAAAGCCCTCGCCGAGACCGGTAATATCTGCATAGCTGCGAATACGGAAGCCGCGCCTTGCGAGCAGCTCATCAAGCGGAAGAGAGCAGCGTATCAGCAGGAAATTCGCCTGTGACGGGTAGACCATCATTCCGACACGTGTAAGCTCCTCCGAGAGATAACGGCGTTCATCGTCCATTATGCGGCGTGCGCGCTTGAGGTAGACCTCATCGTCGAGCGCAGCGGCTCCGGCAGCCTGTGCAGGTGCGGGAATGAACACGGGAGGACCTGCCGCCCCGACTATCTGCGCTATCTTATCCGCAGCGAAAACGGCGTATGCGAGCCCCAAGCCAGCCATTCCGAAGGTCTCGGAAACTGACCGGAGAACTATCATATGCGCTCCCGGGCAATGCTTTGCGCTGAATCTGTCACTGTTGCGGACGAGCTGCAAATAGCGCTCATCGCATATGAGGATAGTATTGTTGTCACGGCAGCGCTGAGCTATCCTGCTGAGAGTGTAGGGCGTTACGAGCTCACCTGTCGGGTAATTCGGGCTGCAAATTATGACTATGTCCGTGTCGCGCGTGATGAAGTCGGCAAACTCGGTCGTGAGTGCGAAATTGTTTTCCTGCGAGAGCATATATTCCGAAACATCACAGCCGTTTTCGAGCAGAGCCCGCTTGTATTCGCTGTCCGCAGGTGCGCAGACGAGCGCCTTTTTCGGACGAAGTCCGAGCACGACCCTGTATACGAGCTCAGCTGCGGAGTTTCCGCAGACGATGTTTTCGGGAGCTGTGCCCTCGAACTGTGCTATCTTCTTTTTCAGCAGCGTGCAGCCGGCGTCCGGCTCTGTGGAAAACACGGAAATATCGCCAAGTACACGCTCCGATATTTCAGGCATACCGAACGGACACGCAAGCGATGAATGGTCGTATCGTATACGTACACGTCTGCGTACCTCCGGCTGAATGGTATCGCTCATTTCATACACCTCATTTCATCAGTTTCATAAGTCCGGCAGAGAGCTCCGTCAGCTGCTGCATATCAAGCGCTTCGATACGCGATGTCTCGGGAAGTCCGAGCTCGCGGAGCACCTGATATACCTTTTCCTTGTCCGCTCCGAGCAGCGACGACAGAGCGTTTGCGACTGTCTTTCTCCTCTGCGAAAAGCCTGCCTTCACGACCCTGAAGAAGAATTCCTCCTCATCGGGAGCAAGACGCGGCTCCTTGTTTATATCAATGCGGATAACTGCGGAATCCACGTTCGGGGCAGGCATAAAGCTTCCGCGCGAGACTCCGAAGAGCTGCCGTGCTGTACCGTAGTAGTTCACGCCTACGGTTATCGCTCCGGCGTCGCGTGTGCCGACCTTTGCACAAAGCCGCTGTGCCGCCTCCTTCTGCACCATTACCGTAATCGACTCGATGGGTAGCCTGCTCTCAAGCAGCAGCATAAGCACCGGCGATGTGATATAATACGGCAGATTTGCGCATACAGCCGCGTGCAGTCCGGCGAAGTCACGTTCGATGATTCCGCGCAGATCCGCCTTCATAACGTCCTCGTTGTAAATCTTTATATTGTCGAATCCGGCAAGTGTCTCCTCCAGTACCGGAAGGAGGCGTGTGTCTATCTCCACCGCCGAGACCTTGTCCGCACGCAGCGCGAGCTCCTTCGTCAGTACGCCGATACCCGTTCCGATCTCGAGGATCCCCCAGCCGGGCTGAGCATTGCCGTTTTCGGCTATTTCAGGGCAGATCCCGGGATTGATGATGAAGTTCTGTCCGAGCCCCTTCGAGAAGCTGAAGCCGTGGCGCGAGAGTATCTCACGCACGGTCGCGATGTTAGTAAGCTCCATTATTCGTCCTCTCCAACTCCGTGACGCTCCTTCTCGGAGAATTCCTTCTGCTTGGCGTCATTGAGCTTGTCCATATTGTTCACAAGATAGTCGGCAGAACGGTAGGCTCGCTGAAAATCCATATCCTTGAAATAGGTCTTTATATCAACGAATTCGCCGTCGATGACAATATCGAGCTGTCTTATCTGTCTGCCGGGATATTTCCGCCCTGCGTAGGCGATATACTCGTCGATCTCACGCGGACTCATCTCGCCGCCGATAATGTTTATCTTCATAGTAAGCCTCCGTTCATTTTATTTATCACAGCCTCCGCGCACTTCATTCCGTCTACTGCTGCGGAGACTATCCCTCCTGCGTAGCCTGCGCCCTCGCCGCATGGGTACAAACCCTTGACGGACAGGGATTGCAGATCCTCTCCCCTGTCGATCCGGACAGGCGAGCTGCTCCGGCTCTCGATACCTGTGAGGACAGCCTCGCGGTCGTCGAATCCGGCTATTTTTCTGCCCATTTCAGGTATACCAAGCCTCAGCGACTCGCATATTATCCGCGGCAGATATTCGTCCGGAAGAGCCTTTTTCACTGCCGGAGCGTATGACGGCTCAACTCTTCCGAAGCCGTCAGCTGTCTTTTCGTCCATCAGCTCACCGACCGTGCAGACCGGTGCGCTGTAGCCGCCTCCGCCGGCGATAAAAGCCTTCTCCTCGAGCCCGCGCTGGAAGTACATACCTGCAAGCGGATGAGAGCTCCCGTAGTCCTCGGGTCCGACGTTCACGAGCAGAGCGCTGTTGGAATTGACTGCATCACGCGCAAAGCAGCTCATACCGTTGACCGCGAGCCGTCCCTCCTCTGAGGAAGCTGCAACGACCTCGCCGCCCGGACACATACAGAATGTGTACAGCGTCCTTCCGTTCGGGAGATGTACGACGAGCTTGTAATCCGCCGCCTTCAGCGCACGATGACCGGCAAAGCTGCCGTACATCGCCTTGTCTATGTCTGTGCGGAGGTGCTCGATACGGACTCCGACCGCGAAATTCTTCTGTGAAAGAGCCTCGCCGCGGCTGTAAAGCAGCTCGAAAACGTCACGTGCGCTGTGACCTGCCGCAAGGATAATGCTGTCAGTTTCTATACGGTGCTCGCCTCCGGCGTCGGTGTAAACGGCAGCTTTTATGCGACCGTCCGCTGTCTCATATCCGCTGAACCGCGCCCCGAAGCGGACCTCTCCGCCAAGAGCGATAACACGTCTGCGGAGCTCACGCACAGTACCGCGGAGCTTGTCCGTACCGATGTGCGGCTTCGCCATATACAGTATCTCGTCCGGCGCTCCGAACTCCACAAGCTTTTCAAGCACATAGCGGATACGCTTGTCCTTGATGCCGGTAGTGAGCTTGCCGTCCGAGAATGTACCTGCGCCGCCCTCGCCGAACTGGATATTGCATTCGGGGTCGAGCTTTCCGGTCGTTCGGAACTCATCGACTGCCTTCACGCGCGTGTCAACATCGCTGCCTCTTTCGAGGACGACCGGCTTCGCTCCGGCAGATGCGAGGACAAGTGCCGCGAACATACCGGCTGGTCCGAATCCGACGATGACAGGTCTGCACCCGGAGTTGACCTGCGGTATCTCGTAGACGTATCTCTCCACCGGAGAAGCATTTTTCAGGCGTTTCAGCAGCTGCGCCTCACCCTTCGCGGAGATGTCGAGCGAGATAGTGAAATGCACATCGTTCTTTTTGCGCGCGTCCACCGACTTCTTCGACAGCTTCACGGAGTGCAGACGGCTCGGAGGAATGCCGAGCCTTTCCTCGCAGAAGCGCGGAAGCTGCGTAAGATCGAAGTCCAGCGGAACGTTTATATTGCCGACTCTTATCATTTTTTACCGCCTTTCAGCGACAGAGCCGCATTTTTTCCAGCCAGCGTTCCCGACGACCACGCCCATTGCAGATTGTAACCGCCGCAGTCTCCGGCAACGTCGAGAATCTCGCCGCAGAAGTACATTCCGTCGTACTTCACCGAGCCGAGCTCGTCATTTATGCAGTCCGCAGGGATACCGCCCATCGTGGACTGCGCATTCTGCCACGGCGAACAGCCTGTGACAGCGAGCTCAAGCGATTTTATGCTCTTGCAGAGCGACATTATATCACGGTCTGTGACGGACCCTATCGGCTCTGACGGCGAACGTCCGAGCACGTTCTTCACCAGCCATACTGCAAGATTCCTCACGAAAAAGCCGCTCAGAAGCTCCTCCGCGGTCGTTCCGGCGCGGTCGCGGCGTATCTTTTTCAGATACTTCGTAAGCTCAGTCTCCGTCATATCAGGTGCGAGGTCTGCTCTCAGCGTAAGCCTGCCCTCGTATTTCTGAAACAGGTACGCGAGGTTGAACACGCAGATACCCGAGATGTTGTTCTCGTTGAACTGGAGCTCTCCCCTTTCGCGGCGGAGCTCCTTATTTCCAGAAAATGCCGCTATCTCGCCCTTTATGCGGACTCCCTTCAAGCCACGGAGCCTATCCGGGCTCACCCTCAGCGGTGCGACTGCCGGACATATCTTCTCAGAGCGTATGCCCATATTTTTCAGAAGCCGGAGCATCGAGCCGTCTGTTCCGAATGAAGGCGCAGCGTAGCCGCCTGCCGCGATTATCACTCTCCGGCAGCGTATCTCGCCCTCTTTATATGTAAGCACGAAACCGCCGTCTGACGGTCTTATGCCGGTTATCTCACATTCGCAGAGCTCCCTGACACCGAGTGCTGACAGCTTCAGCCTTATCGCATTCAGCACCGTTGCCGAGCTGTTGCTGCGCGGATAGACTCCGCCCTCGCGCCCATCGCTGCCCGTAACACAGGCAACTCCGAGCTTCTCCGTGAAGAGCTCGTACCAGCCGGGCGTTCTTGCTATGATACCCATCGCGTCTATGGTTCCGTGGAAGTTTCGGCTGCCAAGCGACATATTGCTGAGATTGCACTTGCCGTTGCCGGTCGCGATCAGCTTTTTGCCGGTACGCGGGAGCCTCTCGGCGATAACTACGTCTGCGTCCGGAGCTGTCTCCTTCGCCGCGATAGCTGCCGCAAAGCCGGAAGCTCCGCCGCCTATGATGACAATATCTGTATTCATCAAGTATTACCCTCTTTTTCGGGAAGTATATCCATCACCACTACCTCCGGACGATTGTTGATGCGCACCGGATACGGTGAATCTCCGAGCCCCGATGTTATGAACATCGCTCCGCCCGGATACTGGAACCAGCCCTTGTCGAAAACTGTAGCGTCCGAGAGGAGCTTCGGGAACCATTCACCTGTATCGGGCGAAATGACGGGTCCGAGTCCGAACGGAAGCTGTACCATTCCGCCGTGTGTGTCGGCGCATATCGTGAGGTCGGTGCGGAATGCCGCAAAACGCTCGTAATTCGGGATATGGGCGAGAAGGATGCTGAAGCAGTCCCTGTCGACCGTGAATTCGTTCGTGAGGTCGAAGGTCGGCGAATAATAGGCGTTGTCTATGCCGATGAGCTGCACCTTGTTGCCCTTTACGTCGAGAATGCTGCTCTTGTAGTTCATAACGTTCACACCGGCGGCTTCAAGTCCGGCGAGGTAATCCGCATCTGTGTCGTGTTCACCGCTGACAAAGTACGTGGGATAGCCATCGGCTGCGATGCTCTTTGTCACGTCCGCTGCGCCGTCTATGTCCGCCTGCGGACTTCCGGTCGTGTACATATCGCCGAGGACGAAGACCATATCAGGGTCCGCAGCGCCTATCTTTTCGAGAATATCAGTGCTGCCGAGACCGCTGCTGTGATAGTGGAGGTCGCTTATGACCGCGATGCGGAAACGGCTCGACACCTTCTCCGTCATATACGCAGTCCTGTTGAGCTTTATCGTGTAATTGCCGAACCACCACGCAAGTACAAGGGCAAGGATAATGACAATGACTGTCCACCAGCGCAGCTTCAGCTTCTTTCGTTCTTTCTTTTCCATATTGTCTCCGTGTTATTTCATATGAACGTCGAGCTGGCTGAACGGTATCTCTATCCCGTTCTCGTCGAATGCAGCCTTTACGTTCTCAAGCAGGTCATAGCGCGCTGTGATGTAGTCGCTGTTCTTCACCCAGACGAGAGTATCTATATCTATCGAGCTCTCGCTGTGCTTTCCCATACGGACGATAGGTCCGGGAATGGGCTGCACCATTTTTTCGTTGCTGATGACCTCGGTGATGAGTGCCTGCGCTTTTTTGAAGTCGGCAGTGTAGCTTATCGGGAATGTGAGGTCGATACGCCTGAGCGGACTTTCCGTGTAGTTTATCAGCTTCGCGTCCGAGACCTTTCCGTTAGGGATAAAGGCTGTCTTGCCGTCGAATGTATCTATTTTCGTGTAGAGTATGCTTATAGCGCGGACTGTTCCGACAGTGCCGTCTATCTCGATTATATCACCTGTCACGAACGGCTTCGAGAAGAGTATGATGAAGCCGCCTGCAAGGTTGGAAAGGCAGGTCTGAAGCGCAAGGCTGACGGCGAGTCCTGCCGCGCCGAGGATAGTGATTATCGACGAGATAGGCACCTTCATCACTGACAATGCCATTACGAGAACGACGGTATACAGGGCTATCCTGATGACCGAAAGGAGAAAATTCCTCGCTCCGCTGTCTATTTTCGAGCGCTTCATCGCACGGTCCGAGAGCTTTGTTATCAGCTTTATCACGAAGTAGCCGATGATGAATATGAGCAGCGCAAATACCGCGAGCGGAAGGAATTTCCTCAGATAATCGCCGGATTTATCAAGCAGCTCAGATACGAACGTGACCTGCTCCTGTATAGTCTCAACGGCTGCATTCTGCTCGGAACCGGTCGTTGCCGCAGCATCCGCAGCTTCATTTACTGCCGTGGTATCCATATGTATCAACTCCTGAACAAACTTATAATAAATTATAACACAAAAACCATAAAATAGCAACAGGGGCAGTGAAGAATTTTGATTTCAGTGTGTCAGAGCAATTTAACCTCAGCTCGTTCAGCGTTAATGCAGTTCACAAGTAAAATTTTTTCTCCTCATCTCTTGAAATTTTCTGTACAATATGTTACAATATTAAAAAAAGGAGGTATTTCCGCTATGAAGGAAATGAAACTTATCACGATCGAGACCTATTACCAGAAGCAGACAGTCCCCAGCCATCTCAAGATCTTATCATATCCCGAGGTCGATCAGGTCATATCTGATTACGTGAACAAGGGCTACGAGGTCAAAACAATGACCGAAGATCATGTAAATCACACTATCACGATCCTCTTCGAGAAGGAAGTCTGAACACCTTTGTGCTTCACCTCTTAACGGAAAAACGGGTTACCGAGCCTTGAATCATAGGCTCGGTAATTCTACACCGTGACCACGCCGGCGGCAGCTGTGCGATTTCCTTAATGTAAATTGCAGCTGCCGAGCCGTAAACTTCCGGTACATATCCGGTAAGCAGCGAAACAGCCTGAACGCACACCTTCACTGTACATTTGTTTACGCAATATGTTTTTGCAGTCAAATTACGTTAAATATATAAAATATATCGCATACAGTTGCAAATCTTTTGAAAATGTGGTAGAATATAAAAGATGTCCCAATAGCTCAGTAGGATAGAGCGACTGCCTCCTAAGCAGTAGGCCGGAGGTTCGACTCCTCTTTGGGACGCCAGCGGCAAGCCGCCGCAGACAGCTTCGCGCTTCACTTCCCGGTGAGGCGCGATATTTTTACTAAACAAGCGAAAGACCGCAGCTGATCTACAGCCTGCGGTCTTTTTGTTATTCAGTGCCTTATATCTTGGACGTGCCTTTGTTTCCCGCGATCGTGTTTCTTCTCTGTATTTCGTCAGCCGGCTTATTATTGCGGAGCTCAGAGGGAGAGCCGATAGAATGGCGTCTCTCGACCTTCTTCTCATCAGCGTTCTTTTTGCCCTCGATGATCTGCTCCTTCTTCCTGACAAGCTGCTTGACCTTACTCTGAGTAGCCTGCTTTGCGTATTCATCGCCTATAACATCATCTGCGATATCATCATCGTTGATAGAGAAAGCACCGCCTACATTGAAATCTGCTTCAAAGGCATCCTGCTTTTCGTCCATTCCGTCATAGCGCGACTTCATAAGCTTCTCTACGCGGTAGAGCACCTTGTACTTGTGCTCGGTGCTGAAATCAGTCTCGCCCTTGACAGCCTTGTGCGCATAGTAAGCTCCGATATCGCCGATTATGCCGCCGACAGCAGCTTTGTACTGCTTCTGCATTTCCTCCGGGCTGAGCTCCTTGTTCTGCAGGATCTTCTTGGCTTTGTCAACATCAGACATTATCTTCTTGTATTCGCTCGAATTCCACTTTGAGGACATCGAGTTTTTCAGCATATCATAGCAGGTATCGAGAGCTTTCTGCTCGCGTTCGTTGATACGGTCTGCGGTGAGGTTATCCCCTTTCTCGAATTCGTCTACCCACTCGGGGTTTTTGTCGTCGCCAAGCTTTAGCTGTTTCTCATGCATCGCCGTTTTGTAGTTCTGCTTCATCTGGAACAGCATATGCTTATATTCATTGATCTTAGCGATCTTCTCAGCAGGTATTCTGTCAATCTTTTCTTTAGTGTACTGGAGCGCCTGCTGACTGCTGCCTTCCTTTAAGTATTTGACTTCATCGTGAACAAAATTTATCGCTTCCTTATTAGCAGGATCAGCATAGAATTTCTTTGCCTTTTCAAACATCATTTTGTCATAGTTTGCTGCTTTGTCGCGATCCATGTTATCGAGCTTTTCAGAGAATTCTATCAGTCCGTTCTTCTCCTCAATCTGAGCATATACAGGCATCTTGAAGCTATACGCCCAATTTGCAAGTTTCTGCTTATCATCAATATCAGCCCAGTGCTCCACGCCCTTATCCTTTACAAGCTTTTCAACGTGGTCGAGGAAGGCGTTTACTGATTTCTTGACCTCAACTTCGGGAGCATTTTTGAGTATCCATCGCTTTCCTTCGGGGTGTTCCACGTTATTCAGGATATTAAGCGGTGCTTTTTTATTCTTCGGTCCATCACTCGACCTCAGATAATCATCATATAGGTCACCGTCAGCTATCTCATTGACATCTACACCCTTTTTCTTGAGCTCCTCAACCCTTTTCTCCATATCTTCAAGGTCTTTTTCATTTATTGGTTCATTTCCCCAATTAAACCAGAAAGGATCTTCTTTACCCATATCATTTTTGAATGTTATAACAGGCTTGGTAGGATCTTTAGGATCTATCTTCTTGATCAACCTGTCAAGGGCTTTGTCATAGTCTTCCATTTGCTCCTTAGATAGACCACTTAATTCATTTCTAATCCCAGGAGCCAGCTCAAAAGAATCAAGATCTTCTTCTTTACATTCAGAAAGTTTCTTGAGGTTATTTATAGTAACTTTCGGAAATTGTGACTTTCTCCTGATCATATCGATCGTTCTCATGAAGTCCTGTGCATTTTTAGTTGCCTGATCCATATCGTCACAAAACTTGATCTCGTTTTTATACAAAATATTTGTCAAAAATCCGTTTTCTTGAAGCTTTTTAACAAACTTGTTATACTGTTTTTCTGATGCCAATGCCATAATAGATTCCTCCTAAAAAGCTTTTCTGATCTCGTCCCCTGTGATCCGGGGCTGTTATTAGTAATACCATTGCCGCACCAAAAAGGTTACAGCTTTTTCAAATAACGTGAGAAACGGACACCTTTATCTAAAAAAGGCAAGACCCCACAGGTACGCGCCCTGTGAGGTCTTTTGTCATTTCCCGATGTATTCGCGTATCGCGCGGTCGGCTTCTCTCACGCGGTCGAGCAGCTCCGCTGCCGGTATACGCATCGCGCCGTTGCCGAAGATTATCAGCTGCTCCGGACCGTCGCTCGTTGCGACCTTTACGCGGTGCCTGACCGAAAGCTCGCGGCTGACACGCTCGATGTAGCTGTCGGCGGTCTCCTTTTCCTTCGTGTAGACGATGTTGATGTTGTAATAGCGCTCAACGTCGCGGTGACGTCCCTTTACCTTGTATGCGTCAAATACAAGTATCACCTCGCAGCCGGCGTAGCCCTGATAATTGCACATTATCTTCACGAGCTCAGCACGTGCCGCGTCGAGGTTGTTGTCGGCTATTCTGCGGAGGTCCTCCCACGCATATATGATGTTGTAGCCGTCAACGAGAAGGTATTCCGGTCCCTCGTAGTCCGGCAGCTTTACGGGCTTGCTGTAGTCGCTCTCGACTCTTGTGCGCTTGAATGCACGGCGAGGGTCACGGTCTATCTTGCCGTAGGTGCGCTCGAAAATCTCCATAAGCTCCTCGTCGGTCGCGGCTCGCTCGTAGAACCGGCGTACACGCTCCTGCTTTCCGCTCTCGGAGCTGTCTGTCTCCTCCGCAAAGCAGGACGGCAGATGCATCTTCTCCGGCACCTCGTCCCATTTCACGATGAAGCCTGCTCCGTGGCTGCAAAATACGGAATCAGCGCTGTTTTCGAGGTCGTTGTCGCAGTCGTAGCCTATCGCGGCGATGACCTCCTCAGCATTGTGGCACGGACGATAGCCGCTGTTTACGCACGAAAGCCTGCCCTTTCCGCGAGTATAGCCTACAACATCGGACTGATAGCCGCCAAGCTCGGAAACGGGGGCGCTGCCCGTGATGACCGACATCTCGCCGACGGTCTCGGGTGCGGAGAATTCCGCGGACATACGCTGCAAGTCCGAGATAGCGCGTCCCACGAATTCGGACGGGACTTCAAGCTCGTAATCGTAATACGGCTCGAGCAGCACGCTCTGTGCGGAGCGAAGTCCCTGACGGACTGCCCTGTATGTCGCCTGCCGGAAGTCGCCGCCCTCGGTGTGCTTGAGGTGAGCTTTTCCGGCTGCGAGGGTTATTTTCATATCGGTTATCGGCGAGCCGGTCAGCACGCCGATGTGAGTTTTTTCCTCGAGGTGGGTGAGTATAAGGCGCTGCCAGTTGCGGTCGAGCTTATCCTCGGAGCAGCTCGTTCCAAGAACGATACCGCTGCCCTGCGGAAGCGGCTCCATAAGCAGGTGTACCTCGGCGTAGTGGCGGAGCGGCTCGTAGTGTCCGACGCCTTCTACCGGCGCGGAAATGGTCTCCTTGTATGCGACTACGCCGCTGTCAAAGGTGACAGGATAGCCGAATCTGTCCTCCGCGATGCTGCCGAGAACTTCGAGCTGTACCGCTCCCATAAGCTGGATATGTATCTCGCGAAGCTGCTCGTTCCATACGATGTGGAGCTGCGGATCCTCGTCCTCAAGGCGTCGCATATCACGCAGAACATCGTATGCGTTCTTCTCGGGCGGAAAGCCGACACGATAGGTCATTACCGGTTCGAGAACGGCTCTGTCTGAGTTTCTGATACTGCCGATACCCTGTCCTGCATAAGTGCCGTCAAGTCCGGTCACAGCGCATACTGTTCCGGCTTCGGCGAAGTCGGCGGTACGGAAACGCTCGCCCGAGTAGAAGCGGACAGAGCTCACCTTTCCCGTAAGTCGCTGCCGTCCGGACCTGTGTATGTGAGCTCGTCGCGGACATTGAGCCTTCCGCCCATAACCTTGAGATGTGTCAGGCGAGTGCCCTTGCTGTCGTATGATATTTTGTATACCCTCGCACCGAATGCGGAATTATGCTCCGGCTCGGAGGTGAAGCGGTCGAGCGCGGAAATGAGCTGCTCCACGCCCTCCATTTTCAGAGCTGAACCAAAAAAGCACGGTATCACGCGGCGCTCGCTGACAGCTGCGGCTATCTGCTCGTCAGTCAGAGCTCCGCTTTCGAGGTAGAGCTCCATAAGCTGCTCGTCACAGGCAGCCGCATTCTCAGCGATGTCCGCGTCATAGCTGAGATCGGCACACGCGCCCGAAAGCTGCCGGCGGAGCTTGTCCATTATCGCAGCCCTGTCAGCACCGATGAGGTCCATTTTATTCACGAAGATGAACACCGGCACCTCGTATTTCCGCAGCAGCTTCCAGAGCGTCGAGGTGTGGCTCTGAACGCCGTCCGTACCGCTGATAACGAGCACTGCGTAGTCCATAACACGCATTGTACGCTCGGTCTCGGCGGAGAAATCAACGTGTCCGGGAGTATCGACGAGTGTGATATGCGTATCACCGGCGGTCATCTCCGCCTGACTTGCGAATATGGTGATACCGCGGTCACGCTCGATGCGGTCCGTATCAAGGAAGGAGCTTCCGCTGTCGACTCTGCCGGCTTTGCGTATACTGCCCGTCAGGAAAAGCATAGCCTCTGCGAGCGTTGTCTTGCCGGAATCGACGTGCGCTGTGATGCCGATAGTTATATTTTTCATCGTGCTCCCCTCCTCTGCGGCTCACCGCTTTTTCTTGAATCGCGGCATTATGCGCTTGATATAGACCTTGTACACTGTATCAAGGTTGAAATCGTAAAGTACAAATATGACATTGCAGACCGCGAGCAGCACATAGCTCCCGTATCTGCCGAAATCGTTCATATCCTCTATCATCTGCTTGATACCGAAAACATAGACCGTAATGTAGAAGAAGCCGAGCGCACAGGCGTTGAAAACGCTCTGCTTCAGAAGGAATCGCAGCGGTCTGAAGCGTATCTTTTGCAGATAGAAACGAAGTATCGGATAGTGTCCGAAAAGCATTATGAATATCAGAGCCGCTTCCTTGTCGGCTGTGATGAATATTGACAGCAGGCTGACCGATATGTAGGTCAGCAGCGCCCAGCTTATGCTTACCTCCTCAACGATTATCAGGAGCAGCACTCCTGCGATGAGTGGAAGCACGAGGTAGAGCGCCGAGATTATTCCTGCAAGGAACATCGTGACAAGGCACAGAGCAGAGATTATGCCGCCGAGGGCTACTCTGTAGCTCTTATCCCTCATCAGTTACAGCCTTTCCGCTGCCGTCGGCAGTCTTTTTGCTGTGCTGTATGCCGTAAACTACCGCTGAGAGGAGCTTATGCGGTGCGAAGCGTGAAGCGAAAACACCTGCTCTTACGGCGAGTCCCGGAATGGCGATGAGCTGTCTGCCGAATGCCTTTCTGAGGGCATATTCTGCCGCATAGTCGGGAGTTATCGGCTTTACGCTGAAGCTGACTCCGGCGCGGTCATTGAAGTTGGTATCGACGGGTCCGGGACAGAGGACGGTTATGCTGACGTTCGACCTGTCGCGGCGGAGCTCCTCTGCTATCGCGAGGCTGAGCCTTACAACGTAGTTCTTCGATGCGTAGTAGGAAGAGAGGAGCGGTCCTGTCATAAAGCCTGCCGAGGAAGCAACGTTGAGTATGATACCGCGGTCACGCTCCTTGAAATCGCGCAGGAAGAGCTTCGTGAGAATGTGGACAGCTATGATGTTCACGCCTATCATATCGAGCTCGTCCTCGAGGTCGGTGTGGTCGAATCTGCCAAAGATACCGTATCCGGCGTTGTTGACGAGCATATCGACATTCTTGTCCCTGCTGAACTCATAGACCTTGAAAACGTCCTCGCGCTTCGAGAGGTCAGCGGTTATGATCTCGGTATTGCCGAGCTCGTCCCTGAGCTGCTCAAGGGCAGCCTCGTTCCTGCCTGTGAGTATGAGCTCCCAGCCGCGCGCGCTGAGCTTTCTTGCCATACTCCTGCCAATGCCTGATGTTGCGCCTGTTATCAATGCTTTCATATCTTTACCTCGTTTCTGTTAAATTGAGATTTTCCTTTTTTACCGCGTCTATGCCGAACAGGAAGAGAGTCTGTTCGTAGTCGTCGGGGTCGATGTAGCTGTCAAGCGGTCTGTCCGCGTATTCGGGAAGTATTACCGCTATCTCGCTGTAATGCTGAGTGAGGAACGGCACGAATCCGGCTGCACATTCGCTGCCGATGAGCAGAAGGCGGCGGTCGTTGTTGACGTCCGTGCTTATCTTCATAAGCGGCAGCCGCTCGCCGAGATACAGCCTGTACATATCCTCCGAGCCGACAGCGCTGATGTCGTAGAGCGAGCATTCGTGCTCCGAGCCGTCGTTGCCGAAGCCGGTGCAGGCGGTGACTGATGCACCGTCCTGATACTCGTAGATGTCGAGTATATCGGGCTCGTTTTTCATATAGAGAGTGCGGCTGTAGAGGTCGCCGCGGTATTCGTCCGTTACGTGGCGGACTGTGTATTTGTCGAATGAGACCGGCTGAAATCCGAGCTTCTGAATGACCGTCCTGTACAGGCAGTATGCACCGTACATCGTCCATTTGCTGTCGCTTCGGAGGTATATCCGGTCATCGCTGAGCATCTTCATAAGATTGTATGCGTCAACACGCCTGATGTCGCTGCTGAGCTGCTCATACAGGCGGTCGGTCTGCTGCTTCTCGGTCACACGGTCGAGGGGCGACGGGAGCATATCGCCGTAAACTCCGGCAGATGTCGGAACTGCCGCAAAATAGACGATTCCGTCATAGTTCTCCGCAAACTCGTTTACCGCAGCCGCACAATCTGCCGTGTCCGGACGCTGTGCGACATCGGCAGCGATAAGACGCTCCGGCGAGATGTAGACTCCGCCGACTATATTGCCGCTTATGCCTGAGTCAATACGCGAGCCGGCTGAGACCCACGTTTCGCGGAATGCGAACCTCTCGGCGATGCCCTCCGTGAGCCGTCTTCCGAGCGTGCCGTCAGATATATTATCCCACGTTATCTCCGGAATAACCGTATCCTCGCCCTCATCGGGGAAGAGCGCTCCTGCGGCAGATGCCGCTCCGAAAAAGACTATGAACGTGAGAACTGCAACAGCAGTGAGCTTGTTCTTTATTCCCTTCATATTGCCTCCTATAGCCTAAGAAGCTGTACTGCGGAGCTTCCGTCAGCGGAGATGAGAGCCGTGCAGAGTGCGAGCAGCACCAGCATCACGGCAGGAGTTACCGCCGAGAATATCCGCCTCAGCACTCTCCTTCGCGAGCGCACGAGCATATTCCTGAACAGGTCAGTCGAGGCGTACATCGAAATGAGCAGCACCACCAGATACGAGCGCAGCAGATACAGCGTCATACTGTCGGTGAGGAGGCGGTTGCCGCCTATCATCGCGAACAGATACCGCATACTCCCTGCAAGGCTGCCCTCCGCGAGAAATACCGAGAGCACAGTCACGATGATGAGGGTGTAGATGATGCCTGTAGCCTTGAGCATCTTCGATTTGCGGAGCCGGTTCTCGACCACTATCGCCGTGCCCATAAGCGCTCCGAAGACTGCTCCGCCGGCACTGAAGCCGTACCAGAAGCCGGCTATAGTCCACGCACCGATGAAGATGAGCTTGCGAATGAGCTGACTTTTGATGTGTGACGCGAACGGCTTCGTGATGTAGCTGCGGAACCAGTGAATGACCTGTGTATGCCATTTTGCGGCGAAAAACCGGATACGGGTGCTGAACATCGGGTAGCTGAAGCTCTGAGGGAAACGGAAGCCGAAGCAGCTTGCGATACCGGCTCCCATATCAGCCACGCCCGAGAGCGAGAAGTACAGACAGAGTATGTACGATACCGCTCCGAGCCAAGCCGAAACTGCCGAAAGACTGCCCTTGTCGACCGTATGGACCGCCGAATAGAGGGCGTAGAGAGTGTCCGCAGCGAGAACCTTTTTTGCAAGTCCCTTTATGAAAAGCGTAAGACCCGTGCCGAGCTCTTGTGAGCCTGTCCGGCGTTTGTCCATAATGCGCGTGAAGGCGTCATACCGCAGAACAGGTCCCATCAGCAGGCGCGGGAACATCATAATGAACAGCGAATAGCGGACGATATTCTTCTCCGCCTTGATACGCCCGTCATAGACATCGACGAGGTAGCCGAGCGCCGACAGCGTGAACAGCGATATACCGACCGCGAAGAAGCCTCTGTGCAGTCCGAGTGCGCTGTAGAGCCACGAAAAATGCTCCGTTCTGAATGCGAAAAGTGCGAATATATCGAAGGTCACACCAGCGGCGAACGGGAAGTAAGCAGCGGCTTTTTTCCGGCTGCGGAGATGACCTGCCGCGAGCGCGAGAGCGTAATTGAGAAGGATATAGACTGCTAACAACGCGAGATAGCGCAGACCGAAAAGTCCGCAGAATACCGCGCTCAGCAGAAGCAGCACAGACTCGCGCAGCTTTTTCGGCGTGACGTAAAATATCCCGAGCGAGACCGGGAAAAAGACATAGATGAACAGAAGGCTGCTATATTCCATTGTCTTCCTCCCTCAGCATTGCGACCTTCTCTTCAAGCTCCGCCGCCGTCATCATCGTGTTTAGCACCTCTGTGAGAGCGCTCGCGGAGAGCAGCGAGGGAAGTCCGAGACTTTTTTGCAGCCGCCTGCGGAGCTCACTGCTGTTGCTGCCGCCGCTGAGTCCGAGCTCGTAAAGCGTCAGCTTTGTTATATCGGGCGGTGCCGAGCGCTCGGCAGCGGTGATGCCCGCCTTCTCAAAGGCAGCAAGAAGCGTCGCGCCGTCTATCCCCTCGACCCCGAGCTTGCCCTCGGCAGACGGCTTCACCTTGCGCTTTTCCTTGCCGAAAACATCGGGGATATACACGTTCCTTACCGTGCCGTTCTTTATCGCG
Organism: Ruminococcus sp.; assembly: GCA_017534835.1. Classification (GTDB taxonomy): domain Bacteria; phylum Bacillota; class Clostridia; order Oscillospirales; family Ruminococcaceae; genus Ruminococcus. Next base: position 48,215 of record JAFXVT010000038.1, read on the forward strand.
CCCTTGATATAGCCGCGGATACGGCGTCCGGCGCTGTCAGAGTCGGTGAGGATGATAACGCCGGTCTTTTCCGCGTAATAGCGTATCAGCTCGAGCTTTTCGGCGTCCTTGAAAATACCGAAGCCGCCGGTCACGATTATCACAGCGTCGACGATCGAGCACAGCTTTATCTTATCGTACTTGCCCTCGACGATTATAGCCTCGTTTATCTTTATCATTTCTTCCTCCCGGACTTGTCGAGCGTGAGCATACGGACTATCGCCTGCTCTATCGCGATCCGCGGATCAACAGGCGAAGAATTGAGCTTCATCGCCGTATCGCGGAGTATCACTATACACGCGCGCAGACGCTCGATACCGAATCTTCCCGAGTCGCGGTAAGCGTTCTTCATCACAAATGTACGCTTGCCGTAGCCGAAATCCTCCGCAGTCTTCTCGAAGCCGAGGTTCGTTGCCTTGCCGCACTCAGCGCGGTACATATCGAGGAAAACTCCTGCGAGCGCGTACAGAGCCGCTCCCCTGTTCTCGTTGTCGATATTCAGCTGAGCCACCGCTTGCAGAGCCGCGTGTGCATTTCTTGCTGCAACGGCATTCGCGAGTGTGAATATAGTCGTATCGTTCTGCTCGTGAACGAGGTCTGCGAGCATTTCGCGTGTTATCTCGTCTGAGCCGGCATATGCGCAGAGCTTGTCTATCTCGTTGCTGATAGTGAGCTCGTCGCAGAGACACATCTCCGCGAGCTCCTGCGCTGTCCCGAGACCTATCATTCCGCCACGTGCGCGCACCTTGTCCGCTATCATCTTCGAGAGCTCGACCGAGTTTTTCAGCTCAGCCTCACAGCAGACGCCGTTTTTGGCAGCGAGATCGGCGAGCATTTTGTTCTTGTCGGTGATGATATTCGTTCCGGACTTGAAATCGCGGCGGACCTTGACCTCGAATCCGGTGACGTTGAAAATGACAACGGTGTAGTCCGGTATCTCCTTGAGCGCTTCAAGGAGCGCCTTGTTCACCGTTTCCGGATTCCTGCCGCGCATATCCTCATACGGCTTCTCGCAGTTGTAATCGTTGACGAGGACGCAGTTGTATTCCGACATCATCGGCGCTGTCTGTAGCGTATCGTAAAACGCCGAAATATCGAGCTCTCTGCCGTTGAGCTTCGTGAGAGCGAGGTCGGCGTTCTCTCCGACGGCAGCCTTGATGACGAGCGATGTCGCCTTTTCGACACCTGACACGTCTGCCCCGAAAATGTAGTATATCCGGGCAGGAGCGTCCTTTTTAAGAGCCGCTGTAAGCCCTTTAATATCAGTCTTCGGCATTACAGCCTCCTTACCTTGTATTCCTTCCCGGTCATAACTATCTCATAGCCGTTCGTCACCGGGAACAAGCCTTCTTTGTTTTCAGCCGGTATCTCCCTCTCGGGGATAAGACCGGTCCGCTCCGAGCAGTGGATCATCAGTCCGGAGCCTTTTTCATCTGCGGGGACGAGCGACAATTCCTTGCCCCTGTACGTGACCGTCAGAGCTCCGCCGTCGTAATCTATCAGACAGCCACGGCTCTCGGCGTGTACCGCACCATCTCCGAAGATCTGTGCATCTCCGCAGTATATCTCAGTTTCACCGGCAGCAGCGCTGAAATACCCCGGGAACAGCTCAAGCCCCTTCACATACGCGGAATACTCCGACTGTACATTCTTCGTGAGGATCAGCATATCTGCCGAGCCTATGCCGTTCACGAGCAGGTACTTGCGCACGTGATCCGCCGTGCTGTAGTGACCGCTGAGATCTATGATGTCCGCGTATCCGCCGTGAGTCACCACTACTGCGTGATCGTCGCCCGAGCCGAGAACTGCCGCTCTAAACGCCCTCCGCGAAGCATACCCGGAAACGAGCGAGATAACGCAGAACAGTGCCATTCCGGAGGAAGTCAGTATCGCGGTCGTGCGGCTGCTGCGGCGGATGATGTGAACGATGATGACCGAGAGTGCCGCAGATATGAGCAGTATCCGCAGAATTCCCGATGTATCCGCGATGTGGAGCGCTCCGACTGACGAAACAGCTTCAGATATACGGATGATCAGCTTTATGAGCCCTGCCGCGATGCCGGACACAGGTATCAGTCCGAATGATACGAGCCAGAGCAGTCCGAGCGCCATCGCGCACGTACACAGCGGCAGAAGTATGATATTCGCAAACGGCGAGATGAGCGAGGTCTCATCGAAAAAGAACACACACAGCGGAAATACCGAAAGAGTGGTGCATATCGCCGTAACGAGCATGATACCGAGCTTTTGCAGCAATGTCTCATCCTTCATCTTCTTCGTCATATACGGCGCAAATACAGCTATGCCCGCCGTGCCTGCTGCCGAGAGAAGGAAACCGGCGCTGTAGACGCAGTACGGGTCGGAAATGCATATTATCAGCACCGCCGCCGAAAGCGAATTCAGCGAGTCGTTCTGTCGCAGAAACAGCCGTGCGGAGTACATAATATCGAGCATTACTGCCGCTCTCACAGCCGATACGGGACTGTTTGCGAGCATTATAAGCGCTATCATAAAAACGTTCACGGCAGCGAATGAGATACGGTAGCTGACGTGCATTTTCCTGAGCAGGAGCATCAGCAATGCCGAAATTATCGACACGTGCAGACCCGAGACCGCGAGGACGTGACCAATGCCTGTCCTGTAAAGCACTGTCCTCGAATTGTCGTCGAGGTTCTGTTTTTCGCCGAATATCATACCTGCAAGGAAGCTTCCGCAGTCGTTTCCCGTTTCTGCGCGCAGGCTCGCGGTCAGGCTCTCACGGATGTCACGGAGCGTCCGCCGGAGCATAAAGCGGTCATTGTGCAATATCTCGCGCTCCTTCGCGGAGGTCGCGATAAGCTGGATATGACGGGCTTTGTAGGCTGTCTCTGCCCTGAAAAGATAATTGTCGTGCGGCACGGAAAGGTGACATTCGCCGAACCTTATCACGTCGCCGAGGTCAGCGCCGGTATCAGCCGTGTAATACGTCAGCTTTGCGCGCGTATCGCCGTTTATCCTGCCGCTGAGCGTGTAGAGCACGTTTCCGCCCTGACAGCTCACACAGTCGGTGACGGTGCCCTCAAAAGAGGCTGTCTGACCGTCGAAAGCAAGTGCCGGACTGAACACGAATGCGGTATACGCAAAGCTCATCAGCACTGATAAGACGAACGAGCCGGCTGTCAGCGCAAAGTCGCCGGCGGAAAAGCTCTTCCGCCTGCCGTAGAATACAGCCGCCGCTGCGAACGCCAGAGTAAACAGCACACATTCCGGCTCCATAAAAAACGAAGCGAAAAACGTGCCCGACAAATATGCTGCTGCCGCACCGATAGTTTTCCGCTTCATATGTATTATTTAAAGAAAAGTGGCAGCTTTTCGAGGAAAACTATGTCTGATCTGTCGGCGGCTTCGCCCTCTGCGAGCACAGCCGTCTTAGCGGCTATCCCTCCGCCGGCAGCCTCTACAAGCTTCTCAAGTGCGGTAAGCGACTCGCCCGTGCTTATCACGTCGTCCGCTATCAGCACACGCTTTCCTCTCAGCATCTCAGCCTTGTCCGCAGCAAGATAAAGCGTCTGCTCAGCCGCAGTCGTTATCGACTTCACCTTCACAGCGATAGGGTCGTTCATATACAGCTTCACGGACTTTCTCGCAACGACATAGGGCTTGCCGCTCTGACGCGCCATTTCGTAGCCGAGCGGTATCCCCTTCGATTCTGCCGTGAGTATAACGTCAAATTCCGGACACTTCTTCAGAAGCGCCTCTGCGGAAGCGACAGTTATCTCAACGTCCGAGAACATAACGAATGCTGCGATGTCGAGCTTATCGCTCAGCGGACACAGCGGGAGCTCGCGCTCGAGCCCTGCTATCGTCATCCTGTAGGTCTCAGCCATTTCTGCTCTCCTTATTCGGTCTTGCCGAGTGACTCAGGTCCCCAGCCCATTTTTACGCCTGCGAGCATATGGAAATGCATATGCTTTACGGTCTGTCCGGCATCGTCGCCGCAGTTGTTGATGATACGGTAGCTCTCGATACCCTCATCCTTAGCTATCTTTGCAGCAGCCTCGAATACCTTCGCAACGAGAGAGGAATTCTCCTCTGTTATCTCGTTTGCGCTCGCGATGTGAGCCTTCGGGATTATGAGGTAGTGTACGGGAGCTATCGGAGCGATGTCCTTGAAGCTGTAAACGTACTCGTCCTCGTACACCTTTGTGCTCGGTATCTCGCCGTCGATTATCTTGCAGAATAAGCAGTCCATAGTCATTCTCCTTTACTTGATGATATTAGATACCACGCTCTCGAACTGTGCAAGAGCCTCATCTATCTTGGCAATATCGCCTGCACCAGCCATTGCGCCGTCGGGCTTTCCGCCGCCCTTTCCGCCTGTAACAGCGGCTATCTCGCGGACGATAGTGCCTGCATTTCCGCCCTTTGCAACTGCTTCTTTGGTGCATACGCAGTAGAATGTGCCCTTCTCACCGACTGTGCCTGCGAAAAGTGCGATAACAGGCTCGTTCTTGTCCTTTACGCTGTCGCCGAGCTTGCGGAGCGCGTCGGGAGCTGTGCCGTCAAGTCTTGCGGAAACGAGCTTCACGCCGCCGACTTCCTTTGCATTGTCGAAGAGAGAAGCTGTCTTTGCGTTTGCTATCTGCTGGTTGAGGCTCTCGAGCTTCTTGTCCTTGTCCTTGAGCTCGGCAGCAACAGCAGCGCACTTCTCGGGGAGCTCGCTCACATTTGCGAGCTTGAGAGCCTTTGCAGAGCGTGCGATAGTGTCCTTGAATTCGTTGAGCAGAGCCATCACGCCCATACCTGTTACAGCCTCGATACGTCTTACGCCGGCTGCGACAGAGCTCTCGGAAACTATCTTGAAGAGTCCTATCTGTGATGTATTAGAAATGTGAGTACCGCCGCAGAATTCGATAGAGCTGTCAGCAGTTACTACTCTTACAGTGTCGCCGTACTTCTCGCCGAAGAGAGCCATTGCACCGAGCTTCTTAGCCTCCTCGATAGGGAGCTCCTGCATCGTTACGGGTACAGCCTTCATTATCTCGGCATTGACGAGCTCCTCGACCTTTGTTATCTCCTCGGCAGTCATTGCGGAGAAGTGGTTGAAGTCGAAGCGGCAGGCGTTCTCATTTACGAGCTGACCAGCCTGATGTACGTGGTCGCCAAGCACCTGACGGAGCGCATACTGAAGAAGATGAGCAGTCGTGTGGTTGCGCATTATAGCCCATCTGCGCTCTCTGTCGATAGCGGCAGTTACGTTGTCGCCCTTGCGGAGAGTTCCCTGCTCGACTGTCGCAACATGGAGGAAGTGACCCTCAGACTTGATAGTATCGGCAACAGAAGCGATGTTCTCGCCGCTGATTATCGAGCCGGTATCGCCGACCTGTCCGCCGCTCTCAGCGTAGAAGGGAGTAACATCGAGCACGATGACTACGTCGTCGCCCTCGTTTGCGAAATCGACCTCAGCGCCGTCCTTGTAGATAGCGAGTATCTCAGCGCTCTCAGCCTCGAAATCGGTATAGCCGGTGAATACGGTCTTGGGAGCGTCTACCTTTATGCTGTTGTCAGCCCACGAAGAGCCAGCCTTTGCAGCGTGGTCAGCCTTCGCACGTGCTCTCTGCTCCTTTGCGAGCTCAGTGAAGCGGTCGCGGTCAACTGTGAGTCCCTTCTCCTCGCATATCTCCTCTGTAAGGTCTATCGGGAAGCCGTATGTATCGGAGAGCCTGAATGCATCGTCGCCGGAGAGAACTGTCTTGCCCTCAGCTTTGAGAGCCTCGGTGAAGCCGTTGAGCATCTCTGTGCCCTTGTCGATGGTCTTGGCAAAAGCCTCCTCCTCGACGCCGATTATCTTCTTGATGTAGTCGCGCTTCTCGGCGAGCTCGGGATAAGCAGTTGCATTCTCATTGATAACAGTGTCGCATACCTCGCAGAGGAAGGGCTTTGTTATGCCGAGAAGTCTGCCGTGGCGTGCAGCTCTTCTGAGGAGACGGCGGAGAACGTAGCCGCGTCCCTCGTTGGAGGGCATAATGCCGTCGCCGACCATAAATGTTGTGCTTCTGATGTGGTCAGTGATGACACGGAGAGAAACGTCGGTCTTGTGGTCGTTCTTGTACTCAACGCCTGCGATGCGTGAGATGTGCTTCATAATATTCTGAACAGTGTCGACCTCGAAGATATTGTCGACGTTCTGCATAACACAGGCAAGTCTCTCAAGACCCATACCTGTGTCGATGTTCTTGTTCTTCATCTCGGCATAGTGACCCTCGCCGTCGCTGTCGAACTGGCTGAATACGAGGTTCCATATCTCGATAACGCGGTCGCAGTCGCTTGCCTGCTCGAAGCTCTCGAACGGACCGTAAGCCTCTCCGCGGTCGAAATGTATCTCAGAGCAGGGACCGCAGGGACCTGAGCCGTGCTCCCAGAAGTTGTCCTTCTTGCCGAGGCGGATTATCCTGTCGTGGGGGATACCGATGTTGTTCTCCCAGATCTGCTCAGCCTCGTCATCGCTCTCGTAGATCGTTATCCAGAGGCGGTCTGCCGGTATCTCGAGCACCTTTGTGAGGAATTCCCAAGCCCAGTCGATAGCCTCGGTCTTGAAGTAATCGCCGAACGAGAAGTTGCCGAGCATCTCAAAATATGTACCGTGGCGAGCTGTCTTGCCTACGCTCTCGATGTCGGGAGTTCTGATACACTTCTGGCAGGTAGTAACTCTCACATTGGGAGGAGTAGCCTGTCCGAGGAAGAATTTCTTGAGCGGAGCCATACCTGAGTTGATGAGAAGGAGGCTCTTGTCTCCCTGCGGAACGAGCGAAGCGCTCGCCATACGTGTGTGGTTCTTGCTCTCGAAGAATGAAAGATACTTTTCGCGTAAGTCATTAAGACCTGTCCACTGCATAGATATTATCTCCTTTAATAAAATGATTTGCGGGACAAAATATAAAAAGCCCCGCCGCCAAATGGGACGAAGGCTCTCGTGGTACCACCCAAATTCAAAGGAGCATACTGCCCCTTCCTCGTTCGTCCTTAACGCGGACATACGCCGGAGTTTCCCGCGGAGGCTCGGGGTAAGCACCTGCCCTGCGCCTGAAAGCTCGCACCTGCCGCTTTCTCTCTGAAAGGCGCGCCAAAGCAGTCAATCCCGTCGACGCCATACACATACATTATATATCCGCGGGCATGAAAAGTCAAGAGCTTTTTCGTTTTTTCCGCTCAAATCAGCAAAAAAGCACCCGCCGAAACAGGTGCTTTGTCTCATTATTCGTGGAGCTTTGCCTTTGTGAGAGGAAGGTCGGCTGCCTTTTCCATAAGGTAAAGAGCATCTATATCATTTGATGTCGTATATGCCATCCAAAAAGACGGTACATGCTTACCTTCATCCCCAAAATTCGGGAAATCTAAATATGCGTAATATGCTTTATAATAAATCGTTATATCACCATAACAATTGAATGTGCCTGTTCGACAAAGAGCGGGAAATCCTAAAAACTCCACTTCGGTACTGGAATCCACTGCAACTTTTGAAAAATCTCCGTTTGTATCTTGTTTACATTTACGACGCATAAAAGGCTGCATAACAAAAAGTAATTCTTCAGGCAATTCATCAAGCGTGTGTCCTTGTGACACATCCTGAAATTTTTCATTAAAGTCGAAATCCATTCCATAATACACCGGAGCACTCTCTGAACCACCGGTCAGACAAATCATACCGGTTCTATCAATTATATCATCAACTTCCCATCCCTTGGGAAACGGCATATCAATACCATTCCAGTTATGATACTCCCCCACTTCCAAAGAAACCGATGATTCTGTCTCTTGAGTATTCTCTTCCTTTTTTGCTTCCGTCTCCTGCTGAGCTGCCGCTGTTGCCGCAGGGGCGCCATTCTTGCTGCTCTCGGACGAGCCCGCAGCGCTTCCGCAGCCTGTGAGCATAACAGCCGCCATGCAAATTGCAAATATTCCCTTTTTCATTGTGATTATACTCCTTATTCAGCGGTATTACAATAATTACCGACATTATTTATTTCATTATAGTATATAATCGAAGTAAAGTCAAGCGTGAATTTGTCACTATCTGTGCAAATGCCGAAAAACGTGGATTTTCCGCCCTGTATAACCTGACAAAAATATAACTTACTTTGACAAAAAATAACATAGAAACTATTAGCTTGCTGTCCGAAATCTATAGACTTTTGCGGAAAATGCAAATATTCTGCAAAATTTTCATTGCAGTGCTTGATTTTTCAAATGCATTGTGCTATAGTATGCTTGTACGAGGGAGAATCCCCCGAAACATGAGTAAATGAAAAGGAGAATA
>JAFXVT010000039.1 GCA_017534835.1 Ruminococcus sp.
ATCTGTATCTACGGCTGGACTGAGAACCCCCTCGTTGAGTTCTACATCATCGAGGACTGGAAAAACTGGGTGCCCTCTTCCGGCAGCGCAAAGCAGGTAACTATCGACGGAAGTACATATGACGTATTCACGAATGCGATGAACTCCTACAACATCACTAACAGCAAGGGACCTTTCACGCAGTACATCAGCGTTCGTAAAACTCCCCGTACATCAGGTACTATCAGCATCTACAAGCACTTCGAGGCTTGGGAATCGCTCGGTATGAAGATGGGCAACCTCTATGAGGTAGCCTTCAACGTTGAAGGCTGGGAGAGCGACGGTCAGGCTAACGTTAAGAAGAACATCATCAAGTACTCCGACGAGCCTGTAGTAACAACTACAACAACCGAATCCAAGTCTGTTGAGCCAAATCCCGACGGCTCATACATCAAGTACGACTTCGACAGCACGACATCCGGCTGGTCTGGCAGAGGCAATGCATCAGTAGCAAATGACTCCAAAAACTACTACGAGGGCACGGGCTCGATGTTCGTATCCGGACGCACCGAAAAATGGCACGGAGCTTCCATACCGCTCTCATCTGACATATTCAAGCCCGGCGAGTCATACAGCTTCAGCGCGGCAGCTATGCAGAAAAGCGGCGCTGCTACAGACATCAAGATGACTCTTCAGTACACAAGCGACAATCAGGAGAAGTATGACGAGATAGCTCTCGTGAACACAAAGAGCGGTGAGTGGACCGACATCTCCAACGTTTCTTACACTATCCCGACCGGCGCTACAGGTCTCACGCTCTATTTTGAAGCTCCCGATGACCTCACTGACTTCTATATCGACAACTTCACTGCCGCTGTAAAGGGTACACCATCCAAGATCGTTACCGGAAGCGGTACAGTCGAGGGCGTATCTGTTGATCCTCCTCGTCCATCAGGTAAGATAAAAGGCGATTTCACCGGCGACAAGGTGGTCGACACATTCGATCTCATCGCTGCAAGAAAGGCTCTGCTCGGCTATATGGCAGGCTCTTCTGCCGGACTCTCGATGGAAGTCGCTGATATTGACAGTGACGGTGCATTCGCAGTCAACGACATCGTCCTGCTTTCAAAGTTCCTGCTCGGACAGACAAAAAAGCTCCCACAGGGAACAGTTACTACTACTACCGTCGCTTCAACAACACAGTATGATCCCGGAACTACTACCACATCAAGCAGCATCTCAGGCGGTTTCACTATGGCAAGCATAGCTAACGATATGAAGACAAGCGCTCCCAACGGCTTCAATCAGAAGCGCGGCGGAGTCGACTACGGCAAGGTAGAAAAGGTAAGCTACCAGTCCAAGGATGCCGGCGGACAGAAGAGTATGAACGTCATCCTTCCTCCCGGCTACAGCACAAGCAAGAAGTACCCCGTGTTCTACGTTCTCCACGGCATCGGCGGAAACGAGGATTCAATGGTGCAGATGGGTATGCAGACAATGCTCGGAAATATGATCGCTGACGGTCTGTGCGAGCCTATGATAATCGTAAGCCTCAATATGGTAACCGGCGGCAGCGGCGGAAATATGTTCTCTCAGGAATTTATGCGCCACAACGACCTCATCCGTGAGGACATCAAGAACAGTGTAATGCCCTATATGGAGCAGCACTACTCCGTTGCAACAGGCAGAGAGAACACAGCTATCTCCGGCTTCTCGCTCGGAGGCAGAGAGGCTCTCTACACAGGTATCACAGACTCCGCTAACTACGGCTATGTAGGCGGCGCTTGTCCTGCACCCGGGATCTTCCCGACACAGGATATGTATATGGTACACGAAGGCTCACTCAAGCAGGAAAGCGAGTTCAAGCCTTCCGTAATGCCCCGTCTCATCCTCATCTCGGCAGCAGCAAATGACGGCGTTGTAGGCAACTACCCCGAGAGCTACCACAAGGCGCTCTCCAACAACAATGTTGAACACCTCTGGAACGTTATCCCGCAGGGCGACCACGGCAACGCTACAGTTGAGCCGCATATGTATAACTTTATGAGATACATCTTCAAATAATCACTCTTACGGAAACAGCACCCCTCGGGGTGCTGTTTTTCGTTATTCAAGCGGAAACGTTACCTGCCAGTTCCCTTTTCTGTAGCCGAGAGCTGTGCTGAATTCGCCGTAGAGCGTGCAATCTCCGAGCTTTTCGTACTCAACAGGTATGATGTACTCGTAGCACATATCAGTGTGAGCCGGGTCATACCAATAGGTATACATCTTGTACTCGCTTTCGTCAACGACGTCATTTTTGTCGCTGTCAACAAGTCTGATAAAGCCGTGACTGTCGGTGTGGAAGCTGTCCTCATAGCGTGTAAGGATATGCAGAGCTCCGTCCACATAGCCTATCGCATCTATCGCCGCATTATCCGCAGGACGGCATACAGGTTCGTCACCAGCCACAAGGAAGCGGAGGCTGTCATAGTCCGCCTCACCATAACAGAAAGAGCCGCCGTCAATATCATCGCGGTGAACTGCCTCAGGCTCATACGGTACAGCGGACATATCCACATCTATCGTGCCCTCAGTCTTTTTCTTGCCGAGAAGCAACTCGCTCACCGAGAATGTCACCTTTTTTTTCGGCATGGGGCTTCCGTCCATAGTTTCGAGCATGACCACGAACTGCGCTGTCTTCGTCTCTTCGTCGTAATCCGCGAATCTACAGTTCCCGATCATATCCTTCCACACATTGAGCCGCTCACTGTCGAAGAGGTCCCAGTCACCATATCCGCACTCCCCTGTCAGGTCGCGCATGGTAAGGTATATCTCAGCTCTGCTGCCTTCGCATTTGGCGGAGACGACTGTCATCTCTATGCCGTCATCAATGCAGGACTTCTGCACAGGCTTGAAATCCTGCGCTATCTTCGGGGATATGTTGTAGAGTATATTGTAGGCTCCGTCAGAGCCGAACGCCGTCATCGCCGGAAGCGGCACAGTAATAAGCAGTGCCGCAGCAGCTATCGCTGCAAGTCCGCCGCGCAGACGGTGATGCTTTATCTTGTCAGGTATCTCAATGTCGAGGTATTTTTCATCTATACCTCCGATCGCATTCAAAAATTTTTCTGCCTTCACAGCAGCTCCTCCTTTTCCAGTTTTTTCCGCAGCCTGTTCCTCAGGCGAAGCAGCATAGACTTGACCTTGCTCACGGAAAAGCCGTGTGCCTGAGCTATTTCTGCTACAGGCTGAAAATAGACGTAACGGCGGACAAAAACATTTCGTTCCGTTTCAGAAATGCTCCCGAGGAACTCGTTCAGCGAATCCGTGATAATGCCATCGTCAACAGTGTCCTCAACGTCCTGACCGGAGCTGAGCCATTCGCTCACCTCATCGAACACTACTTTCGCTTCGCCTGATCCGCGCTTCTGTGCATTTTCATTCCGCAGCTTGTTCATACTGATATTCCGCGTGAGCCTGCCGAGAAACGATTGCAGGCGCTCGGGGATATGCGGCGGTATCGCATTCCACGCAGCGAGCCACGTATCGTTGACTGCTTCCTCTGCGTCCTCGCGGCTGCCGAGGATATTCGCGGCGATACTTCCGCAGTAGCGGCTGTATTTCTGCTGTGCCTCGGAAACAGCATCCTCGTTTCGCGCGATGAAAAGCCCGATTATTCTCTCGTCCTCCATGCTGCACCTCCTTTCGTTTGATTTGAGAAGCTTCTGTACATAAACTACCCATCGGAACAGTACAGGTTGCAAAAAACAAAAAAATTCAGAGCCGACCGTATAATAACTTGTGCTCCAGATAACATTTTAGCATCTGAGCGCAAGGAAGTCAATCTTGTAAAACTGCAAGCTCAACTGTTTCACATAGCAGAGCTCTACGTGAACTTCTTCACCTAAAAACTCACAGAAAGCGCAAAACGGCAGCCCGGGAATGACCGGACTGCCGCTGTTGGTATTATTGTGCGAGGAAATCCTTGATGTCAAGCGCTCCGCCTGTTGAAAGGTAAGTGTAATAAGCAAGAATGAGCGATGCGTCCTTGGAATTAATCTGACCGTCGCCGTTCACATCGTCTGCAGCAAACTGCTCGGGAGTGAGTGACGGGTCGCCGCCTGTCGAGTACAAAGCGTAGAGAACAAGCACCGTCGAAGCGTCCTTTGCATCTACCTTTCCGTCCTCGTTTGCATCGCCGAGCATTTTCGTCTCAGCAGGCTCGGTTGTGGTCGTTGCAGTAGTAGTCTCTGTGGTGGTCGTTGTTTCAGTAGTTGTTGTAGTGGATTCCGCAGTTGTCGATGTTTCCGTAGTTGTTGTTGCAGATTCAGTAGTGGTCGACGTTTCCGTAGTTGTTGTTGCAGATTCAGTAGTTGTCGATGTTTCCGTAGTTGTCGTGGTGGATTCTGTAGTTGTCGACGTTTCCGTAGTTGTTGTGGTAGATTCTGTAGTGGTCGATGTTTCCGTAGTTGTTGTGGTGGATTCAGTAGTAGTCGATGTTTCCGTAGTCGTTGTGGTAGATTCTGTAGTGGTCGATGTTTCTGTAGTTGTTGTTGCAGATTCAGTAGTTGTCGCGGTAGATTCTGTAGTAGTCGTGGTAGATTCTGTAGTAGTCGTGGTAGATTCTGTAGTAGTCGATGTTTCCGTAGTCGTTGTGGTAGATTCTGTAGTGGTCGATGTCTCTGTAGTCGTTGTAGTGGATTCTGTAGTAGTCGATGTTTCTGTAGTCGTAGTAATGTATTCAGTCGTAGTTGTTGTTTCCGTAGTTGTCGTGGTAGATTCAGTAGTGGTCGATGTTTCCGTAGTCGTTGTAGTGGATTCTGTAGTAGTCGATGTTTCTGTAGTCGTAGTAATGTATTCAGTTGTAGTAGTTGATGTCTCTGTAGTTGTTGTGGTGGATTCTGTAGTAGTCGACGTTTCCGTAGTCGTTGTTGTAGATTCAGTAGTGGTCGACGTTTCTGTAGTTGTCGTGGTAGATTCAGTAGTAGTCGATGACTCTGTAATCGTAGTAATGTATTCAGTTGTAGTAGTTGTTGTCTCTGTAGTTGTCGTGGTAGATTCTGTAGTGTTCGATGTTTCTGTAGTCGTTGTGGTGGATTCAGTAGTGGTTGATGTCTCTGTAGTTGTTGTTGCAGATTCAGTAGTAGTTGATGTCTCTGTAGTTGTCGTGGTAGATTCTGTAGTGGTCGACATTTCTGTAGTCGTAGTAATGTATTCAGTTGTAGTAGTCGACGACTCTGTAGTCGTTGTTGCAGATTCTGTAGTAGTCGACGTTTCTGTAGTCGTTATTGTAGATTCAGTAGTTGTCGATGTTTCCGTAGTTGTTGTGGTAGATTCTGTAGTGGTCGTTGACTCTGTAGTAGTCTCAGTGAAATATGTTGTTGTGGTCGTGGAGATGTCGGCAGTGGTAGTTGACTCCGCAGTCGAAGTCGTGTAAAATCCGGTCGTGGTTGTAGTTGTCGTTGATTCCGTAGTAGTCTCAGGCTCGGATGTGGCAGTTTCAGTTGTTGCTGCTGATGTTGTAGTTGTAGATACGGTCGTAGTTTCAGTGAAATAAGTGGTCATAGTTGTCTCTGTTGTGGATGTTGCAGTCGTCGTAGTTGTAGAAGTGGTTGTTGTAGTAGTCGTAGTCGTCGTGGAAGAGGTAGTTGTGGAAGTTGTAGTCGATGTTGTTGTGGTGGTGGTTGTAGTTGTAGTCGTTGTTGTGGTGGTAGTCGTTGTACGAGCCCGAACGCTGTAGGTATCCAAAACAGCACCGGTATAGTTGCCCTTGAAGCTGATCAAAAGCGAACCGTAGCCGGGCATATAGTCGTTTACGGCGATATACTCATAATCCGTCCCCTCGGCGAGCTCTGCACCGTCAAAGCTTACACGAACTACCGGGAGCGTATCATCATATCCGTCATGGAGAATGGTATATATGAGCTTATCACTTTCGTGTTCAACATCACGCGGAGCAACAGACGCATTCACCATTCCGCTCGCGAAGCCAGTATGAGTATCGTCAGCTTCTATGCGGTAGTAAACTATGTATTCTCCGGCATCGAGAGCGGCTGGGACAGATGCGGAAAACTTCTCACCGTCAGTGCTGTAGAAGATAGTACCGCCGGTAACCGCTCCGCCGCTCACGAGCTCCTGCAACTCACCGTTATAGACGAGCTCAGTGCCCTCGGGAGCAGTATAGACAAGCTCAGCCTTTGTGATGCTCCAGTCGAGCCTGTATTCGTTTTCGTACTTGTAATTGTCCTTATCTTCGCCGCTTATCGTCGCCTCCGCAGTGTGATCGCCGACATTCTCAGCTGTGTTTCCGGAGTATTCGATCACAACATCGTCGCCCTCAAGCACGCCTTCAAGAGTCGCAGTAACGGTCTTTTCCGAGCCGTCCCACACGAATGAATCGTCCTCGCCCCATATGAGCTCAAGCTCCTTCGGCTCGACCGTGAGAACGCCTTCCTTGTAGAACAGCTCATAATTCTCGGCTGTGAGGTCATCAGAACAGATCAGGCGGTATGTACCGACAGCTCCGCGTGTGACATAGTCTGAAACAATGCTGATCTCGCCGCCGAGAACAGCGATAGTATCGTCCCCGAGCAGACCTTCTGCCGCAAGTCCGACCTCGCCTGTCTCATCGCCGTAGGTTATGGTCTTGTCAACGGGATAAACGAGAAGCTCTGCCTTTGTTATCTCCCATTTGCAGCTGATCTGCTCCTCATTGATGTAATAATTCGCATTTGATATGGACTCGATGAACGCCGCATATTCTCCGGCATTCACGGCAGAGCCGCCGCTGACTACAGCCGAAGCCGTATCATCGCCGACAAGTCCGGTTATTTCGGGTACTATCTGCTTTTCCGTCCCGTCATAGCGGAAGCTGCGCTCACTGCTCCATTCAACGGATAGCTCTCGCTGCTCAACTATGAACGAAGCCGGTTCGGAAACTATCTCGTAGTTCATAAGCTCAGGCAGATCGAGCTCAAAAGTGTATGTGCCGACAGGCGAATACTGCTCATATTCTGTGGAAAAGCTCATTGCTTCCGGCAGCTCAGCCGCTTCCGGCTCGGTCATATCCTCATAATCGACAGTGATCTCCTCCGGCAGCTTGTCGCCGTATACGACTGTGAGCTTCCCGGGATATGCCTTTATCTGCTTTTTATTTACAGTGAGAGTACCGGGAACTGCCTCAAATATGTAATCGCCGCTCTCTGGGAGCACACCGTTCAGCTCGTATTTCCCAGCCGCGGGGACACCTTCTGCCGGTGCTTCAACTGCGGTCACTTCCGGGAAGAGTCCCTCATCAGCCGCGGCAAGTCCCGTGTAGCTGAGTTTTACTTCGTCAGGGAAGCTCTCGCCGTATGTTATCGCTTCGTCAGCGACAGTAACCTTGACGTGCAGCGGAGTTATCTCAACCGGAACGTCGATCGACTCCTCTGTGAAATTCCGTGTCTCCTGTATCGTTACCGTCAGCTGATACTTTCCGCAGTGTACAGGCATATCAGTGAGCTCGGAATATGAGCCGTCACCGTTATCCTGCTTCCAGCTGTAGGTGAGCTCTGCATCTTCGTCCGTGTTCGCGTATTCCACGAAATCCGGAAGCTCGACCGGCATACCGCTGTAGGTGAACTCAAGGCTATCCTCGCTGCTTGTAAGCTTAGGAGATACCGGAAGCACTGTGAGGTCGCCGAGCTCATAGCTGAATTTGTAGCCGGGCAGAAGTGATTCGTCAAAATCGACTGTTATCGGGTAAACGCCTGCTCCGGTGTAATCCGTTGTTATCTTCAGATTTGCCGCTATAGTGGTCTTGACATCGAGCGGCAGACTGTCATCGACGCTGATGTCATACTGCGGAGAGCCGCCGTAATCGACCGTGACATCGCCGACTTTTATCGTCACCTCCGGCGCTGTGACATTGAAATAAACCCTTGCTGAAACGAGCTCATCGTATGTGTCAGTGCCTGCGACCTCCGCAATGACGTAATATCTTCCGGCTTCGGTGGGAGCACCGCTCAGCGGAGATGACTCACCGGCACGGTAGTACGTGAACACCGGCTCGCCGTACTTAGCTGCCGCGACAGGAGCTGACGGAGCTGAATTCGCCTGCC
Organism: Ruminococcus sp.; assembly: GCA_017534835.1. Classification (GTDB taxonomy): domain Bacteria; phylum Bacillota; class Clostridia; order Oscillospirales; family Ruminococcaceae; genus Ruminococcus. Next base: position 8,061 of record JAFXVT010000039.1, read on the forward strand.
AGTCATCAATGCTGAGACGAGTCGTCCACTCGTTCTCGTGATACTCCGGCTCGCCAGCCTTTGCAAGGACCTTGCTCCTGAGGGAAGCGAGGTCGAGCGACTTATACGTCACAGGGATGTCTCCGTTCATATCAACGCTGTTTCTCGCGGAATCGAGCCCGTACGAAATCTTATCTCCGTCTGCGTACAGACCGTAGATACGCGCTCCGGACTGCTCCTGTGATGTGAGGTCGTAGACGTCGATGTATTCGCCGTTGTGGTAGGAATAAACAGCCTTCGGGGTCGAGAAATAGAGGATATTGTCCACTACCACCGGTATGACATAGCTCCTGCTCCATGTATATCCCGGTTTATCGATAACATCCCATTTACTCAGCGCAGTGCTGAGTGTACCTGTCAGCGGAGACGATGCCGCCTTGTGGGTATCCCCGTCATAGGTATATCGCATAAACTGCACGCCTGAACCGGTGTTTGCAGCCGCGAGCCACTTGCCCTGATAGCGGTATATCGCCTTATCGGTATCGTTCCAGAAGGCGTTTTTGAACGTATCCGGAACTGATATACCGTACACCTCATTGCCGAAGCTGTCGAGCCAGTCTTCAGCATCATGTCCTGACGGCTCGCTGTACATTTCTTCGGAGGTCTTGAGAAAGTTATCGTGCTCAACGATACCGCTGTAGCCATAGAAGCTGTCGTCCCATGTAACATCGACGAAATACCAGTCACCGTCTATCATCACCATATTCCATGCGTGATGAAGGGTATCACTGTCCGCCTCCTTTACGGGTATCCCGAGCCTGTTCAGAAGCATAGTATAGAGGTTTGCGTAGCCCTGACATACAGCCTTGCCGTTCTTCAGCAGACCGTATGCTGTATACTGTTCCCTGTTCGGACGTGTTACAGCACCATAATACGCCGGATAATCGTAATCATACTTCAAGGCGAGATGATCGTGAACGTAAAGGGCTTTTTCCTCGTCCGACCACCCCGGCTTGACTCCGGACAGTATCTCATCGAGCATCGCAGAATACTTCATGAACTGCTCTGCGTACTCACTCTCATCGTAAAGATATGACAGTGTGAGCGCGTCAGAATAAGTGCTTGAATAGACCGTGCTGCTCGCTGCAAGTATCCCGACATCGCAGCAGTTGCGGACATAGTAGTATACAGAGAGAAAGTCACTTTTGTTGTCATCGGTCAGATCGAGCCCGTAGTCTCCGTAATGCACCTCAGGCTCGTGATTTGCGAGCGCATTATATGTTGCCTCCGCGACCTTTGCGCTCTCCTCCGCGGACAGCTCACCGACCGCTCCGATGAAGGAGAAATCGGGCATATCGAGCTCCACAGCGTCCTCTGCGTGAGACTCGGCAGCATAAAACGGCAGTCCCATTGCCGCAATGCAGACAGAAGTCAGAGCAGCTGTCAGTTTTTTCAGCTTTTTGATAGTTCCCATATCGTTTTCACCCTTTCAGGCTCCGGAGATGATTACTGCACTTTTGCTATATTATTCTCCGGATACCAATACCTAATTGTATCATACCACAAATCCCCTGCCTCAGTCAATCGTCATACTGCATTAATGTTTAATGTAGTATATAGTGATATTAACAAATCAAAGCCGGAGCACTTGTGTTCAGCCGGATCAAATTGTAAAAAGAAAAATAAAGTACATTTTATCCACCATTTTATTGCTTTTGGGGGTTGCGGAATTCACTCATATGGATTATAATATAAATTGAGGTAATGTGGGTGTGACATCAAGGTGTTGTGACCCACACATCAAAATAACACAAGGAGTTGATTCAAATGAAGCTGACAAGACCCCTCTCTGCCGGTATCGCCGCAGTTATGATCGCGACATCTTCCATCATCGTCTCCCCTGTCCTCGCAGCGGATAAAGGCGAAATGCGTGATATGTCCACGATCGAGCTCGTGGAGGATATGGGCATAGGCATCAACCTCGGCAACACTATGGAGGCTGCCGGCGACTGGATCGCCCAGAGCGGCGGTTCTACCGTTACCGACTACGAAACATCGTGGGGAAGCCCCGTCATCACTAAGGCAATGATACAGGGCTACGCCGACGAGGGCTTCGGAGTTCTCAGGATACCGGTCGCATGGTCGAACCTGATGAAAAATGACGGCACCTACACCATCGACGCTAACCTGATGAAGAGAGTTACACAGATAGTTGACTGGACCCTCGATACCGGTATGTATGCTATCGTGAACATTCACTGGGACAACGGCTGGGTGAACAAGTTCCCCGAGAACGAAGACGAGTGTATGAAGAGATACACTCATATGTGGGAGCAGATAAGCGAGAATTTCGCCGACTACGGCGACCACCTGATGTTCGAGGCTCAGAATGAGGAGCTCGGCTGGAATGATGTCTGGAACCAGTATTCCGGCGCAGGTGACAAGAAGAAGTCTTACGGGCTCGTAAACGAGATAAATCAGAAGTTCATCAACACGGTAAGAGCTACAGGCTCGAACAACTCTTACCGCCACCTGCTCATCTCGGGATACAATACCGACCTGAACCTCACCTGCGACCCTCTCTTCGAGATACCATATGACCCGGTAAACAGGCTCGCAGTCTCGGTGCATTACTATATCCCCTCAACATTCGCTATCCTCGAAGAGGACGCGGACTGGGGCAAGGCTGCTTACTCCTGGGGCTCAGCCGCTGAGAAGCAGGAGCTCGAGAAGAACCTCGACCTCGTGAAGACCACATTCTACGACAAGGGCATTCCCGTGATCATCGGTGAATACGGCTGCCCCACAAAGAATAAGGACGCAGCTTCAGTACGTGACTATCTCACATCTGTCTGCCGTGAGGCTTGCGAGCGTGAGCTCTGTCCCGTCCTGTGGGATACTCCTGTCGGCGGACACTACGACCGTGACACCTGCAAGCTCAGAGATACCCAGCTCAAGGCAAATTATCAGCAGATAATCGCAGACAACTTCTCAGGATCGGGCACTACCGTTCCCGAAGGCGACGGAACTATCTATTTCCATGACACCTTTGAATCCGGCGCTGACAGCTGGACAGGCAGAGGTGCTGCAAGCGTGACCTCTTCCTCAGACAAGGCGTATGAAGGAAGCAAGTCCATTTACGTAGACGGCAGAACTTCAGCATGGAACGGCGGCTCAAAGGTCCTCGGAAGCGATTTCGCTGCCGGTAAGTCCTACAGCTTCAGCGCCAACGTCCTCTTCGACAAGGGCGGCTCTGAGGACACCTTCTTCCTGAAGATACAGTACAAGGACGCAAGCGGGACCACAAGCTATGACGGCATTGCCGAAGCTACCACTATGAAGGGCACATGGGTCCAGCTCGCCAACACGAATTATAAGATACCAGCAGGTGCTACTGACGTAGTGCTCTACGTTGAGACCGAGGACAGTACAAACAGCTTCTATATCGATGACGTTACCGGTGCTTCCGCAGGTACGGTCATCAAGGGCTCGGGCGGAACGAAGCGCCTCCGCTACGGCGACCTCAACTACGACGGCTCTATCGACGCATTCGACGTCATTCTTGAGCGCAAGGCTCTCGTTGGTACGCTCACTGATGATATGGCACTCAAGGCTGCCGACATCGACGGCGTTGACGAGATAAACGTAAGCGACCTCGTTCTCCTATATGAATTTGTTATGGGCAAGATAAAAACATTCCCCGAGCGTCCCGAGCCTCCGAAGCCGGACAACAAGTGGGACGATTATACAGAAACTGCTTCAGCGCAGTACATCGACTTCTACAAGAGCTCCATAAACAATATGGGCAACACATACCGCCTCACCAAGAAGCTCGAAGCAGCTGAGAGCGGCAAGTCGCTCACTCTTGCTTACATCGGCGGATCTATCACCGAGGGCAAGAACTACAGCACACCGTTCACGAATTACATCAAGAACAACTTCGCCAAGGGCAACTTCAAGGAGATAAATGCCGGTCTCTCCGGAACATCATCGGTTGTCGGACTCGTCCGTGCAGAAAATGAGGTTTGCAGCCAGAATCCCGACATCGTCGTTATCGAATTCTCCGTAAACGACCACGAGGGCGAGGCTTACAAGAAGTCATTCGAGGCTCTTATCAGGAAGTTCCTCGAGCTCCCGAGCGAGCCTGCTGTTATCGTACTCATAACCCGTTCAAAGGGCGGCTACTCCAGCCAGAAGCAGATGGAAGCTTCGGGCAAGAACTTCGATGTGCCGATAATCAGTATGGACAATGCTCTTACAAAGGCATTCAACAGCGGATTCCTCAAGGCTGATGACTACTTCCAGGATGAATATCACCCCCACGCTAAGGGCGGTCAGCTCGTTGCGGATTGTATGTCATACTACGTTCGTCAGGCAATGAGGACCGAGAATCGCTCTGATTCCTACACTATCCCCGATAAGTCGGTCTACGGCTCTGAATACTGGACCTGCTACAATGCAGACCCGACAAAGGACCTCCAGAACTTCAATGCCGGCTCATTCTCAAGAGCTAACGGCTACGGCAAGCTCCCCTACGGTTATTCCGCAAACGGCGGCAATGCTATGACGTTCAAGACCAACGGCAAGGGACTCATCATCGTATTCAAGGCTAATTCAAACAATATGGGCAGCGTCGACGTCACAGTAAACGGCAAGACCACAAAGGTAAACGGCGTTAAGCAGTACACCTGGGGCGGACCTGATGCTGAGGTCGGCTACTACCAGGCGGAGAGCGGCGAGCTCAACGTATCTATCAAGCCGAACGGAAGCTTCACTATCTGGGGCATCGGAGTTATCAAGTAAGACTTACACAACAACAAAAACCTCCCGTATCATAGCGGGAGGTTTTTTCTTGAACGGAACAACAAAGCCGGAGCCGAAAATTCTTGCAGCGTATAGAAAATACCTCCTGTTTCCTGAACAGGAGGTATTTTTCATTATTATTCCTCAGCCGGAGCTTCTTCAACAGGCTTGTCGGGAAGCTTCTCAAAGTAGTAGCCGTGTGCCTTCGCAAACTTTGCAGTGTAGGTGTCAGCGTATCCGTAGAATGCCGAGAGCTCACCGCAGTCGTAGAATGCAAGGTCACTGATGTTCTCGATACCGCTGCCGGTCACGATGGTCTTGAGTCCTGTGCAGCCGGTAAATGCACCGGTGTCGATGCTTGTGAGTGCATCGGGAAGCTCTATCTTTTCGAGTCCTGTACACTTGTAGAACGCACCGGGACATATCTCCTGAACGTTCGCAGGAACTGTTACAGAGCTTATCTCGCTGTGGTATGCGAATACGTCCTCGCCGATGTGCTTTATCTTTTCAGGGATAACTACCTCCTCGGCAGAGCCGTTGTATGCGCAGAGGACTCCGTCACCGACAACAGCGAATTCGCCGCGGAGATTGGATTCTGCGAAGCGTGAGCCGTAGAAGGCTCTGCTGCCTATCTTCTCAACGGAAGCAGGTATGCCCATATCCCTTGCGGAGGAGTTCATAAATGCGCCGCTCTGAATCTCCTTTAAGCAGCCGGGAAGGTAAACGTCCTCGAGTCCGCCGACATTTTTGAATGCGTTCTTTCCGATGACAGTAACGGGCTTGCCGTTTATCTGCGCCGGAACAGTTACGTACCAGTAGGTGTATGTCCACTTGTTGATAACAACGTGGTCTTCTTCCTCGGTATATTCAACTCCGCTTGTGGGAATGAATCTCAGACCGTTCTTGATAGCGTACTCTGACGTATCCGAGCTTACTCTTCCGCGGAGTATAACGTCGGGTGTGAGCTCGTAGGTCTTGTTGCCCTCCTCGTCAGTTACGGTGTTCCAGCCTATCTGATGACCGAAGCCGTCGCTGCTGTAGTAGCGTCCCTCGGGAAGCGAAGCGTCTGTGAGTGACGGACAATCAAGGAATGCTCCGTCATAGAGTGTGAGCTGTCCGTTCGAGGCGGAAGCATCTATCCCTGCAAGTGCTGTACAGCCGGAGAATGCGTATTTGCCCACATCGCGCCTGTCTGTTGACGGGAATGTGAAAGCTGTGAGCGAGTTGCAGCCGCTGAATGCATATTCTGCAATGTTGCCGGCAGAAGCCTGTAGTACAGCCTCCTTGAGTCCGGTACAGCCGCTGAATGCGTATGCGGGTATGTCGAAGCCGGTCTCAGCTGCGGAGAAGTCGATCTTTGCGAGCTTTGTGCAGTCCTTGAACGAAGCAGAGCCTATCGACTGGAGCGTCGCCGGAACTGTGAATGCTGTGAGCGACTTGCAGCCGCTGAATGCATTGCTGCCTATCTTCGTGATCGTATCCGCGTGAGTTACGGTTTTGAGAGCCGCGCAGCCCTCGAAGCAGCTGTCCGGGATAACTGTCACGCCCTCGGGGAGCGTTACCGCTGTCAGCGCAGTGCAGTTCACGAATGCGCCCTTTTCTATCGCAGTAACGGAATCGGGGATGACCACGCTCTTCATCGCCGCATTCTTGAAAGCGTAAGCCTGTATCTTCACAACAGGGAGCTTTTCTATAGTTGCAGGTATCGTTATCTTTTCAGCCTTCGGGTCACAGTCTGTGATGACAACTCCGTCATCTGTAACAAGATAGCCGACGCAGAGCTTGCTGTAGTCCTTTTCGCCGTACTGCTCAAATGCTATCTCATTCGCATTTGCGTAGTCCTCGGCGATAGAGTTGTAATAGCCCTTTATAACGAATCCCTTGATGAGTCCGTCTGCTCCGAAGCCGAAAGCCTTTGCACCGATAGCAGAAACGTTGTTGAGGACAACAGCGGACTTCATTGCTGTACAGTCGTAGAATGCCTCCGCACCTATCGTCTTTGCATTGCCGGGGATAGTAACGGTTTCAAGCGCAGTACAGCCGCGGAATGCGTTCTTTCTTATATCAGCGAGCGACTTCGGGAGCTTTATCGTCTTCAGTGATGTGCAGTTGTTGAAGAAGCCCTCGGGGATATATGTGAGAGCATCGGGAAGTGTCACTGATGTGAGCGATGTGCAGCCGTTGAATGTGTGATCGGCAGCAGCTGTCAGAGTTGACGGAAGAACTACCTTCGTCAGAGCTGTGCAGCCGCCGAATGAAGCGCCCATTTCGGTCACGCCCTCCGGGATAGTGATAGTTTTGAGCGATGTGCAGCCGCTGAATACATTTGCCTTTATCACCTTCAGCGAGGACTCTGCTGCGAATTTCACTGTTGTGAGAGCAGCGCAGTTGTTGAAAGTCATATCCGGAAGTGTTTCAAGAGCTGCCGGGATATTTACTGAAGCGAGCGATGTACAGTCTGTGAACGCATAGGAATCCATAGACGAAACTGTGTCCGGAATGGTTATCTCAGGGAGCAGAGCGCAGCCGGAGAATGCATAGCTGCCAATTGTTGTCAGTGCAGCCGGGAGCTTTGCCGAAGCAAGTGATGAACAGCCGGCAAAGGCGCTTCCTCCGATAACTGTAGCTGTATCAGGTATAGTTACCGCGGTAAGAGCAGCACACCCGTTGAATGCGCTTGCGCCGATCTTTTCAAGCTTGCTTCCCTTTGCGAATGTCACAGCTGCAAGCTTGTCACAGCCGTGGAACATATCGTCCGAAACAGCCTTGAGAGAAGCCGGAAGAGTTATCTTTTCAAGAGCGGTGCAGCCGTTGAATTCCGAGCCTGCAACGGTCTCAAGATTCTTCGAGAGCGTAACATCAGTAAGAGCAGTACAGCCGTTGAAGCACTCGTATCCGAGCGATGTGACGCTGTCCGGTACAACTATCTTTTCAAGAGAAGTACAGCCCTCGAACATACCATTGTGATACCACGAATAGTATCCGTAATATCTGTTGGGAAGTGACGGAACGTTCTTGGAGATAGTAACGTTTTTGAGTCCGGTACAGAACTCGAAAACAGCTCCGCCGAGCTCTGTGACAGTGTCCGGCATTACCATATCCGTGATGAGCGGACAGCTTGCAAATGCGCCCTCGCCGATGAACTCAAGTCCTTCGTTGAGCTTTACCTGTGCAAGTGAAGCGCAGTTTGAAAACGCCCATGACTGTATCTTTGCAACGCCTGCCGGGACCTCTATTTTCTGGAGCCCGGAGCAGTCGCAGAAGGCAGCATACTCTATCTCGGTCACGCCCGAGGGTATCGTGATGCCCTTCAGCGCAGTGCAGCCTCTGAATAACTCGCTGCGGATAACGGTAAGACCTGTCGGCAGTGTAAAGCTTCCGAGCGAGGTACAGCCGTAGAATGCAGCCGGACGTATCTCGATGACGCTCTTGGGAACAGTCACCTTTGCAAGAGATGTACAGCCGCGGAATGCGTTCTCGCCTATCTCAGTCACACCGGTGGGGATAGTGACCTCCTTCAGTCCGGTCATGCCCTCGTACATACCCTTGCTGATAACTGTCATACTCTTGGGAAGTGTCAGCTTTTCGATCAAAGGGCTGTTGTAGAATACGCGCTCACCGGCAGTTTCAAGCTTTTCCGGAAGGATGACCTCTGCAAGTTTGTCGCACTCAGAAAATGCATATGAGCCGATGCTCGTTACACCGGACGGTACACTCACCGATGTGAGTACATCGCAGTTTCCGAAAGCATACTGCGGTATCGCGGTTACGCCCTCGGGGATAGTGATGCTCTCAAGTGAGCGGCAGTCGTAGAATACGTTGGCGCCGAGAGTTGTTATGCCCTTGGGGAGAGTTATGCTCTTGAGTGAAGTACAGCTCTGGAAGAAGCCGTACTCATTGAACGGGAGAGCTGTTATGTTCTTGCTGAGCTTAACGTCTGTGAGCGATGTACAGCTTACGAAGCAGCCTCCGCCGATCTCAGTGACGCTGTCGGGGATAACTGCCGACGTGAGAGCGTTGCAGTCGCGGAAGACTTCAGCTCCGACAGTTGTGACAGTGTCGGGAAGAGTGACAGTCTTGAGCGCACGGCAGCGGAAGAATGCCAGACTCTGGATAGTTTCGAGCTCGCCGTCGAATGTGACCTTCTCGAGCTTTTCGCACTCACGGAATGCACTGTCGCCAAGAGTCTTGACGCCCTTCGGGATAATGACTGAGGTAATCGGAGCTCCGGCAAAGCAGCCTGAACCGATAGCCTCGCAGCGTCCGTCGAAAGTCACCTTTGCGAGCGCTCCGCAGCGTCCGAATGCGCTCGAGCCGAGCGAGACACCGTCCGGGAGCTGGATAGCTGTAAGGCTTCCGCAGTACGCGAATGCGTCATTTCCGATAGACTTTACCGTGGTCGGGATAGAGATAGCCTTGAGCTTGTCGCAGCTGTAGAAGCAGCCGCCCGGTATCGTTTCGAGCTCCTCCGGGAAAACGACATACTGGAGCTCGTTACAGTCGTTGAATGTGTTGTTTCCGAGGTTTGCTGTCTTTCCCTCGAACATCACCTTGTTGAGCTTCTGGCAGTAGTTGAAGGAGTATTCGCCGAAAGTAACATTGTCGGGGAAGCTCACATATTCGAGCGCATCGCAGTATCTGAAGCAGCTGTCGCCGAGCTTGATACCCTCGGGAAGAATGATACGTGTGAGCGCATCACAGTTGTAGAAGCAGCTGTTTCCGAGACTCTCAGTCCCCACCGGCACCTCGATGCCGAGGAGAGCAGGGTTCTCGCAGAATGCCCTTTCGCCTATCGTTTTCAAGCCCTTTTCGAGCTTTACTGTCACGAGCTTAGAGCAGTATGCGAACGCCTCATAGCCTATCTGAGTAACCGTTGCAGGGATGCTGACCTCCTTGAGCTGTGAGCACTCGCGGAAGGAGCGGTAACCGATAGATGTTATGCCCTTCGGGATAGTTACTGATGTTATTGCCTTGCCGTAGAATGCATTGTCGCCGATAGCAGTTACAGCCTTGCCGTCGATTTTGGCAGGTATAACTACATCTGTTGCAGCAGCGTTGTAGGCTGTGATGATGAGCTTGCCGTCCTCAGTCTCGGTGACCGAGAATTCCGGCTGCTCTGCCTCAGCCTCATCTGCTGTTTTGGAGTTTATTCCGGAAGGGAGCGTGAATGTTCCCCTGTCGCTGCTGAATGCTGCCGCGGAGTGCTCCGGAGCTTCGCTTACGCGCTCCGGAGCTGCTGTCTCAACGTCCTCCGCAACAGTACCTGCGCCTGCGAGCGGTACGGATGTGACCGTAAGCGAAGCACTGAGCACTGCCGATAACAGCTTTTTATTCATTTTCTTCATTGATTGTGTCCCCCTTTCAGTTGGAGCCTTCCGCGCTCGTGGAAGCCTTTGCATATACTGCGAGCACGGCAGAAGCGTCCTTGGCATCGATGTATGAATCACCGTTCATATCCGCAGCCTTCTTCTGCTGCTCGGTGAATCCGCCGTCTCCGCCGGTTGACATCTTTGAATAGTAAACAAGTATCATTGAAGCGTCCTTTGCATCGACCTTGCCGTCGCCGTTGACATCTCCGGAGAGAGTCTCGGGAGCTGTCTCAACTCCGTCCATTGCATCATAGAGCACTACCGGCGCTGCGATACCGCTGCCGCTGATAGTGATACCGCCCGTTGTGACGTCGCTGTACTTCGTGAGGTCGAGATTCTGTGTAACGCTCTTGCCGGCAGCTATCTCAGCTACCTCGATAGTGTCGATGACTCTGCCTGTACCGAGCTCTTCAACTGTGATAGTGTCAGCGCCGGAAGCAGTACCGCTGTTTGTGAGAGTTACCGCGACGGTGTTGTCATCGGTCTTTTCAGCCTCTATCTCGATATTGCTGAACGCTGTCGAGAACCTGAAGGTGTTGTTGTCGGTGAATGTGTCGGAATCATCGGCTGTATTGACTGTTACAGTGTACTCCTTTGAAGCCTCGGGAGTTATCTCAGCCTTGACCGAGCCGTATGCATTTGCCTGAATATCGCAGTCGATGACCTCGTCGTATACGGACTTGCCCTTGTCATCGGCGATAGTTACGTGAACGGACTTAACTGCATTGTCGCCGAGGTTCTCGATACCGAGGGTCACGGGCAGAGTCTCGCCGGTCTCATAATCGCTTCTGAGGTAATCGGCACTTGTTACCGCGAGGTTGGTGATGCTGCTGATATTGAGTGAAACGATGCTGCTTGATGTCTGAACATCCTCCTCTGTTATCGTTGTTTTCGTTCTGTCCATAACTGTAACGATGTCCTTGCCGAATGCAGCAGCCCTGATATTTCTGAGGTACTGACCCTGGTCTGTGAGACGGACGGGAGTTCCCCATACGCCGGTCTTGCTGTCGCGGATAGATTCGTATACGTTAGACTCATTCTTGTCATCGGCAGAGGTCCAGATGATGCGGTCGCCGACTATCTCAAAGCCGGAAGCTACTGCGGGCACACCGTCATCGAAGAGGTACTGTGCATTTGTGAAATCCTCTGAGCGGCGGATATTTGCGTCCTGCTGCCAGTAGAGACAGCTGTCGGTATCGCCGTCAGCCTTTGTGAATACAGGGCAGGAAATGTAGCCGGAAGCTATGAAATAAGGCTGAGCCTCGCCGTACTTGAAGGTACGGAGCGAGCGGTCGTTCATTGTTGTAAGGTCGTTGTCATCGTCGTTTACATAAACGATGTAGAGCTGGTCATCGTGTGAAGCTGCTGTGATGTCGGTAACAGCGTTGATGCCGCTGATAACAGCCTCAGGAGCGCTCCAGCCGTTCTCGCCGAGCTCTGATACCATAATGGAGTTGCTCTCGTTCGTGCCGAAGTAGCTGCTCTCTGTGTTGGATACCCATACCGCATATGTTGTATCGCCGACTGTTGTGATAGCAGGTGACTTGTCGAGCACGTTCTTGTCAGATGTAATAGCTGTTGAGCCGCCGAACTTTCCAGTTTCAGTGTTGAATTCCGCAACTGCGATGTTCTGTGCAGCTGTCCAGTCCTCGAGAGCTGACTTCTCGCTGAGACCCTGTGCTGAATTCTGATAGATGACATACATCTTCTTGCCGTCAGTCCACAGATACGGTGCGCTGTCGCCGGTCTTGTCGCCGTCGAGCTGAGCAGGTGTGCTCCAGCCGTTCTTTTCGGTGTAGACGGTGTACATAAGTCTCTGAGAATTTGCTGCATCGCGCGAGCTGTCAGTGTCGATGTATACCATTACGAGCTTATCGCCCACAGCTGCGAGCCTGAGCTGAGTCATATCATTGGTCTTGGATGCAAGCTCTGTGAGTGGCAGATAGCCGTTCTCGCTCGCAACAGCGGTCTTCTTTGCTGCTGTCCATACACTGCTGCAAACAGGTGCATCGAGCACATACATAGATTCGTCATAGAGAAGCGAATATATGCCGTTTGAAGCCTTTGTCTTGTTGTCGTTCTTCTCCTTGTACTTCGTGTACAGGATTATCGGTTCATCGGGACTCAGGAGCGATTTGGACAGCTCGAACGGTCCGATATACACCTTTGCTCCGACTTCATATTCAAACGTTATCTTGTTCAGTCCCATATCCTCGGGAACGAGCGAGAGGAGAGTAACAACGAATGTGACAGTTACCTCACCGTATATTCCGGCAGCCATTGCGCCTGAAACGCCTACGCCTGCGAATACCTCACCTGTTACCGCTGCTGTTACCATAAGGTTGCCTGTTACCTCAAGGTCGCCGTTGTTGCACTCGATAGTGAAAGTCGTATCAACATTGAGCTTGAGTCCGACGCCTACAGCTATCGCCACAGGCACGGAAGCAACTACGAGAGTTGTCTCCCACTCATACTTGAACTCGAACTGGATGAGGAGCTGTCCGCGGAATACGATACCGCCCGAGCGGCAGCACTCTGCGAAGCCCTTCTTCGGGTCGTAGCTTGCGGAGAGAGCACCGATTATCTTTGCCTCTGCCTTGAAGTCACCGTCCTTGAATTTGAGCGGATTCTTCTTGATAGGTGCCTTCTTTATGTCTTCAGCGACCTGCTTGATGGTCTTGCCCTTGTACTCATTGAGTATCTCACAGGTCTTCTTGAACTCGTCCTGAATGCACTTGGGCTCCTTAGCTGCTTCCTCGTCCTTCTTTCTCTTTTCCTCCTCGGACTTGCCTATCTTCGTGAGGTCGAAATCAGGGTCGGCAATTATGAGTGAAACGAAGCCCTCATCATCTATGCCGAGCTTTACGGGAAGGTTAAGGTTGTCGAGCTTGTAGGTATGACCGCCGATTATCGGTATATCCTCGGGGAATTCGTATTCGAGCTCCTCACCGATGGTCATATTTCCGCTGAAGTGCTGGTATTCATATGTCTCGTCCTCGGGATCTCCGAATGCGCCGGGAGTTGCGATGTTTCCGCCGCCGTCGGAATAGCCTGTAGTAACGTGGCCGGGATCGTAGTGCTTGTCGTCCTCTGTCTCCTCCTGCTCATAGAGTCCGTTGGATTCGAGCTGGACGTAGTCGATACCATTGGTATAGCCTATGTACGGAGTTATTATCTTGCGCTTGAAGCCTCCGCAGGAGATCGTCATATTGTGGTTCTCGCCGTCTGTCGGGATAGTGAGGACAACATAGCCGTCCTCGCCTGTGTTCTTGGATACACCGTTGAATGTAACGGTCGCGTCCTTGAGGGGCTTTTCGTATCTGCCGCCCGTAACGAAGAGTACGGATTCGGTCTTGTGGTCATATTTGAGCTCCTTTATCTCGTCAACGATGAGGAACTCGGTGTTGGGAACTACCGTAAGCGAAACGGGTATGCGTGAGTTGTTCAGCACCTTGAGTGAAGCGCTCACAACATCAAGTCTGCTGTCATAGAAGCTGTCCTCACCTACGCCGTCAATGCCCTTGAACACTTCCTCGCATTCGTAGATGACACTGTAGCTGAAGCCGGGCTCGAGGACCTCGAGCGGAGGTTCGTCCGCCGGAAGTATCCTTACGTATTTGCCGTCCTTTTTGATGCTTCTCTGGTAGATGTCGGGGACCTTGCTGTTTGAATTGCCGAGCGCACTGGAGATGATAGCTCCGACGTCGGTGTTGGGGCAGTAAACGTCAACGGGGCAGTTGTTCGTCATCCTGACCTCGAATACGAAGCGGTTGTCGAAGAGCTGCTGGGGAACGATGATGTCAACTGCTACAGCCTTTTCGCCGTAAACTGTGATAGGCTCATCGGGAGTGAACTCTGCTGTGATCTGCTCATTGAAGCGGTCGAGATGACCGGAATAAGAAGCAGAGATGTCGTATTTGCCTTCCTTGTCGCCGCGGATTATCCAGTCAATATCCTTGAACGACTGACCCTCGAGAACATCGAAGGAAACGTTTGCGCTGTCGCTCTTTTCAGTCTCAACGAGAGTGAGTCCGTCGGGAAGATTGAGCTTTACCTCGTTCTGAGAGATAGTGTACTGCTGGTCAGCATTGTTGTATACGGTAAGGCTTGCGTGGAAGAATTCCTTGAGGAAGCTTGCCTTCACCGGAACTGTCATTGTGATAAGTGTCTCGACTTCGTTGGTCTTGGGATTGATGTTTACGTAAACGGGCTTGGTGACTGAACCGGTCCCGGATCCGCCTCCCCAGCTTCCGCCGCCCCAGCCGCCGGCCCAGCCTCCGCCGCCGACGATGCTGCCCTTGCCGTTTGCAAGGAACTTCATACTGCCCTTGTCGTGCTCGTGAGCCTTGTAGGTCAGATTTACCTCGACCTCGACGATGTGCTGATTCTCGGGAGCTGTTATGTCGATACCGGCAGCCTTTATCTCATCGAGCTTCATACGCTCGACCTTGAAATCAGCTGTAACGATGTCCTTTTCAACAACAGCGAATTCAAACTTGTTGCCTGTTCCGGCGAGGATAGTGCACTCCTTCTCAGCCGGGAGATAGCCGTCGCCGAATACGCCGATCGTGTGGATGCCTGCAACGGTCGTGAACTTGACCTGACCGTTTGAGTCGGTAACGAGCTTCTTCTGTCTGTCCTGACCGAGGTCGACATAGACATTGATGCCTGCTGCGGACTTGCCGTCAGTTGTCTTTACATAGACTGTTGATTCGCCGAGCAGTACGCGCTCGATGACCTCGATAGTCCTCTCACAGGTCGAGACGAGACCCTGCTCGTTCGTGCAGGTGAGAGTTGCAGTGTATACGCCTGTATCCTTGTACTTGTGTACGAATTTGGCAGTTGCGGCAGATGTGTCGCTTGCCTTGGTGCCGTCGCCGAAATCGAGCACGATAGACTCGATGCCGTAGTAGTCGCGGCAGCCTGTTGCGTCGAAGATGTACTCAACGCCCTGCTGCTGGGCATTCTCAACAACGAGAGATGCCTCGGGAGCAGTATATATCTGTATCGGCTCAGTCTCCTTCTCGGTCATGATGCCGTTGGAGCAGTAAGCCTCGACCTTGTACATAACTGTACCGGCAGCATTCACGCTCAGGTCAGTGAACTCGTATTCGCCCTTGCGCTCGGGGTCAACGGCGATAGAGCCTATACGCTGCCATGAAGCTGTATTTGCCTTCTTGTAGATGTAATAGCCTGTTGAGAGCTTGTTCTCCCCGGTCTTCCATTTGATAAGGATATGGTCGGGGAGCTGCTCCGCATTTATCTCCTTTATATCGGTGAAGGAGTTGTCGATAGTGTACTTTGCTGTCTTAGCATCAGCCTTGAGACCTGCTCCGTCGACTGCGCTGACTCTGATCTCAACGCTCTCAGCCTTGAGGACTTCCTCGGGAAGTGTGCCCTCGACAACTGAATAGTAGTCGTTGATGTCCTTGACCTCAGTGAGTGTCTGGAACTTGTCTTTCTCGCTGATACGATATTCAATGGTAACGGAAGCGAGCTTAACGTTATCGCTCACAAGTGCGGATACCTTGTTGTATGCCGTGCTGAGCACCTCGGTCTCGGCAGGAGAGATGCTCTCTATCTGCGGCTTTTCGGTATCCTCCTTGAGGACAGCCTTCACAGCCTTTGACATCTCGCTCTCGTTTCCGGCAGCGTCGATGGCTGTGAGCTTGTAATAGTAGGTCTTTCCGGGCTCGGCAGACCTGTCAAAGTAGTTTACAGAGTTGCTCTTCTCGAGGATAACAGCATATTCGCCGTCCTCGGCATCGCTTCTGTAGAGCGAGAAGTATGCTGACTCGATATTGTCCTCGTAGGGCTCCCATTTGAGCTCGATAGTGTTCGAGTCGGAGGAAGCGCTGAACTTTGTGGGTGCAGCCGGAGCGGTGCGCTTGATGATGTGCTCATAGACAGCGGAGAGCTCGCCCTTGTTTCCGGAGCTGTCTGCTGCGAATGCGCGGAGGTATATCTTGCCCTCCTTGAAATCAGCGAGGTCGAGCGAGTACGAAGCGTTGAAGTATGAGCCGCCGTTCTCATTCTCGATAACTGCAACATCGCTCCACTTGGCATCCTTTGCATTGGACTGCGAAGCCTGAAGAGTAACTGATGCTACGCTGTAATCGTCCTGTGCGCCGATGCTGAGCGGAATAGACTTGTTGAAATATCCGGGAGTCGGTCCGAATGCCGCGATGATAGGTGCAACGCCGTCGGCAACGGTCTCGAAGCCGAAAGGCTCGGAGTATTCGCCGACGTTGCCGTAAATATCAACAGCTGCCACCTCGATGGTGTAGGCTGTGTTCGGTGTGAGGCTGTAGAGGTTCACACCGAGAGTGGAAGAGGTCGAGGTCGTGCTGACCTTCTCTTTGTCCTCTGTCGGGTAGTATTTAGCCGTGAAATAGCTGAAATCATCGTCGGGAACATCGTCCCACGCGATAGAAGCTGTCACGTCAGTAACAGCAGCCGAGCGGACATTCACGACCTGAGCAGGTCCCTGATTGTCCACAGCGTAGATGTGAACGAGCTCCTTGCTCTCATTTCCTGCATAGTCATACGCGAGTGCGCGGAGCTTGATGCTGGCTTCCTTGTACTTCGTTGTATCGAAGCTGTAGCTTGCTGAGGAGCCCTTGCCCTCGAAGAGCTTGCTCCACGTCTTGCCGTCGTCCTCGGAAATAAAACCGGCAACGGACGAAACGCCGACGTTATCCTCAGCCTTTACGGAAACAGTAACATAGTGGCTGAGCACCTTTCCGCTCTCAGGCAGGAAAAGTGTCAGCTCAGGGTCTGTTTCGTCGCCCTTTGCAGCAGCGGACTTCTCATCGGAGTAGATACCCTCCTGACCGAAATTGTCGACCGCACACATCATATAGAAGTATATCTCGCCCTCTTTGAGGTCCTTGTCGACGTATTCGAGAGTCTCTCTGCTGTCTATGTACTTGAGGAGCTTATATGCGCCTGTCTCGGAGCGGCGGTAGAGGTTGTAGCCTACCACCTTCGCCTCCGCAGCGATGCCCCATGTGAGCTTCATTTCCTTTTCGCCCTCGAAAACATCGAAGCCGAAGACCTGCTCGGGAGGAGTCGTATCAACTGTAACGGACAGGGACTTCTCAGCTGTTGCGCCGTCCTTGTCTGTTATGCTGAATGTGAGGGTATAGTCGCCGCTCGGTACATCTCTGAGGTTCCAGCGGATGTCAGCTGCGGAAACAGCACTGTTCTCGCCGCTGAATATGGTCTGCTTCTTTTTCTGCTTATCGATATAAGTGAGCGAATATGCAGAAGCGTCCACGGTCTTTTCCATCGTAGCCCTGAGGTCGGCGCTCTTGCCGCCGATGACAGCGGCATTGTCGGTGAAGCCGAGCGCACTGATAACAGGCTCCTGAGGAACGGCTGTTATCGCCTTTGACTTGGCTGAGAGGTAGCCGTCTGCACCGTAAGCCTGCACCTCATACTGGTACTTCTTGCCGGTCTCGAGCTTCTGGTCGTAGAATTCAGCGTCCTTTACACGTGTGAGCTCCTTGCCGTCACGGTAAACGATGTAGCCCTCAAGGTCGCCGCTGCAATAGGGCATACTCCATGTAAGGCGCATAGACTTGCTGTTGAGGTAAGACGGAGCGAGATAGAGAGGTCTCTCCGTAACATCGGCAGCAATAAGACCTACTGCGGTAGTGGGCTTGAGCGACTGGAAGAGGTCGTTGTAGACTGCACAGCTCTTCACCTTTACGTCATAGTCGCCGTAAGCGGTATCGGGAACGTCGAAAACGAGGGTCGCAACAGTTCCGCGGAAAACATCGGCATTCTCTGTGAGACCGAATATCTTGAGCTGGTTCCCGTCGCTCACATACTGATACTTGCCTGTGCAGGACACATCAGAGAGCGTGAGACTGCTGTCGAAGTCGAGATAGAGCTCGACTGCGCCTATCTCCTGATCCCAGTCAATGATGTTGACATCGACTGTGACCTGCTCGCCGGGAACGCATTCAGCGCTTCCGACCTCGATCTTCACGGTGTCGCCGGAAGCCTCTTTTTCGGGCTTGACCGGAGCGAGACCGTCTGCGAGCTGACGAGCTGCGAGAAGGTCGCGGACATCGACCGCGCCGTCCTTGTACAGGTCGAATTTGGAGTTTTTGCCTGCTGCCGCCGCAGTCTTTCCGATGAAAGCACTGATAGCGTCAACATCTGCGTCGTTGGTCTTTCCGTCGCCGTTGACATCGCCGCCGGTGATCTTGGAAACTGCTTCCTTGATCTCTTCAGCAGCCGCTGAATATCCGGCACAGAACTGCCCCGTAGTCACTACGGAAGCAGCTGCCAGCAGGACGGAAAGTCCTTTTTTGAATCTGCTGCTCATAAAAACCTCCATTTAATAAAATATCTCTGCTTTTATTGCAGAATACACATATATTATATCAAATAATTGGTAAAATCGTCAATGTGAAGAATCTACAACAATGATATACAGATAGTAATTTATTTGGATAAATATACTATTATAATGATGTACGCTGCATAATAAAAAAGCGCTCCTCTGGAAAGTGCGCTAAAAACCGACCGTTATTCATTTTTTGCGGCAAAACAAAAGAGCGTCCCGAACGGAACGCTCAATTTCTCACATTGTACAATTAGTTAGCTCTTTCAACCTTACCTGAACGCAGGCATCTTGAGCAAGCGTAGATATGACAAGGAGTACCCTTGACGATAGCCTTAACACGCTTAACGTTAGGCTTCCATGTTCTGTTTGTACGTCTGTGTGAGTGGGAAACCTTGATTCCGAAAGTTACTCCCTTTCCGCAGATATCACATTTTGCCATCAGGCTGCACCTCCTTATTGATCTTAGCTCTGTATTAAGCAACGTGACTATTATATCATATCTCTCAGAAAAATGCAAGCCTTTTTTGAAAAATTTTCAAAATTTTTTTATTCGACAGCAAAATCGTATTTTGGACTTGAAAAAATTGTGCATTTGTTGTATAATAAATAGTGTGTAACTTTGCACGCAGATGATCTGCGTTGTATATTTAAATGTTACGCTGATGAAAGGAAGATCATGAACATAGAAACTTTTTTATCATTCTTCGCCAGAGTGCTGACTCTGCTGCTCGTTATACCTATACACGAGAGCGCTCACGCACTCGTTGCCAAGTGGTTCGGCGATGACACTGCCGAACGTGCAGGAAGGATAAGCCTCAACCCTATGGATCACATCCACCCGATAGGCAGTCTCCTTATGGTGCTGACCGGCTTCGGCTGGGCTAATCCCGTACCGATAAATCCTGTAAAAATGAAGAAATACCGCGCCGGTATCGCTCTGACAGCGCTCGCCGGTCCCGTATCGAACATATTGGCTGCTTTCGTTGCAGGACTCGCCTATGCGATACTTCTGTGTACAGAAAAAGGCTATGTTGCTGCGATAAGCACCGCCGTAACTCCTATGAGCTGTGTGATAATCCTCTTGCAGTACCTTTTCAGTGTCAATATTGGTCTTGCTATATTCAATCTCATACCTATACCGCCCCTTGACGGCTACAACGTTCTCAGCTACTTCACCCCGTCAAAGGTAGACCGCTGGTTCCACCAGCATCAGCGCGAGGTATCAATGGTATTCTTTATCACTATCATCGGCATAAGCTACCTTCCCGCACGCATAAATCCGCTCCACTATGCTCACAGCTTCGTTGCTGACCTGCTGTGGGACTGCGTCAAGTGGATACCTAAGCTCAGGTGGGGCTACTGATGGAAACGATAACTTATAAGCTCGACGTCTACGAGGGTCCGCTCGACGTCCTTCTCGGACTTATAACAAAGCACAAGCTCAACATCTGCGACATTGAAATATCCAAGCTCCTTGAGCAGTATCTCCTGTTCATCGAGGAATGTCACAGACAAGACCTCGAGCTTGCCGGAGAATTCCTTGAAATGGCAGCAAGGCTCGTCTACATCAAGACAGCTGCCCTCCTGCCCCAGCCCGAGGAGGCTGAGCAGATGAAAAAGGAGCTCGAAGGAGCTCTCATCGAGCTTTCACTTTGCAAGGAGGCTGCACGTGCTCTCGCCGAACGAAATATCGGCAGTGACATCTTCGTGCGTGAGCCTATGAAGATAGAAGCGGATATGACGTACACGCTCGTTCACGAACCGGAAAGGCTCATTCAGGCGTACTCGGCGCTCTCGAACAAGAAAATGCGCCCGGATTCGCAGAAGCTCCGCATCGAGAGCAAGATAAATTCAGTTGTAAAGCGCAAAATAGTGCCGGTGCTCACGAAGGTGGTGCATATCCTCCGCGAGCTCTATTCTACCGGCGAAGTATATATGGACAAGCTCTATGAAGGCGTCACCGACCGCTCGGCAAGAGTGGCGACCTTCCTCGCAGTGCTCGAGCTGACACGCTTCGGCAGGATAAAGATAAGCGAGGATAACACTATCATCTTCTTCAAGGGCGAAATGGAAAGAGAGGGACGCAGAAAATGGAGATCAAAGAGAAGCTCGGAGCAGTAGAAGCTGTACTGTTCGCGAGCGGCGAGCCCATCGAGCTGTACCGTCTTTCTCAGGCTACAGGCATCGACGTGGGTACACTTCCGCAGCTCATAAGGCTGCTCAACGAACGCTACGATGACTGCGGCAGCGGTATCACGATAAAAAAGCTCGACAGCAGCTATCAGATGTGTACACGCGAGGAATTCGCACCGTTCATACGTGCCGCACTCGAAACGAAGAAGAATACTCCCCTCTCGAACGCAGCTATGGAGGCTCTCACGATAATCGCCTATAATCAGCCGGTTTCAAAGAGCTTCGTCGAGAACGTGCGAGGTGTTGACAGTTCATCTGTCGTGAACAACCTCGTGGAGAAGGGGCTCGTCGAGGAAGCCGGACGTCTTGACGTTCCCGGCAAGCCTATCGTTTACAGGACAACTTCCGTTTTCCTGCGCACATTCGGTCTCAGCTCAGTCGCTGAGCTGCCGCCTCTCAGCGGCAGGACCGGCGATCCGCTCGAGGACGACCAGCTTCCGCTCGATTTCAGCGGAGATACTGCGGAAAATACCGTCTCTGAGGAGGCTGTTGCTGAAGAAGCTGCCGCAGGCGAGACAGTCACCGGAGAAGCTCCCGTAGAAAGCGAGGACAGCTCAGAGCTGACAGAATAAAAATATGAAAGGAGCGGCAGGAATGATCGTACTGAAAATTCTGCTGTGGATACTTCTTGCCGTCATCGGCATCATAGTCGTGATACTGTTCCTGCCGATAAAAGGAGCAGTAAGCTACATCGACAACAAGCTGACCTACAGTGCTCACTATTCATTCATACTGCTGTACAACTCCGATAAAAAAGGGGTTGTGGCGTGGTTCCTGAAATGGAAGAAGAAGCGCGATGAGAAGAAAAAAGCCGAAGAAGAAGGCGAAAATGCCGAGCTATCCACCGATAAGCCGGAGCTGACCGAAACCTCTGTGAGCGAAAAGCCCCCGGAATCGGAAAAGCCTCCGCTCGAAAGCGATACCAAGCCGGAACCACCGAAGCCTGCCGCTGAAGAGCCCTCATTCGACGACATTGATGATCCCTTCGATGAGGAAGAGGATACCGGCAAGAAGAAGAAAAAGAAAAAAAAGAAGGAGAAGCCTCCGAAAACGCTGCTTGAGAAGATAGAGTTCGTGATGAATATAGTCCGTGCTTCTGACCGCGCTCTGCTGCGGATACTCAAAGGCTTCAAGATCTATGAGCTGTACATTGATTTCATCATCGCAAACGAGGACGCATACAAATGCGCCCTCAACTACGGACGCATAAGCGGCGCGATATACAACATCATCGCATGGCTGAGCGTTACCTTCAACGTCAAGCTCAGAACTATCGACGTCAATCCCGGATTCGCCGTCGATAAACCGCGCTGGGACGCAGCGGCAAAGATAAAATTCCGCCCTGTCACAGTTGTTATTGCAGGAATCGGACTCCTGATGACATATTTATTCAGATTCTTTATCCCCGGCTTCTTCCGGGAAAGAAAACTTAGAAAATCAGCCGCAAGGCAGAAATGAGGAACTATTATGGATTCAAAGAAGACACCCGTTCACGAAATACTTGGTATCTCTATCGACAAGATAAGGGAAATGGCTGACGTAAACGCTATCATCGGCGAGCCTCTCGCTCTTGCTGACGGCACTACTATCATCCCCGTTTCAAAGATCTCCTACGGCTTTGCTTCGGGCGGCTCCGACCTCCCCTCAAAGTACGACAAGGACCTCTTCGGCGGCGGTGCAGGTGCAGGTGTTAGCATCAAGCCCGAGGGCTTCCTCGTTATCTCACCCAACGGTGAGGCTAAAATGGTAACAATGGAGGCTTCGAGCGACCCGATCGCAAGTGCTCTCAACTCTGTTCCCTCACTCATTGAGAAGGTACAGGATTTCCTCGCAAAGAGAAAGGGCGAGGCTGACGGAGAAGACGGCGGCATAACTATCAGCGACTGAGAATAAATCCCTGTCCGGACGCATATTATTCAGCAGAATATCCATTTCTGCGGAGGTATGCGTATGAAGAGAATCGTATCTGTCTTTGCTGCGGTCCTGCTGATAGCAGGACTGCATTTTCCTGTTGCACACGCGGAGGAAGCTCCTGAAATATCGGCGAAGGCAGCCGTTGTTGTCTCTGCCGATACAGGCGAGATAGTGTACTCGCAAAACAGCGGTGAAAAGCTCCCTATGGCGAGCACAACGAAGATAATGTCCGCGCTTCTCTGTATCGAGAGCGGCGGACTCGATGAGCCGTTCGTTGTCGACAGCGATGCCATTCACGTGGAAGGCTCGTCTATGGGGCTGCGCGAGGGCGACATCGTAACGAAATATGCTCTCTGCTGCGGAATGCTGCTGCCGTCGGGGAATGATGCGGCGAATGCTGCCGCTGTCCGGATAGCCGGAAGCAGCGAAAAATTCGCCGAGCTGATGAATGCACGCGCTCAGGAGCTCGGTCTGACAAAGACATACTTCGTAACGCCCTCCGGTCTTGAGGGCGAGGGTCACGGCTCTTCTGCATACGATATGGCGATCCTTGCTTCTGCCGCACTGAGGAACAGAGTCTTCCGCGACATCTGCTCCAGTGAGAGCATAAAGCTTGAATTCGGTGCTCCGCCGTACACGCGCTGGCTGAAGAACACCAACAAGCTGCTTTCGATGTACAGCGGCACCTACGGCGTAAAGACCGGCTTCACCGACGAGGCGGGAAGATGTCTCGTATCAGCCTGTCAGCGCGACGGAAAGAACCTCGTCTGCGTGACTCTCAACGACAGGAACGACTGGAATGACCATATGGCTATGTATGACTATGCCTTCGGGAAGGTGCATACTATCGAGCCGGAGCTTCCGGAGAATATCACCCTCGCACTCGCAGGGAGCAGCTCTGACACTATCGCCGTTGAAGCCGAAGCTCCACCCGAGCCGGTGACTGTGCTCTCGGAGGACAATGGCAGTCTCACATATAATGTAATATCGCCGCCTTTTGTGTATGCTCCGGTGAAAAAGGGCGATACGCTCGGCGAGCTCTCCGTCTGCTGCGGCGGGCGAGAGATAAGACGGATCCCGCTTTGCGCCTCCGAGGACGCAGACTACGTGTCTGCTGCTCAGGAAGAGGAAAAGGGACTCATAAGCAAAATCATATCTGAGCTCAGGGGATTTTTCTCCTGAGAAGGGAGAAAATGTGGAAAAGATAAGGATACAGAAAATGATAGCAGACAGCGGCTACTGCTCACGCCGCAAAGCCGAGGAGCTCATCTCCAGAGGCAAGGTAAAGGTGAACGGTCACCCGGTGAAGCTCGGTGATAAGTGCGGCTTCAAGGACCTCATCACGATCGACGGTGAGCGTATCTATATGCCGCGCAAGAAGAATCTGCTTTACATAATGATGAACAAGCCGCGCGGCTACGTCACCACCGTCTCTGACGAGCTCGACCGCCGCTGCGTTATGGACCTCCTTGACGGCGTTGAAGAGCGTGTCTACCCTATCGGAAGACTCGACCGCAACTCTGAGGGTCTGCTCCTCTTCACCAATGACGGCGACTTCGCCAACAGTATCATGCACCCGAGCAGACACGTATCAAAAACATACAGAGTCACTGTACGCCCGGACATCAACGACGAACAGCTCGTCCGTCTGTCCGAGGGCGTGGATATTGACGGAAAGATGACACTTCCGGCATCTGTTGTCGTCAAGGACAAGACGCCCGGCAGAGTTGTGCTGCTCATCACTATCAAGGAGGGCAGGAACCGTCAGATACGACGTATGTGCGAGGCTGTCGGACTTGAAGTCGCAAGGCTGCGCCGCATCAGCATCGGTCCGGTCAAGCTCGGTATGCTCAAGCCCGGTGCGTGGAGAGAGCTCACTGCCGAAGAGCTCCGCGCTCTCAGAACAGCTATCGGAAAGGTGAAGTAAAATGCTCGAGATACAGGAAAGATTCGATAACACCGGCTATGAGCACATCGCTGCTGCTGCCGGTATCAACAATGTACATATAACCGAGGCGCTCGACGGCGGCAGAGCTACCGGCTTTATCGCCTATGCCTATGAAGCTGAACGCACCGTCGTATACGATCTCGACGACGGCGGAGACCTTATGCTCTGCGACGGTCTTGTACGCTCGGTCATGCTCAAAAGCGCTATGAAGGGGATAGAAACTATGACATTCGAGCTCCCCGACACATCAAAGCTCGCCCCGCTCGTCAAGCTCCGTTTTCTTGCGCCCGGCAGCAATGTCTGCGAGAATATCGACGGCTTTATGAACGCCTGCGAGCACTGCAAAAATCAATAAGATCATCACAGAAGAAAGGAGCGGTTAGAATGCCGATACGCATTTCATCGGAACTCCCGGCGTTCAAAACGCTTGGAGAAGAAAACATATTCGTAATGTCGAAGGAAAGGGCTGAGCATCAGGACATACGTCCGCTCAAGGTCATTATCCTCAACATTATGCCTAAGAAGATAGAGACAGAATGCCAGCTTCTGCGCCTGCTGAGCAACACTCCCCTACAGGTCGATATAGACCTGCTGCAAATGG
This sequence comes from Ruminococcus sp., assembly GCA_017534835.1. Classification (GTDB taxonomy): domain Bacteria; phylum Bacillota; class Clostridia; order Oscillospirales; family Ruminococcaceae; genus Ruminococcus. Next base: position 33,227 of record JAFXVT010000039.1, read on the forward strand.
CTTCGCACGTCTCTCGAAACACCTCACACCACCACCTCGAAGCCTTCTACAAGACCTTCGATGAGATAAAGGACGACCGCTATGACGGTATGATAGTCACCGGTGCTCCCGTTGAGCTGCTCGAATATGAGCAGGTGGACTACTGGGACGAGATAACAAAGATATTTGAATGGTCGAAGACCCACGTTTTCTCGACACTTCATATCTGCTGGGCTGCTCAGGCTGGTCTGTACTACCACTTCGGTGTGCCGAAATATCCGCTTGAACAGAAGATGTTCGGAATCTTCCCACACAAGGTCGAGATAGAGAACCGCCAGCTCCTCCGCGGATTTGACGATATTTTCCTTGTTCCTCACAGCAGGAACACCGAGGTGCGGCGCGAGGACATCGACAAGGTCGAGCAGCTCGAGATCCTGACTTCATCGGAGCTCTCCGGAGTCCACATCGTCGCTAACAAGAACGGCAGACAGTATTTCATAACCGGTCATTCCGAATATGACCGCGATACTATCGCCTCGGAATACTTCCGCGACAAGGAAAAGGGTATAGATATACAGCTCCCCTACAACTACTTCCCGGACGATGACCCGACGAAAACTCCCCTGTTTTCGTGGAGATGTACGGCAAATCTTATGTTCTCGAACTGGCTCAATTACTGCGTATACCAGAAGACACCCTACAATCTGGACGAGCTCGAGATACGCAGCTGGACTTGGGAGACAAATTTCTGATAGGCTTTTATGAGAGGATGTGAATAAGCTTGTTCGGTGAAAGCAAAATGATAGACGAATCATGCTGCGATATGATCGACGAAATGGATACCGACATCGTCGATGACATAAGGGACGCAAAACGCCGCAGCGCCAGCTCTGCTTCGCATCTGTGCGACGAGGGACACTCACACGACAGCACGGACAGACGAATTTCTGCCGCATATAACAATACTCCGCGGACAAGCCCATCTCCTCAGACGAGACAGCAGGTGTCTCCGCAGAACACCTCGCCCTACCCCGCACCGAGCTTAGCCGAGTATACTCCTCAGGCTTCAACGCTCCGGGAACACCCTGTTGACAGGACCGTCGTCAACGGCAGAACGTTTGAAAGACCTGCTGAAGCCAAAAAGCAGACTCCGGCACAGGCAAAGGCAGGAAAGGCATTCCTCGCTTTTGCGGTATTCGGCATCATTCTGAGCTGTTTCGGTTCTATACTGATGTTCCCTGTATGTATCATACTCGGAATGTACATATCCGGCTCGGCTAAAAAATGCGAGGGCGACGACACTTCAAAAGTCAATCAGGCGATCGCTCTTTCAATAATGGCAATGATCGCAGCACTTGTTCTGATATTTGCAGGTCATCAGATATTTGACCTGATGAACGATCTATTCAGCAGCACAGGAGGAACTCAGGAATGAACGAGAATGAAATGCAGTTCAGCAATGTAAACAGCTATAATATGCCGCAGAAAAAGCCAAAGCAGCTCACGTTCGCTTTATTGTCGTTCGTATTCAGCCTGCTGACTCCGCTTATATCTTTTCTTGTGTGCTGCTGCTGTTGTTCAGTACCAGTGATGAGAGTTTTACTTACAATAATACCACTTGTAGTATCCATTATAACACTTGTTCTCGGTATCATCTCGCTTGCCCGTCACGAAGACGGAAAGGGATTCGCGATAGCCGGTATCATCATTTCCGTGCTGACTATCATTCCCCTGCTCTTCTCTCTCATATTCCTAAGAGGTGTGACTGAGGATATGATCGCATTCTCGCAGGATCCGCAGAAGTATATCGACGATTACAAAGAGACAGGCGAGATACCCGAGGAGTTCAGCGAATATGAGGACCCGAAATATGACTGGTTCTGGCGAATGACCGGAACCGGCGGCTTCAGCGAATTCTACGGAAGCTTCATCGAACAGTACGAGCAGCAGAACAGCTGGATGCTCGCGCCCTCCTCCGGGAGCTCCTCAGGCGAGAGCGAGAGCAGCGATAACAGCAGCAGCGAAAGCAGCACTGAGAGCAGCACGCTCCCGGCAAACTACGGCGAAGACCCGATAACGATATAGCAATGACCGTACAGGGGGATCTCCCCTGTACGGTTTTTTATTCGCCTGTCAGACGGCGCATATACTCCTCAGTTGTCAGTGTTCCGCTCCTGTTGTACCTCCCGATCCCGTAAAGGCAGTCCGGGTCGCGTATGATAAGGTTCGGGCGCTCGCGGCAGGTCAGCGTCATAAGAAATCCGCAGTCACGTATCACGGGAATGCTCTCGCGGCTGACGGCTCCGAACGGATAAGTGAACACTACCGGCTGAAAGCCGAGCACCTCGGCAAATCCGCTTTGAAGCTGCATAATGTCTCCGCGCAGAGCATTGCGATAGTCCTCCTCGGATTCGCCGCTCATACGGCTGCATCCTTTGCGGCTGCTGAGCGAATGCATATCATAGGTGTGATTGCCGAATTCTATCCTCCCCGAAGCAGCGAGCACGCCGATGTCCTCCCACGTCAGATAAGAATATGTGCGGATATGCGGGTCACAGACCGCGTCAGTGTCGGTATATGCTCCGACGACCGAGATAAGCGCGGTCATATCATATTTTCGGAGAAGCGGCAGAAGGTCGGTAAGATTATTGTAATAGCCGTCATCGAGCGTTATCATCACCGGCTTATGCGGAAGGCTTCCCCTGCCCCGTGTATAGTCGATGAGCTGCTGAGCCGTTACTGTCCGGTAGCCGTTTTCGCTGAGCCAGCGCAGGTCGCTCTCAAGCTGCTCAGGCGTGACCACGTACTCCGATGGCTGTCTTCCATAGACGCTGTGGTACATTATCACAGGAAGCTTCACCTCCTCTTCCGGCTCGCTTTCAGCCGATGAAAAAATGCTGCTCCCGACAAAGAAAACTGCCGAACATATCACTATTACCGCACTTATCGCAAGAAACAGCCGCGCAGTACGCCGGAAGCTTATTGTCCCGTACATTCTCCTCACCTCGTTGTCTGTTTGTGTAAGTATCTTATTCACTAACGCCGGACATTATCCCTATCCGGGCGGTATTTTTTTCAAGCGGCGCGAATATAATCTCATAAAAGGAAATAATAGAGGTGAGGATATGACACGCTATAAAAAAAGAAGGATAGCTTCAGCCGTAAGGCTCGTGCTCCTGCTCACGCTCCCCGTGACAGCTGCCGTCTCCGCAAGGGCGATACCTGCCGTAAAAAACGCTGTTTCGGGAATAGGCGGACTTCATATCGGCTCTGCTGAAAAACGCACTGACGAAGAGGTAAGCTCAGCAGTCCGCACGCACAAAACTGCCGATGCGTCCATACTTGAAAGCAGTATCACGCTGTCTGAGGGCTACGGGCTCGCCGGAAACGATGCCGATGCAGATGTGAAGCTGATAAGTCCGCTCGAAATGACCGCCGATGACCCGGGTCCAAAGCCGTATACGACTATCGACAGCTACTCCGAGGGCGGCGATATTATCCGCACGACCTACGGTGAATACAGCGGTACGCCGTTCATCGACCTCGCCGGCGGAGGTCAGGTCAACAACAAGACCGATGTGCCGAATGAGACACTTCTCTCAGAGAGCCGCTGTCTGCCCAACTTCAGGGTAACTGACACCGACGAGCCGCAGGTGCTCATCTACCACACGCATACGACCGAGAGCTTCGAGCCGTTCGTCCGCGAAAAATTCGATGCCGGCTTCAACTACCGCACAACTGACGAGACGAAGAATATGGTCATGGTCGGGAATGCGATACAGGCAGAGCTCGAAGCTGCCGGATACAGCGTTATACACGCAACAGATATACACGATTACCCATCGTATAACGGCTCATATGCACGCAGCCGTGAGACTATCCTCCCCATTCTTGAGCAGTATCCGAGCATAAAGGTCGCACTCGACATACACCGCGATGCGATTTCCGGCGACGGTACTGCCGTTCAGCCGTATGTCAGCATAGACGGGAAGGAGGCTGCACAGATAATGATAATCTCCGGCTGCGATGACGGGACTCTCGATATGCCGAACTATATGAAGAATTTCCACTTCGCCGGCTCTTTGCAGCAGCAGCTTGAATCAGACTATCCCGGCCTCACGCGCCCTGTCCTCTTTGATTACCGCCACTACAATCAGGACCTCACAACAGGCAGTCTGCTCATCGAGGTCGGCTCGCACTGCAACACGCTCGATCAGGTCCAGTACAGCGGACAACTTATCGGTAAGTCGCTCACACGGCTGCTCGATTCGATAAAGGAGTAAAAATGAAGAGAAGAATAAACAAGACCGCCGTCAGGATAGCTTTCGCCTACGTTATCCTGACCGGCGGTCTGAGAATGTTTTTGTTGTCATATGCAAATTCGTACAATAAGCTCAGCGAGGAAAAGATACCTCCTGCGAGGCTGACTGTGACCGGTCCGGAAGCAGAGCTCGATATGCTTGGGAAAAAGATACGTTTCGCAAGTCCGGCAGGCTCTGACAGCCGCGGATTCCTCACAACTTATCTCATCGCTCCGGACGAGCTCCGGACAGCGGCGCTTCTCGCGTCATTTCTTGCGGAAAGGCGCTGAAATGCATCAATTCGCCTTAGAAGTGAACGTTCTCGGGTATCTGCTCTCGGGGCGTGACATAACATCGTCGTAAAAGCTGTTGAGCTCTCCTGCATAATACAGCGTAGCACCCGGGAATTTGCGGAAATCATCGGGCGTATACAGGCAGAACGACTTCTCGAGCGGTATCCCTATCTTATCCATAGTATACGCTACGAACTGCGAACAGACAAAGTTTTTCTTCCGCTTCCACTCAATGTTCATATAAACTGCAAGGAGTCCGAGAACATTATAGGAATATATGTTGCGATTGTCAACAAAATGCCTGATGATACGGTTATACTCCGCCTTCTGCTCCTTTGTGACAGGTATGCGGTATATCTCACACGGTATGTATCCGAATTTGCCGAGCGTTCCCTTGCCGACGATCTCACGGTTGAACGTAGCCGGAAGCGGTACAGGGCGGTAGGTACGGCAGAAGCTGTACATCTCGGACAGAGTTACATCTCCGGAAAGTGAAACGTGATTGAACGGCTTCTTGGTAATGAAGCGGAAAAACCTCGCCGGACCTGTTCCGGTCTGTGCAACTATCACGTAGATATAATCCTCCAAAATATCACCTCCGCATTTTTATCGGTGAAAGCAGCGTTTTTATGGTAAAAAACACCCTTCTGAAAATTTTCCCTATAAATTATACCACAAACGCTTGCAAATTTCAAGAGTTTTTGATATAATAGTATTTGTAAGATCTATGCGCCTGTAGCTCAGTGGATAGAGCAGTGGCCTCCGACGCCATGTGCGGTGGTTCGATTCCACTCAGGCGTACCAGCGCCGAGCGGGCGCGCGCAGTTTCGCGGTTCAGTTTTTCTGAGCCGCGAATTTTTTTCCGCGTTCCATACCGTATCTAATTTGTAACACATACACAGCGGGGTGTCCCCGCATCCGGTTTCGCGTCTCAGTTTTTCTGGGACGCGAATTATTTTCCGCGCATGAAAGTTGTTTGTTATGTACAGCTAATACATCTTACCATGACTAAATAGATGAAATGGTCAAAAAAGCCCGAAATATCGGGGCTGTTTTACATATGTATAAGGATTTGGACTCTCAGAAGAGTGAGTTCAGTCCCCTCCACTGGTAGAAATACAGGCAAATCCCGATTTTGTCAGCAAAAAATAGTATACAAAGTTTCAGACTCGGTTTTAGTGATTTTAACGAAATGTGAAAACACTGGGATCGAGTCCCTTTTTGTTTCCCAAAAAGCAAAAGTGATAGAAAGCCTATCAGCGATTTGTGAGCCGTTTCTGACGGCATCGATGGCAGGTCGGGAAACTGCACCACCGAGAGCAGCTAAAGCCGCTGTGAACGATTTTTGAGCCTCTTGTGGCAGATACATAGAAAGCAGATCACGCCTGCTGTCTATGGAATAATTATGTACATAAATGAAATGGCACAATATAACGAAATGTCTTGCAAAACGAAATAAACTGTGCTATAATATGTTAGTAGACTCTAACCACATATACTTTTGATTCGTTGGACCTCAAAGCACCAGAAATAAGCTGAGACCGCTCAGAAAGCAATGGATCAGATCGACAGATACCCGAAGATCCTGTCGGTGCTCTGCCCATACTGCTCATTGCAAGGAAACTGAACATCAAAGTCGGCGGAGCAATGGGTATAGGCTTCACATTTTATGGGATCGTATTTATCGTTGCAGGAATTTAATGAAAGGAGTAATTATGAAAAAGATTCGTTCATTATCAAAGGCTAAAATTGATGAAATATCCGCACTTATCGGTGCTTCCTTCTGGGACTGGCCATATGAGGAGGGAGAAGGCGGTCTGAAGCCATTCTTCCCGTCAAAGGAGGCAATGACTGAATATATGAAGTCCTTCGTTATCGCAGGCATCGAAAGCGGAACTTTTTACAGTACCGACAACGGTGAAGGCTACATACTCATAACTGACACCAACGGAAATCACCCGGGTTTTCGCAGCATAGTCCGCATGGCTAAGCGAATGAAGGACGCTCTGGGCGGCTGGGGAAAGCTGTTTTCATTTCTGAAACAGGCTAACAGCGGAAGCACAGGAAAGCCCCTTGAGATACAGATGAAGAAGCAGAAAAAGCCCTATGTGAAGGTGGAAATGCTCATCGTCACCGAGAAATATCAGGGGCAGGGATATATGAGAAAGCTTATGGAATTTGCCTACAGAATGGCAGACAAAAACGGCTGTCCCTGTATTCTGGACACCGACGCAAAGGGCAAGTGTGACCGCTATGTTCATCTTGGAATGAAGCTGGTACAGACCCGTGAAGCGGCAGGCTGCAAGATATATGACCTGATGTACAGCAGGGACAATCAGAGGTCTCATGTATGAATTGGTCAAGAACGATACTGGACGGAATCGTCATGTGCGTTATTTTCAACGCAGTTGTGGGAATGTTTTTCTTCGTGTTCCCCCAGGCATACAGCAGAATGTTTCCGAAAGGTATCAAAGAGGCGGCAGCGCCTTTTGTCAGGAAAAAAGATGTCACGCTCCTGCGTTTTATCCTGATAGCAGTCTATCTGCTGATGTTCCTTTATATGGCGGTCAGCGCACATATGGCAGGTGTCAGCGGTTTCAAGGCTATGTTCTGGACAGGCTACACCGAGATGATGTTCGTTAACGCAGGAGACTTCTTCCTCCTCGATGTGCTTGCACGAATATACGTCAAAGACAAGGGACTCATCAAAGGCGCTGAAAACCACCCTGACTGGGAGTGGAAAGGCTGGTGGAAGCTGGCTGTTCCCGAACACAGTCTTGCGTGACCTGTACTGGTGTGTCCGCTGACTGGACTTAGCGTTGCAGGCATCGGAGCGCTATTGGGATGAAGATGTTATATCAAAAGTACGAAGAAGGTGAATTATGCTGAAAATATGCTTGCTTACCGCATTTATCGGACATCTGCTGTGCTGGTACTGCGACTGCCTCATCACATACACACCCGACGGCAGATTCTCTGCAAAAATGCTGGAGAACAACACTCAACTATCGGAACTTATGAAAAGAATGCCGCTGAAACGTCCGATGCTATCCATAGTGCTTGGTATATTTGCGCTTATTATGTCATTTTGCGGCTTTCTCTCGCTTTGTGAGTGGATGCGGCAGTTTTCGGGAGTTTATTCGGCATTGATGCTGGCAGGTGCAGTGGCATTCACTACCTGCGTTATACCTCATCATGTGATATGCGGACTTGTGGAGTGGTTTTACATACGTTTCGGACGAACTGACGAAGCACGGAAAGCGGTGCTTGAATTCTTTCGCAAAACCTCTGCAACAATGGTGATATGCTATCTGGGACTTCTGCTGTTCTCGGTTTCGTTTTTCATCGCAGTAGTTACGGGAACAACTTCACTTCCGAGGTGGGCGTGTGTTTTCAACACACTTCCGCTCTTTCTGGCATTGTCGCCGTTTAAGATCGCAGGAAGTGGAAATATAGCCAACGGGCTGATGTTTCTTGCGCTATTTTTCATAATATGAAAGGAGTAAATATGTATCTGGTTTTCTCGATTTCAGGACTTATCGGAGGTCTGCTCTGCTGTGTTGGAGATGTTCTCTTTGACCTCAAAGGCAAGGGCAACGAAAAGCTGGGAACGTCAAAGAATATCGACAGCAATTGGGTGAAAATGGCTGACTGGAGATTCGGACTTTCAATGTTCGGACTGATAGGGATACTCAACCTTATATGACGAAAGGAGCAGATAATAATGAGATTTGATAAACGGGATAAAGTTGTGAAAGCACCTGACGGCCTTGCAAGTCCGCTGTACAGGCTGACGAAAAAGGTCGTAAAGGCGATGAAAATGAAGGAAAGCCTTGTTGGAACAAAGGAAGAAGTCCTTGCAAAGGCGGCGAAAATGAATGCGAAAAACAGACATTTCTCCTTGCCGACCGACAACAAGGCGCACTACACCGATCACATGATACAGGGACAGTATCACTGCCTTGAGATCAACATTGAAAAGAAAAGGCAGAGGAATGCTGTGCTGTTCGTATTCGGCGGAGGAATGATACTGGGCTCTGACAGCGGAGATGTGGGACTTTCGCGAAAAATAGGCAGAATAACGGACTCCGATGTGTGGTTCCCGTACTATCCCATGTGCCACGAACATGATATGATGGAAAATGTAGAAATGGTATTTGAATGCTATGAGAAGATGCTCAGATACTACGAGCCTGAAAATATCGTATTTCTGGGATTTTCTTCCGGCACGGCGCTTCTTCTCGACGTTATCACATACAAAAACGAGCTGAATGACGGCGGAGATAGCTTCCCGATGCCCGGACTGCTGATACCGATCTCCCCGGGAAGCGTCCCTGTCACAGATGACGAGAAAGCTGCAATTGCCAGACTTGACAAAAGAGACATAATGATACCTGCGGAGTATATGTATACTACCCGTGAGATCATGTGTCACGGCAGAAAAGTTCCCGAAAAATACCTTGCAACCGCTCATGGTGATTTCAGAAACGCTCCCATGACACACTTCTATTACGGAACAGCGGAGACTCTGTACGCCTTTGCTCCGAGCTATGCGGAGAGCTATCGGAAAGCAGGTGCAAAGTGTATTTTCCATGTGGGTAAGGGAATGCACCACTGCTATGCTCTGCAATATTTTATTCCCGGCTGTAAACCGGCATTTAATGAAGTGATGCAGTTGATCAGGAATTATTTCAGAAAAGAGGCAAATATATGAGTTTTACAGACAATTTCTGGAATCCTAAAGGACTTCTCGGACGTATGATGCTTACAACAACAGATAAAGAGCATTTGCAAATGGCACAATCGGCGCCGGAGCAGATAAAGATACCTGATATGGATACAAAAGGTAGTCAACGGAAATGAAGAAATGTGTTATGAATCAGACAACGGTGAAAACAGACGGTATGATGTGCGGTATGTGAGAAGCACATATCAATGATGCGATACGTTCAAAGATCAAGGTAAAGAAAGTGAACTCTTCACACAAATACGGAGAAACTGTTATCATAAGCGAAAATGAGCTTACGAAGGAAATGGTTTTGGCTGCGCTTGAAGGATCAGGATATAACGTAATGAGCGTAACTTCTGAACCGTATGAGAAAAAGGGACTTTTCTGAAAAAAGTAAAGGAGTGTTTTAAATGAATGCGAATTATAAGAATTGGGTACCAAACGGAATGATAACGGCACTGAGTGCAGGGACGGCGATCCTCGGCGCAGGAACAGCAGCACTGATGTGTGCAAAGATTACTCCGAACGTGAAAAAGGTGCTCGTCGGAACAGCAGGCACAGGCGCACTTGTCTGCGGTGCAATGACAGCGTGGAGCGTTTATGCTCACAGCAAATTCTCCTATGACGGCAAGCGTCAGCTTTCAAAGGAGATAGTTGAGGGTACTGCTGAATATGTCACGCTGCCCGAAGGCGGTATAGGACTGGATGTCGGCTGCGGAAGCGGTGCGCTTACCATTGCGTGTGCAAAGCGAAATCCGCAGGGCAGAATGGTCGGTATTGACCGCTGGGGTAAGGAATATGCGTCATTCAGTCAGCAGCTATGCGAAGACAATTCAGATGCTGAGGGAGTTAATAATACCGAGTTTCATCAGGGAGATGCCTGCAAGCTTGATTTCCCGGACGAATATTTCGATGCAGTTACAAGCAATTATGTATATCATAACATCACGGGAGTGAACAAGCAGGATCTTCTGCGTGAAACGCTGCGTGTGCTGAAAAAAGGCGGTACGTTCGCTATCCATGATATTATGTCAAAGGCGCGATACGGCGATATGCAGCAGTTTGTCAATGAGCTGTATAATGATGGGTATGAGGTTGTTGAGCTGATCGACACAACGAACGGAATGTTTATGACAAAAGTGGAAGCAAAGGTACTCGGACTCAGTGGTTCATCACTGCTTGTGGGGAGAAAATGAAAACAGAAATAATATCAGGACTTCTTATCCCCTTTCTTGGCACATCACTTGGCGCAGCCTGCGTGTTTTTTATGAAGCACGACCTGAGCAAAGCTGTCCAGCGGGCATTGACCGGATTTGCCGCAGGTGTGATGACTGCCGCGTCGATATGGAGTCTTATCATACCTGCAATGGAAATGTCAGAAGATAAAGGAAAACTTGCCTTTTTGCCTGCTGCCATCGGTTTCTGGTGCGGTATTCTATTTCTTCTGCTGCTTGATACTCTGATACCACATCTGCACATGAATGCGGAGAAAGCAGAGGGCGTACCGTCAAAATTTGCGAGAACAACAATGATGGTACTCGCGGTCACGCTGCATAATATCCCTGAAGGAATGGCGGTGGGTATCGTGTATGCGGGCTTCCTGTCTGGTTCTGCCGAAATGTCGGCAGGCGGCGCGCTGGCGTTGGCTCTTGGCATTGCGATCCAGAATTTTCCCGAGGGCGCGATCATTTCTATGCCGCTTCATGCTGAGGGCAAAAGCAAGGGGAAAGCGTTTGCGGACGGCGTGCTTTCGGGCGCAGTCGAGCCGGTGGGTGCCGCACTTACGATACTTTTTGCAGGACTGTTTCTGCCTGTAATGCCGTATTTACTGAGCTTTGCCGCAGGCGCGATGATATATGTGGTCGTTGAGGAACTGATACCCGAAATGTCTGAGGGCGAGCATTCAAACATTGGTGTTATAATGTTTTCAGTGGGATTTACGCTGATGATGATACTTGATGTTGCACTCTCATAAAACGATAGTAATAAAATGCAATTCAAGGAGATTGATCACTAAGCTGAAAAATGGAAGTTCTCTGTCGCTGAGACTGTAGTCAAATACGGCACAAAAAGACCGCCTGTAAAACGAATTGCAGGCGGTCTTTTTTTGAAAGGAGAGTTCTTATGAAAACTACTTCTTGATATTGAACGCTCCCATACCCGGATAGCAGGCGGAAGCGCCGAGCTGCTCCTCAATACGGAGAAGCTGGTTGTACTTCGCAACACGCTCGGAACGTGAGGGAGCGCCTGTCTTTATCTGACAGGTGTTGAGAGCAACAGCGAGGTCAGCAATAGTCGTATCTGCCGTCTCACCCGAACGATGAGAGGATATTGCTGTGTATCCTGCCTTGTGAGCCATTTTGATAGCTTCGAGAGTCTCCGAGACAGAGCCTATCTGATTGAGCTTGATGAGGATAGAATTTCCGGCACCGAGCGATATTCCTTTTGCAAGGCGCTCTGTATTTGTAACGAAAAGATCATCACCCACAAGCTGAACCTTGTGACCGATCTTTGCGGTCATCTTCTGCCAGCCTTCCCAGTCCTCCTCATCGAGACCGTCCTCAATGGAGATTATCGGATACTTGTCTACGAGAGCCTCCCAGTGAGCGATAAGTTCATCTGAAGTGAATTCCTTTCCGCTCTTCGGCTGCTTATAGTAGCCCTTGCCCTTCTCGCTCTTCCACTCTGAGGAGGCGGCGTCCATAGCGATCATAAAGTCCTTACCGGGCTCGAATCCTGCTGCCTTTACAGCTTCGAGGATCTTCTCGATTGCTTCTTCGTCAGATGTGAGTTTGTTCGGTGCAAAACCGCCCTCGTCTCCGACTGCTGTGACATCGCCCATATCCTTGATGAGCTTTTTCAGAGTGTGGAATACCTCAGCGCACCAGCGCAGAGCCTCCTTGAATGAAGGAGCACCAACAGGCATTATCATAAATTCCTGAGTATCAACTGCGCTGTCAGCGTGAGCTCCTCCGTTAAGAATGTTCATCATCGGAACAGGGAGCTTTGTGCCCTGAATACCGCCGAGGAAACGATAAAGCGGAATATCAAGCGAAGCTGCGGCTGCTCTTGCACAGGCAATGGATACAGCAAGGATCGCATTTGCGCCGAGCCTGGACTTATCCTTTGTGCCGTCAGCCTTTATCATAGCTGCATCGATAGCGTAGATGTCGGAAGCGTCCATGCCTGTGATAGTCTCAGCGATGACGGTGTTGATGTTCTCGACCGCCTTTGTTACGCCTTTTCCGAGATAACGCTCGCCGCCGTCACGGAGCTCGAGTGCCTCAAATTCGCCTGTTGAAGCTCCGCTCGGAGCAGTACCTCTTGCAACAGTTCCGTCTGCGAGAGTTATCTCAGCTTCGACAGTAGGATTTCCGCGGGAGTCAAGTATTTCACGTCCCACAACTTTTTCGATTTCTAAATATTCCATAGTCTTCTCCTGTTTTGATATATTTAATGTGATGTTCACATTATTGACGCTTGCAGGCTCGTGTATTCAGGATATTCGCACTTATCCTGTTATCTGAAAGGAGCCTGCAATAATGATTTATTCTGTTAGAAATAACTAACATATATATTATACCATTCGCAGCCGATCGTGTCAATCAGATCACGTAAGTTTGTATAATCTAACAAAATTGCTTTCGTCATCAGTTGTAATAGTGTAAATTTGACGAACAAAAAGTTTAATAGTTGATACTCAGGGGGGATTTCTCAAGTATTTTATAATTTTATATAAAAATGCTTGCAATATGATAAACGATAAATGAGAGTATCAGTGCATTGCAGATATAGAAGAGCGCGACCTTGACTGTCCATTTCAGCGAGTGCGATTCCTTATAGGTAGTGGAAAGAGCCATGATACAGGGAATATTGAAGGTAGTTGCGAACATGAACGCAAGAGCTTCCGCAGGTGAAATGGCTGATGACATCGCAGTACCGAGCAGTGCTGTGTCTGTTGATGTAGTATTTGATAAGAAAGTTGCTTCTATAAGTGAATTGTCACCCATAAATACAGCATTCAGCGTACCGAGAACTGCTTCTTTGGCGAATGCTCCGCTGATGAATGCCATGAAGGTCTGCCAGCCCATACCGAAGAATTTGGTCACAGGCTCGATAAATGTTCCGATACGGTACAGCAGGCTGTTATCAACATTGCCGTCCTTGCTGAATGAAAGCACATAAAAGAGTATGGACACAAGAGTTACCGTTCTGAGGGCACGCTTGAAAATGTCCAATGCCTTGAAAAACGCTTCCTTGAAGATATGCTTCCAGTGTGCCTTGTGATATGGGGGGAGCTCCATAATCATACCGCTTCTTGTGTTTTTTGGTGCGAGCTTGCGGCTGAATACCTTTGATACTGCGATCATTGTAACGACTGCATAAACGAGTATACCAACACAAACGAGAAGCGTCTGCCACCACGTAAAGAACATACCCGATATAACGGGGATTATCGACCAGATAGAAGCGCATGGTATCGCCCATACGATCGACATAGCGAGCATTCTCTGTCCCCAGTTATCCATAACTCTTGTACCGCAGGCTCCGCCGATAGTACAGCCAAAGCCCATAAGCATAGGGCAGATAGCCTTACCCTGCAAGCCGAGCTTTGAGAGCAGACCGTCAAACTGATACGCAGCACGGGCAAGGAAACCTGTTTCCTCAAGGAAACCGAATACTATATTAACGCCGAACACGAAGCTCGCCATAGAAATTGTGAAATAAAGCACATTGGGCAGCATCGTGCTGAATATGGAAACAAGCCACGGGTGAACGTTCCAGCCTGTCAGCAGCTTGTCAACAGGATCGTGCAGAACAGCAGGTATCATCTGCCCTATACCCATAAACGGCATCATTATGATCATTGCAACAAGAAATGCCAGCAGTACAACACAGATACAGATGACTTTGCCAAGCACAGGTCTTGTCATAATACGGTCAAATCCCGACATTTTATAGACTTTCTGTTCCGACTTTGTAACGTCCGAAAGAATTTCGTCTACCCACTCGAATTTTATCCTGCTGTCTTCCTTGACATTTTTATGCTCCGCAGGTGAGGGAACTATAAGTTTATGAGGAGCCTTCAATTCGTCTGCTATCAGCTTTTTCAGCTTGTCATAGTCCTTTGAATCCGTGGCGTTGAAAGGGAGAACAGGTATGCCCAGCTTCTTGGCAAGTGCTTCTGCGTTGACCGCTTTGCCCATATCCTTTGCAACATCTATCATATTAAGCACAAGCACAGCAGGCTTGTCCAGCCTTGCAAATTCTGCAAGCATAAACATACTTCTTTCAAGCTGTGAGGCATCTACAAGGACAACTGTCAGGTCGCTTTGTTCCGACTTGATATAATCAGTTGTGATGATCTCCTCATCGGAATTTCCCGATAATCCGTAGCTTCCGGGCAGGTCGGTGACAGTATATTTTGTGCCTTTGTATGTATAGCTGCCTTCATTTTTCTCGACTGTCTTTCCTGCCCAGTTGCCGACGTGCTGACGAGCACCAGTCAGGTTATTAAAAATCGTGGACTTGCCCGAATTCGGTTGTCCTAAAAGTGCGATACTGCCTGTCATTTCTTTTCCACCTCTATCCTTTCCGCATCTGCTCTGTTGAGAGATATAAGCGTTTCTCTCAGATAGATCAGAACAGGCATTTTTTTATCGTTTCTTACAGTCTGAAACGACGTTCCCTCTGTGATGCCTATCGAGGTGATACGATTCATGAAATGATCGTCTCCGTGCACAGCAGATATCTTTCCCAGCATATCTGTTTTTGATTCAGTCAGCTTCATCATACTTCTCCTTTTTGTAAGCTAATACTAACATATATTGAAATTTATATCGGCCCGAAAGCCGATGTAAATCCTATTCCATTCCGCACAGCCATTTCCACCCCTTTGAGAAAAAGGTGTTGATAGTCTGCGCATAATGCAATGCTTCTTCACGCGTGAAGTCATGGCGTATTGGCTGCAATACCGCTTCTACATTTGAAGAAACGAGCAAATGAAATTCCCTGCGGTCAAACTCGGGAACACTATCACCGCGTTTGCGTAATGCTTCAATGTATTTCAGTGAGCTTTCCTCTTCCATTTCAGCAAGCGTATTGGCATAGTCTTCGTAACGTGTGCCCTGCGAGCAGCAGACCAGCAGCTTGAATTCATCAAAGTGGTCGTAAATATACTGCATCACATGCACTGCATCATCATTCAGAAATGCCGCCGCTGAGCCAATCTTCTCGATAGCGTCTTTTTCTTCCTGCTCTTTCTGCCGATAAAGCACGAAGAAATCATCGAGCATTGGCTGTACAAGTGATACGAACATTTCCTCCTTATTCGGAAAATGCTTATACAGACCTGAAACAGTAATGCCAGCGTTTGCAGCGATACGGCGTAAAGAGGCATTCTCAAAACCATAGGTCAGGAATTCCTCTTTTGCAGCTTTTATTATACGCTCATGGCTCTCTTTCTTAGGCTTCGGCATTGTATCATCTCCCGCCAGCGAACATTGTTCTCTTATATAAGAATACACCGTTCTCTCTCGTTTGTCAATAGTGCTGAAAGGATTTTTAGATTTAGCATAATAAAAATAATCAGAACGGAATCAAAAACATACAAATATCACAGAGGTATTATTACGGCAGGTCATATCTGAACTTTGCGATGATAAAAAGTATTTGGTATGAGGAGTATAAATATATCTTCAAGTGAAAGACGTTAAGAAAAGCTATAGTAAGGATAGCCGTGCCGTAAGCAGCGTCTTTGCAGCGGTTATTGGTGTTATATTTGGATGGTCGGTTTTACAGCAATATCTTTGTTGGTTTCCCCGTTTGGTGGTATACTGCCCCGACTATCATAAACACTTTCCTTGAAAGCTATGACCTCTCGTGAAAGACCATTGTTTTGTATGCGACTTCCGGCAGCGGCATCGGTGGAACATCAAAAGCCCTGAGATTTGCTCACACACAAGCATTTCTCAGGGCTTTTTTATTCAAATATCAACGCTCTCCAAATAAAACCTGCCGATCTCATCGGGCGAATATTCACTGTGTTCTTTGGACCACCAGCGCACCGTTTCCGCAAAGCTGCTGACAGCGTGGTTCAGGCGGTATGCCCTCGGGATATCCTCCCTATCGGTAAGCTGACGGTCAAAGACCTGGTATAGATACTCTTTGAGATACCGCATAAATATCTCGCCGCACTCCCCCGAGAAAATGCCCTTAATGGTCTGCTGTTTCTCCTGCAAATGGCAGAGAATGTGGGTGATATGATCCTGAAAGCTGTCCTTGTCGGAGAAATCGTGATGCTCCTCGCTTATGATCTCATTGGAGAAAACGTGGTGAAAAATATCCGTACACATAGCTTTCAGCAGTTCATCCTTCGTTTCAAAGTGTGCATAGAACGTGCTGCGGCTGATGTCGGCTTCGTCAATTATCTCCTGCACGGTCAGTGCCGAATATGTCTTCCTTTCCAGAAGTCTTGTGAATGCCTGAAATATGGCGTTTCTTGTTTTTCTCTGACGTCTGTCCATAGCTCCTCCTATCGAACATTTTACGTTTTTTGTTCGTTATCCTACATTCATGGCAAACTGATCATTGAATTCATCTTCCGAAAATGGTAGTATAGTTACAGAACAATATGTATGTTATCATATACAGAGTATCATAATTTCAGTGATTTGTCAAGGAGGAATCTTTATGTTAAAACGCTGGCTTGAAAATGAGCCGAAGGTCACGCTGGTGTGTGCGGTGTTATCGGCAGTTTTACTGGTGCTGAGCATTACAGGCGTGTTGAAAGACGTTCTGCCTGTTGATATTGCGTGGATAGCAATAATACTATGCGGTATCCCCATACTGATAGGCGCATTCAAAGGGGTGATATTTGAACACGACATCAAAGCTGACCTGCTGGTCTCCCTTGCACTGATCGCATCGGCGGCAACAAAGGAATTTTTCGCTGCAGGTGAGGTAGCACTCATAATGCAGATCGGCTCACTCTTAGAGGACTACACCTCCGGCAAGGCAAGAGCAAGCATTGAAAAGCTGATAAACCTGACACCTCAGACTGCAAGAGTGATCCGTGACGGTAAAGAATCGGTCATTCCCGTGGAGGAAGTCAAAGTCGGTGATGTGCTGAGCGTGATCGCAGGCGAAACTGTCCCTGTTGACGGCACGATCCTCAGCGGTGAAACTTCCATTGACCAATCGGTTATGACGGGAGAAAGTCTGCCCGTTGATAAGACTGTCGGCGACACCGTTTCCAGCGGTACGATGAATCAGTTCGGAACATTCACCATGCGCTGTGACCACGAAAGCTCCGACAGCTCTTTGCAGAGAATGGTTCGTCTTGCGGAGGAAGCGGAGGAGAATAAAGCCCCTATCGTCAGTGCGGCTGACCGCTGGGCAACGTGGCTCGTTGTGATCGCACTTTCCTGTGCTGTTATCACGTGGATAGTCACCCGTGACTTTATGCGTGCCGTAACGGTGCTTGTGGTATTCTGCCCCTGTGCATTTATCCTTGCAACGCCCACCGCCGTTCTTGCAGGTATCGGAAATGCTGCAAAATACGGCATTATCATCAAGTCGGGCGAAGCACTGGAAAAGCTTTCACGCATCAAGCGCATCGCTTTCGATAAGACAGGTACGCTAACTTACGGCAAGCCGCAGGTTGTGAAGGTCTGCTCCTGCAACACGCAGTATTCGGACGATGATATCCTCCGCTTCGCCGCACTGGTGGAACAGAAATCGGAGCACCCTCTCGGCAAGGCGATATACAAAGTTTACGCCGATAAAAACTGCAGACCCGAAGATGTTTCCGATTTCAAAATGACCGCAGCAAAAGGCGTTTCGGGAACTGTTGACGGCACAATGATAATGGTGGGCAAACTCATCGGAGAGCTTGACTCTGCAGACAAGGCAAAGGTCGATGAACAGCTTTCCAAAGGCGCAACGGTGGTCTATGTTCACGCTGAGGGCAAGCCTGTGGGATTTATCGCTCTCTCCGATGTGATGCGTGAAGATGCATCAAGCACTGTCAAAAAGCTGAAAGCTGTGGGTATCACACCAATGCTCCTGACTGGCGATAATGCTTCCGCCGCAGGAAATATCGCAAAAAGCGCAGGCATTGAAACTGTCCGCACAGACCTTCTGCCCGAGGACAAAATGAAGATCATCAAGGGGTATTCCGAAAAGGGCGAGGCGGTCTGCATGATAGGTGACGGCGTGAACGATGCCCTTGCACTGACAAGTGCCGATGCAGGTATCGCTATGGGAGGTATCGGCTCTGATATTGCGATCGAGTCCGCAGATGCGGTGCTGGTCAGCGACGAGATCAAACGCCTGCCATATCTGTTCGATATGATGCAGAGGGTAATGAAGAAGATAAAAGTCAACATCATCGCTTCTCTTATCATCAATCTGAGTGCCGTGATACTGTCCGCATTCGGAGTGCTGACACCCATCACAGGAGCGCTGTGGCACAACTTCGGCTCGGTGTTCGTGGTGGTCAATGCGGCTCTGCTGTTGAGGAAAAAGGGTGAAGAATGATCAGTTTATCTATCATATCTGAATAACAGCAAAAGACCTGAGATTTGCTCACTCAAGCATTTCTCAGGTCCTTTTTTCAGGCGGTCAGTTTTTGCTCCGCAAACTCTGACAGCCGTGTGGGGCTTTTCCGTTCGACTGGGGAGCGGTCAAGCCGAGGTCGGCTCTGTGATCCCGTGTCCTGCTTCATACTCCCTGACACGGCGGTAAGATAATCGAACAAGCGCAGAAGCAGTATCACGAGCACCAGACGAAAAAAGCTGGCACCGACAATAACCGCACGATAAGCAATGGTCTTGTTCACGTTGAACAGAAGAAGATGAATTGATGTGCACTGACGGAGCTTCGGGATAAAAGAAGATCAATAGCTGCTTGGTAAGTGCCAAACACATCATGCACCATATCAAAACCGAGCCGGGTATATCCCGAAAATCGTGTAAATCTCTGAAGCAGTGTACAACATAAGAGCCACTGCTTTGGAGGTCATCCGACTGAGAGTCAACTGCTATGACCGTGTTTTTCGCCGGTCACATCAGCAGATGTGAAGTCTGTTTTCAGAAACAGACTTCGACTTATCATATAAATCGGGATCGCGTCCTCTGATGAGGCGCGATTTTTCTTCTGTGTTTTCTATTGCAACAGACAATGTACTGTGGTATAATATAAAAAAATGCGGAGGTGCGTATGGAAAAGCGAAAGATAACAAAAACTGCCGGCATAGTCATTGACATACTGATGTACGTGATACTGCTCGTTCAGATGATATACGTCTTCACCGGAAATGTGGTGCACGAAATACTCGGGATATGCTTTTTCGTGTGCCTTGTCGGTCACATCGTGATAAAGCGAAAACAGCTGCTCGCCACCTTCAAAAAGGGGAACAAGTCCGCTTCAAGACGAGTTTCGGACATAGTTACCATGCTGCTGTTCATCGCGATAATCGCACTTATGGTGAGCAGTATGGGCGTTTCGCGGACTCTGTTCCCGTGGTTCAGACTCGCCGGCAGCACCGACCTTCACGTATACTTAGCAACAGCTGTGCTGACTCTCGCTGTGCTGCACGGCGGTATGCACGGGTTTATCCGCACGAAGAAAAAGAAGCTCGCGGCAGCTCTTATCGCTGCCGGCTGTGCTGCCGCGATAGCCGTTGGGCTCGCGCTCGTCCCTTACCTGAACAGACATTTCAAAACTGTTGAGATAGACTATTCCGAGGCGGTCAGCGGCGAAAAGGTCAGCTGGAACGGAAGCAAGCCGCTCGTTGTGTACTTCACAAGAGTAGGAAATACTGACTTCGCCTCCGACGTCGACGCTGTATCCGGAGCTTCGCTGATGCTTGCGAACGGCGAGCTCATGGGCAATACTCAGCTCCTTGCTGATATGGTGAGCGACGCTGTCGGCTGCGATAAAGAGGCAATAACGCTGACAGGAGAAAAGTACCCGTCAAGCTACAGCGACACAGTATCTGTTGCAGGAAAGGAGCTGAATTCCGGCGCCCGTCCCGGGATAGAAAAGATCGACGTGAGCGGCTATGATACCGTGATACTTGTCTATCCGCTGTGGTGGGGAACAATTCCTATGCCGGTCGCGGCATTTCTCGAAGGCTGCGACTTCAGCGGCAAGACCGTTTATCTCATAGCAACTCAGGGCAGCAGCGGCTACGGAAGCAGTGTCGATGACATAAAGGAAATGGCTCCCGGAGCCGATATTAAGCCTGTTATGAGCATCTACTGCGATGACATACCGGATTCAAGGCAGCGTATCGGCGAATGGCTCAGACAAACAAATTAATAATAATAAAGGCGTATACAACTGCTGTCCGATGCATATGAACAGCAGTTGAGTATACGCCTTTCAGCTTATTATGCCCATTTTTCTGAGACGCGACTTTATCGCGCCCTTCGTTCGCTTGTGAGCACGCGCTATGTCAGCTATGGTAACGCCCTCAGCAAATTCGCGTGAGAGCTTCGCCTCCTCCTCGGGTGTCCATTCGCGCGGAGCAGACTGTCTGCTCGAAAGCACCTCGTTGAAGAGGTACTTCTCGTTCCGGAAAAGTCCCTTCTCTTCCTGTTCTGAGCCGGAATTCTCACGTATCAGACTACAGAACAGCTCGCCGTAGCGCTCAGCCTTGCGTCTGCCGACTCCGGAAACTGCGAGGAATTCCTCGATATTAGCAGGTCTGAGCCTGCACATATCGAGCAGAGTCGCATCTGAGAATACTATGTATGCCGGAACGTTTGCCTCGGAAGCAAGTCTGCTCCGGAGCAGCTTGAGCTTTGCAAACAGACCGTCGCTGTCGTAACCTTCGCCGTCCGGACGCGGCTTTTCGGTCTTTTCCACCGGCAGCTTCATCGTCACAGTTATGCGGTCGCGAACTATCTTCGCCGAATCTGCCGAAAGCTCAACGACCGGATATTCACCGTCGCTGAGACTGAGATAGCCGCCTGCGATGAGGTGGTCGAGCTCTGCACGGACACGCCGCGCCGGAGTCTCCTTCATTATCCCATAGGTCGAGAGCTCGTCAAATCCGAGAGACCTCAGCTTTTCGTTCTCGCTTCCCCTGAGAATGTCTATTATCATACTTTTGCCGAAATACCGCCCTTTCTGCTTTACGCGGAATACGCAGGACACTATCTTCTGTGCGTCGATGGTTATATCAGCCTCCTCGAAGCCTTCGGTACAGCTCGAGCAGTTACCACAGTACGACGGCGCCTTCTCGCCGAAATACCGGAGCATGAACTCCCTCAGACAGCCTGTAGTAGTGGAATAGTAGGTCATTTCCCTGAGCCTCTCCTTGTCGAGCCGGAGCATTATCTCCTTCTCTTCATCGGATAGCTCGTCATTCTCCTCGCGGCTTTTTTCTATCATAAAGTTGTTCGTCCGGACGTCGGACGCACCGTAGAGAAGTATGCACTGAGCAGGACTTCCGTCACGTCCGGCACGCCCTGCCTCCTGATAGTAGCTCTCGATGTTTTTCGGCATATTGTAGTGGATAACGAACGAAACATCGGACTTGTCTATACCCATTCCGAATGCATTCGTAGCTACCATTATCCGCTTTCTGTCGTAGATGAAATCGTCCTGATTCCTGCGCCTTTCATCATCTGTGAGACCGGCGTGATAGCGCGTTGCGGAAAAGCCGTCCGCATTCAGCTTGTCGCATACCTCCTCCACGTTCCGGCGTGAGAGGCAGTAAACAATACCGCATTTGTCCCTGAGACCGCCGAGGAGCCTGCGGAGCTCGGTATATTTATTCTGCGGCTTTATCACAGAAAAATAAAGGTTCGGGCGGTCAAAACCGGTAACGAGCGTGAACGGCTCGCGCAGTCCGAGAAGCCTGATTATGTCCGCCCTGACAGTATCAGTTGCAGTTGCCGTAAATGCGCTGACTATCGGTCTTTGCGGAAGAGAGGCGATGAATTCCGCGATATGCACATAGCTCGGACGGAAATCCTGCCCCCACTGTGAAACACAGTGAGCTTCGTCGATAGTGACCATAGATATTTCTACAGCGGCTGAAAGCCGGCTCATTTCGCTGTTCCCGAGACGCTCCGGTGCGACGTATATCAGCTTGAATTCTCCGCGGCAGGCACGGTACATCACATCTGCGTACTCCTCCTGAGTGAGAGAGCTGTTGATGCAGGCGGCACTGACTCCGGCTGAAACAAGTGCGCTCACCTGATCCTTCATCAGCGAGATGAGCGGCGAGATAACGAGCGTTACACCGCGAAGCATAAGTGCCGGCACCTGATAGCACACCGATTTTCCGGCACCTGTCGGCATTATCCCAAGCACGTCTTTACCGGCGAGGATATGGTCGATAAGCTCTTCCTGTCCGCTGCGGAACCCCTTGTGACCGAAATATTCTTTTAATACGGAAAGCTTATCCATTCATAATCCTCCTTCTGAAATGTCAGTATCTGCCATTTTCCCATACCCGAACAGCTTTGATACCTCAGACTGATTATACCACAAAACTGAAATAATAGCAACAAAAACGGCAAATGATACACATTTCGCATTTTTCCGGCGTGTCTCCGGACACTGTTTCACGGCAAAGCTTCGCAAGGCGGAGGTCTATCGCTGCGTGCCCTTGCTATTTCAGACATAATATGATATAAGCGGCGTGTCGCCGGCGCGGTGTCCGCGCTGCCTGTGTCGCGACAAAGCTCCACAAAGCGGAGGTCTGTCGCCGCGCAACTTGCTATTTCAGACATAATACGATATAAGCGGCGTGTCGCCGGCGCGGTGTCCGCGCTGCCTGTGTCGCGGCAAAGCTCCACAAAGCGGAAGTATATCGCCGCGTCCCCTTGCTATTTGATGCTATATATGATAAAATAAGTATAATTGCAATACTAATTTTCAACTCAATAAGGTGCGGAACTATGAAGATATTTATTGACGCAGACGGCTGTCCGGTCGTCGATATTACGGTGAAAGCTGCCGTAAAATACGGGCTCGGCTGCACGATAATAAGCGATACGTCGCACTCTATCCAGCGCGACGGAGCTCAGACGATAACCGTCGGGAAGGGCGCAGACAGCGCTGATCTCCGGCTTGTGAACCTCATAGGTGAGGGTGATGTCGCTGTTACACAGGACTACGGTCTTGCGGCAATGTGCCTCGGGAAGCGAGCGATAGTTCTCGATCAGAACGGCAGACGCTATACTGAGGATAATATTCAAGGACTGCTTGAATTCCGCGCATTTTCCGCGAAGCTGCGCCGAAGCGGAGGACGCACAAAAGGTCACGCTAAACGGACAGCCCGGCAGGACAAGGACTTTGAAGCAGCTCTGCTCGCAATAATAGGAGAAAACATATGAAAATACTGAATCTTCACGGCTTTATGGGCGAGGCTGACAACAAGAACTACAAGGCTCTGTGCGGCTTTATCAGCCCCGATGACATAATTTCGCCAAAGCTTTACTACAAACAAACATCACCGGAGGAGCTTCTCCGCGAGCTTTCAGAAATTGCTTCAGACACCGAACTCGTCTATGTCGGGCAGAGTCTCGGCGGCTGGTACGCAGACCGGCTGAGCAGGCTCTTCCGCCGCCCGTGCATACTGACGAATCCCTGCTATTATCCGCACGAGCTCGGGCTTATTACGGATTCCGGCATACCCGACAGCTTCCTTGAGCAGTACAGAGCGATGTCCGCAGACGGCAGGAATGACCTCGCTTATACTCTTTGCAGCGATGCGGATACCGTTCTGCCCGGAAATCACGCCGTATGCGAAGAGCTTTCCCGTCACGTGACGAGCGTTCACGGAACTCACAGCACTATCGAAAACATAGGCGAATACCTCGCGCGAATTATCGCCGGACTGAAAGGAGAATGACCTATGCTTCACAATATGAAGCTCAATGACGAGCCATTCAGACTCATCGAAAGCGGCAGAAAAACTATCGAGCTGCGGCTGTTTGACGAGAAGCGCCGACAGGTGAAAATCGGCGATTTCATAGAGTTTTCGCATATAGAACAGCCTGACCGGCGCATTACTGTAAGAGCCACCGAGCTGTACAGAAGCAGCAGCTTCGACAAGTTATTCAACGAGATACCGGCTGAGCGACTCGGTTTTCCTGAGAAAGCCGTGATAGCTCCCGATCTTATGGACAGCTTCTATCCGCCCGAAAAGCAGCAGAAATACGGCGTTCTCGGGATCGGCTTCCGCAAAACGGAGCTGCAAAGATTCATCGACGCCCAGGAAAACGGCTATAGCTTCGGCGAGACATATGCCACTGCGCTCGCTGAGATAAAGCGCGGATATAAGGCTTCATGCTGGATGTGGTACGTTTTTCCGCAGATAAAGGGACTCGGGCTGAGCGGTACTACTGCCTGTTTTTCGATAAATGATCTACAGGAGGCAGCCGATTATCTTGCTCACCCGATACTC
This sequence comes from Ruminococcus sp., assembly GCA_017534835.1. Classification (GTDB taxonomy): domain Bacteria; phylum Bacillota; class Clostridia; order Oscillospirales; family Ruminococcaceae; genus Ruminococcus. Next base: position 57,959 of record JAFXVT010000039.1, read on the forward strand.
GGCGCGCGGCTGATTGAAATCAGCTCGGAGCTCCTCAGACTTGAGGAAAATGACCCTGTCGCTGTTTTCGGACTGCCTGACGCATACAAGCTGCGCTCCTGTATGACGCTGTTTATGCACACCGACCCCGAAAATGAGGTATTCAGAAAGGTGCTCGATAAATTCTGTCAGGGCACGGAGGACGACGAAACTCTGATAAGGCTGTAAAACAGGAGATGATAGATTTGGAGATGCTTCCGCCCGGCTGCGAGGTCATCCGCAGCAAACGCAAGACCGTGGCTATTCAGATAGCCGATGACGGACATATGATCGTGAGAGCTCCGCTCCGTGCCGCGAACAGCAGTATAGCCGAATTCATCAGAAAGAACGAAAAATGGATAGCAGCTCATACTGCTGAGGCACTGCGAGACAAGCGCGAGATTGACAACATCGGAGCCTTCACAGCTCAGGACATCAGGAAAATGGCTGAGAAAGCTATGAAGGTCATACCGGAAAGAGTGCGATACTACGCAGAAAAGCTCGGTGTGACCTACGGCAGGATAACTATACGGAACCAAAAGACAAAATGGGGAAGCTGTACAGCCGAGGGCAACCTCAACTTCAACTGTCTGCTGATGGCGGCTCCGCCAGAGGTGCTCGACGCCGTCGTTGTCCACGAGCTCTGCCACAGGATGCATATGGACCATTCAAAGGCGTTTTATGCTGAGGTCTACCGCGTTTATCCCGAATATGACAAATGGAACAACTGGCTTAAAACCGGCGGAAAACTGCTCATCAGGAGAATGCTTGCCGGTCAGGGATAAATGTCGCCTGCAAAGCGACCAAATGTCTGCGGACTTCCGGTATAATAATATCATCAAGAAAAAGGAGGGCAAAATATGCTTGGAGCGATCTTAGGAGATATGATAGGCGCACCGTATGAGTTCGACAGAGGTGACAAAACTAAGGATTTTCCCCTGTTCATCGAAGCGTCCCGTTTCACGGATGACACCGTTATGACTGTCGCTGTTGCTGAGGCTCTGCTCGATAATATAGGCAAAACCGATGACGTGATAACTTCTGCTCTGACTGATTCTATGCAGAAATGGGGACGAAGGTATCCGAACGCAGGTTACGGAGGAATGCTCCGCCACTGGCTCACATCAGAACACCCGAAGCCGTATGGAAGCTTCGGAAACGGCTCTGCTATGCGTGTTTCTCCGGCTGGCTGGCTCGGGAACAGCATTGAAGAGGTAAGGCACCTCGCAGCACTGACCGCTGCCGTGACGCACGATCACCCCGAAGGGATAAAGGGCGCCGAAGCTGCCGCAAGCGGTGTCTTCCTCGCAAGAAGCGTCAGGAGCAAGGACGAGATACGCGAATACATCATCGGTGAATATGGCTATGACCTCTCGCGCACCTGCGATGAGATACGGCCATATTACCGCCACGTCGAGACCTGTCAGGAAACTGTCCCGGAAGCGATAACTGCCTTCCTTGAGGGAAATGACTTCGAGGACGTTATCCGCACCGCAGTTTCGCTTGGCGGAGACTGCGACACACTCACCTGCATTTCCGGCGGTATCGCGGAGGCTTTCTACGGGATACCCGAAAATATCGCCAATGAGGGGCTTTCACGTCTCACGCCCGATGTGCGAAGTGTAGTTGACAGGTTCTATAAAGCCATTGCAGAGGAGGCATAATATGAGAACGATAAAGGTAACAGGCAGAGGCAGTCTCAGTATAAAGCCGGATATTACCTGCATTTCCGTCACTCTCTCCGGAGCCTTCCCGGAATACAGCGATGCTATAAAACGCTCAACCGAGGACACGGAAAGGCTCAAAGAGCTTCTGCTCCCATTCGGGTTCAAGCGTGAAGACCTTAAAACTCTCAGCTTCGATGTTGACACAGAATTTGAGGGCTACACCGAGGACGGCGTCTATAAACAGCGCCGTACCGGATACCGATACACTCACATCATCAAGCTTAGCTTCGAGTCCGACATTGACCGCCTCGGACAGATACTCAGTGCCCTCTCCGGAAGCTCTCTTGCTCCCGAATTCACGCTTAGCTACACGGTAAAGGACAAGGAGGCTGCACGAAACGAGCTCATCGGCAAGGCTGTTTCTGATTTTATGGCGAAGGCGAAAGCACTCACCGACGCGGCAGGCGTAAAGCTCGGCGATATACAGAGCATCGACTATTCATGGAGCGGCAGTGAGCTTGAGATACGCCCGATGAACAGGGCTATGATGGCGAAATGTGATTCGTTCGGAGCAGAGGCAGGCTGTGCTCCCGACGTCGTGCCCGACGATATAACAGTCACCGATACTGTGACTGTCGTTTGGGAAATACAATAAGATGCTGTTTTATGATAACAAAAATGAAGAAGCGGCTCTCATATCGGAGCCGCTTGCTTGTATAATATTTATTATTCAGTAAGTTCTTACATCGTCAAGAATGGCTGCTGATCCGTTGAGGTCAACGCAGCCGGAAAGTATCAGAATGTATGAAGGCATTGTTTACCTTGACTTTCCAACTGCTCTGTGATATAATCAAAATGTCGGTAGTTTAATCAAAACAGCTGTCCGTTCAGCAGATGCGTCTTGCGCCCGATGCCCGTATAACTCAACGTGAGAGATCACGTCAGATCAGACGTGTTGTGCGACGGTTCAACTCCGTCAACGGGCTATTTTGCATAATACTGCCTTCTTCGGAGGGCAGTTCGTTTTATAATCCCGGAGGTGATATTATGAGTCTGAATACTGCCGGATTCCAGAAACCGCAGATCTATTATCCGAAGCTGTTTACTGCGACATCAGTTACAGTACCGCATATTGAGATGACTGCGAAGGAGGCTGTTGCTGCGGGCTATTCCTTCCGCAAGAAGCGGCACAGCGTGAAGATCACCAAATATCGGGGAAAGCCGCAGATGCAGCTGAATATCCCTTATACCATCGACGGGATGCCTGTGGATGAGATCCGTCCGCATACCTTTGAAAAATTCCCCTGCAACACTGTCTTTATCCACGGAAATATCCGCAAACTCGGGAGATATGCTTTCTATGGCTGTACTGCGAAAACAGTGATATTTGAAGACGGTCTGACTGCATTGCATGAATTTATATTTTATTATTGCGAATCTCTGGAAAAGGTCCACCTTCCGCTGACCTTGAGATACATCGGAAAAAGATGCTTCATGTGGTGCCAAAACCTGAAATACATCGAATTTCCGAAAAGTATCTGTGACATGGAAGATCTGGCTTTCTGCAGAACCGGACTGGAAGGCTTCGGTGTTGAAGCGCTCACACCGGGCATCAACAATGCAGAAGCCTTTAGCTGTACACCTTTGATCGAAGAAAATCAGGTCGTATGTGCCTATCCGGATTCTTCAAACCTTACCGTTCTCCATGTAGGCGCTCCGTCCCGCCCGTACTCAGAATGCGGCACTCCGATAAAATTCAAAGCAGATTCGATCACATTCTGCCGCTGGTCTTTGAGATGCTTCAGCATTGATCTGTCTGAGTGCAAAAAAGTCCGTTTCTATCGGAATGCGATTCGCGATGAACGTGAAAGAGACCGTTTAAATGTCGCCTACATTGTCACCCCCAGTCTCATGATACTTCCCGAAAACGAGGAAAGCAAGCAGCATTATGCATTCCCGAAGCACGTAACAGTCGTCAATTATTTTTCGAATAAGAACAGGACATACAACGGTTCGGTTGAGATCGGCTACGATGACCGTGATGACAGCTGCGTTGTCACCCCGGTCGCCGATTTCCTTCCGGCAAGGTCTGTTGAGGAGGATCGGGACAAGATCAGGATCACAAAGCCTGTGAAAATGGACAGATATGCGATATATTCTTACCATCTGCAAGAGATCACCTTTGCGGATTTCTTCCCCGAGGACACGGTTTTTTCGCTGTCCTGCTTTGAGCTGAGAAAGGTGTCCTTCCGTTACAAAGGGCAGATGTACACAAAGTACATCCCGCCCAGAGAACTGATAAACAATTACATCCATACGATTATGACATTCCCATTCGCTCCCTGCACTGTCCCTTGTGAAAGCGGCTTCAGACACACGGTCTACGACAGACGGATCATAGATTCGATTTTTCAGCATCGGCATATCTCCTCATATAACAACCGGGCTCTCGCCATGCTGCGGGACAGAGACCATATGAGATGGGGAGAAAGCCATTGGAAACAAAACATTTATTTGAAAGTTACCAATTCGATCAAGGCGCTCATTGCCGTAGATGTGCTGCGAAGCGACCGTCTCGACCACGAGCCTCCGGTTGTTATGTATCTTGATTTTCTGAAAAAGCACAGCAGATGCTGCCGACAATATTTTCAGAAGATCAGCGGCAAATATCCGGAGTATTTACAGGCATTTGAAAAGATGATCCCGGACGACACAGAAAGAAAAGAGTGATAAAAATGGAACTTAAAAAAATGCAGGAGGATTTCCTTAAACAGCAGAATGAACTGCGTGACAGGATAGAACCCGTTGACAAATTCGAGATCGGCGATGTTAAGCTCGTCGCAGGTGTTGACCTTGCTTATTGGGAGCAGGACGGTGATGAATACGCAGTCTGCTGCATTGTTGTTATCGACTTTGACACTCATATACCTGTTGAGAAGAAGCATTACAGCGGAAAGATAGAGGTGCCGTATATTCCGGGCTTTCTCGCATTCCGAGAGCTTCCGCTGATCCTGAAAACAGCCGAGCTGCTCGAAACGAGCCCGGATATTTTCGTATTTGACGGCAACGGATACCTTCACCCACGTCATATGGGGATAGCAACTCACGCTTCCTTTTATCTGAACAAGCCGACTATCGGTATAGCAAAAACATATTTCCGTGTCGATAAGACAACAGATTATACCGAGCCCGAAAACGAAGCAGGCAGCTATACCGATATTATCGTAGACGGAGAGGTTTACGGAAGGGCGTTGAGAACGCACAAGGACGTAAAACCGATCTTTATTTCTATCGGAAACTTCGTCTCTATTGATACAGCCTGCGATCTTGCATTAAGGCTGACCGACAAAAACAGCCATATCCCTATCCCGACAAGGTTGGCTGACTTGGAGACACATATTGAAAGGGAAGCAGCAAGAAATAAAACAGAGCAGACATAGAAGGGGGTCCCTTCAGCCTGTTTCGTGGGTCACTGAGTTCAGAACGCAAGTTCAAAGCTCGGCGGCCCACTTTTTCCGTTATGGGAAGCGCACTGAGGGGAGCCCCCTCGGGCAGTTTCGTGGGGCACTGAGTTCAGAACGCAAGTTCAAAGCTCGGTAGCCCACTTTTTCCGTTATGGAAAGCGCACTGAGGGAGCCCCCTCGGGCAGTTTCGTGGGTCACTGAGTTCAGAACGCAAGTTCAAAGCTCGGTAGCCCACTTTTTCCGTTATGGAAAGCGCACTGAGGGGAGCCCCCTCGGGCAGTTTCGTGGGCTATCGAGTACGTAACGCAGGATTACAGCTCGGTAGCCCACTTTTTCCGTTATGGAAAGCGCACTCAAAGAGGACCTCTTATGCCTTACCTCCCTTACAGCATCGGTTCCGTTTTTCCTGCGACTGTTGCCTTTTTTAAAAAAATATGCTATAATAGTATCATTCAATTATTTTTACAAATACAGCAAGGAAGGTGTATGCATATGAAACGATCCGCCAACAGACTCATTTCAGCCGCAGCTGCCGCAGCAGTTGCCTGCTCGCTCTTTTCCGGAACATTACCGGCGTTCGCACAGGAGGCTGCTTCGCAGTACGTGAGCTGCACCGGTAACGAGCTCACCGATGTTATCGTAAAACTCGCGAGCTGTCCGGTCCTCGCTCTGCCCGACGCAAAGGAAAACGGTACAGACTTTCTGGATACAGACGAGGCAAGCGATGCCGAGAGCAGGCTCCTCGCCGAACAGGACTCCGCTGCCGCACATATCCGCAGGCTCTATCCCGAGCTTGAGATACGCCGCAGGTTCACACTCACAGAAAATGCATTCTCCTGCACTCTCCCGGACTCGCTCATACCCGAGATAGAGCGTGATCCGCTCATCGAGAGCGTCTGCCGCGTACAGAAAGGCGTTATGCCTTCTCCTCAGCTCGCTGCTGCAAGAGAGCTCAGCGGTGCAGACACATTCAGCACTATCACCGGCTTCACGGGCGAGGGAGAGGTCATCGCTGTTATCGACACGGAATTTGACGTCAGCCACGATATGTTTGCTCCGATGACAGATGTTTCAACAGCTCTCAGCAGGGAAAACATCATCGAAACCAAAAGCAAGACCGGCTTCTCGGCGGATATTGACCCCGAGAGCGTATATCTCAGCAACAAGGTCCCCTTCGCATACGATTACTCTGATGATACCCCCTACGATCTCGCGAACTCGATCAATTACCACGGCACTCACGTCGCAGGTATCGCTGCCGGGAACCGTGTAACTGATAATGCCGGAAATGCGCTCTCGGGACTCGCTCCCGATGCTCAGCTGCTTATGATGAAGGTCTTCGACAATAGCGGCTCATCCGACGATGAGGACATCGCTGCCGCTATCGAGGACGCTGTAAGGCTGAAGGCTGATGTTATCAATATGAGCTTCGGCAGGATATATGAGTACCTTGACGGCGTTACATATGCAGACGCGATCGGAACTGCCTCGGAAGCAGGCATCATCATTTGCGCAAGTGCCGGAAACTGCGGAAACGGCTGCTTCTCCAGCGGCTTGAGCATAACTCCCGAAAACGTCGATACAGGTGCTCTCAGCGAACCGTCAGTATTTCCGTCGGTCATCTCTGTTGCGTCTGCGGATAATACCGTGACTTCCGCTAATACGCTCAAAGCAGGCGAAAACGAATTCCCCTACTGCGAATGCGGAAATATGTACTGTATCGAGGTCTTCTCAGATGGTGAATACGACCTGTATATCCGCAGCGCCATAACCGCATCAGATCTGACTCCGGAAGAAGTCAGCGGAAAGATAGTCTTTTTCGACGGTGCTGCCGATGAATACTATGATTTCTGTCAGAGGGCATATGAATGCGGTGCGATAGGTCTTATAATCGCCGATGACACCTGTGCGGATATGTACGAATCCTATCTGTTCACAGCCTGCCTGCCGGTAGCGGTAATATCCCGCCCGGACGGTCAGTCGCTCTGTCTGAGCGGTGCGAAGAAGGTAACGTTCACAAGCACTCCCCTCGAATCAGCCAGCTCCGGAAGCCTGAGCGGTTTCAGCTCTTGGGGCGTACCGACCTCGCTCGACATCAAGCCCGAGATAATGGGTATCGGCGGAAGCGTCCGCTCTGCCGCATACGGAAATTCATATTCGCTCATGTCCGGCACATCTATGTCCTCTCCGTATCTTGCAGGCTGTTCTGCGCTTTTTGACCAGTATATGAAGTCACAGGGCAGCACGCTCACCGGTCATGAAAAGGTAGAGCGTGTGAAAAACATACTGATGAACTCTGCTGTCCCCTACTCTGACGGGGTCTCATACTTCAGCCCGAGACGTCAGGGTGCAGGACTTGTCTCGCTCAACGACGCGATAAACGACAAGGTCATCATCACCGGCGACAGCAATGAAGCTAAAATAAAGCTTTTTGACAAGCTCTCCGACACATTCACCTTTGATATAACTCTCACCAATATCAGCTCCGAGGACGTGACCTTCGACATCAACTCACTCCAGCTCACCACAGACGGTGTGGGTCACAGCGATTATCGCGGAGGCAGTGATTATATTTCCGGAACTACCGTCATCGAATCCAGTGATGATCTCGAGAGCACGATAACTGTTCCCGCCGGAACGGCTCTGAAAAAGAGCGTGACCGTAAAACTCAGCCCGGAACAGCTCGAATCCCAGAGCTCTGTCTACACAAACGGCTTCTTTGTTGAGGGCTATCTCAGACTCGCAGGTGCTCAGAACTGCTGTGAGCTGACAGTTCCCGTGCTCGGCTTCTACGGTGACTGGACGAAAATACCTACGACCGATGAGGGGCGTTATCCCTCCGTTCTCAAGGTCGATATGGGCAAGAGAGAAATGCGCACTGACGCGAGCCTTTCCGACCTCACAGCCCTGTACCGGGACCATATGACTGCCGACCCATACTATTCGGAGCTCTTCAGCGTAACTGACCCTGATACCTACCCATCCTCACTCTACTACGACCTCACTCCCGACGAGCAGAAAAGATACGACACTGTTTTTGACGGAACGACATACTGCTCGCCAAAGAATGAATATTACGGCAAGTACATCGGTGTATTCTACGTCCCTACCCGTGAGGCGGATTTCTCGGGACTTGACATCTACACCTCCTCAGGTGAGCTCATCCCTTCCGGCGAAGCTGAGGGCAAAAACAGCTACACGACGCAGACCGCGATCCCCGGTGATGATTTCTACACGTCGCCGGAGGGAAGATACAAGGGCGTTCTCTCATCATACATCAGATACGGCGAGGCTGAAAAGGAGCCTCAGAAGAAGGAATTCGACATCGTCATCGACAACACCGCCCCCGAGATAAGCTATGAGGTGATCGAAAAAGACGGCAAGAAGATCCTGAAACTCACCGCGACCGATGCCGACCTCGACGGTATCTACCTTTTCGGTGTAAGTACAGACGAAAAGGCAGCCGGCAGCAAGACATGGTTCGATTCGATAGCTATTGCTGCAAATACGCTCACAAAAGACTCCCTGCTCCACGACAAGAAGCCGCTGAAAGACTATTATCCCGTGAATGCGCTCCCCGGGGAGACGAGCATTTTCCGAGACCTTCTCAACGGAGACAGTCTGAAAGATACCGATTACAATTTCTGCGACGTTATCCCTGCTTCTGTCAGCGATGACGGTACCTTCACTATGACATACGATATCACAGACATAGAGGAGCTCAGTATCAGCGTCGTTGACCGCGCTATGAACGAAACTGCTGCAACGATAGGCGGCATCACAAAGCGTGAGAACTTCAGCACCGGTTTATGGTACGGAAACAACCTGTCGACCGATATGTACTACGATTTCGTTGACGACAGCACTGTAAGGATCATCAGCACCTACGACAAGAGCGTGACTGAGCTTACCTACACTATCGAGGAAGGTCACGCAAAATTCTACAAGGAGGGCAGAGATATTCCGTTTGAAGCGGACGTTACGATTGGCAGGAAAAACGCATCGATCTCGTGGAATGACACTGAAGCTCCCGACAAGCTTGTCTATCTACCAGATAAAAAAGCAGAAGACTTTGATTTTTACTCAGACCTCGAGCTTGAAGAGCTCGCAAAGCAGTATTACAGCGAAACAAGCGGCTTTATCCCGAACAAAGCCAACATCAGCTTCAACCCCGGCGACGGCACTGTCAGCATCTATCTTATCAAATTCAGAGACGAAGGCGAGGAGGTCCTCAACGTCTACTTCATTGACAGAAATACCGGAACCGGCACTGACGTGATCGGGAACAACATCGATCTCGTAAACTCGCTTTGGAAAAATGAAGGCGTATGGAGCGCATTTGTTCCGACGATGAGCTACGGCGCACCGCGTTTATTCTGCTTCCTCAATGCAACAAAGGGCATCTATGCGAACATTTCCGACGGAGTCGAGCACTCGTTTGAATATACGCTTAAAGGCGACAAGATAACCTTCGACTTCGATTCATTCAGCGAGCTCGGCGAGCCGCTCAACAGCGCAGATCTGATTTTCCTCGACCAGTCCCACGCTGAGCTCAACTGGGACAACGGCTTCTATGAGGAGCTCATTTTACACCGGGAAGCCTCTATGATAAGCGGTTTTCACTTCTTCACCGAGCCGCAGCTGACCGAGCTTGCCAATGCGTATCTCAGCACTGTTTCCGGAATTACTCCGACCAGAACAAGCATATCCTACGATATGACACCCGGCATCGCTCACATCAGCTTCTATGACAATAATGAACCCGGCAGCGACCCGCTGGACGTCTACTCTGTCAGCTATTTCACCGGCATCGGCAAGGATTCCGCCGGAAATGACATCGACCTCGCAGGCGCTTCCTCGTCAGCTCAGCTCGGCGATGTGAACGATGACGGCAAGATAGACGCAAAGGACGCTTCTGCCGTTCTTGCAGCCTATGCAAAGAGCTCCACCGGCGCTGACACAGGTCTCACCGAGGCGCAGGCAAAGGCAGCCAACGTAAACGGTGATACGCTCATCGACGCGAAGGACGCTTCCTTCATTCTCGCCTACTACGCACTTGCCTCGACAGCATCAGAGGTCCCCACAATGGAAGAATTTATGCGTTCAAGGTAGCGAAAACACAAGATATGATCAATATAAACACCCCCGTAAACCAGTCTGACTGACCGATCAACGGGGGTGTATCTTTTTGAGCTGTGTGAGCTGCCGGAACATCGTACAGAAGTTTACTTCCGTCAGCGGAAACAGCGGGCTGCCGTACCGCAAAGCTACAGCTCATATTTGGTATATTGCGAAACTGGCTGAAGGGACACCCTTCATTTACTGAGTTATGTTTACGCAGGCTGTCACCATTCCGCCGCCGTCCGGAGCATTGTCGATAATGATGTTTCCGCCGAGCTTGCGGCAAAGCAGCCAGCAGATATACAGTCCGAGCCCGAAATGCGTTTTATCCTCATCGCTCTCGTCGCGGTAGAACGGCTTCCACGCCTTCCGCATCGCGTCCTCGGAGAAGCCCGGTCCGTCATCTGTAAGTACGATACTCAGCGAATCTTCGCTGAGCTCAGCCCGGCAGTCAACAAATGTTCTCGTATAATGCAGGGCATTCGCGGCAAGATTGAGGAACACCTCCATTATCAGCTCTGAGTCGGTATATATGAGCCGATCGCCGTCACCGGAGAAGGCGAATCTGAACTTGTCTGCGCACAGCAGCCCGCCGCTTTCCGAGATGTGCCTGCACAGCTCGCCGAAGCGGACTGGCTTGACATCCGGGATAATGTCCTCGAGCTTGTTTACTCCGCTCATTTTCTCGGTGTAACTTTTCAGCCTGTCGACCTGCGCCGTTATCTTCGTCATTATCTCAGCCTGCTTCTCGGGACTGAGCTTGCCGCTGCACTGACTGAGCAGCTCGGTATAGCCGCTCAGAACGGTTATAGGCGTGCGGAGGTCGTGCGAGAATGCGGAATTGAGCCTTTTGCGCTCTTCCAACGCCTTCCACAGGCTGTAGTTGCTGTCATACAGATCGCGGCGCATCTCCTCGAACGAGCCGCATAGCCTGCCGAGCTCGTTGTCGGTCGGGCACTCGACCTTGAAATCGAGTTCATCATTGAGTATCCTGTCTGAAGCCTTCATTAGAGTATCTACCGGAAACTTTATCTCCCGGCGCACAAAGATACGTACTGTGACCCACAGACAAAGCACCGTCCACAGAGGTATCAGCACTATCCGCGAGTAATACATCAGCTCTGAAACGATGTAATAGATGTTCGTATCATATGTATTTCCGATACGTTCTCCGAAGGCAGACACGCTTGCTGTCCACGACTGCAAATACAGCGTCACACCTTCGATAGCCGCATTCCCGACCGCACACGCGATAAGACACGGAACGAGATATAATGTCATCACGGACATAAGCGTCCTTTTCCCTATTTTACCCATTTGTATCCCATTCCCCATACTGTTCCGATGTGGCTGTCCTCTCCGTATTTTGCAAGCTTAGCTCTGAGACGGCGTATATGCTCGGCAACAACGGAGCTGTCGCCCTCGGCATCGTAGCCCCATATCTTCTCATATATCCGCTCCTTGTCGAATACCTGCCCCATATTGAGCGAGAGGAGCTCAACGATACCATATTCCTTTTTTGTAAGTTCTATCCTCTCGTCACCCTTACTGACGGTCCTCTCGGTGTAGTTGATTACGATATTCCCGAAAAAGCGCACATTTGAAGGTGCTGCCGAGCGGTGCTCACGGCGTATATGAGCAGCGATACGCGCTCCGAGCTCATCAAGCGAAAACGGCTTTATGATGTAATCGTCACCGCCGGCGGCAAATCCGTTTATCTTGTCGCTGTCCTCGACACGTGCGGTGAGAAAGAGAATGGGACAGTTTATGTGCTCCCTCAGCCGCGAACAGACCTCAAATCCGTCCATTTCCGGCATATTGACGTCGAGAAGGATAAGGTCGGGAGCGTTTGAGGCAGCTTCTACAGCCTCAACGCCGTTGTATGCGGTGTACACGCAGTAGCCGCTGAGCTCGAGGTAGTCTCTGAGCAGACTGACAACGTCCTTTTCATCGTCGGCGACAAGTATCTTGTACATAGCTTCACTTCCTTGGATCTGATAATAACGCTCATACATCACAGGCACAGCAATAACCGCCTTGCGGCAGTTATTGCTGACCTATTATATTTTAGCATACAATGCTGAAAATAGCAACAGCCGCAGTGTGAAGGGTGTCCCTTCAGCCAATTTCGCAATACACCGGATATGAGCTGTAACTTTATCGCACGGTAGCCCACTGTTTCCGCTAAGGGAAGCGCACAAAAGGGTGTCCCTTCAGCCAGTCTCGCAGGCTGCACGGCTCAGCGCTCATTCTTTACGGCTCTGCGATATATCATAGCCGCGGCGATGAGCACTGCTCCGGAAACTGCGAGCACCGGCTTGCAGCCCTTTATCCCGTAGGTCATGGACATCAGGAAGAATTTCCCGAGCTCCCTGCGCAGGAAAAAGTTCATTATAAGGTACATCAGTGACACCATATACCCGACGATGATGTTGTCTGTGACAGCCGCGCAGAAGAAACCGAGGCTCCCTATCGCGAATGCCCCTGCAAGAGCTCCCAGACACATCTTTACAGTTACCTCGCTGTCATTGCAGCGCATATACCATCCGAGCGCGAAAATGAGTACGCTCAGCAAAACAAGTGCGCACGCTATCCTCATCGCATTGACGATGTGCCTGCTCATCTTTTTCGAGCGGACGGTCTCAAGAATGCATTCATTCTGCTCGGGAGCGAGAATAGGCGTGAGCAGTATTATACCCATCAGCAGCGGCATTATCTCAAGCGGCTGAGCTGCCATTTGTGCAGTAAGCTCCGAGAGACCGAATATCACGGGCGTTATCAGCAGGACTCCGACCGCTGCAAGGTAATGCGGCAGAAAATTATGCCTTACGTCTGAATATGCTATCCTTGCCAAACAGCCTGATACCATTGAAGCTTCCTCCCCTCTTTGCGCTGTAGACCGCAGCCGCGAGCAGCATCATCGCCAATGATACTATCGTCCAGAATATGCGGCTGAATATGAAATCGTCCATACCTGCAAGGAAGATTTCCCTTCCGAACGCGGTATTGTGGCGGCATACGAGAGTGAACTTCCCCGTCTCACCCGAAAGCGGAAAATCTGTCATCACTACAGAGCGGAACCATATCACGACCTGAACCAGTATCGCAACAGGCGAAGAGAACACCTCTGTGAGAAGGACTCCAACGGCAGTCGAAAACATCAGTATCGGAATGAGCCATATCATCGGGAGCTTGAAAAATGCGAGCATATCCATACTCTCGCCCCTGTATACCACAAGCGCCTGAATAAGTGCAATGAGCATCTCAGCTGCAACAGGTATGAACATCGTGAAAAGCAAGGCAGCATAGCGCGCGAATACGAGCTTTACCGATGAAATATCACGGGTATAGACGAGTTCATGCATACGGCGCTTCCTGTCCGCGGCAGTCAGCCACGCAGCAGCGAATACAGGCAGTATCCCGAGGTCGATCCCCACATAGTCGCAGAAAAGTCTCGCAAGACCGCCGGTTATCTTGTCTTCTTTGATAAATGCATCCTGCTCTGCCTTTATATCTTCTTCCGGCATAGGCACGAGCGAAAATGAATACATAAGATTTTCAGGGTCATATATCGAGCCTCCTCCGAGCATATCATCGACATCTGCCATTATCTCACAGAATCGCTCATACTCAAAGCCCTCCTTCACGGGTATATCGTGATAGCTGTACATTTTTTCGGTCGAATAGCCCTCATAATATACTTCGCCCTTTGAAAGGATCTCCTCAAAGCCTTTGTCATCGGCGCCTGTTATCTCCTTGAGGTATTCCTTTACCTTGTCGCGCTTTTTCTCTTTGAGATGCACCGACTTATAGAATCCATATGGATAGCAGATGTATCTGTTTGACGCATAATCGCCCATAAGCGAGTTCAGCGCACCGTCCATTATGCGGTCGTGATCCTCCACAGCAACGCTTCCTCCGCTGCTGTACTCCACGTCTGCGCAGTCGGAGTAATAGTTCGTAAGGAAGAAAAGCAATGATATTGCACAATAGACGATGAATGCCGCCGAGCGGAATATCTTTTTGCATTCAATCCTGAACAACATCATAACTCACCGCCCTTCAGATCGCATCCGTTCGAGCGGAGACAGTACATATAAGCACCCTCAAGGTCAGGCTCGGTCAGCACAGCATTCGGCAGGTCCGGCTCTGCATCAGACACGATAGTGACGGTCGTATACTCCGCCTGCGCTATCATTCCCGTTACGATGTACTCCTTCTTTATCTGAGCCATATACTGCTTCTCGATATTCGCTGTATAGACGTGACCGCGTGCGTTTTCAAGAAGCTCGCCAACAGTGCCCTTCCATAGTATCCTTCCTTCGTCCATAACAGCGATATTCTCGCAGGTCGACTCGATGTCGCCGACAATATGGGTCGATAGGATAACGATACGCTCCTCCGCTGTCTCACAGAGCAGATTGCGGAAACGTATACGCTCCTCGGGATCGAGACCGGCGGTCGGCTCGTCGACGATGAGCACCTTCGGGTCGTGGATAAGTGCCTGAGCGATACCGAGGCGGCGCTTCATTCCGCCCGACAGCTGCTTTACCTTCTTGTGTCTGTGCTCGATCAGATTCACGGTACGAAGCAGTTCATTGACGCGCTTTCTGCGCTCCTTTGAAGGTATTCCCGAGAGCGCTCCGAGATAATCAAGTGCCTCGTCAGTGCGCATATTCGGGTACATCGAAAAATCCTGCGGCAGATAGCCTATCATCGAGCGTATCTTCGACGCCTCCTCAACAGGGACTCCGCAGACAGTGACCTCGCCTCTCTTCTTTTTGTGGAGGGCGGCGATCACCTTCATCAGAGTCGTCTTGCCAGCGCCGTTGCGTCCGAGAAGGCCGTACATTCCCTGCTCTATCGTCAGGTCAATGCCGAAGAGCGCCTGCTTCCTTCCGTAGTATTTGTCCATATTTTTTATAACTATCCTGTTTTCCATAGTGACACCTCATTTCTTTATTGTACTCATATCATAACAGTCAAAAATCAACTTTTTATCTGATTTTCAAAATTTTTTTGAAAATCTCAAAGATTGTAATTACCGCTGTGAGGTGGTATAATATGATGGGATCATTTCCTAAGAAGTGTAATATTTAACGCTGAACGGGTACTAATATACAGATACGTATCAAACACAAAAATAGGAGGTGGATGCCAGTGAACGAATTCGAGGAGATATATGACCGCTTTCAGCCCGAGGTCTACCGCTTCCTGCTGGGACTCACCTGTTATGACTGCTCAGCCGCCGAGGAGCTGACTCAGGAAACGTTCTATCAGGCATTCCTCTCATTCGGGAAATTCCGCGGCGAATGCAGTCTGCGGACGTGGCTCTTTCAGATAGCCAAGAATATCTATGCGAAGTATGTTCGCAAAGAGTCACGTCAGCGCGATATAGCGTCACGTATGAGCGATGAGTCTGCTCCTCCGCCCACGTTTGAGCTCGAGCAGAGGGAGATGCTCGCGCGTCTGCGAATGCTGATAGACGAGCTCGACGAGCCTGCACACTCGGTAATGCAGTATCGGCTCTATTCGGATTCGAGCTACGCCGAGATAGCCTATTCACTGAATATACGCGCCAACACCGCAGCGGTGATATACAACCGCACCGTTGCCAAACTGCGCGCGGCAATGAAAGAGAGGTACGGATATGAAATATGACCACGAAATAATACGCGACCTTATGCCGCTGTGTATCGACGGTATCGCATCGGAGAAGTCGAATGCGGCTGTTCAGGAGCATATCGCGGAATGCCCCGCCTGTGAAAAGGAGTGGGAACAAATGAAAAGCACTATAAACACAAGTAAAAACGCCCCCGTTCCGGAGGAAACGGCAAAATTCAAGGAAACCGCACAACGTGTCCGCAAACGGAACCGCTGGATACTGCTGAAGGTCACGCTCGGTACGCTCGTCCTTGCGTTCATCATCGGCATTATCGGCAACTACATAGACGGCGCACGATTCACTGCAAGAGGGGCGGCGAAGCAGTGTATCATGGAGCATCGCTACGACCACTATGAGGACCCCGTTCAGGCAAAAAATGCAGCAAAACCGAAGCTGACCCATATCGGCACGATAAAGAGCAGCGACGGGAAGACGGCAGGCTCGTATTATCTTGAGCATTTTCCCGATGACGGCGAGACATTGTTCATCGCAGGCAATACCGACAGAGGCGACCTGCTGAGGCTCGGTATGTGGATAGGCTGCGGCACGAACGGCGGCTGCGTAGTCAAGGACTGCGGCATTTCGATGACCGGCGGCAGCTTCACATATGAAAACGGCTCAAAATGGTTCGGGACAAAGGCATTCTACGTCACTGACGAAAATGTTGAGCATATAGAATTCGTAATGGACGGACAGACCTATGAGCTCGTCCCTGACAAGAACGGCTTCTGCGTAATGAGCTATGATCCCTCTCCGGAACCTGTCCCCGACCGCATCACCGTCAGGGAGGGCAAAGCGACCGACGGAAACGGCAAAGTGCTCTACACCATACAGGAAATAACAGAGAACGCAGACGGCTATGAATACACGTACTATGACTGGGTCAAAGCGGAATGAACTAAGGAACTATTATCATTAAAAAGGCGGTACCTGCCGGTGCAGGTACCGCCTTTTTTGCGCACAGATATTGCATTTCGGGCTGTGCTGTGATATAATGTAAACTTGGGTGTGTTCACACATTCCCCCTACAAATGAGTTCAAGGAGAAATAATGATAAAGCTGTTCAAATCTCAGCCCGTCCTCGTGATAGCATTTCTGGCGGCGCTCATCACGGTTTTCATCGTGCCGCCTGATATGCAGTACATCGACTACATCAACCGCAGCGTGCTCATCGAGCTGTTCGCGCTGATGATAGCAGTTGCCGGTTTCCGCAGCGTCGGCATCTTCGACAAGGCGACCGACATTATGCTGAAAAAAGCCGGTACATCCCGAAAAATCGCGCTGATACTCACTCTTCTGTGCTTTTTTTCGTCAATGCTCGTCACAAATGACGTAGCACTCATAACCTTTGTACCGCTCAGTCTGATGATATTCTCAGGCGTAAAGGACGAGAAGCTCCGCATACGCACTATAGTCATCGAGACTGCCGCCGCAAATCTCGGCAGTATGCTCACGCCTGTCGGGAATCCGCAGAATCTCTACATCTATGACGAATACAAGCTCACGGCGATGGACTTCATACGCACAATGCTCCCCTCTGGTATAGTCAGCCTCGTTGTGCTCGTCCTTCTCACACTTGCGATATCGTCGGAGAAATGTGAGACTTCTGCTGAAAAGAAGGCTGAGTTCCGCATAGCTCCTACTATCGGCTACACTGTTCTTTTCATCGTATGCCTGCTGACAGTATTCCGCTATATACCAGACTGGTGCTGCCTTATCGCAGCTGTCGCAGCGGCTCTGATATTCGACCGCAGACTGCTCCTCAAGGCGGACTATCCCCTGCTCGCGACGTTTGTCTGCTTCTTCATCTTCGTCGGAAACATCGGACGCATCGAAGCAGTAAGCAGCTTTTTCCGCGGCATACTCGCCGGTAATGAGCTCGTAGTCTCGCTTCTGCTCTCGCAGGTCATCAGCAATGTTCCGGCGGCTGTTATGCTCTCGGGCTTCACAGACAATGGAACGCAGCTTCTGCTCGGCGTTGACATCGGCGGACTCGGCACAATAATCGCCTCTCTCGCGAGCCTTATCTCGTTCCAGTTCTACCGCAAGACAGAGACCGCACGCACAGGACAGTATCTCCTCACATTCACCAGTGTCAGCCTGATACTACTCGCGCCTCTGCTGATACTCAACCTTCTCATACTATAGCGGCGTGTCACCTCTCCCATTTCACGGATAAAAAAAGGACTGCCCGGGCGTCATCTCAGCCTGTTTCAGCTGAGAAGCACGACCGGTGCAGTCTGTTTCTTTTATTCAGCTATTGTTTCGAGCGAGACCGTCTTATTGCGTCGGTTCGTGAGGATAGGCTCAGCCTTGTCCGTCACGCACTCCTTTGTAACGGTAACTCGCGCGATGCTGCCGTCTGAAGGAACGAGGTACATCGTCTTCATAAGTATGCCCTCAAGAATGGAGCGAAGTCCTCTTGCGCCCGTCTTCTGAGCGATAGCCTTCTTCGCGATCTCTATGAGAGCGTCGTCGTTTATCTCAAGCTCGATGTCATCGTACTCAAAGAGCTTCCTGTACTGCTTGATGAGCGCATTCTTCGGCTCAGTGAGGATAGAAACAAGTGATTCCTCGTCGAGCTCCTCAAGCACAGTGATGACCGGCAGACGTCCGACGAATTCCGGCACCATACCGAACTTTATGAGATCCTTCGGGATGACCTGCTTGAAGATGTTGGTCTTCTCGACCTTGTCTGTCTTTATCTCTCCGCCGAAGCCGATAGGAGCCTTGCCGATACGCTTCTGTATCTGGCGCTCAAGACCGTCGAATGCTCCGCCGCAGATGAAGAGTATATTTCTTGTGTCTATCTGGAGAGTTTCCTGATTCGGGTGCTTTCTGCCGCCCTGAGGAGGAACGTTCGAGACGGTTCCCTCGATTATCTTCAGGAGAGCCTGCTGAACGCCTTCACCGCTTACATCGCGGGTTATCGAGGTGTTCTCGGACTTTCTCGCAATTTTGTCTATCTCGTCGATGTAGATGATACCTCTCTCGGCAGCCTTTATATCGAAATCGGCAGCCTGTATCAGCCTGAGCAGAACGTTCTCGACATCGTCACCGACATAGCCGGCTTCGGTGATAGTCGTAGCATCCGCGATGGCGAACGGAACATTCAGAAGCTTTGCAAGAGTCTGTGCGAGGAAGGTCTTTCCGACGCCGGTAGGTCCGAGCAGGAGCACGTTGCTCTTCTGGAGCTCAACGCCGTCAGAGGACTTGTCATTCTGGCTGAGGATACGCTTATAATGATTATAGACAGCGACAGCAAGCGATATTTTCGCATCGTCCTGACCGATAACGTACTCGTCGAGGAAGTTCTTTATCTCGACCGGCTTCATAAGCTTGATGGAGGAGAGGTCCTTCTTGTCTGCCTTTGAAGCCTTACGCTGAGCCTTGGAAACGCCCGGTCCGAATATCATCTCATAGCAGTACACTACGCACTCGTCGCAGATATTTGAAGCGCCGGCGGAAAACATACTCTGGACTCTGTTCTCGCCTTTTCCGCAGAAGCTGCAAGACTTGAATTCAGCCATATTCTCTTACCTCTTTTCGATCACCTTGTCGATGAGACCGTATTCGAGAGCCTCCTGAGCGGTCATATAGTTATCGCGCTCACAGGCTGCGTGTATCTCTTCGACTGTCTTGCCCGCGTTCGCAGCAAGGATAGCTTCGAGCTTATCTCTTGTGCGCTCGAGGTTTTTAGCCTGTATCATAATATCGGTCTGCTGACCGCCGAGACCGCCTCCGATAAGCGGCTGGTGTATCATTATCTCACTGTTGGGAAGAGCGATACGCTTGCCCTTTGCTCCGGCTGAGAGCAGGAAAGCGCCCATTGACGCCGCCATACCGATACATATAGTCGATACATCGCACTTGATATAATTCATTGTGTCATAGATAGCCATACCTGCTGTGACCGAGCCGCCGGGGCTGTTGATATAAAGGGATATATCCTTCTCGGTGTCCTGGCTTTCGAGGAACAGGAGCTGAGCGACAACAAGGCTTGCCGTTGTATCGTTCACCTGATCCGAAAGCATAATGATCCTGTCAGTGAGCAGGCGTGAGAAAATATCGTATGATCTCTCTCCGCGGCTTGTCTGTTCGACAACATAAGGTATAAAACTCATAATTTCATCGCCCTTTCTCTAAAAACCATTGTCCCACAATTATATGCGGGACAACGGATAAATATTTGATTATTCAGCAGAAGCTTCCTCAGCAGCTGTATTGTCAACTACTGCGTTCTCCTTAACGAGCTCAACAGCCTTCTGTACCTTCATATCAGCTGTGTACTCACCAAGGGGAATGAACTTCTTGACTGTCTCGACGTCAACATTGTTTGCAGCAGCGATCTCAGAGAGACCGTTGTTGATCTCCTCCTCGGATACCTCGATGTTCTCGAGTTCAGCGATCTTCTCAAGTGCAAGACGGAGCTTGACCTCGCCCTCTGCTCTGTCACGGTATGTATCTCTGAGTGAATCCTCGTCCATACCTGTGTACTGGCAGTACATCTTGAGGTTCATGCCCTGCTGCTGGAGCTGCTGGGAGAATGAATTGATAAGGCTGTCGATCCTCTGCTCGAACATACAGTTCGGGATAGGAGCATCTACCTTATTGATAAGAGCCTGAAGGATAGCGTTCTCGAAAGCTGAATCAGCCTGTGAAACTGCTGCTTCCTCGAGCTTTGTCTTGATGTCAGCTCTGTACTCGTCAACAGTATCGAACTCTGTTGCGTCCTTGATGAGGTCATCATTGATCTCGGGGAGCTCCTCATAGCTGATAGCCTTTACCTTTGTCTTGAATGTAGCTTCCTTGCCTGCGTAATCAGCCATATGGTAATCCTCGGGGAAGGTAACTACAACGTCGAACTCATCGCCGATATTGTGACCAACGATCTGATCCTCGAAGCCGGGGATGAACTGACCGCTGCCGAGCTTGAGGGGGTGATCCTCGCCCTTGCCGCCTTCAAATGCCTCATCGCCGAAGAAGCCCTCGAAGTCGATAACAACTTCGTCGTCCATCTGAGCGGGTCTGTCCTCAAC
>JAFXVT010000040.1 GCA_017534835.1 Ruminococcus sp.
CCTCAGCGACCTGTTTTCATACAGGCTCAGTGAGAAGCGATGTGCAATATTCAATTTTTAGGCATAAAAATAGCGGACAGCGCTTCTGTTATGAAACACCGTCCGCTATTGTCCATTATTCAGTTGTGCTTGTCAACAGGCTTTCTACCGTTTTAAGGTTGTTTTCGGCTTCTACCAAGTTTCTACCAACTTTTTTATCGTTGGATTTCTACCAAGTTTCTACCAAAATTCTTCAAAATACATGAATTTTCAAAATAGCGCAGTTGCGCTGTTTTGGGGCTTTCTACCATCAAAAAGCTCCGTGGAATCGGGATTTTTGTGTGACTCAGTGTGACTCGGTGGTACTCAGTGTGAAATTGGTTTGATAATATCATATTATGCCTGAAATAGCAAGGGCACGCGGCGATATACTTCCGTTCCGGAGAACTCAGCCGCGACACAGGCTGCGCGGACACCGCGCCGGCGACACGCCGCTTATATCACATAAGCCGCGGATTTTCAACATAATAATGTGAATTTTCCCGAAAAAAAGGCAGATACCGCAATGGCATCTGCCTTTTCTATGAAGAAACCTCAGTTAAAGAGTCAGCCGTTTTTAGCCTGCTTCTGTTCGACCTCATCAAGTGTGACCTTGACCTTCTTCTCCTCGCCTTTTCTGATGTATGTGAGCTCTATCTCATCGCCTGCGGAGTGCAGATTCTTCTGTGCATTGAGCTCCTCGGAGGTCTTGACGGTCTTGCCCTCAACAGCTGTGATGATGTCGCCCTTTTCGAGACCTGCCTTTTCAGCAGCACTTCCCTCTGCGACGCTCGTTACGTAAACGCCTACGGGGAGATCATACATCTGCGAAACTGTCTCAGTTACGTCCTGACAGCTGATACCGAGCTGCGGCTTGCCCGTAACATAGCCGAATTCCATAATATCGTCAACGATAGAAGAAACAGAATTCGACGGGATAGCAAAGCCGATACCCTCGATAGAAGCTCCGCCCATTGAGTAATTGCTTGAAAGCTTTGACGAATTTATACCAATGACCTGACCGTACTTATTGATGAGCGGACCACCGGAGTTGCCGTTGTTTATAGCTGCATCAGTCTGGATAAGGGTCATTGCCTTGTCGTTTATGGTCATATTTCTGTTCAGACCAGAGATCATACCGCCTGTTACAGTATCCATAAGGTCGAAGCCGAGAGGGTTTCCGATAGCGATAACGGATTCTCCGAGGCGGAGACTGTCGCTGTCGCCGAACTCAGCCGCTGTGAGTCCCTCTGCCTTTATCTTGAGAACAGCGATGTCGCAGTCTGTATCATAGCCGATTATCTCCGCATCATAGCTTGTCTCGTCGTCGAGAAGGACTGAAACGCTCTCAGCCTCTCCGCCGCCGTTTTCACTGTCATAAATAACGTGAGCATTTGTAACGATGTAGCCGTTGTCGGTGATAATGACGCCTGTACCCGTACCTGTTGCGGAATAGGTAGAGGGCTGCTTGCCGAAATCGCCAAAGTCACCAAAGCCGCCGAATCCGAACGTGAATCCGTTGCTGCCCTGTGATGTGATATTGAACTTGGATTCGATACCTACAACTGACGGGAGGAGCTTATCTACGATGTCCTCAGTCGCAAGCTCCTTGCCGGAATTCTTCTCATTTTTGATAAGTCCGACTGTTTCAAGCCTGAGAGCATTCTCCTCAGCTGTGTCCTGAACCTCAGCTACCTGCTGAGCATCTGCTTTCTGGGTCAATCTTGTTACGCCGCTGTAGATACCGATAGAACCTGCGGAAACGATACCCATTGCGAGGACGAAAGCGGCTGCCTTCAGAGCTGTGTGCTTCTTGGGCTTTTTAGGCGGAAGGCTGTCTGTTGAGAAGCCGTTTGCGTTTTCCTCTCTTATCTCTTCAACATCGTAATTATATTCATTCATAACGTTCACTTTCCTTTTCAGTTATTCGGGGTCATTTCCCTGACCTCTGAGCATATTATATCTGCCCAGTGTGAAAAGAATTTGGAGCGAATGTTATATCTTTAGAAATATTATGTGTAATTATTTTCACATCTGCGTCAATTCCGTGACATAATGTGATAACTGTGTTAAACCGGATTTCACAGATCTGCCAAATTTATCTCAGGACAGAAAAAACAGCCGGCGAAGACCGACTGTTTTTTCAGGGAAATTTGGGGATAATCAGAATGTGTGAATAGCGTTAGTTAAATGTGGCTCAGCAGCGTGTGTGGATCTGTCCACCCTTGAGCTCCTTGCCGTTTACAGCGTACATCTCTGAAATAGTTACGACCTGCCAGCCATTAGCCTTGAGAACAGGAAGGAACTCTTCCATAGCGCTTGCTGTCGAATCATAGCTCTCGTGGCAGAGAACGATGGCATTTCTGAGGCTGCCGTCATTCATAGCGCCCTTGAGCTTATTAACTATCTGATCCTTTGTGGTACCTGTCTGCCAGTCACCTGTATCGATAGCACAGCTGATGAGCGGTACATCGTAAAGTGTCTGCTGAACTGTTGCGTTGCAATCGAGGTAAGGAAGTCTCATGAGCTTGGAGGGTTCTGCACCGATTATACTCTTGAGCTTAGAGTGAGTCTGATCGAACTCGCTGCGTATTTCGTTTGAAGAAATCTTTGAAAGATAGGGATGTGTCGTTGTGTGATTTGCTATCTCGTGACCGCTCTCGTATGCATACTTTACTGTCTCGGGGCTGGAGATCCAGTCGCCGACGTAGAAGAATGTAGAATGGAATCCGTTCTTGTTGAGAGCGTCAATTATTCTCTTCTCAGTTGTAGGATTTCTTGTACCGTCATCAAAGCTGATAGCTACCATAGGCTTGCTGGGGTCGATCCATGAGATGTCGCCCTGTCCGTGGATCTCGGGCTCCTTGATCTCGCCGACTGTACCGCCGCCTGTCGTAACAGCTGACTTTGTGCCCTCTGCTGCGATCTGAACGTCGTCAACGTAGAAATCGAATGTGCCTTCAGAGCTCTCGATGTAGAATACGAGGTCTGTAGCGCCTGCCGGGATAGTGTAGGAAGTGTTCTCGAGCTTTGTCCATGTCTTTCCGTTTACGGAAGCCTTAGCGATGTTGTCATAGCTTGTAGTGCCTGTAGAATCCGTGTACTGGAGCTGGAGCTTCATTTCCTGAGCTGAGCTGCCGGGCTGCATTACTGCTGCCGAGAAGCTGTAGGAGCTTCCAGCCTTGAAATCGCTGCCGAGTGTATAGCCGAGACCGTTCCACTCCTTGGTTCTGCCGGAGACCTTAACGGACTTGCTTCCTGTGTAGTAGTGAGCGCTCTCAGCTGAGAGAGAAGCGTCGCCTCTTGCTTCCCAGCTGGAAGAGCCTGACTCAAATGAATCTGTCATAGTCTTAACTGTGGGTGCTGCTGTAGTTGTTGCGATAGTAGTTGTTGTAGGGGGTGTAGTCTGGGGATTTGTCTGAACTGTTGTTACGTCGTTAGTTTTTTTTTCAGTTGTTGTCACACCCTGAGCATAGCTCTCAGGGAGTGACTTTATAACCTTTGCATCATATTTCTGGATAGCGAAAGCATCCTTAGCTGTGATACCGTCTCCGCGGTCAAATACGTCTGCGTTGTCGAGAGCGTCCTTAGTAAGACCGTACTTATCCTTATTTGCGATGTACTGGAGGATAGCAACTGCGTCTGCAACTGTTACCTTACCGTCGAGGTTAGCATCTCCGTATACAGGCACACGTGAAGGTGTGGTAGTTGTTGTAGTATTAACAACAGGAGCCTTTGTAGTTGTAGTAGTTGTTGTTACAGGAGCCTGAGTTGTTGTAGTTACTGCAACAGGTGCACCGCCTGTGTAGCCGTCGCCTATCTCGCTCTCATCTACGAGACCAACGATAGCGTCATATGCAGGCTTAGCGTTGTAGCTTCTGTCGAAGGGAAGGGGATTCTGTCCGCTTCTCCAGCTCATACCGTCGTTTGTACCCCAGAATGTGAGTGATGTTACCTTATCACAATTCTTGATAGCATTAACGATGCCCTTGTAGGAGTTTGCGAGCTGCTGGTCACCGGCGCCGTTGTCGCAGGTGATGTCGAGCTCAGTTACGTGTATCTCGCATCCGATGGAAGCGAACTTTGTGATAGCCTTTGTGTATGTGTTCACGTCAGGCTGGCTTGTGCCGAGGTGAGACTGCATTCCGACTCCGTCGAGAACGCCTTTGTCGTAGAGCTTCTTGCAAAGCTTATAGATGTTGTCGTGCTTGGGTGAGTAGTATTCGTTGTAGTCGTTGTAGAAGAGCTTGCATCCTTCAGGAGCGTACCTTCTTGCAGCTGTGAATGCTGTTTCGAGGTAGCTGTCATCGCCGTAAATGAGGTTCCAGGGTGACTGACCGTTTCTCTGATCCCAGCCGGCAGTTCTGAGTCCGCCGTTCTG
Organism: Ruminococcus sp.; assembly: GCA_017534835.1. Taxonomy (GTDB): domain Bacteria; phylum Bacillota; class Clostridia; order Oscillospirales; family Ruminococcaceae; genus Ruminococcus. The sequence continues at coordinate 4,400 of JAFXVT010000040.1, forward strand.
GTCGTCGAAGCACTCATTAGCAACATCGTATGCATAGAATGTTACTGTGGGGTACTCCTTCTTGAGCATATCGAATGTGTTCTTGATGAAGTTGTCGATACGCTGGTTCATTATATCCTTGGATACTGTAGCGCCGTTGTCATCGAAGTTCTCCTTGAAGAGCCATGCGGGTGTCTGGCTGTGCCAGATAAGTGTGTGGCCTCTTACAGGGATATTGTTCTTTGCAGCGAAATCAAGTATCTGTCTTGCACCGTAGCTGAGCTTTACCTGAGGATTAACGTTGTTGCCCATTGACTTGGAAGCACCCTGATCGAGGATCTGATCGGGCTTGAGCTCATTCTCAGGAGTAATGGAGTTGAAGTGCTTCTTGATGAAATCAGGGTTCTTGCCTACTTCGCTATTGGATACTGCTGTACCGATCCTGAAGTAGTTGGAGAAGAAATTCTTGAGACCGGCGTTGCTCTTGTTCCAGTTGCCCGGATTAGTGCTGCCGCCCTTAGTAGTTGTAACTGTGGGGTTGCCGGGATTGTACTGAGTTGTTGTAACAGCAGGTGCAGATGAACCGTCAACTGTGCCGCCGCCTGTCTTTACGGAAGAAGCCTTGCCTGACTTGGAGATCTGAACTGAATCGAGCCAGAGGTCTGTGAGGCTGTCGGGAGCTTCAAGGTAAAGAGACATACCGGAAGCGCCTGAGGGGATAGTGAACTCGGTGTTCTCGAGCTTTGTCCACTCGCCGCTCTTAGCTGATGCAGAAGCAACTTCCTTCCAGTCCTGATCGCCGGCTGTGTACTCAAGTGTGAGCTTGAGGTCGATAGCAGCACCGCTCTGCTGAAGAGCAGCAGCGCTTATGCTGTAGGTCTGACCGGGAACGAAAGTGGAAGAATCGAGCTCTATTGCACCGCCGTGCCAGTTGTCTGCTCTGTCTGTTATCTTGAGAGAGCTGCTGCCGTCGTAGTAGTTCTTGTTGTCAACAGAAACGGTAGCATCGCCTCTGCCAACGAACTTGCCCTTGCCGGACTCGAAGTTCTCTGTGTAGTAATCGCCGTTAGCATCGGGCTCCGGGATCTCTACGGGGATATCCGGAATGGGTTCGTCGGTGTATTTGATGATGTTCTTTTTAACGTTTGCCTGACCGTCGCTCTCCCAGCCTTCAACGTTGAAGGCTACCTCGTAGAGATTACCCATCTTCATACCGAGCGATTCCCAAGCCTCGAAGTGCTTGTAGATGCTGATAGTACCCGATGAACGGGGAGTCTTGCGGACGCTTATGTACTGTGTGAAAGGTCCTTTGCTGTTTGTGATGTTGTAGGAGTTCATCGCATTCGTGAACACATCATAAACACTTCCGTCGATAGTTACCTGCTTTGCGCTGCTTGAAGAGGGCACCCAGTTCTTCCAGTCCTCGATGATGTAGAACTCAACGAGGGGGTTCTCGGTCCAGCCGTAGATACAGATACGCGAGTTTCCTGCTGAACCTGCTGACCAGTCGCAGTCGAACTCGCAGGTGAAGTTGCCGTAATCCTGCCAGTGATTGGGGTTGTTTCTGCCCCAGAAGAGTCCGCGGCGGGCAAGGAAGTTGCCCTTCGAGCCGTTAGGACCGCATTTCCAGCTTGTGCTGAATCCGCCTCCGTCATCTGCAAGAGTCATTGTTGATGAGTTCGGTGTGTCAGCCTGCCAGATCTCGTGGTGATAATCGTTGTACCAGCCGGTCTCCTGTGTGTGACTGGGGCTGGTCTGAAGTACCTTTGCAGCGTTCGTAGTAAGACTTGCTGCGAAAGGCGTGGACGAGATAGCTAAGAAGCCTGCAACGGCAGTGCTGATCGCGCGCTTTAATACGCCGTTCTTCATAAGTATCATTCCCTCACTTTCAAATAGTTAAGTTGATAGCGTATGCTTGTCACAGAGGGCACAGAGCTATATCTCTGCGTCCCTCCCCTCTGCAACTTACAATCTTATTTTATTACCTTTTTGTGAACAATTCAAGTCATTTTTTGCTGATAAAAAAATTGGTCGGTCAATTTTTGCTACAATCGCCTGTTGAAGTAGCAACTTTTAGTATAATTTGCGTCCGAAAAAGAAACAGGCGCACACCGGGTAAACCCGGTATACGCCTGTTTTGCGCCATTTATCGTCAGTCTGAAAGCTTCTCTCCGCACTTGTCACAGAAACGCGCTGCATCAACGAGCTCGGCTCCGCAATTTTTGCAAATCGTGACCTTCTCGAGCTTGACCGGAGCTTCTTCCGGCTTCTCCTCGCTTCTGGCAGGGACGACCTTGGTCCCGCACTTGTCGCAGAAGCGTGCGTCCTTCGAGAGCAGCTCTCCGCACTTCGGACAGGGATGTCTGTCCTCGAGCTCTTCGATGACAGCATTTATCTTCTCGAGCTCAGCCTCCTTCTCCCTGATGTTGTCGAACTGCACCTTGAACTTGTCGGAATACGGATTGTCAGCGTACAGCTTCTTTCCGACGCCGATATATATGTTGTTCATCTCGTTGTTAAGGCGGTTAGCCTCCCTTTTGAGACGTGATTTCTCGGTCATCTTCTTATAGCTGTCCGAACCTGATTTTATTCCCTTGTCAACGGTATCGCCGACCTTTCCGGCGATTTCCTTAACACTGTCTACAAAGCTCATTGCTGATTCCTCCTTTATTAAAGTATAAGCTTATTATATCACAGCTTTTGCGCCGCGTCAACTGCTTACGTGAGAGCAGAGGCAGTCAGGTCGCGGAAGGTGAGTGCGTTGTAAGCGCGGACAGCAGCCTCTGAGAAGTCGCTGCATACCGTCGAATACAGCGTCATCAGCGGAGCGTCCATCGAGATCTTGTCGCCAACCTCGAAATACAGCTCGATACCGGCAGTCGGGTCTATATTGTCATCCTTTTCTATCCTGCCTGCTCCGAGCAGGAGCGAAGCCATTCCGAGCTCCTCCGCGTTCACGGATACTATCTCGACATCGCGGCTTGCGCGTATCTCGTGCCTGAATCTCGGCTGCGGAAGAAGAGAAACATCGTCGCAGATGCGCCCGTCTCCGCCGTGGAGCTCGATAGTCTCCTTCAGCACAGCGAGCGCCCTGCCGGAGGAGATAGCCTCCTTCGCCATTCTCTCACACTCGCCGAAGGTGCCCTTTCCTGCAAGCTCGAGCAGATTTGCGGTCAGCTCGATGCAGACGTCATAGAGTCTGCCCTTCACCTTGCCCTGAAGCACCTCGACAGCCTCCCTGACTTCGATAGCGTTGCCGATACAGCTTCCGAGCGGACTGTCCATATCAGTCACGAGAGCGCGGCACTTCTTGCCGGCAGCATCGCCGACACGCTCCATAAGGTCCGCGAGCTTGCGTGCCTCGAGGTTTGTTTTCATAAATGCTCCCGAGCCGCATTTTACGTCAAGGAGCAGAATATCAGCGTTGAGGGCGAGCTTCTTGCTCATAATGCTCGCACATATAAGAGGTATACTGTCGACAGTTCCCGTAGCGTTGCGGAGAGCGTATATCTTCTTATCCGCCGGACATAGAGTTCCGCTCTGTGAGATTATCGAGAAGCCGGTCTTGTTCACGATACCGGCGAATTCCTCGAACGGCAGCTCTGTACGGTAACCGGCAATGCTCTCGAGCTTGTCTATCGTGCCGCCGGTGTGACCGAGTCCCTTTCCGGACATCTTCGGCACATGAACGCCGCAGGCTGCCGCTGCCGGACCGATGATGAAGCTCGTCTTGTCGCCGACACCGCCGGTGCTGTGCTTGTCGGCTGTAACACCGTTGATGCTGCTCATATCGAGAATGTCGCCGCTGTCACGCATAGCCGTCGTAAGGGCGACAGTTTCGTGCTCGGTCAGACCGTTCAGACAGACCGCCATAAGCCACGATGACATCTGATAATCCGGTATCTCCCCGTTCGTATAGCCGTTCACAACGTAGGAGATCTCCTCGTCGGACAGGGGGATAGCACGTTTTGTCTTATTGATTATATCGATTATGTTCAATATTTTCACCTCCTGTGTTATCGTACCGCACAAAGTCACGTTCTGATCTGTGCTTTACAATTATATTTTAGCACATCTTTTCAAAAAAATCAACTGTTCGGGGAAAATTTTTAGCACCCGACCTCAGTATACATTTAAAATGCACTGCAACCGCCGCTTCGTGGGCTATATGTACCGAACGATTATCATCGCCGCGACGAACGGAGCTCCGAGCACGGTGCTTCCGCAGACATTGAACAGATTCAGCGGAAGCTGCGCACCGAACGCTCCGCCGAAAAAGTTGACGAACACAAGCGCCGCAAGACCCGTTGCGCTCCCGAATAACGCCGAAAGCAGCTTGTGCCTCCGCCGGACGTAGTACACAGCCATTGCCGCGGCAGCCGCTCCGCACAGAAGATAGAATATCACCGACGTATCCATTCATTCACCACCGTTCTAAAGCAGGATATATCCGAGCGCGATGACGAGCCTGATGTCGCCGCCCTCCTTCAGAAGCAGGAACAGCAGCGCCGCTATCAGGAGCGTGTCGCTGTCGATACCGTCAGGGAGCAGACCGCCCGGCAGCAGTCCGCCGAACAGGTCACCGCGGCGCTTTCTCTGCGTACCGCTGCCGGAAGCAGGCTTTTCCGGCTCCGGCAATGGCGGAGGTACAGGAGGCAGATCCGCCTCCTTCAGAACCTGCGGCTCCCATTGTCCGCGCATATTTCCGCTGCCGTAAACGGACATACCACCACCTCCTCTTTCGCTCGGCTATTCTCCGGAAGTCATATCATATCCTTCAGCAAGCCGCTCTCCTTCGCCATATTCCACACAGCTATGAGCTTCAGCAGCTTTACCGCCCTGTCCACGCGCTTCTGCTTCTCCTCACCAAGGTGCGGCTTCAGTGCGAGCAGCAGGTCAGCATTCTTGTCGCGCTGAGTGAAGGCTCCGGCAAGGCTCGTCAGCTTGAGTATCGTCTCTATATCGGGCATACCGCCGCTGTCCGAAGGCTCCTCCGAAGCGGCAGTCTCCTCTCCTCCGGTATCCTCCGTGCCGCCCTCGGTGCCCGACATAAACATCTTCGCGAGCTCGGACAGCTGCCGGACGCTCTCCTCGTCCGAGAGCAGCCCGGATACCTTATCCATAACATCATCCATTATTTTCCGCCCGAGAGCTTCTTATACAGTGCCTTTGCCTGAGGAGTGCTCATCATCTTCTCTACGAGCTGCGGATTGTTCACCGCCTGACGGAACCTTGCCGCATCGCTTCCGCTCATCGCCGAGAGCGCACTGTCGAATTTTCCGGCTTCGAGCTCGCTTTTCAGCGTATCTGCCGGAACACCTATCTTCTTGCTCACGGCATTGAGAAGTCCGCTGAGCTTATCTGGGTCTATCCTGTTGTTACTGCTGTTGTTCATCTTTTCCTCCACTCTGCCGGAAATATCCTCTCCGGACTTGAAATTCTCAGTGAAAACCTGTATAATATAATAGTAGCATAAACAAGCCCTTGACGTAAAAGGAGGTAGTCAATGCGTATCATCGTTATCTCTGACACACACGGCAACTACAGAGCTCTCTCGTCCGTTTTCACCAGAAACGGAGACGCCGACTGGTTCATTCATCTCGGCGACGGCGAGAAAGACCTCGACCACTTCATCCTCGACCACCCCGAATTAGCATCAAAGATGCTCCACGCGAGCGGAAACTGTGATATCGGCAGTCTCAGCCCCGGATACGTTGTCCTCCCGCTTCCGTTCGGACACAAGATATTCGCCACTCACGGGCATATCTTCAACGTAAAGGGCGGACTCGAAAAGCTCGTCAGCCGCGCAAAGAGCTTCGGCTGCGACATCGCCCTCTACGGACACACGCACGTCCGCTATAACAAGTATGAGGACGGTATGTACGTGATGAATCCCGGAAGTGCTTCGTGTCCTCACGACGGCACAAGACCCTCGTTCGGCACTATCGATATCTCGGACGCCGGCGTTCTCCTCAACATCGCTGATGTATGATATGCACCGGCGGCGCCGGGCGTTACAGGTCACATAGCATTATATGTGACACCACCCGAAATATATGACCGGAGGTGACAGCCTTGGACAGCAATGAAATGACAAAAAACCGCGCAGCCCTGAACAAATGCAACAGAGTATACAACTCCGTTTCAGGCTTCTATGTCATCGGCTGCGTATGCTATGCAGGCATCGCAATGTATCTCACGCTCGTGACTTGCGTTGTCAACGGTACATACCTCTTCCTTGACGGTCCGTTTTTCAAGGGAGCAGTGCTCGCTGCCGGATTTCTCGGCACATACAGGAAGAACAATATCCTCGCGCTGCTCGCACCTTTGATAATGTTCATCAACACCGCGGTTTTCTGGAATGCGGACAACCTTTTCGACATCTTCTGGGGAAGTGTCATACATATAAAGATCAATGCCCTGTTCCTTATCGCTTCGGTGATACTCGCCGCGGCTACGGTCATCGCAAATTCAAAGTATCACTACCTTGAGCAGCAGCCGGGATTTCCGCAGTTCAGCGAGATATTCGAGCAGCAGAAGACCGGCAGACTGGAATACGGTATGTCCTATGAGGAACGCGCAGCGGAGCTGAAAAAGACCGCACGCTCGGAAATGGACGAGCTGTAAAAGCGATGGTGAATAACAGTAACGCGGTCGATGAGTTACAAAAACAAATGACGTTCAGAGGGGAGCCCCCTCTGGCTGTTTCGCAGGTTACCGAAATGCGCCGTGAGTTTACGGCTCGGTAGCCTGCTTTTTCAGCCAAGGGACAGCCTGTTGTTTCTGAACGTCATTTTTATTTATATTCCTTGTATACCGGCACCGGATACGCTTTGTACGGAGCACGCCCGTACATATGGAGGTCATCGCTGAGGAAATGCCTGTACGAAGGCGAAGAATAGCCGTCGGACGCATCGTATACGTCGCAGGCGATGTCCACGAGCTTCCACGAATCCTCGAACCATACGATATTCCACGCATGACCGGGCTCGTCGCCGAGACTCTTGTCGAATGTGCCGATGACGACTGCGCACTTTATCCCCGAAAGGTCGCACAGATACTTGAAGGCGTATGCGTAGCCGTCGCAGACCGCGAATTTGTTTATGAGCGCGCTGTATACCGTGTGCGAGCCGGCAGAAACGTCCATATCATACGTTCCGCGGCAGAGCCGGTCATGTATCGCGCGGAGCTTTTCCTCGTCGGAGAGGTCGGCTATCGACGCGGTGAAATTCTCGCTGACGGTCTTTACGTCACGCCGCTTCATCACTGCGAGCTCAAGTGTATCCGCCTCCTCGCGCCGATAGGCGAAAACGCGGTAGCGTCCGCCGCTTTTCGGTATCTTCTCGATACGTATATCACAGTTCGCGAGTATCTCGCTCTCAAGCGGATGGTCCATAATATAGCAGGTCATCGCTGTGAGGGCGTCCTTCAGCAGGAAGTCCATATAGTCGCCCTTATACTCATATATGAGCACCTCATCAGATGGACTTTTCAGCGATCTGCCGATAGTTTCATACATCTCAGCCTGAAGCTTGTCGAGCGTATCCCTGTGCTTGTAATCAGCACCTGCGCTCCTTATCCTGCTCACAGGCGCGGCAGGCTCGCGCTCAGCAGGAGGCTCGGGCTCTCCGCAGGCGGTAAGCAGTACAAAAAAGACTGTGAGCAGCAATGCTGACAGCCTTCTCACCGCAGGAGCGGAACTTCCCATTTTTATGTTTTTTCTCAATTTCATCAGAAACAGCCTCATTTACTCTTATACTATAATTATAACTGAGCAGCTGTGCAAAGTCAACAGCCTCACAAATGAAAAATCGACGAATTTCGCGGCGTTTCCGTGCCGTTTTTTATGCAGTCGATGTCCGTCCTGCGGCATTGACAAAAACGCGCATTTCTGATAAAATAAAAACGATAATACAAGGAATACTCACCTCTGGAGGGAATAATGAAACGGGACACCGGCTATAATACAAAACAGAAGGAAAAGCTCGTGGATTACCTCGTCCGCAACAAGGAAAAACACACGAACGTGCAGGAGATAAGCGCCTACCTCGCATCTGAGGGCTCTCCGCTCGGAACAGCCACGATATACCGCCAGCTCGACAAGCTCGTCGAATCCGGACTTGTGCGCAAATTCGTCATCGATGGGAAAATGGGCGCGTGCTATCAGTACATCGAGAACACCGAGGAATGCCGCGAGCACTTCCACCTGAAATGCCTGAAATGCGGCAAGCTCATACATCTCAACTGCGACCACCTTATGGGCATAAACGAGCACATAGCCGAACACCACGGCTTCATCATCGACCCGTCACAGACCGTTTTCTACGGCGTCTGCGCAGAGTGCTCAGCCGGGTCCGACGAGCAGGTGTAGATCCTCACCTCGTCCGTTTCGGGCAGCGACAACTTCTGTGTACCGGCTGACGGAACATATATCTTCATATCCTCATCGCTCATTGCTATCACCTCAGATATATTATACCGCCGGACAGGACTTTTATTCCGGCAAGAAAAGGAACCACACCTATGCGCTTTATACGTACTCTGCTGTATATCGCCGCCGCGGACGTGCTCGCGCTTTTCATCGGGCTTACGCTCGCAGGCTCTTCAAACCCGCTCATACGTGTTGTTTCCGCGGTATGCGGAACGGGCATAATGGTCTGTCTTATCGCGAGCTTCGCTCTGAGGACCTCATACAGCGACCTGAAAAACGAACGTGTCACCGGCAAAAGGACCTCACCTGCCGCTGCCGCAGGAATGGCTGCAACAGCCTCTCTTCCCGGACTTGTCAGCTGGGCGGTGCTGCGGATGACCGCCGGCAGCTCCTTCGACTTCTATCGCTGGCATAAGCTCATAAACGGCTGGTTTTTGCAGGTATTCAACCTGATCCAGCCCGATGCGAGCTCCTCCGCCCTCACAGACGGACAGCTATGGACTATGCTGCCGCTCGCGCTCGTCCCGGGAGCCGTTTTCGCTGCGGCATACCTTCTCGGATACAAGGGCATGATCAAAGAGGAAAAATAAGGCTTTTTTATTGTAAATGCTTGACTTATCGTTAATAGTATGTTAAAATATTGCTGAAAGAAATTTTTGGAGGTCAATCATTATGGCTTTTTGTAAATATTGCGGAAAAGAACTCGAAGACGGCGAGACCTGCACCTGCAAGCGCTCAAAGAAGCACGCCGGTGACGCTGAAGAGGCACCCACAAGGGAGCGTATCAAAGCGGACAAGTCTCCCGAGGGCAAGACAAAGGCTATCCTCATAGCTGTCTGTGTATGCGTTGTGCTCGCACTCATCGCTGCACTGGTCATCGTCATTATGGGCTGGGTAAACGCCTATAAGAAGCCCGTCAAGAATATGATAAAGGGTATAAACCGCGGAAACACAGAGCTCATCGTCGATTCGATGTACACCGACAACGAGGAGAGCGAGCTCAAGGTAAGAGCTAAGGACAAGGGTCTTGAATGGGAGAGCTATGTAAGCGACAACGACAAGACTATCGACACTATCCGCAAGTCCAAGAACATCAAGAAGATAAAGGCTGACATCATCGCCAAGGAGAAGCTCGACGGAAGCAACCTCGCAGACGTTGAGAAGTTCTACAGGAACGGCTACAACGAGGAGGTCAAGAAGGCTTACCGAGTTGAGGTGAAGTTCACCGTTAAGTACAAGGACGGCGTCAAGACCGAGGACGGCTGGATGACAGTTGCCAAGATAAAGGACAGCGGCTGGGTATACTGCCCGGAGGGAAGCGACCAGTTCAGCTTTATGGACCTGACAACACTTCTCTGATAAGAGACAAACGATACCGATTGGGGAGCAATTAACGATTGCTCCCCTGTTTTTTGGAGTGATACAATGGCAGAAACAATTTTAAGGCAGACACTGATAATGCTGATACTCATACTCATCGGCGCGATAAGCTGCAAGGTCGGCATCATCAGCAAGGAATCGAACAAGCACCTCTCACGCTTCGTGCTTGAGGTCGTGAATCCGGCGGTCATATTTATGTCGTACCAGACTGAGCTTAAAGCGGAGCTCGTGCGCAACCTCCTGCTGACCTTCGTGCTCTCAGCGGCGGCGATAGGCATTATGGCAGCTGCCGCATACCTGCTCATACGTCCCAAGCCCGAGCGCAAGACCGAGATAGAGCGCTTTTCGTCGATATATTCCAACTGCGGATTTATGGGCATACCGCTCGTCAACGCGCTGTTCGGAATGGAGGGCGTGTTCTATCTCACCGCATTCATAACCGTTTTCAACCTCGCCGCGTGGACTCACGGAGTTATACTAATAACCGGCGAAAAGGACGTTAAATCGGTGCTGAAGGTGCTTCGCTCGCCAACGATGATAGCGATAGCGCTCGGACTTCTCGCCTTCTTCCTGAGGCTGAGACTGCCTGAGATACCCGCAAAGGCGCTCGGCTACATCGCAGACCTGAATACGCCGCTTGCTATGGTCGTTTCCGGCGTTACGATCTCAGAGACGAGCTTACTTTCGATAGTTAAACAATCAGGTGTATATCGGGTATGTTGCTTGAAGTTGATTTTGCTCCCTTTTATACTTTCAGTTATATCCGTTTTCATTCCTGCCGCACCGGAGGTAAAGCTGACAGTTCTCGTTGCAGCCGCCGCACCGCCTGCTGCAATGTGTACTCTACTCTGTATCAGATGCGGAAAGGATTCTGTTTATTCCTCCGAAATTTTCACCGCAGGAACTATACTATCTGTTATCAGTTTACCGTTAGTAATAGAATTTACGGAATTTTTAACAAAAATGATAAGTTAAATTTGTTGCTAACGCTGATTTTTATATTTTTATCCAAAAAAGGTTTTAATTTTATATAAAATGTGTTATAATAAATTTACGTTAAGAACCATTCTCTTTACTATTAAGGAGGAAGGATCCCCGGACCGGAAATGCCGATCTGCCGTGTCCCTGTGATCCGCAGAAAACCAATCCAGAACGGAGTAATTACAAATGGAAAAAAGAGGAATCAGCAAACTTGATCTCAAGAGACGCAACCGTATGCAGATACTGCGCGTCATCAGAGAATCAGGACCAATTTCAAGAGTTGATGTGGCGAGCGCCCTTGAAATAACAAGAGCTGCTGTAACCATTATCACCAACGAGATGATCGAGGAGGGAGTTCTCGTCGAGATAGGTGAGGCGCCTATCAATACCGAGAAGCTCCAGAAGGGCAGAAGAAAGATACTCATCGACATCAACGTCAACAGCCGCTTTGCACTGGGCGCTACAGTTGACGAAAAGGAAGTGAGCATCGGTCTTACAAATCTCAATTCAGAGATACTCGACAAGTCAAGTATGGTCATCGACGAAAGGACTACGAGCAAGGACATCATCAACTACATAATCAAGGCGAGCAATACAATGATCGAGAACAGCGCCCTCACCAAGGACAAGATACTCGGTCTCGGAATCGGCGTAGTTCCCTCTATGTGGGGCAAGCTCAAGATATTCTATAAGGACGGCGTACTCGATTTCACCAACTTTATCGAGAAGCTTTCGGGCTCGCTCGATATCGACATCCACTGCGGAAACGCTATCGGTCTTATGGCTCTTGCGAGCAACGATTTCAGAACTCAGAACGGCTACCAGACCAATACCGCTTTCCTTCACGCAGGAAATCAGGTCAACCTCGCTATCGTGAACAAGAACGAGCTCTCAAACGACTACGTTTCATATACCTCGATGATCGAGAGATATATCGTAAGTCCCAACGGCAGAGCTTATGAGGGATATCCCAATGGCTCCGTAAAGGCTGAGCTTTCAAGATCGGCAATGCTTTCAGCTTTCTACGAGATCTATTCCAAGGACAAGACCCCCGTGCTCTATGAGCTCACAGACGGCGACAAGACAAAAATATCGACAGATACCGTATTTATGGCTCTTATGAGAGGCGAAGAGCCCGTCAAGCACCTCGTTGACGACATTATCGCGAAGTACACGGTGCTCATCAACAATCTCTCGATAAGCCACTTTGCAAAGAAGATAGTCCTCCACAACTACAAGCTCAATGAGAAGCAGTTCGACTACGTAAAGCGCGAGATGATACGCCTTGTCAGCGAGGACATCGCCGACAGAGTAGTCCTCAGCAAGCTCGACGGAAAGAACAACTTCCTCGGCGGCTGTGCTCTCATCATTCAGGACAACTTCTACACAATGGGCGGTATGCAGAAGTAAAAAAACGAAAAACAGCTCCTTCTTGCGGAAGGAGCTGTTTCTTTTATTTCAGAAGCTTTGATATATCATATCGGTGGGTGCTGAGGAGCTCCTCGAACTCCTCCTTCGGCAGAGGCTTGTCAAATATGAAGCCCTGCGCATAAAGGCAGTGATTTCCGCGAAGGATCTCTATCTGCTTTGCAGTCTCGACGCCCTCGGTTATGCATTCAAGCCCCATATCGAGCGCCATCGCGACAACGTGGCGGTACATCAGGCTCGTCACACTCTCCTCGCTCTCGTCGTCCGCCGGCAGGAAACAGCGGTCTATCTTGAGGACGTTCCACGGTATCTCGCGAATAAGGTTCAGCGACGAATAGCCCATTCCGAAGTCATCGACCGATGTACAGATCCCCTGCGCCTGAAGTCCGCTGACGACGTTCTTCAGCACGCGGAATTCAACATCTGTAGTAGTCTCGGTGAGCTCTATCTCGATGTATTCGTGCGGAATATCGTTCCTGTCGATAATACTGAAAATATCGCTGAGCAGATCCACATTTATGAGATGCTTGCGCGAAAGGTTGACCGAAACGCGCACCGGCTCCCAGCCTGAATCGAGCCAGCGGCGGATGTCCGCACAGACCGATTCGAGCACGTAGAAATCGAGAGCGCATACGTCAGTGGTCTGCTCCAGCACCGGGATAAAATCCGCCGGAGAGATCATCTTCCCCTCGTGGAACCAGCGGCAAAGCGCCTCTGCGCCGACAATCTCGCCCGTTTCGACATTGACCTTCGGCTGGTAGTATATGCGGAATTCCCTGTTTTTGAGTGCAGGACCGAAAAGAAGCTGGATACGCATATCCTGCTCCTTTCGCCTGCCGAGCATCTCATCATAGTATAAAACAGTGGTATCCACGCTCTGCTTCGCAGCCTGATAGCTTCTCATAAGCTTATCCATAATATCGCCGGGCGCTTCGTAACGGAAGTCCTCCGGTATACGGTAGATACCGGCTCTCGCCGCCACCATCACCCGCTTATCCGCATCATCGTCATAGCATATTGGTATACCGTTTATAGTTTCGAGGAAGCGGTCAGTGTTCTCATTCCTGAACAGTACAAGGAAGTTGTCTCCGCCAAGACGGCTCACATCGCCGTCCGGACCTGCTGCCTCATTTAACGCTTCATAGAACCTTCGCATGACTTTATCGGAATTCTGCCTGCCTATATCCTGATTTATTATCGTAAAATGCAGCAGATTTATCATCGCCGCAGTGAATCTTCCGCCTATCTCTCCCCTTCCGGCGAGTAACTCGATATGCCGCATAAACGAACGGCGGTTCCTGTAGCCGAAATCATCGTGGAATCCGAGAGTCTCTATCGCGTCAGCCAGCCTGTTGCGGCTGATAAAGCTGAGCAGCGAGCGCTCGATCATCACAAGGCGGTCCATTTCCTTCTCACTGAGCGGGAACTCATTCTCAGGGCGATAGATAGTACCCTTTATTACAGCATGGGACTTCGATACGACACGCAGCTGTATTATCGGTACCCCGTCCTCGCCGTTGTCATAATCGCACATTATCTCGCCTTCGCCCTTCATTTCCTTCATCTCATTGGTATAGAACTCGGTAACTCCCTTAGAGATACGAAACAGCTCAGAGAGCCTGCACAGCACGTCAACAAATCTTTCCCGACTGAAATGCTCAAAATCTGTCACACAATCGATCATCTGCTCGAATAGCTCAAAGTATCTGTCCTCAGGTACGATACCCATAGCCGTCCCTCCTCTCGCAGAAGCAAAGGTCTCTGTTAATTGATTATAACATATTTTTTACTATAAGTCAAGTATTATTTGTTGAAGATGAAGAGACAAAAAATGAGCCGGCAGGTCGCTTCCCTGCCGGCTCGCTTGCTCTTTTATACTCCGCAGTCCTCGTAATCCTTCCACTTCTCAAAGTAGAGCTTATTGCTCCAGCTCTTGTAGAGAATGTAGAGTATCGAGCTTACCGCTATGAATATTGCTCCCACGATAGGCAGGAACATATGCAATACCTTTCTGGGGTTGATGTCTTCTTCAGCAGCTTTCTTTTTTCTCATAATATTCCTTCATCCTCCTGTTCATTATGGGTGCAGACTTATATGTCTTATATTATTATAGGATAATTATTGCCTTTTGTCAAGCGTTTTACTCTATATCGATAACGACTATCTCTGAGACAGTTCCGGTCTTGAATGGGAGCGCCCAACCGGAAATACCGCTCGTTACAATGAAATCGGTGGTATCCCTCCGCTCGTGACCGTAAACGCGGTCATTCGCGCCTATGAGCAGACCTATCTGTCCCGCGGGGATAAGAGGTCCGCCGTGGGTATGTCCGGAGAGCACGAGGTCAACTCCGGCAGCAGCCTCCGCATCGTAGTCGTTGGGCTGGTGGTCGATGACTATATCATACCGCGAGCTGTCGAGGTCTTTCACGAGGTCTGCTATCGGCAGACGCTGTTCGATCGAGCGGTCACATCTTCCCGTAACATAGAGGTGCTCGCCTGCGGTGACGGTACGGTCAGCCAAAAAGGTCACTCCGTTTTCCTTGAGGGCGGCTTTGAGGTCATCGGGACCAAAATCGCGGTAGTCATCGCCGTAGTAACCATAATCGTGATTTCCGAGGGCGAAGAATACGCCGTATTTGGTATCGAGCGAGCCGAGAGCCTCACATGAGCGCAGCATATCGGCTTTTTTTGACTCATCGTCCACGAAATCGCCGGCTACGATGACCATATCGGGTCCGAGAGCCTGTATACGCTCCATCTGCTCGGCGAATCTCTCGCCGTCGAGAGTTATGCCGAGGTGAGAGTCTGCGATGAGCACCACGCGGACACCGTCCCCGACGTCCTTGTCAGTGTCTATTTTGTAATTTGTGATGCAGATGTGGTGAGCGAAGAACCAGCCGAATCCGAGATACACAGCAGTCACCGCAATGGCAGCGGCTCCGGCGATGTTGCGCTCAGACTTCTTTCCGCGTATCCTGCGCACAACAGCGGCAGCGATGTCGCATATCAGCCAGATGATGAACAGATGTATCATCACGACCGCGACCGACCACACGTTCACTATCGCCCACGCTCCGCATATCAGAACCGCAGCCGCAGCCGCGATGAGCCACGAAATGAAGCGGTGCTCCTCACCGAGCTTCTTTATGGCGCTGAACCTGTGGAATCCGCAGACTATGTACACGGCGCCGAAGACTGCAAACAGCAGCACAACGCCGAATATCGCCAGCCACATATTATTCGGCGATAACTTCCTTTATAGCCGCGAGAAGCTCATCATAGCTCTCAAATGCAGGGAACTGAGGATAGTCCTTCTTTATCTGTTCCGTGCTGCGGAAAAGGAAGCCAGCCTTGCTTGCCTGTATCATACCGAGGTCGTTGAAGCTGTCACCGCTCGCGATAGTCTCGAAGCCTATCGACTGGAGCGCCTTTACTGTCGTGAGCTTTGACTGCTCGCATCTCATCTTAAAGCCTGTTATCTCGCCGTCGGGAGCGACTTCAAGCGTGTTGCAGAAGATAGTCGGCATACCGAGCTTCTTCATAAGAGGAGCCGCAAACTGTGTGAATGTGTCGCTGATGATGACTACCTGGCAGAGCGAGCGGAGCTCGTCGAGGAACTCCTTTGCGCCGGGCATCGGGTCTATCTTGGCTATAGTATCCTGTATCTCCTTCAGACCGAGACCGTGCTCCTTGAGAATGCCGAGACGCCACTTCATAAGCTTGTCGTAGTCGGGCTCGTCGCGTGTAGTTCTCTTGAGCTCGGGGATACCGCTCGCCTCAGCGAATGCTATCCATATTTCCGGTACGAGTACGCCTTCGAGGTCGAGGCAGGTGATATACATTGACATAATTATTCCTCCGTTGGGGTTATTTTTACCTTTACATTATAACATAGGACAAGGTAAAAAGCAAGAGAAGCGGAGAAAAACTTGCCGCCATGATAACTGCGACTGTACAATTATCTACGACGGACAGGTGCTCCGCGGCAAGCAGAACGCCAACGGCTCACACTCAAAGACGTGGGAAGAACTCCCGAACGCAAACGCGGCTGACTACACGGCGCCAACGATTTCGGAAGCCGAGGGCAGAGCTATCGAGCAGAGGAATCTTTCGCAAGTCAGAGGACTGAATATCAACAATTCGTCTATTGACAATCCGAGTGGAAATGGTATAATAAAGTTAAAGCTCCTGACGATGACTTATATTATATACCTGAAGATGGTGTATTGTTTGTTGGATCCGAATATACAAACACAGGCAGTTGGAGAATCTTTGAGAAAGGAGTTGAGGTATTTGAATAGCGTAGGTTTTTTTAGTGAAATGGAACTGACTGCTCATAATAATGGCAGTATCAAGGACAGCATCGTCGAGAACGTCGATTATGATAAGGGAAAAGTTGTTGAGTATCTCAGATCTTTTAAACATTTTTCTTCTTGTCCTAAAGCTGCTATCGACTGTATGACAGGAAAAGAAATTTCTCCGAGTTTCCGAATTTACAAAGACGGAGATTATTGCTGGGCAGATTTTCTTGCATACCACATTGAAAAATACAATATCAAGTTGCCACAAGGTTTTATTGACCAGATATATAAGTATACCGCTCAGTAATGGGCGGTTTTCTTATACCCATTTGTGCAGTTGACTGAACGCGGAAAGAGGTGAACTATGGCGTAACCCAACCTGCGCCCGACCGCAACTGCACCCAGAGGGCGCACATATATAGTAATATGCTGTACGAAAAATACGGAAAAGCACCATTTAGAGTGCTTCCCTTAGCGGAATTTGTGGGCTACCGAGCCGTAAATTTACGGTACATATTCGGTATCCTGCGAAACCGCCAAAGGGGGCTCCCCTTCTTTACCAATATTTTAAGATTATTTTAAGATTGGTCATATATAATCAGTACCATAGGAAAGTGAAATGGGAAGCGGGGAAAATCTAAAAACAACATTAAAGGAGTTTGATACAAATGAAAAATCTGAACACTAAAAAGCTGTTAGCTGTTCTCTCATCAGCAGCTCTTATCGCAGGTGCGCTCCCCTCAGTGACAACAGCGGTACAGGCAGCAGAAGCAAAGGAAACAAGCACACTTCTCGGCGATGCCAACGACGACGGAAAGGTAACAGTTGCGGACGCGGTGACTATCCTCCAGTTCATCGCCAACAAGGACAAATATAACCTCACAGGTCAGCTTCTCGACAACGCTGACGTCTACAACCGCGGCGACGGCGTTACCGCACGCGA
Source organism: Ruminococcus sp. (assembly GCA_017534835.1). Classification (GTDB taxonomy): domain Bacteria; phylum Bacillota; class Clostridia; order Oscillospirales; family Ruminococcaceae; genus Ruminococcus. The sequence goes on from JAFXVT010000040.1 coordinate 21,843, forward strand.
TGCACTCTCCATCCAGCGGCTCGATGCTCGCGTTATCGACTCGCTCCCGGAAGGAGTTATGGAAGCTCCCACAACTACGACTACAACAACTCCCGGCGAGACAACAACGACTACTACCGCAACAACCACAACATCTACTGATGTTACGCCCGTTGCTGACATCACATATATCCACCTCAAGGGCGACACTGCCGAGATAACAGGCGAGCACGCAGCAGTAAACGGCTCTGTCATCACTATCGACCACTCCGGCACATTCTACGTTGACGGCACTCTCAATGACGGTCAGATAAATGTAAACATTGCAGACGAGGTCGCTGACCCCGAGACCGTCAAGATATATCTCAACGGAGCAAGCATCACAGGCAGGAGCGCTCCGGCTATCCTCATCACAAATGCCGAAAATACGTCCATAAATCTTGTTGACGGAACAGAAAATATCATAACCGACGGCGATACTGCATACGCAGGCGACAACCTCGGTGCGGCTGTTATAGATGCAAAGGACGACCTCACGATAAAGGGCGGTGAGCTCGGAACAGGTATCCTCAACCTCACTGCGAACACTCAGGAAGCTGTCTCCTGCAACAACGACCTTAAATTCAACGGCGGCGTTGTCAACGTAACGACTCTCAACTCCACTGACAAGACCGACGCTGTAAAGGGCAAGACCTCAGTCACTGTCAAGTCCGGCACTCTCAACATCGACGCTGAGGGCGACGGTATCAAGTCGAGCCAGGGCAATGTTGAGATCTCCGGCGGAAGCGTCACCATAAAGGCAGGCAATGACGCCGTTCAGACCGCAACAACTATCGACATCAGCGGCGGTACTGTCATCGCAGGCGGCGACCGCGGATTCACAGCAGCGACCGGCGTCAACATCACAGGCGGTACAGTCTACGCGACAGCTACCGATAATCAGGTGGATACAGCTCTTCTGTCCGGCTCTACGCAGACCGTTGCCCTCCTCAACTGCATCAATGATGCTACGAACGAGAAGGACGGTATGTGGAAAAAGGCTAATACGCTCGCTGCAAACGGAAATAAAAACATTGCATTTACGAAGAAGTACAAGTACGTCCTCGTGAGCGATGCTGCAATAAACGGTGCGAAATCCTGCGGCTTCACAAACCTTTCAACAGGTGCGGCAGTAACTCATACCGACGGCAAGCAGACACAGTTCCAGCTGAGCAATATCAGCGTTTTCGAGAACGTTGACCCGTCCGGCGGAAGCAGCTCAGCAGAGGTCACGACTCCAGAAGTGACTGACGGTCTGACCATTACTCTCAGCGGTGCGGACATCACCACAAATGCTCCGGCGGACACAGCTTCCGTCAGCAACGGTGTACTCACGATAAAGAAGGCTGCGACATTCGCTGTTACCGGCGAAGGAAAAGGCTCGCAGATAGTTGTTGACGTCGACAAGACCGCATACCCCGATTCCGTAGTCGAGCTCGACCTTATGGGAATGAGCCTCACAAACGAGACAACTGCTCCCATTTTCGTGAATTCTGTCGGCGATGAGGTGCAGATAGTCGCAAAGTCCGGCACCGTCAACACTATCTCCGACGGCACGACCCATTCGCAGACCTACACCGACAGCGACGGCAATACGAACACTGTTGAAGGCGCCGTATTCTCACGCGATGACATCAAGTTCAAGGGCACGGGAACTCTCACCGTGAACGGCAATCAGGACGACGCTATCGTCTGCAAGAACGATATAAAGATTTACAACGGCACGATAAACGTAAACGCTGCCGATGACGGTATCCGCGGCAAGGACAGCGTAACTATCGGCGACACAACAAAGTCTGACGGCTCTGCCGCCGACAATTCAAACCTGAAGCTGACCGTCAAAGCTAAAGCCGGCGACGGTATCAAGTCAACTGCGACTGACACCGCGACCGACAAGGCTTACGGCGTTATCACGATAAACGGCGGCACTATCGATATAAACTCCTTCCTCGACGGCATACAGGCTGAGCAGGAATTCGTTATGAACGACGGCGACCTCACGATATACACATATCAGGGCAGCAATTTCTCGGGCAGCGCCCAGCAGGCAGCTCCCGGAGGCGGCGGCTGGGGCTTCCCCGGCGGCGGAACGGACGGCAACGCAAACAAGACCGACGTTTCCGCAAAGGGCATCAAGGCTGTCGGACTCTATGACGCAGCCGGCACAACATGGCAGAGCAAGGGCAATATCACAATAAACGGCGGCGATATCACTATCGATTCCTCCGACGACAGTATCCACTGCGGCGGCGATATGAACATCTACGGCGGCGTTTACACCATTGCCACCGCAGATGACGGCTTCCACTCCGACCACACGGTGAATATCGGCAAAACTGCCGCGAACACCTTCGATGACGTTCAGATATTCATTTCCAAGTGCTATGAAGGCGTTGAGGGTACGACTATAAATCAGAACAGCGGAACTGTCTACATCATCTCCGGCGATGACGGCTACAACGCAGGCGGCGGAAGTGACGGCTCCGGCACTCAGCCCGGAAATCCGTGGTCACAGGGCGGTATGTCGACTTCCTCAAACATCGTTATGAACATCAACGGCGGCTTCGTATGCGTGAACTCCGCAAACGGCGACCACGATGCATTTGATTCCAACGGCAATATCAACCTCAACGGCGGCTACATCTGTGCCAACGGTCAGGAGCCCCTCGACTGCGGCGACAGCGGCAGCACTATCAACTACAATGGCACGAGCGTCATCACAATGACTGCCGGCAATACAAATCTCGCAACAAGATACAGCTTCGTTGATACATCGGGCAAGGTCATCGTATCATTCGTATCTGCGAGCGCTTCGGCAGGTCAGAACTGCACAGGCTGCACTGCTCAGTCAGGCGGCACAGTTTCCGGCGGCACGAGTCTCATCGCGCAGGCTGACAAGTACGCTGTAACGACCGGCGGAACGCTCTCAGGCGGCACTCAGATAACCGCGGGCACCAGCTCCGGCGGCAGAGGCGGACGCTTCTGAGAATACTATTCCCATAAGAACTCTCCAGTTTCTCTATAACAAACCAGAGCAAGGGTCTCCGTTCCGGCGGGGACCCTTGCTTGTTTGTGCTAAACCTATTGACATTTAATTGTGAATATAGTATAATATAAACATAATTTTTGTCATATCCGTGACAGACGGGTAAAAACTTTCACAGGAGGATAGTACAATGAAAATTGGCTGCGTAAAAGAGATCAAGAACAATGAGTTCAGAGTCGGACTCACTCCCGACAACGTGAAGGCTTACGTTGCGGCAGGTCACCACGTTTATATCGAAAAAGGCGCCGGTATCGGCTCCGGCTTCGCTGATACAGAATACGTCGAGGCAGGTGCTTCCGTTCTCGACAATGCTCCCGACATATGGAATATGGTAGATATGATGATAAAGGTCAAGGAGCCGCTCGGATCCGAGTACAAGCTCTTCCACGACGGTCTTATCCTTTACACCTATCTCCACCTCGCTGCTGACAAGGAGCAGATGGACGCTCTCCTCGCAGGCAAGGTAAAATCGGTCGCATACGAGACTCTTCAGGAGACCGACCGCTCTCTCCCCCTTCTCGCTCCGATGAGCCAGATAGCAGGACGTCTCTCGATTCAGGAGGGCGCAAAGTACCTCGAAAAGAAGTTCGGCGGCGCAGGTATACTTCTCGCCGGCGTTCCCGGTACTCCCAAGGCTAACGTTGTTATCCTCGGAGGCGGCACAGTTGGTATGAACGCCTGCAAGATAGCTGTAGGTATGGGCGCAAACGTTACTATCCTCGATGTGAACCTCAAGAGGCTCGAGCAGCTCGACAATATGTTCGGCGCTCATATCCAGACTCTCTACTCCACCGACAGCAACGTTGAAAGAGCTGTCAAGGACGCTGACCTCGTTATCGGCTCAGTCCTCATTCCCGGCGGCTCGACCCCGAAGCTCTTCAAGGCAAAGTACCTCCCCGAGATGAAGGACGGCGCTGTTTTCGTAGACGTGGCTATCGACCAGGGCGGCTGCGGCGAGACCTCACACGTTACAACTCACGATGACCCCGTTTACATCGAAGAGGGCGTCGTTCACTACTGCGTAGGCAATATGCCCGGCGCTGTTCCGCGCACGAGCACTATCGCCCTCACAAACGCTACTCTCAGATACGGTCTCCAGATAGCCGAGAACGGTCTTGAGGAAGCCTGCCGCAGGAGCGATGTCATCTGCACAGGCGTAAACACCTATGACGGCAAGCTCACAAACCAGAACGTCGCACTTGCTCACGGCTATGAGTACACCGACATAAAGAGCTTCCTCTGACAGACAGAATAGTCTCCCACACTGTGGGAGACTTTTTTTCGCGGAGGGCTTGCATTTTGCTTTCAGCTGTGATATAATTAATTGTAATTGTGCTTTTGCACAGTATAATCTTATGAAAAGAGGAATCACAATGCCTGCTAATATTGTTGTTGGTACACAGTGGGGAGACGAAGGAAAGGGTAAGATAATCGACATAATCTCCTCCCGCGCCGATGTTGTCGTTCGCTCACAGGGCGGAAACAATGCCGGTCATACCGTCGTTAATAACGGTGAGGTATACAAGCTCCACCTCATTCCCTCGGGTATTCTCTACAAGGACACTCTCTGCCTTATCGGTGCAGGTGTCGTTCTCGACCCCAAGGATTTCATCGGTGAGCTCGACAGCCTTGAAGCAAGAGGCATATCCACTGCCAACCTCAAGATCGACCCCCGCTCTCACGTCGTTATGCCGTGGCATATCGAGCTTGACGGTCTCTCGGAGGCTTTCCGCGGCGGCAAGGATATCGGCACCACAAAACGCGGCATAGGTCCTACATATATGGATAAATACGAGCGCTGCGGCATAAGGGTCTATGACCTCGTTCACCCCGAGGTCCTCGCTGAGAAGATCCAGTCCACAGGCAAGCTCAAGAACAAGATCATCACCGAAGTCTACGGCGGCAAGCCTTTCGACCTCGACGCTGTAACTGCTGAGTACACCGAGTACGGCAAGCGCCTTCTCCCCTACGTTGACGACGTTTCCGTCCTCACATTCGATGCTGCAAAGGCTGGCAAGACAATTATGTTCGAGGGCGCTCAGGCTACTCTCCTCGACATCGACTTCGGTACATACCCCTATGTTACTTCCTCGCATCCCCTCTCCGCAGGCGTTTGCGTCGGAACAGGCGTAGGTCCGAAGGTCATCACAAACATTATCGGCGTCGCAAAGGCTTATACTACAAGAGTCGGCAAGGGGCCGTTCCCGACAGAGCTCGATGACGAGATCGGCGAGCAGATCAGAAATGTCGGCGGCGAATTCGGTACAACTACCGGCAGACCGAGAAGAACAGGCTGGTTCGATGCTGTTATCGTCCGCCACTCAGTAAGAGTGAACGGTCTCGACAGCCTCGCTATCAACAAGCTCGATACTCTCGCAAACCTCGATACTCTCAAGATCTGCACAGCCTACAAGAAGCCCGACGGCACCATTACAGAGAACTTCCCCCCGACACTCGAAGAGCTTGAGGGCTGCACTCCTGTTTATGAGGAATTCCCCGGATTCACCGAGGACATCTCAAAGTGTGCAAGCTTTGATGAGCTCCCTGAGAACTGCAAGAAGTACATCGAACGCCTCGAAGAGCTCGTTGGCTGCCCTGTAAGCATGGTCGGCATCGGTCCTGACAGATCACAGATACTCGAAAGATAAAAGCTTTCCGCTAATAAAAAGAAGGTGACTTTATGAACGACGAAAACAACTTCGGCGCTCCCGTGCTCGACGACATCGACTACGTTGAGCCCACTCCGAAAAAGGAAGGTCCCACAGGCGTTGCCGCTCCCGTGCTCGACGATTTCGAGTATGTAGCTCCGGCTTCAAAGAAGGGCGGTCCGACCGGCGTTTCGGCTCCCGTACTCGACGATATGGACAACTATGTTGCTCCGACAGCCGGGAAGAAGGGCGCTCCCACGGGCGTTTCGGCTCCCGTGCTCGATGATTCGATGGACTATTCTGCTCCCAAGAGCGACAAGCTCGTGCTCAGCGATGACGATATAATCGCCGGTATGAGCGACGAGCAGAAGGCTATGTTCGCAAATCTGCCGCAGGATAAGCAGCAGCAGATAATAGATATGCGCCGCCAGCAGCTCGGCGCGGAGGCACCTGCTCCCACTATAACAGCTCCCGTCCTCGATGAGGACAACTACGTTCCGCCCCCGAAGAAGGAAAAGCCGGCAGAGCCAGTTGAGCCTGTCACTGCTCCTATCCTCGATGACGAGCCGGAGGCTCCCAAATATGTCCCCAAGTTCGTCGATGAGGACCTCGAAAGAGCAAAGCGTGAGGGTGCGAAAAAGGCAGTTTCGAGCCAGCTCGTATCCGAGCAGAAGGACTCGAAGGAAAGCCTGCGTATGATGATAGAGCTCAAGGAGCAGCTCCGTCAGGAGGAAGCAAAGAAGGGCTTCAAGGTCGTTATCGTTCTCGGAGTAGTCGGTCTTATCGGCGCTATCGCCTTCTTCCTTCTCTACAGCGGAAGCAGTATGCTCGGTATCGAATACTCCGACGGTCTCGACGGTCTTCAGAATATCCTTCAGGAGGCTTCGCTCTATATCGCGGTAGCTATGGGCGCAACAGGTCTCGCAATGATAAGCGGCGTGGGATTCCTCAAAACTCTCGCCTCGCTCGTTTACCTTCTCGCAGGCATCGTTCAGGTGTTCCCGGGTCTTCTTATGATACCCGAGCACGACGGAGCTACAGGTATGGTCATCACGCTTTATGTGGTCTCACTCGCCTGCACCATCGCTGTTATCGCCGGACTTTCGGGTCTTGAATCAGTCGGTCAGTATTTCAACAGGAACAGACGGCTCCCCGAAAGAGAATACCACAACAGATAAGCTGAAAGGGGTGTCCCCTCAGCCGATTTCGTGGGTCACTGAGTCAGAAACGCAGGTTTATGGCTCGGTGACCCGCTTTTTCGCCAACGGAAGCAATATCAAAAGGGGTGTCCCCTCAGCCGATTTCGTGGGTCACTGAGTCAAAAACGCAGGTTTATGGCTCGGTGACCCACTTTTTTCGCCAACGGAAGCAATATCAAAAGGGGGGTCCCCTTAGCCGATTTCGTGGGTCACTGAGTCAAAAACGCAGGTTTATGGCTCGGTGACCCGCTTTTTTCGCCAACGGAAGCAATATCAAAAGGGGTGTCCCCTCAGCCGATTTCGTGGGTCACTGAGTCAGAAACGCAGGTTTATGGCTCGGTGACCCGCTTTTTTTCGCCAACGGAAGCAATATCAAAAGGGGTGTCCCCTCAGCCGATCCCGTGGGTCACTGAGTCAGAAACGCAGGTTTATGGCTCGGTGACCCACTTTTTTTCCCGTAGATACGGTTTCAAAAAAGCACATATAAACAATATGGAGATGCTTATGGACTGAACTGCATTCGGAGCGATCCGGGGATCTTTTGTTATACTATTTCTTTTTTCGACATTCTTTGCACCCTGAGCTGCATTTTCTGAGTATTACTATCGAAAGACCGGAACGGAGGAAATAACTATGCCAACTTTAAGAGCCGAATACAATTATATAAGAAACAAGGAACTGAAGGATCCTGCTGCTGTCGAAAAGCTGCAAGAACAGGCGTTTTTATACAATTCCATCACTCTTAAAGGGCTTTGCAATGCCCTTAGAAATCACGGATACGATGAACTGGCAGATAATATCAAGGAGAAAGGTGAAGCTCTCAATAAAGCTGTTGAGCCAACACCCGGGAACTTAGGCGGAGCATCTCTTGCCAGGTGGAAGAAAACGCGCAGCGAGGCTGCCGAGCTCATGGATCTGCTGAAGGACAACAAGGATATAATCAGTGGCGCCTATGCACTAAACCCGGCAGAGTAAAAGAGCTTTTCGATAAGACAACTGTGCTCCTCGAAAAAGCAGATCTCAGCACGACTCCCAAACTCCCGGCTTACGAGGCACCCTCCAAGAAGAATAAATACGGACTTTCCGAGGGAGAGCTTGCTGACGCCTTCGAGAAATATGTATGGATCGGAAGACTGACCGATGAGGTCATAATGAGCATAGATACTAACGATCCCGATCAGGTCAGGAACTGTATAGACCAGTACAGGCTCTGCAAGACCGCTCTCCACATCGTTGAAGAGACAAAGGATCTTCCGGACTCTGAAAAGACCCCCGAGAAGTTCATAGGCCGTCTTGAAAGAGGTTTGAAAGGCCCCTGGATACAGAACGATCTGAAGCTTGAATATACGCCGGAATGCTGCGATAAGTGCCTTAAAGATTCGGTGAAGCTCAATAACCACTTCTATACGGTAGAGGTCAGGGAGATGCTGAAAAAGCAGGACGAAATGGAAAAGGCATCCGCTGAAAAACAGGAAACGGCAGTATGGGCGAAAACGGCAGGCGTTCCGAGTCGGCAGACAACATCATCACTGAAACAGAGACGTCAAACGATAAGAAGCTCGAGGGCAGCACGTCAGAGCTTCTTTCGACAGAACCTGCAACGCAGCAGACCGCGGCAAGGAGATACATTCAAAGTATGTGAAGAACGGTATCAGTGCCAAAAAGCAGGCTGAGAAAAACGCCGAGATAAAGGAAGACTATATGAATAAGGAAAAGGTCAAGGAAAAGACAATAAAGCACGACCGCGTGATGGGACAGTGACCGGTGCAGCATCTTCCTTTCGTCAGGGTATCGCCGCACGGCTGGCATTCATCAGAGCCTCCGGCAGATCATGACCGTAAACGGATAAATATCTTACAGCAGGGAAGTCCATTTTAAAGGACTTCCCTTTTTGCGTCCGGGTGCAGCATTGCACACCTTTTCATAGAATATGAAGACTCTTTTGCAACACTATCAGGTGATACTGCACAACGTTGTGCCTGCTTCTTTGTGCAGCCATACGAATTTTCAGACATTTCAAAATTATTTCGTCTTTTTTGCCTTTGAAAGTCACTTATCTATGAAAACTCTTTCTATGGCATAAAGGAGGTCAGATTATGAAAAGAAAAATGGCTGCTATATTTGCTTTTTTAATGCTTACCGGAACTGCTTCTTGCTCCGGTAAGAATGAGACCGGCTCCGCCGTGAACACAGCCCCTGTGATCTCAGCTGCTGATCAGGTAGTTTACAGTGCCGGCGATGTATCCTTTCCCGACGACTGCAAAAAATGTCTCGCTCTTGACTATCATAATGATCTGAAGCTTGTTTTCACAAGATCAGACAATACGACAGCAATGCAATCCTACGATGAGAAAATGCAGAGAGCTGACGTTGTCACCCTTGATGAAGGAACGGATCACATCAGCAGCACTGCTTGCGTATTTCCTGACGGAAGTATAGCTATCCTGTATTTGTATGCCGCTTACGACGGAGATATAAACGATGCTGAGGAGTACCGCAGCAATGCCGAAGTCAATGTCAGATTGAAGCTGTTCAGTGCAGACGGCAAGCTTGTTTCAGATAATGAGCTCCGGGATTTTACTGACTATTATCTATTCGGCGATGACTCCATTATCAGCATCTCTCCTTACGGCGACAGATCCGTTATACACGTCAGGAGAGGCTTTTCTGATAACAGATACTTAGTTGCTGACGCTGACGGAAACATTGACGGCGAACTGACCTCAGACAAACAGCTTGGCTATATTCAGACTCCGGACGGCAGAACTATCGTGTACGGCAGCGAGGGCTGGACTTATGCAGATACCGGGGAAATGCGGCTTCCGTCAGACCTGAGACCATATGGCGAAAAAATGAGCCTGTCCGGAAATGTGTTTTACGGAAACAGTGAGTATAATGCGTTTTTTACCGTCAACAACTGTATTTACGGACTTTGTCAGGACGATTCATTCATAAAGCTTGTCAGTCTCAATGAGTCCGGAGCTGCCGAAGCAGACATACAGTCTGCTGCATACGTGGGAGACAACAGGTTTGTATATATCGGCACCGATGCGGGCAGCGGAAGATATGTTTTCAATATTCTTACAAAGCGCCCTGACGATTGGAAAGATGTGCGTGATCCTGTCATTATTGCTTCTGTCGGTTCTTGTGATGATGCGGTATTGATGTACAACAAGACCACTGAGCGATATGTCGCACAGGTGCGTTCATATGATTCCGGCGACGAACTGAGATCAGACATTCTCTCCGGTGATCCTCCCGATGTTTTCTTCGGTGAAGCATCTGAAATGTATAAATATACTGATTTTGGTGCATTCGAGAATATTTATGAGCTTATGGACGAACGCGGCGGCTTGAAACGTGAAGATATTCTTCCCAATATCCTGTCTGCTTTTAAGTATAAGGGCGGAGTTTATGCGCTTCCGACTACACTCAGGCTTGATCACTGGCTCGCAAACAGTGAGATCATCGGAAGAGAACACTCTTACTGGACGCTTGATGAATTTCTTGATATAGCCGGAGATCTTCCCGACGGTATGTATCTTGGCTCGAAAAATTCATCATTTACAACAAGAGAATCAGCGTGGATGTGCCTGTTCAACTCAGCTGCCGCTAATTTTGTGGACTACGACAAACACACCTGTGATTTTGATTCTCCCGAATTCATACGTTTATTGGAGTTCTGCGGTTCCTTCGAGCTTAATGAGAACTATAGCTGGGGAAGTGTTGTTGATTCACTTGATCCACAAGTTGCGATGCAGTCCCGTGAAGCTGAACTCGCGGTCAAGAACAAAACTGCACTGCTTCAGGAGGCCGAAACATACAGCTGCGAGGAGTTCATTTTATCTCCGCACAGATACGGGCTGTATATTGATGACAACTACACATATGCGATCGCTCCCTCTGATGACAGGAAGGGTGTGCTGACCCCGGGTAACTGCTGTTCGATAATAAGCAGTTCTGATAACACAGACGGTGCGTGGGACTTTATGTGCTACATTATGAGTGAGGACTATCAGAGCAGTTTAAGCGGCTTCCTTTGCACTAACAGGTCTTTGTTTGAAAAAGAGCTTGATAAATGGCTCGATCATGCGGATAAGGCAAAACTGGACAACGAGGGAAGGTGGGTAACTTCCGAATATGGCAGATACGAAGATACTGATGGCGTTATACACCCGATCTCTGCAGAAAACAGGGAGTATATCACAAACTTCCTCGCTTCCTTCACTAAACTGAACGTCAGAGACAAGTCGATATACGATATTACCGCCGAAGAGACCTCAAGGTACTTTGCAGGAGAATGCTCTGCTGAGCAATGCGCTGAGATGATACAGAACCGTGTATCTATACTGCTCAGCGAACAGTCATAAACGATAAAACAGCGGCACCCGTAACCGTGATACTCATATAGAAGTTGTACACGCATTTATCGGTGGAAACCTTTCTGAAGAAAGGTTCCGCCAACAGCGGCGGTCCCCTCTGTCGCTGTGCGACATCTCCCCACACTGTGGGGAGTCACCCCCGAGCCCCC
>JAFXVT010000041.1 GCA_017534835.1 Ruminococcus sp.
CATATCAGCAGGGATCTTGTCGGAGTCAACGTACTCAACAGAGATCTCAGCGTCGATCGGATCAGGGAATGAAGCAGCGATAGCTGTATCAACAGGGAGGAGTATCTTCTTGCCGAGCTTTTCAGCCTTAGCGAGCATTTCCTTGCAGTAGTCGAGCTTCTCGTCGTCAACGAGTGACTGCCCGATAGAGCCGCCCTGAGCCTTGATGAATGTATAAGCCATACCGCCGCCGATGATGAGTGTATCGCACTTCTCGAGGAGGTTGGAGATAACGTTGAGCTTGTCAGCGACCTTAGCACCGCCGAGGATAGCAACGAACGGTCTCTCTGGGTCCTCAACGGCATTTCCGAGGTACTGTATCTCCTTCTGCATGAGATAGCCTACAGCTGTCTCCTTGACGAAAGCTGTGACACCTGCTGTAGAAGCGTGAGCACGGTGAGCTGAACCGAAAGCGTCCATAACGAAAACTTCGCCGTCAACGAGCTCTGCAAGCTCCTTGGAGAACTCTTCGCCGTTCTTTGTCTCCTCGTTGCCGCGGAAACGTGTATTCTCGAGAACAACGATCTCGCCGTCCTTCATCTCTGCAACAGCCTTCTTTGCATTCTCGCCGACAACTGTATCATCAGCAGCAAACGTAACCTTTGTGCTTACGAGCTCTGCAAGTCTTGCAGCAGCGGGTGCGAGAGAGAACTTAGCCTCAGGTCCGTTCTTGGGCTTGCCGAGGTGTGAGCAGAGAACTACCTTCGCACCGTTCTCAACGAGCTTGTTGATAGTGGGAAGTGCAGCCTGGATACGGTTATCGTTAGTGATAACGCCGTCCTTCATAGGAACGTTGAAATCTACTCTTACGAGCACCTTTCTGCCCTTTACGTTGATGTCTTCTACAGTCACCTTGTTTAATCCTGCCATTGGTATGACGTCCTTTCATAATAAAATATACGTATTCAATGGGTTGTTAAAATCATAACGATCCTACCAACACACTTTTATTTTACACTATTCTGAGATTTTTTTCAAGTCTTTTCACACATTTTTTTCTGAATATTATTTCAAGTCGCTCCGGCACCGCAATAACTGCACATTTCTTGTCACCTTTCAGCACTTCACTACTTGACAACAGCGGCGTATAGTGATACAATATCAGGACAGGAGAGTTTCAGGGAGGGAAGCTGTATGCCGGAATGTATAAGGATAATACCGCGTGCAAAGCTCACGCGGATAGCAAGGCTCGATGAGAGCCTGCCCGGGTGGAATGACCATCTCAGACTGCTTTCGGCAGAGGGCTGCCTCTGCATAATGCACGAGGAGACCGACGCCCCGGACGAATACTATCTGGTACTGTTCGACTACCCCGACCGCTTCCGGAGCTTCAACGGCGACCTCACTGTAACTGATACCGAAATACGCCTGATAACAAAGGATACAGGCTATGTCTTTACTGTCACCGACTCCGAGATGAACGCGGAGAAGGAAAACGAGCTCCGCAGACAGGCTGAGCAGATGCTGACGCTCATAGAAGCAGAGAATGCTCTGTCCGCATACTTGGGAAACGATGATAATGAAAAAAACAGCTGGTACACAGCAGAGGAGTAAATAAATGGATATTCTCGAACAGCTCGCCTTGCAGACAAAAGAGCGCGTAAAGAACTCGATGGAACTCATCCCAGCAGACGAAATGAAATATATGGCGCTCTCAATGCAGGATGACACCTTCGATTTTGAGATAGCTCTCTCAAAGAGGGGGCTCGCATTCATCGCCGAATGCAAAAAGGCTATGCCCGTTATCGGCACTGTCGCAGCCGGCACGCACTTCGTAGAAACAGCCTCCGAGCTTGAGAATGCCGGAGCGGACTGCATTTCTGTAGTTACCGAGCCGAAATGGTTCCTCGGCTGCCGCGACCATCTCCGTCTCATCGTGAATGAGGTGTCTGTCCCCTGCCTCCGCAAGGAAGCGACTGTGGACGAATATATGATCTATGAATCGAAAATAATAGGCGCAAAGGCAGTTCTGCTCATTCCCTCGATGCTCACAGACGATGAGCTGCGCAGCTATATACAGGTCTGCGATTCGCTCGGTATCTCCGCATTCATCGAGACCTGCTGCGAAAAGGACATCAAACGTGCTCTCAATGCCGGCGCTCGCATAATCGTTGTCGACAACCGCGACCTTCGCGATTTTTCGATAGATCCCGAAAGATGTCTCCGCCTCAGGGATAGCGTCCCGTCGGACGTCATCTACGTCGCTGAGGGCGGTATCTCAACTCCGGAGCAGATAAAACGTCTCCGCGCTGCGGACGTGGACGCTGTTATCATCGGCGAGGCACTGATGCGTGCGGCTAACAGAACAGAAAAGCTCAACGAGCTCCGTGCAAAAGTGTGAGCTCAGCGTTCGATACAGTAGCAGACCTCGCCTTCGGGCTCGATCCCCTGACGGCGGAAACGCTCGACATTGTCTGTGACGTGCATCGAGGACTTCTCAAGCACACGTCCGGACTTGACATTCTCAGCACGGTGATACGCTTCGAGCCTTACAAAACCTGTATGCTCAAACGTGTGAGAGATAACGGCTGACAGAGCCTCTCCTGCGTAGCCGTATCCCCAGAAGTCGCTGCCTATGCAGTATTCTATCTCTGCGGCGGCAATGTCGTCATATACGCGGCAGAAGGCTATCTGTCCGATACATTTGCCGCTCGCCTTCTCAATAACAGCCCAGCGGTAGAAATCCGGACGCTCGTATGCGGCTATCCACCTGCCGAGCAGCTCATTCACCTGACCGATGTCAGTATAGACCGGCTCACCGTATTCCTCCTGCACCTGCGGCTGACTTATCCAGCTGCGGAGCATATCCTCCGCATCGGAAAGAATGAATCTGCGGAGCAGCAGCCTTCCGGACTCTATGGTTTGCGTACCTGTATGCAGCATAGTCCACCTCCAAAGTTCTTTTATGAACATAATAACACACTATTACAGAAATATCAAGACAGCGCGGCACAAAACCTTCAGTTTGTCTGTCCCTGTCACAGCTCATTCAGCGGCGTTTTCACTTTGAAAACGCCGCTTGCTATTTTCGTGAAAATATGTTATCATTTAGATGTACTGATTTTTTCGGGAGGAAACGTATGGCAAGGATAATTATGCTCTGCGGACGGCTTTGCAGCGGCAAGACCACCTACTCCGCAAAGCTGAAAAACAGCTCCGGAGCAGTGATACTCTCCGTTGACGAGCTGATGATAGCTCTGCTCGGCAGAGAAACAGGCGAAATGCACGATGAATACGTCCGCCGCGCCGAGGATTACCTCTTCTCAAAGGCTGCGGAGATAGCTTCTGCCGGCGTGGACGTCATACTTGATCAGGGCTTCTGGACACGTTTGAGCCGTGAAAAAGCACGCGGCTATTTCAGCTCGCGCGGCATACCGTGTGAACTGCATTATATCCGCATCACCGACGATGAATGGGAGCGCCGCATAAGCAAAAGAAATTCCGAGGTCGCTGCCGGACGCTCTGACGCTTACTTCGTAGATGACGGACTGAGGGCAAAGTTCCGCTCGCTGTTTGAAGAGCCGGACGAGAGCGAGATAACCGTCAGGATAGAGGGCTGATATGGCTGAGATACGTGAAATAACCGACCTCGGGGCACCGGAGCTCCGCCCGTATACTAACACATCCGAGCTGTCGCTCCTGCGCGAGGGCATTTTCGTCGCTGAAAGCCCGAAGGTGATACGCACTGCTCTCGATTCCGGATACGAGCCTGTATCACTGCTCGCCGAGGACAAATACATCACCGGTCAGGCGGCGGATATTATCAGCCGCGTCGGGAATATCCCGGTTTACCGCGGAAGCTCCGCGACGCTCACCGAGCTCACGGGATTCAGGCTCACTCAGGGACTCCTCGCTGCTATGAAGCGCAGGGAGCTGCCTGATACAGATGATATATTGCAGACCTCTGACCGTATCGCCCTGCTTGAGAACATAATGAATCAGACCAATACCGGAGCTGTTTTCCGCTCCGCAGCCGCTCTCGGATTTGATGCCGTACTGCTCACGGAAGGATGCAGTGACCCGCTTTTCCGACGCTCGGTCCGCGTGAGTATGGGAACTGTCTTTCAGATACCGTGGTCGTACATCTCCGGCAGTTCTCCCGATTATATCACAAAGCTCCGCAAAGCCGGATTCGTCACGGCGGCAATGGCGCTCCGAAGCGACACGGTCTCTATCGCTGACGCGCGCGTTACAGGAGCGGAAAAGCTCGCTGTCGTGCTCGGGACTGAGGGTGACGGACTTCTCAGCTCAACGATAGAAGCGTGCAGCTACACAATAAAGATACCGATGTCTCACGGCGTTGATTCGCTCAACGTCGCCGCTGCGAGCGCTGTTGCGTTCTGGCAGCTCGGAAGGCACTGAGAAAGGACAGATCATGCGTTCAATACTTATCGTAAACGATGACGGGATAGAGGCGGACGGACTCATTCGCCTCGCTGAAATAGCAAAGCAGCTCGGAGAGGTCTGGGTCGTTGCTCCGGACGGACAGCGCAGCGCTGCATCACACGCGATAACCCTTCACGGAACTGTCGACATCTATCCGCACAGCTTCCCCGTAGAGGGAGTTCGCGCATTTTCGTGCAGCGGCACTCCGGCAGACTGCGTCAGAGTCGGCTCGCTCAGCATTATGCCGCACAAGCCCGACATCGTGCTCTCCGGCATCAACAGAGGTCTCAACACCGCGACTGACATACAGTATTCCGGAACTGCCGGAGCTGCATTCGAGGGAGCTTTTCAGGGCTGCCTTTCCATCGCGGTCTCGGAGGAGGTCGATTCCGACGGCGAGGTAACGGCGAAATATCTGCCGGAGCTGCTTGCGGAGCTGACAGAGAAAATGCCCGGCTACGGACAGATATACAACATCAATATTCCCGGCTGTCCGCTCTCGGAATTTCGCGGCATACTGCGCGACAGAGCCGTATCACACGGTATGTTCTACCGCGACCGCTATAAAAAAGTGACCGACCTCCCCGGCGGCGGTATGCGCTTCGAGGTGGACGGTGTATACAACGAGGAATGTGAACCCGGCACGGATTTCCGCGCAGTCGTCGAGAACTACATCTCGGTCGGGATAGTCAATAATCTCAGCTGAAAGGGGCAAAATAATGGAAAAAACTGTAGGTATCATCGGAGCTATGGACGAGGAGGTCACAAAACTCATCGCCGGAGCCGACATCTCCGTGACCGAAACTATCGCGGAAATGGTATTCCACTGCGGAACTCTCGGCGGAACGAAGGTAGTTATCGTGAGATCCGGCATAGGCAAGGTCAACGCCGGTATCTGCACTCAGCTCCTCATCACACACTTCGGTGCGACACACGTTATAAACACCGGTTTTGCAGGTGCTCTCTCGCCGGAGCTCTCTATCGGGAACATAGTTGTTTCCACAGAGGCAGTCCAGCACGATTTCGACATCTCCCCTCTTGGTCATAAAAAGGGCGAGATACCGTTCACGGGGCTTGTCGCATTCCCGGCGGACGCAGAGCTTGTGAAGTCCGCCTGCAATGTCATTTCCGGGACCCTGCCGAATGTGAAGGTGCTGCCTGGCAGGATATGCAGCGGCGACCAGTTCATATGTGACAGATCCGCAAAGGATCGCATAATCTCCGAATTCGGCGGACTCTGCTGCGAAATGGAGGGAGCTTCCGTCGCACAGGTCTGCTATCTCAACCGTGTGCCCTTCCTGATACTCAGGGCTGTTTCCGATTCCGCCGACGACAGCGCCGGAGAGGATTTCAATTTCAGTGTGTTCCAGAGCTCGGTCGCAGAGGAATTCTCAGCCGCGATAATACGCCTGCTCGAAACAGTGTTTGCATAAAGACGCGAAAAGCCGCAGTACCGACCGGATACTGCGGCTGTTTTTTATTCTTCCTCAGTCTTTGTAACTGCGATACCAAGCACATCGAGGCTCGCCTTGTCAACAACTGACGGGCACTCGCTCATAAGCTCGCTCGCATTCTGTACCTTCGGGAATGCTGTGACATCGCGGAGGCTATCTGCGCCGCACATTATCATAGCGAGACGGTCGAGACCGATACCCATTCCTCCGTGAGGCGGAGCAGCGTAGCGGTAAGCGTCAACAAGGAAACCGAACTTAGCATCTATCTCCTCGTCAGTCATACCGAGAGCCTCGAACATTCTCTGCTGGAGCTCGAAGTCTGTGATACGCATCGAGCCGCTTGAGAGCTCTGTTCCGTTGAGGACGAGGTCCCACGCCTTTGCACGGACGTTTGCGGGGTCGGTATCGAGATATTCGAGACACTCCTCCATCGGCATCGTGAAGGGGTGATGTGCAGCTACCCATGTATTGTTCTCGTCGTCGTACTCGAAGAAGGGCATCTCTGTTATCCACAGGAAGTTGTACTTGTCATCGGGGATAACATTGAGTCTCTTGCCGCAGATAAGACGGATAGCACCGAGCGTCGAGAGTACTGTCTTTGTCTTGTCAGCGCAGATGAGAACAAGGTCGCCCTCGTGAGCGTCAACAGCGTCACATATCTTTTCAAGGTCGCCCTCGCCGAGGAACTTCTTGAATGAGCAGTTCGGCTCATCAGCCCAGCGGATATAAGCGAGTCCCTTTGCACCGATACCCTTTGCGTGCTCAACGAGCTTGTCTATCTCCTTGCGGGTGTATGTTGCAGCGCCGCCCTTTACGTTGATAGCACGTACTGAGCCGCCTTCCTCGACAGCGTTCCTGAACACAACGAAGTCGATGTCCCTGACTGTATCGGTTATGTCCTGTATCTCGAAGCCGAAGCGTGTATCCGGCTTGTCAGAGCCGTAACGGTTCATAGCGTCGGCAAATGTAAGTCTCTGGAGCGGGAGCTGAACGTCGATGTTCAGAAGCTCCTTGAAAGCGCGCTGGATGAAGCCCTCAACGCACTCCTGTATGTCCTCGGCGTCAACGAATGACATCTCAAGGTCTATCTGTGTGAATTCCGGCTGACGGTCAGCGCGGAGGTCCTCGTCGCGGAAGCAGCGTGCAAGCTGGATATAGCGGTCATAACCGGCTATCATAAGGAGCTGCTTGTATATCTGCGGCGACTGCGGCAGAGCGTAGAACTTTCCGGGGTGGACACGCGAAGGTATAAGGTAATCTCTCGCGCCCTCGGGAGTGGACTTCATCATCATCGGAGTCTCTATCTCAAGGAATCCGTTGGAGTAGAAGTATTCGCGTGTAACTCTTGCAAGCTCGTGGCGCATAATGATATTCTGCTGTAGCGGTGCGCGGCGGAGGTCGAGGTAGCGGTACTTGAGACGAAGCTCCTCGTTCACCTTTGTCTCGTTGGTTATCTCAAAAGGCGTAGTCTCAGCCTTGGAGAGGATACGCAGGTCGCTTACGAATATCTCGACATTGCCTGTTTTGAGCTTGTCGTTCTTGCTCTCACGCTCGATGACCTCGCCCTTTGCCATAAGCACGTATTCACTTCGGCAGGTCGAAGCCTTCTCAAAAACTGCCGGGTCAGACTTGTCGTTGAACATAAGCTGAACAACGCCGGTCCTGTCGCGGAGGACGATGAAAATAACGCCGCCCTTGTCCCTTATCCTGTCGACGAAGCCGCCGACAACGACTTCCTTTCCTATCTCGGTGACTTCACCGCAATAATGTGTCCTTTTAAGACCCTTCATACTGTCCATTTATTTATCCTCCCCTGTGAAAGCGAAGAGCGAGCCGTTTCCGTCTGTCTCCTCGTCCATAAAATCAAGAACTTTATTGAAATATACCTCTTCAAACGAAGCAGCGAACTTCTCTCCGAGGTAGATAGTTACTTCCTCGCCCTTTTCCATTTCCTTGAGCTTAGCCTTGCCCTCTGCGAGCTCGTTGTCTCCGAGGACTATCGTGAACGCCGCACCTATCTTGTTCGCGTATTTCATCTGTGCCTTAAGACCGCGTCCCATAAGGTCATATTCAGCGAAATAGCCGTATCCGCGGAGCGCACGTGAGAGCTCCATAGCCTTTTCGAGAGCAGCATCTCCCATTGTTGCGAAATAGATGTCGCACTTCTTGGGAGCGAGATAATCGCATCCCTGCTTGTCCATAACAAGGAGGAGACGCTCGATGCCCATACCGAAGCCGAGTGCGGGAGTAGGCTGACCGCCGAGCTGCTCGATGAGACCGTCATAGCGTCCGCCGCCGCAGACAGTTCCCTGTGCACCTATCTCAGTTGTGATGAACTCGAAAACAGTCTTGGTGTAATAGTCGAGACCGCGAACTATCTTGGGGTCGACTGTGTAAGAGATACCGGCGTTATCGAGGTATTTTTTCAGCTTTGTGAAGTGGTCGCTGCATTCCTCGCAGAGATAATCGAGGATAACAGGAGCGTCCTTGGCTATTTCGCGGTCCTCTGGGCTCTTGCAGTCGAGAAGTCTCATCGGGTTCTTGACAAGGCGCTCCTTGCAGGTATCGCAGAGCTCGTCCTTGCGCGGCTCGAAATATGCCCTCAGAGCCTCGTGGTACTTAGCGCGGCAGGTCGGGCAGCCGATAGAGTTGATGTGGAGCTCTATCTTCTTCAGTCCGAGTCTGTCGAGGATATTCTTTGCAAGGCTGATGACCTCAGCGTCAGCAGCAGGTGAAGAGCTTCCAGCCATTTCAAGTCCGAACTGGTGGAATTCACGGAGTCTTCCTGCCTGCGGTCTTTCGTGGCGGAAGCAGGAAATGATGTAGAATATCCTCTGAGGCATAGCCTCATTGAGGAGCCCGTTCTGGAGCATCGCGCGGATAGCGCCGGCAGTGCCCTCGGGACGGAGCGTGAATTCGGTCTCCTTCGCTTTTACCGTGTACATCTCCTTCTGAACAACGTCGGTGGTCTCGCCGACAGAGCGCAGGAAGAGGTCGGTATTCTCAAAGGTGGGGAAGCGCAGCTCGCCGAAGCCGAAGCTCTCAGCAGTTTCGCGGGCTATCTTCTCGACGGTATACCACTTGTGTATATCCTTCGGAAGAACGTCCTCTGTGCCGTTGGGGCGCTTGATGTTAATAGCCATAGTTTTCAGCCTTTCCGGTTAGAATTATTTATACAATAGGGCAATTTGCCCTAACACGAAAATCGTCCCTGTTCAGGGACGATGGACCGGCGCCGCGGCGTATCTGCGCCCCCGGCACCGAATATTGGTCATATACTGGGATTGCCGACCTCACGCCAGTCAAGGTCGCCTCTCTCAAGAGCGAGGATAAGTGCCTCAGCTGTAGCGATATTGGTAGCTACGGGAACGTTGTGGACATCACAGAGTCTCAGGAGGTTCATATCGTTCACGTCAGTAGACTTGGGATTTATCGGGTCTCTGAAGAAGAGCAGAACGTCAACTTCGTTGCAGGACAGCAGCGCAAGTATCTCCTCGGCACCGCCTCTTCCGCTCAGATAGCGTTTAATTGGAAGTCCCGTTGCTTCGCTGACCTGTTTTCCTGTTGTATTGGTAGCCATAAGAGTATGCTTTGAGAGTATCCCGCAGTAAGCACTGCAAAACTGTACCATCAATTCCTTTTTAGCGTCATGAGCAATGATCGCGATCTTCATTTTTCTGTCCTTTCCCCGCCGAGCGGAATTACATTTTTAAGCCGTCTTAACGGTAAGCGGAACGAATTCTCCGCCGAGTCTCTTTGAAATAGCGTCGAACGCCTTCAGTGCCGCCGAATCTGTCGGTATCGGATTGCCCTTACCGGTAGCGACTGTCATCTTGAAATCATCGGGGATAACGCCGATGAGCTGAACGCCGACCTTGTCGATTATCTCATCGAGGTTCGATACGAGAGCATCGCCGATGACCTTCTTGCTTATCTTGTTGATGATAAGGCGCTGGCTCTTGTTGCCGCGGTTGTAGAATTCATCGGACATAAGGCTCGCATCTCTGATGCAGACAGGGTCGGGAGTCGAGATGACGAGTATCAGGTTAGCCTGCTCAACGATGTCGAAAACGTGAGAGTTGATACCTGCACCGGTATCTATGATGATATATTCAAAATATTTCTTGACAGAGCGGCATATCTCAACTATCTGCTCTGCATTGACGGTTGTGAGCGTCTTGGGAGCACAGAGAAGGCTGAGATTATTTGCCATCGGTACAGGTGAAACAGCCTCGAGAGCGGTCTTTCTTCCTGCGAGAACGTCGCCGAGGTCATACTTGATCTCATTCTCGACGCCGAACATGATATCGAGACATCTCAGACCGAAGTCAAGCTCGATGAGGAGCGTGCGATGTCCCTGCTTGGCAAGAGTGTAACCGAGGCCGGCACAAACTGACGATTTGCCGGTACCGCCTTTTCCTGAAGTAACTGCAATTATCTTTGATGTAGACATAATGATAATTCCTTTCCGATATCCGGAGCCATATACGACGCATCGGACTCTGCATGATCATAAATAATAATCCTAATGTACATTGTAGCACAAAATGCAGTTTTTGTCAAAGATTTTTTTGTACATAACATAAAATTGTACATTTCGGCTCATTTGACCGCCGCATATTGTGCACATCTAACAAAGAGGCACACTTTATATTGCAGTTCATCCCTTTCTGCGAGCAGCGACGTACCATTTCCATACATAATTATTTTACTACTTATTATATATTTTGTCAAGTAAATTATGGCAATATACATATATATCACAATAATTGACCGAAAAACTGTGCCAAATATCCATTAATGGTTATACTTTTCTTTCCCGGAATAGTGATAACAGCAAGTTTTTCGCCG
Organism: Ruminococcus sp.; assembly: GCA_017534835.1. Taxonomy (GTDB): domain Bacteria; phylum Bacillota; class Clostridia; order Oscillospirales; family Ruminococcaceae; genus Ruminococcus. The sequence goes on from JAFXVT010000041.1 coordinate 10,731, forward strand.
TTTCCCCTTGCTATTTTGATCGCGGTATGATATAATAATATTGTATAGTATGTGCAGAGTTCGCTGTACTTACTGCTTATCCGAACGGGGTGTTTTTATGGAATATTATATCTTAGTTGAGGAATACCTCAAAAAACTCAATAAAATGAGCGTGCCGGATCCTATGATCATCGGTGCGTCTGTCAGCGATCTGTGTCGTTTTCTGCGTATTGCGAAGGTGACTGCACGCTTCTATGACTCTCTGCGAGACGAGGCGATGGGCAACGGCCGTGCGACCTGCGTATACGATACGGGTCAGGAATGTACCATCGCAATATCTGACCGGTTGACGACCGAGGTAAACAGCGTCGCGGTGTGCGAGGTCTACATCGCAAACGGCGACGAGCCGTGGGATTACAACGAACGTGAGCGCATAATGCTCGTCCTCAAGACGACTATGACCTACATCAGCCGCCTGAGACTAAAGCACGTCACTGACATCCTGAGCTTCTACGATGCCGATGGCTATCACAATCTCCGCTATTTCATCGGTCACCTCGAAAAGCTCGATCAGGAAGACAGGCTTACGGGGAAAGTCGCTATCCACTTCAATCTCAAGCACTTCTCGCTCGTCAATCAGCAGCTCGGAAGAGAAGCCGGCACTACGGCGATGAAGAATTACTACAACACTCTCAAAAACAGCCTTGACAAGGAAAGTGTGCTGTGCAGAGTCGGCGGCGACAACTTCGTTATGATATGCAGCCGCACCGAATTAGACCGCGTTCTCAATTATCTCGCCGGAGCTGCGTCTATCTACGACAGAGACACCGGCGAAAGAGTAATGATCTCAGCCTGCGCAGGCGTTTTCATTATCCCCGACGGGTTCGAGCTGAACTCTCCCGGCGACATTATGGACAAGGTCATCTCAGCCTCACAGTCCGCGCGTATCCCGAATAATGACGATGTTGTCTACTTCAACGAGGTAATGATCGCGAACAAGGAGCGCATCGTGCATATCCAGCAGCTCTTCCCTGCAGCCCTCAAAAATGAAGAATTTCTCGTTTACTACCAGCCCAAGGTCAATATCGAGACCGGCGAGCTCACAGGCGCAGAGGCGCTCTGCCGCTGGCTGCGAAAAGGTGAGATAGTACAGCCTTCCGATTTCATCCCGATACTTGAACAGGGCAGCGAGATATGCCGGCTCGATTTCTATATGCTCGACCACGTCTGCCGCGACATCAGGCGCTGGCTCAATGAGGGCAGGAGCATCGTCAAGGTATCCGTCAACTTCTCGAGAAGGCATATGGCGGACGTCGACCTGCTAAAGCACATCGTTGAGATAATAGACCGGAACAACGTGCCTCACAGATACATCGAGGTCGAGCTCACCGAGACTACAACAGACGTCGAATTCCGCGACCTCAAGCGTGTTGCCGGCGGTCTTCAGCACACAGGCATCGGAACAGCCGTTGACGATTTCGGCATTGGATATTCCTCGCTCAAGCTCATCACCGAGGTACCGTGGAACGTCCTGAAGGTCGACAAGAGCTTTCTTCCTATCGAGGACGACGACGAAATGAGCAACAGAGCAATTATGTTCAGACACGCTGTCTCAATTGCGAGAGAGCTCGGGCTCGAATGCATCGCCGAGGGTGTGGAAACTCCGCAGCAAGTGGCTGTTCTTCGTGAGAGCGGCTGTAGCTCCGCGCAGGGATTCCTCTTCGATAAACCGCTTCCGGTAGCCGAATTCGAGGCGAAGCTATCCGGCTACAAATACATGATATACTGATAAATACAGCGCTGAGAGGACAAGCTTCCGCTCAGCGCTTTCTCACACCATCCGTTCGGCATATTCAACAAAACGCTTGACGATTGTTGAATCCGATGGTATAATGAGTTATACCTGATCACGCAAGGAGGTATTATATGCTGAAAATATTTGAGCGAACAGCCGCTCTCGCAGCTTCATTCGCTGTAACTGCGGCTCTTCTGCCGTATACGGTATCGGCAGAGGCAGAGCCGCTCGCTGACAGCGGACTCGATTACTCGGAATATGTCGGAACTGTTGATAATCCGGCAGCCGGCTATACGAACACGATATGGGCAGTATGCAAGCCCGGCGAGACTCCCGTTTACTCCCCGACAGCGAAGCTCGTGCTCTTTTTCATCGACATCGGCGCTTTCTCCTCCGGTATGAACGGCACAAGAAATGCCGACGGCACTTACACTCCCGGCGAGGATATACCGCTTGATACCGCGTTTTTCAGCTCATGGCAGCAGACCTTCCGGAACTGCCGCAAGAACGGCTGTACAGTCGCGGTCAGATTCCGTTATGACGCGACCGGCACGGATGACCCCGAGCCTGCAAGCTTTGATGCCGTCCTCTCACACATCGACCAGCTATATGAGAATGATTTCTTCTATGATGTCAAAGATATGCTGATGTTCGTCGAATCCGGATTCGTCGGCAAATGGGGCGAGCAGCACGGCGGAAAGTACACCTCGCCCGAATACAAGGCAAAGCTTCTACAGAAAATGCTCGAAGTCGTCCCCGACCCTGTCCCGGTGACCGTGCGCACTCCCAACATCTTCGCGGAATGGGCTGGTATCAAGCAATCGGAAATGAGCGACAGCGAACTCGTTGACAGCCTCGTCTACAGCAAATACTGCGGCAATATCCAAAAATACCGCTCACGTATCGGTCTCTACGATGACGGATATATGGGCAGCGACAGCGACCTCGGAACGTACTCCGACCGCGTATCCGATACAGCCTGGCTCAGCCGCCAGTCGCTCACCTCATACTTCGGCGGCGAATTCTCCGGGGATCTTGAATTTGCGCAGAAGTACGACACCTACCTTCCGGAAAACGCGATACCGGAGATGTACAAGACCCATCTCAGCTACATAAATTCCAACATCTTCCAGCTATACAAGGACTACACCTTCGGCGAGAGCTGCGATATTGACGGCGCTGACAACTCCGCCTACTACGGCAGTACAGTCTTCGATTTCATACGCGACCACCTCGGCTACAGGCTCGTCCTTCGCGGCTCGGAGCTCTCCCCTTCCGCTGAACAGGGCGGAACGGCAGATGTGAGGTTCACCGTCGAAAACACCGGATTTGCATGCATTATACCACCTGCACACTCATACGTCATTCTCGAACGCGGCGGAGATTACGTCTTCGCTGAAACGGATACGGACTGCCGTGATTGGCGCTCCTGCACAAAGACCGAAAACACGATGACTCTGCATATTCCCTCCGACCTCGCGCCCGGCAGCTGGAACGTCTATTTCAAGGCAAATATCGCTCACAAGATGAACGCTGAAGCTCCGGATAAGGGTGCTGTCAGATTTGCCAACAACGGAACGTGGAACGGCGTCCTCGGAGCGAACCTGCTCGGGAGCATAGAGGTGAAAAAGTCCGTTTCTCCCGGCTCTGACAGCAGCTTTTACGCAGTCGGGTGCGAGGACGGCGCAAGCTCGGAAATGCACTCATACAACGGAATAACTGTGGTCGACGGCACGCTCTCACACAAAAACGAATGGACGGAGGCGAACGTCATCGCAAGCTCGGACAGCGGCACGGAATTGTCTGTCCGAGCTGATGAAAAAAACCTGTATGTTATGGCAAAAATGCCGGAGGGCTCGAAGGCGCCGGTTTACAACATACAGCTTCGCTGTGACTCTGACAGTGATTTTTTCTGGCTGTACTACGCCTCAAACGGATATGTATATTTCAACAGGTCGATGCACGAGGACTGCCTCTGCAAATGGCAGGGCGACACCGTTGAATTCCGCCTGCCGTTCATAGTTTTCGGTATCGAGAACGGCGATACGCTCAAGGACATACGTGTATTCTTGCAGGACAGCGGCAATGAATGGTCGCTTATGGGCGATATTTCGGCAAAGGATGTGACTGTTCCAGAAGCCGGTGAGAAGACCGGGAAGCTCCTCCCCGGCGATGCTAATCTCGACGGAAAGGTCTCGGTCTCGGACGCAGTTGCAATACTCCAGCATCTCGGTAACCGTGACAAGTATGAGCTGAAAAAACAGGGCTCACTCAACGGCGATGTTGACGGAGAATCAGGCATCACCGCGAAGGACGCACTCGTTATCCTCCGTACCGACGCCGGGATCATCACCGTCTCCGACCTTCCGCTTAAAGCCGCATAAATAAAACGAGCGTACCCTGTAACCGTGATACTCATATAGAAGTTGTACACGCATTTATCGGTGGAAACCTTTCTGAAGAAAGGTTCCGCCAACAGCGGCGGTCCCCTCTGTCGCTGTGCGACATCTCCCCACACTGTGGGGAGTCACCCCCGAGCCCCC
>JAFXVT010000042.1 GCA_017534835.1 Ruminococcus sp.
GGACTTCGATGAAAGTCAGCGTGAAGAGTGTACGAATAAGCTTGGAAACCTTATGCTTATTTCAAGAAGGAAAAACGCTTCACTCAGCAATTACGACTTTTCTGTTAAGAAAGAGCGTTATTTCAAATCAAATGTCGGTAGTTTCGCGTTGTCATTTAAGATTTACGGAACTTATCAAACATGGACATATGCAGAATTCACCAGTAATCACAATGATATTCTTGATATGCTCATAGACTATTTTAAACTATAAGTCAGAACGGAGGCCACTACACAATGCCAAAGCAAGGAGTAAAATCATGAGAACGATAAGAGTAACCGGTAAAGGGCAGATCAAGGTCAAGCCCGATATGACAAGAATCACTATCACCCTTGAGGGAATGTATCCGGATTACGCTGAAACCCTCCGTCACTCGTCCGAGGATACGGACAGCCTGAAAGACCTCCTCTCAGCATTCGGATTCGAGCGTACCGACCTGAAAACACTCAGCTTCAATGTGGATACCGAGTATGAGAGCTACAAAGATCGCGGAGCTTACAAGCAGCGCTTCGTCGGATACCGCTTCAGACACCTTCTCAAAGTGGAATTCGATTCTGACAACGAGCGCCTCGGAAAAATCCTGTACGCTCTCGGAAACTGTGACCTGAATCCGGAGTTCCGTATCAGCTATACGGTGAAAGATCCGGAAGCAGCAAAAAACGAACTGCTTGGCAAGGCAGTCAAAGATGCGAAAGAAAAGGCGGCAGTAATCACAGTAGCGGCGGGCGTCACTCTGAAAGACATTCAGAACATTGACTACTCTTGGGGTGAGATTGAGTTTGAAGTCAGCCCTATGAACCGTCTGATGAAGGCATGCGCACCTGTGGTTGCTTGTGCTGATTCAAGCTATGATTTGGATATAGAGCCGGACGACATTGAAGTAGCTGACTCAGTGACCGTCGTGTGGGAAATTAGCTAAAGCGATACTGGTGGATTTCTTCCCAAGAACTACATAAGGTCGGGTGCTTTTAGTAAGTCAAAGCGCACTGTATCTTTGGGAGACACTGGACTTATTCCCAAGGACAGGAAAAATCCACTCCACGATAATCCCATCATTTCTACATAAGAGAAAAAGTGCCGAATTTTCGGCACTTTTCTTGTATCCACTATTTTTTTCGTGACATCAATACTACGCATTCAACGTGTCTGGTAGCAGGGAAAAGGTCGGCGCCGCAGACTTTCTCAGCTGAATAGCCTTTTTCGCTGAGCAGCTTTGCATCGCGTGCGGCTGTGGAGGGATTGCAGGAGATCATCACGATCTTTCCGGGAGCTGCGGCAACGATGTTATCTATCGTTTCGTCGGAGCAGCCCTTTCGCGGAGGGTCAACAACGATAATATCAGGAGTACAGCCATTTTTGCGCAGCCTTCCGAAAACCTCGCCGGCGTCGCCGCAGTAGAATCTGGCATTTGTTATGTTGTTCCGTGCGGCATTCTTCTTTGCATTTTCCACAGCTTCGGGAACTATTTCAACTCCGACTATCTCAGCAGCACTGTGAGCCATGGAAAGCCCGATAGTACCGGTGCCGCAGTAGAGGTCGGCTATAGTCTCGCTTCCGGTCGGAGCAGCATATTCGAGAGCCTTTGCGTACAGACGCTCTGCCTGCAATGTGTTGACCTGATAGAAGGAAAGCGGTGATATTTCGACAGAATTACCGCACATAACATCGGTTATGGTGCCGCTTCCCCAGAGCGTGATACAATTCTCGCCGAGGATAACGTTCGTTTTTGCGGAGTTGATATTCAGCACGATGCTCCTGATGTCCGGGAAGCTATCCGCGAGCTTCCGGCAGAGCGGGGAAAGCTGCCTTGAAACGTCCTTCCGTGCAACGAGACAGACCATTATCTCGCCGGAGTGTGCGCCTTTGCGCAGATATATATGGCGCATGATCCCGTTTCCGGATCTTTCATCGTATACCGAAAGCTTTTTCTCGTTGATAAATGCGAGCACCATTGCTGTTATCTCAGAGAATATCTCCGGCTGAAGCGGACAGTCCTCCACGGGAACGACTCTGTGGCTTCGCGGAGCATAGAATCCGCACACAGCCTTTCCGTCAATGCAGGCGAGCGGATACTGAGCCTTGTTGCGGTAGCGGTCGGTATCGTCGGCTGAGATGAAGGTGTCGAACTGCGGAGAGAGTCCGCCGATACGCTCGAATGCGTCGCGGACTACAGCTGCTTTTGCACGGCATTCCGCTTCATAGCTGATATGTCTGTACACGCAGCCGCCGCATTTTTTATAAACACCGCACGGACGCTCGCAGCGGTCAGGCGAGGGGGTAACGAGCCTTTCAACGATACCGAATGCATAGCTGCTCAAAACCTTTACTATCTTTATCTCCGCCACGTCGCCGACAGCTGTTTCCGGTACGAATACAGCCATTTCCTCGATACGGCACACGCCGCTTCCCTCGGAGGTGAGCCCCGTTATTTCGGCTGTATAGACTTTATTTTTCTCAGGCATTCCGTAACCTCCGTTTTCTTGGTCATCAGCTCGTCGAAGCGGTTGATGTACTCATATGGGAACTTGTAGTTGTGTATACGTTTTATCTTGCCGTCGGGATATACGAGCTTTGTCGAAGCCGCACAGCCTGCACCTAAAATGGTCTGAGTTTCGTCCATAATGAAGATGTTGTACCAGCTCTCGAAGCCTTTTTTCGCATATCCGACGTTTTCGAGGTTGTCGAGGGTGTTTTTCTGGCGGTACATATAATAGGGGAGATAGCCGCATCCTATGAGCTTTCCGATGCTGTAGTCCACCATTTCAGCCACGGGATTTTTCAGGTTGGCTGAGCTGTTTTCAAATAGCTCAGCCGAGCGTTTCAGCGTGAGAGTGTGGACAGTTATGCTCTCGGGGGAAAGCTCGCAGATACGGTCGAGCGTGCTGCGGAAGCTATCAGCAGATTCCGTCGGCAGACCGGCGATGAGGTCGGTATTGATGTTGTCGAAGCCGAGACTTCTTGCGAGCTCGAAGGCTCTAATCGCGTCCTCGCCGGAGTGCCGTCTGCCGATGACTCGGAGCACATCGTCGTTGAGGGTCTGCGGATTGACGGAGATACGCGAAGCTCCGAGCTCCTTTATCACGCGAAGCTTTTCAGCCGTGATAGTGTCCGGACGTCCGGCTTCAACGCTGTATTCGCGAATGCTTCCGAGGTCGAAGCTGCGTCCGACAGCCTCCATTACGGCGCGGAGCTCGTCCGCTGATATAGACGTGGGAGTTCCGCCGCCGAAGTAGATGGTATCTATTTTAGTGCCTGTCTCGCGCACTATCTCGCCGACTATCTCAAGCTCGCGGCAGAGGGCGGCTATGTATTCCGGCATCAGCTTGCGGGCGGAATCCATACTGTGTGAAACGAAAGGGCAGTAGCTGCACCTTGTCGGACAGAAAGGGATAGATACGTAAAGGCTCGCAGCAGAGCGGTCTATTTTGTGTAAAATAGGCAGCTGATCAACAGCAGTTCTGTATGCAAGGCTGAGCTTTTCCGGCAGGAGCTCGAAGCGGTCAGTGAGATCTTTGCGGATCTGCTCCTCGTCCATTCCCTGTTCTATAAGCTCGATGACCTTTTTGACGGGGCGGATACCTGTCATTATCCCCCACGGCGGACGGATACCGGTCATTTTGCAGAGCGTGTGGAAAAGTGAGCGGCATATCTCGTGCTCGAGCAGGTCGGGAGCGGCATTGCCCTCGTTCACAACAGGCTCTCCTCCGAGACAGACCTCGGTGGCAAAGCTGCATATATCGGCGCTTTCGCGGACCTCGGCGACGATGTACCGCGATGTATCTATCTCGCTCCTGTCGCCGCAGAACCTGAAGCGGGCGGTGTTGAAGAAGAGCTTCAGCGTCGCCTCTATCTCGTACTTAAAAGAATTGCCGATCAGAACGACCGGCATTTTAGAATCGTTATTTATCATATTACCTCATAAAGGGATTGTTGTTTCTCTCGTATTCAAGTGTGGTCGATTCGCCGTGTCCGGGGTAGACCTTGTAGTCGCCCTCAAGGTCGCGGAGGAGCTGCATCGAATTCATCATATACTGCGAATTGCCGCCGGGGAAGTCGGTGCGTCCGACTGAGCAGCAGAACAGCGTATCGCCGGAGAAGATGACATCATCTGTGATGAAGCAGACACTTCCCTGAGTATGACCGGGAGTGTGGAGGACGCGGAATGAGCAGTCACCGTCGTTGATGCAGCAGTCGCCGCGGACGACAGTGAAATCGGTCACTTCCCTGAACGGCATAATGGACATTGCCGAATGCAGCGAAGCAGACGAGCTCGTGAGCATCGGCGCATCGCTTTCGTGGACGTATATTTCCGCACCTGTCGCGGCTCTTACCTCCTCAGCGCCGCCCATATGGTCGAAGTGACCGTGAGTGAGCAGTATCTTAGTCAGCTTCAGCCGCTGCATACGCATATATTCGAGCAGTATACGCGGACTTCCGCCGATGTCGACGGCAATGCACCTTCCGGGCGCTGTCTCGACGAGGTAGCAGTTTGAGTTCAGCTCACCGAGCTGAAAGGTCTTTATCCTCATATCTTTCTCCTATCATATGGAAGAACGGTCGACGGAGATGACGCCGTTTATCTTTCTTATCTTGTCAAAGAGATTGCGCAGCTGTTCCGTGCTTGAAATGACGATAGTGGACTCAAAGAGGGCGTTTCCGTTCTTGAGCACACGTGAGGACGAGTGTACTATCGGTATCCTCGCCTCCATAAGCACGGCAGAGATGTCGTAAACGAGACCGACGCGGTCAGTCGCGACGACCTCAAAGCTTGTCTGGAGCTGAGTATTGCTGTTCTCGGACCACACGATGTCGTACCAGCGCTCCATTTCCTCGGGATTGTTGCGCTGCTTTGCCGCGAGGTAGTTGCTGCACCGGGTTGTGTGTACGGAAAGACCATAGCCGCGTGTAACGAAGCCTACTATCTCATCGCCGGGGAGTGGGTTGCAGCACTGTGCGAACTTGACAGCCATATCTGTTATCTGGTCGAGCACGATACTGCTCCTGCCGTTGGGCTTGAGCTTTACGAGGCGCGGATCTTCGGGCTCGGGCTGGTCGCCGTAGAGCTTGTTGTATCTGTCCTTGAGGCGCGGTATCATCTTTTCGAGCGATATTCCGCCATAGCCTATCGAGGCGTAGAAATCATCAAGAGTCTCGCAGTTGTGGCGGCGGAAGTCGTCCTGTAAGAATTCGCCCATCTTATCGTCCGGGACATTTATGTGATAGCGCTTGAATGTGCGGTCAAGCTCAGCCTTGCCCTCGACGATGTTCTCATCGCGGCGCTCCTTCTTGAACCACGAGCGTATCTTTGCGCGTGCATCGTTTGTCTGTACGATATTGAGCCATGCTCTGTTCGGCCCCTTATCGGGGTCCTTTGTCGTGATTATCTCGCATATCTGACCGGTCTGGAGCTCGTAGTCGAGCGGAACTATCTTTCCGTCGACTTTGGCACCGATAGTTTTGTGACCTATCTCGGTGTGTATACGGTAGGCGAAGTCGATGACGGTCGAGCCCATAGGCAGGTCGACAGACATACCCTTGGGAGTCATAACAACGATGTCCTCGGGGGCGAGGTCGGTCTTGATGATGCGCACTATCTCCTCTACGTCATCGGAGGTCTGCTGAGCCTCGATTACCTGACGCACCCATGCGAGCCTGCTCTCCATTTTGTCCTTGCCGCGTATGCCCTCCTTGTACTTCCAGTGGGCAGCGATGCCGTATTCAGCGGTCTCGTGCATATCCCATGTGCGTATCTGCACCTCGAAGGGGATACCCTCCTTGCCGAGCACAGTCGTGTGGAGTGACTGATACATATTAGCCTTCGGAGTTGATATATAGTCCTTGAAACGGTTCGGGAGCGGACGGAACATATCGTGTATCAGACCGAGAACGTTGTAGCATTCCGCGATCGTGGTAACGATTATCCTTACGGCGTATTTGTCATATATCTCATCTATGTCCTTGTGGTTGAGGAATATCTTCTTATATATGCTGTAGATGCTCTTTACACGTCCCTCTATCATCGGCGGTTCGGCGAAATCCTCCTGCTTGAAGCGGCGGGCGATGCGTTCCTTGATAGTGACGATGAACTCCTGGCGCTCTTCCTTCTTGGTCTCGAGGATATGGTCTATCTCGGAGTAGGCGAATGGGTCGAGGAAGCGGAACGAAAGGTCCTCGAGCTCCTCCTGGATAGCTCTGATACCGAGGCGGTGAGCGATAGGAGCGTATATGTTCATAGTTTCGAGAGCAGTAGCCCTCTGCTTTTCTCTCGGGCGGTATTTGAGCGTCCTCATATTGTGCAGACGGTCAGCGAGCTTGATTATCATAACACGTATATCCTGCGACATCGCGAGGAGTATCTTGCGGATATTCTCAGCCTGCTGCTCTTCCTTGGTGTTTGTCGGGATCTTGCTCAGCTTTGTGACGCCGTCTACGAGCATCGCAACGTCCTGACCAAACCGCTTTTTGAGGTCATCGAGCGTAGCCGGTGTGTCCTCAACGACATCGTGGAGGAGAGCAGCGCAGATAGTATCTGTGTCCATACCGAGCTCAAGCAGGATATAAGCGACAGCGAGGGGGTGGATGATGTAGTCCTGACCGGACGAGCGCTTCTGTCCCTCGTGAGCCTTCGCTGCGAATTCATACGCAGAGATTATCTTGCTCATATCGTACTGCTTGTCGTCCTTGAGTATCTTCTGGATTATCTTTTCTATGGTGAAATCGTCGTCGTCGGGGATAGCGTCAATGATCTCCCTTGCAGAGTCGGCGTCTGCGGTAGTGGGGATAGGCACTCCGATGTCATTATGCTGGTCGTTGTTGTTTCTGTCGGTGATCATTTTTTACCTCCTCTGACTTTGCTGCTCAGCTCATCGAGCTTTTCTCTGAGTGAGACGAGCACGGGTGCGGAATCGAGCTGTGCTTTATGTGTTACCTTTATCTTGCTCAGGATCTGACCTGCCGGTGCGATCCGGACAAGTCCGAGCTGTCTCAGCGCCTCCGCCGCGACGCAGAAGCAGCAGTAGTTTATCTTCGGGTCGCCGAGCTGTATGTACAGCGTCTCCATCGGGATACCGCTCTCGGGTATGCCCTTGTATATCTTGGTGAAGGCTTCGCGTGACGGGAGCATCCACGGATAGTGGTTATCCGGCAGCTGCTCGCCGCGCGTGAAAGCCTCGAATGAATTGACCGAGTTGAAATATCTGCTCTGCTCGTATCCGTGAAGGCGTATGTCGTTCACGATTATGCTTACCGATACATCGCCGCGGTATTCGTTCACACCGAGCGAAACGATCATATCGCATACGTCACCGGGCTTGACCGTGAGCTCATTCACGCCCTTCCTGAAAACGAGCGCATCAGCAGTTGTATAGCCGAATTTTACCTTCAGCTTCGAGTGAGCGCCGCCGGACAGCGGAACGATACTCATCACAGTTACGCCCTCCATATAGAAAAGCGGTTTTTCGTTGCCCATACCGTATGGCTCGAGCGCAGACAGTCCCTCCACGTTCTGGACTGTAAGCTCCTGCGGAGTCACGGGAGCGTCAGCGCGTATCTCAGCCGGCGGCATCACAGGGAAATTCTCCGCCGCGTACTGTTCGAGCAGTCTGCGGAATTCCCCGTTCATACCGGCTTTTACAGTGAATCCGCCGGCACCGGGGTGTCCGCCGAATTTTTCGAGTGCGTCCGAAGCGGCAGTCAGTGCTCCGAACACGGAGAATCCGCCGAATGAGCGTGCAGAGCCGCGCACTTCGCCGTTCTCCTCCGACGCGATGAAGCACGGCTTGCCGAACAGCTCCATAATGCGCGAGGCGACGATACCGATGACGCCGTGGTGCCATTCCTTGCCGCAGATGTATATGACCCTTCCGCGGATGAGGGCGGGGTCCTTCTCTATCATAGCGAGAATGCTCTCGGTAATGTCGTTTTCAGCCTGCTTTCGGGCTGTGTTGAGACTGTCGAGCTCCTGCGCGAGCTCCTGAGCCGCTTCGATGTCCTCACAGAGAAAAAGCTCGAGAGCTTTTGACGGCGATGCGAAGCGTCCGGCAGCATTTATCCTCGGAGCGAGACCAAAGCCGATAGAGTGGGTATCACATTCCTTTTCACTCAGACCGCTTACCTCCTTCAGCGCGATGAGGGCAGGGCGGTCGGTGTTGTTTATCAGCTCCATACCGTATGTCACGATGAACCTGTTTTCACCCGTGAGGCTAACAATATCAGCAACTGTAGCGATAGCGGCAAGGTCGCCGAACTGTTCGAGCGCCATAGTGTAGTCGCCGCCGTCGAGGGCAGCAACGAGTTTCAGCGCGATGACAGCACCGCAGGCGTATTTGAACGGCGAGAAGCAGTCTTTCCTGTGAGGGTCAACTACAGCTTCCGCACGCGGGAGCGATTCTCCCTGCTGGTGGTGGTCAGTGACAACGAGCTTCATTCCGAGTGCGTATATGTATTCCGCCTCAGAGAGCGCGGAAATACCGTTATCGACAGTGACGATGAGCTTTACGTCCTCATCATAGAGCTTATCGACAGCGTTCCTGTTCAGACCGTATCCCTCGGAGCGTTCGGGGATATAGTGTATAACATCAGCGCCAGCCTCCTGAAGGTAGGAAAAAAGTATAGCCGTAGCCATGATACCGTCACAGTCGTAGTCGCCGTAGACGCAGATGCGCTGACCTTCATCGATGGCACTGTTTATCGCGTCCGCTGCCTCCTGCATATCCTTTATGAGGAAGGGGTCGGACAGTGAATCTGTATTCAGGTCACGTACAACGTGTTCGGGCGAGGTATAGCCCTTTGAGGCGAGCGCGGCAGCTGTTAGCGAGGTAACTCCGCAGCCGAGCATAAGCTTTGAGACGGTATCTCTCTGAGGTACGCTGATGCTCCATTTTTTCATAAAAAGTGCTCCTTTAGGATATGGTTATACATTATTATTATACCACTGCTGCAACTTCTTTTCAATAGAAGTGTTAAAAATCGTCATATTATCCTAAAAGGTGGAAAATTATTTGACAGCCTTTTCCCTGTGAAAAAAGGACGTCTCAGACCGGCGCGATCCAGCGGAAAAGCGGCTGGACCGCGAACTGTCGGGAACGTCCTTTTATACAGGTATAATGGATACAGGGGGGCGTATCAGCAGATACTTTCGAGCTTTACGCGAAGCTTCTTGATTATGCGCTTTTCGAGCCGTGATATGTAGGACTGCGAGATGCCTATCATATCCGCGACCTCCTTCTGTGTCATTTCCTTGCCGGTGACGAGTCCGAATCTCATCTCCATTATCTCTCGCTCCCGGTCACACAGCTCAGAAACGGCACCGCGCAGTATCTCGCGCTCTGCCTCGGTCTCGATACCCTTGTTCACTATGTCATCGTCGGTGCCGAGGATGTCCGAGAGCAGAAGCTCATTCCCGTCGTAGTCGACGTTGAGAGGCTCGTCTATGGAGAGGTCATTGCGGTACTGCGACGATTTTCTCAGGAACATCAGTATCTCGTTTTCTATGCAGCGCGAAGCATACGTGGCGAATTTGATATTTTTCTCGGGACAGAAGGTGTTCACTGCCTTGATCAGCCCGATAGTGCCGATAGATACGAGGTCCTCGATGCCGATACCGGTCGATTCAAACTTTTTTGCGATATAGACCACGAGCCTGAGATTATGTACGATCAGCTTTTTTCGTGCAGAAGGGTCATTTGCGGACAGACCGGCAAAAACCTCCGCCTCCTCACTTCGTGTCAGAGGAGGGGGGAGCGTGTCCGGTCCGTTTACGTAATAAACCTCGCCGCGAAGCAGCCTTTTCAGCTTCCTGATAATATCCTTTGCCTTTCCCATAGTATAACTCCTTTCTAATATCTGATGATCTTTGGATTGAAAACAGCCTTTCCGCCGGTCTCGCCGATACCTATCATCACATCGACCGGCTTTTTCTCGCCTGTCACGGTATTCACCACGACCACCTCGTCCGGGCGGAAAACGGGCATAACTCCGCTGTCTGAGACTGTGCTGCACGGTATCAGCCGCAGTCTTGCGCGTACCTCGCCGACATCCTCGCGGCTGCATATCATCACAGGACGTCCGGTGAAGCAGTCAACGAGTGCGTTTCCGGTGTCAGCGAGACCGTCAACGCCGATAGTACGGCTTCCGGCACGAATTATCACGCGGCTCCCGTCCGGTGCGCTCCTGTCGGTAAGTCTCCGCAGCAGGCACACAGCAGCGTAGAGAGCGGCAGTCGTTACAACGAGCAGCAGAAGCGAGAAGTCTATGTAGAAATACGAGTTCGCGAAGTGCATATGCTCCGGCTCCAGCCACGAGTATACGGCATATATCACGCCGGCGAAGATGAAATTCGCCGAGAAGAAAGCGGCAGTGTTCTTGAAGGTCCGAACTATGCCGCGTGCTCCGAATGCAGCGATGACTATAGTAACAGCAGCGGCGAGCTTGACAGCGAGCGTGACGATGAGAGGCAGCCGTGGAGCGAGTATCAGCAGCGAAAACAAGCTGCCGTAGAACGACGCAGCTATGCATCTCCACGTCCGGAGAGGCGAGTGAGTGAGCTTAGCGGCTGTTCTGAGCAGGAAGTAGTTCACATAGACGTTGAGAATTATTAGCACATCAATGTATACAGTCAGCACCGTCACCTCCTTGTGTTATTATTATAATGCAGGGAGCGTGCGAAATATGTCGGTTCGTGACGGCATAAAAAAACAGGCTCGGAATGAGCCTGCTTCTTATATATATCATATTTGCCGGTGTTATCTGAGACTTAGGAACGGCACGATAGCAGCGCCGAGTATCATTATACCCGCGAGAACGAGGATGACTATTCTCATCCACATCTTCTTCTTTGGCTGATTGCTCATATCTATCACCTCTTAATGACGTTTTTTCATACGCTTGCGGCGGTCCGGGAGCTGGTCGCCGAAGATGTCAGTACGCTTCTTTTTGCCGAATTCGGGGCGCTTTCTTCCGCCGCTGTGTCTCTCGCCGGACTGCCTGCCCGGACGCTCCTTTGAGCTTCCGCCCTTGTAGAGCTTCACCTCGACAGGGTGACCGTTTATCTTCATCGGGTTCGTGCTGTCGATTATGTAGTCGTATTCGGATTCCGGCACTTCGACGGTAGTGTGGCTGTCGTAGATGTCTATCTTGCCGAAATCCTGACCGGACATTCCTGTTGCATCCACGAGCGCACCGAGTATGAAGTTGGGGGCAATGCGCTTGTTCCTGCCGATATTCAGGTCTATGCGGACTGTCTTTGCACCGCTTCTGCTGCCCTTTTTGAGCGGCTTGGGCATATCGAATTCAGGAAGCTGTGAAAGCTCGGCACTCAGCCGTGAATCTATGAGTCTTGCCGCAGCCTCGCGGTAGTCGATGCCCTTCGCCGCGAGCATTTCGAGTATCTCATACGCTCCTTCGCCGGGACGCTCTCCGGCAGCGGCTATTTCGAGCGCGATAGCCTCTTTTTTCATATCCGTGATGCAGGACTTGTCCGGCAGGGGGAGTTCAGTGATATTCGCCTTGGTATAGCGTGCTATGTCCTTGAGGTCGTGGAGCTGGCGCCTTCCGGTGATGAGCGTATAAGCCTTGCCTGCGAGACCGGCTCTGCCGGTACGTCCGATACGGTGGATATAGTATTCGTTGTCCTGCGGCAGATCATAGTTGAATACCATATCGATACCGCTTACATCGATACCTCTTGCGGCAACATCAGTTGCGACCAGAACGGCGGTAGTGCGGTTCTTGAAGCTGTTCATCACCTGTGTGCGCTGGAGCTGCTTCATATCGCCGTGGATACCTGCGGCGCGGAAACCGCTCTTTGTGAGCTCCTCCGTGAGCTCGTCGACCATTCGCTTCGTGTTGCAGAAAACCATCGCAGAATCGGGCGTATAAGCTGCAAGAAGGAGCTTGAGAGCGTCGGTCTTGCGTCCCATAGCGACCTGAAAATAGAACTGCTCAATGAGCTCTACGGTCTTCTGCGAGGACTTTATCTTGATATGTACAGGGTCATGCTGATATTTTTCGGTGATCGCGAGTATCTCCGGCGGCATAGTCGCAGAGAAGAGTACGGTCTGCCTGTCCTCGGGGACGTCGGCGAGAATGGATTCGATGTCCTCACGGAAGCCCATATTCAGCATTTCGTCCGCCTCGTCGAGTATCACGGTGCGGAGGCTTTCGAGCTTGAGGGTGCGTCTGCGGATGTGGTCCATAACACGTCCGGGAGTGCCGATAACGATGTTCGCACCGCGTTTGAGCTCCATTATCTGGCGCTCCATGCTTGCACCGCCGTATACCGCACAAGCCTTGACACTGCGCTTGAATTTGGCGAATTTGCGTATTTCCTCGCAAGCCTGCATAGCGAGCTCGCGCGTGGGACAGAGAATGAGCACAGCCGCTGAGCGGCGGTCGTCCTCATTTATGCTTTCGACAGCCGGGATACCGAATGCAGCAGTTTTGCCTGTTCCGGTGTTCGAGCGTCCGACAACATCGCGTCCCTGAAGAAGAAGGGGGATGCTCTGTGCCTGTATTTCGGTCATTTCCGAGAAGCCGAGCTCGTCGACAGCACGCAGGAGCTCCTCTGAGAGATTCAGTTCATTAAAATGCATATAATATCCTTTCTATAATTACAGTACCTTTAATAATAGCATATATTTTCGCCAGAGTCAAGAAAAGAATTGTGAATTGTCGCTCCGATGCATATATAGGCAAAACCTATAACTCGGTATAGAAAAAGGATTCGTTAGTTATAGAGTTAGCCTATTGACAAAGTAGGAAATGTATGCTATAGTATATATAACCTACAGAAAAAGTAGACAAATAAATGATTCGGAGGAAATATATTATGAGCAATTACAGATTTGAGACCTTACAGGTACACGCCGGTCAGGAGCAGCCGGACCCTGCAACAGATGCAAGAGCAGTTCCGATATACGCGACAACTTCCTATGTTTTCAAGGATTCGGCAACAGCTGCGGGACGCTTCGGGCTCTCAGTCCCCGGAAATATCTACACACGCCTTATGAACCCTACCTCAAGCGTTTTTGAGGAGCGTATCGCTGCACTTGAAGGCGGCGCAGGAGCTCTTGCGACAGCATCAGGCTCGGCAGCTATCACCTACGCTATCCAGAACATTGCCACAGCCGGCGACCACATCGTTGCTTCCACCAACGTCTACGGCGGAACATATAACCTCCTTGCGCATACACTGAAGGAGCAGGGACTCACGACCGATTTCGTCGACCCTTCCGACCCAGCGAATTTCGAGAAGGCTATCAAGGAGAACACAAAGCTCCTCTACGCTGAAACCCTCGGCAATCCCAATTCCAACGTCATCGACATCGAGGCTATCGCTGCGATAGCACACAAGCACGGTATACCGCTCATCGTCGATAATACATTTGCAACTCCGTTCCTGCTCAGACCTATCGAGCACGGCGCAGATGTCGTTGTACATTCAGCTACGAAGTTCATCGGCGGACACGGCACAGTAATGGGCGGTGTCATCATCGACAGCGGAAAGTTCGACTGGGCACAGAACGATAAATTCCCCGGACTCTCGCAGCCGAATCCGTCCTATCACGGCGTAGTATTCACGGAGGCTTGCGGAAATCTCGCATATATTCTCAAGATACGCACCACTCTTATGAGAGATCAGGGCGCGACTATCTCGCCCTTCAACTCCTTCCTTCTCCTTCAGGGACTTGAGACGCTTTCCCTTCGTCTCGAGCGCCACACTGAGAATGCACTGAAGGTCGTTGAATTCCTTAAAAACCACCCCGATGTTGAGAAGGTCAACCACCCCTCGCTCGCCGAGGGCAGGGCAAAGGAGCTCTACAACAGCTATTTCCCTGACGGTGCAGCCTCTATCTTCACGTTTGAGATAAAAGGCGGAGCCGACAGGGCAAAGAAGTTCACCGAGAGCCTCAGGCTCTTCTCGCTCCTTGCAAACGTGGCTGACGTAAAATCGCTCGTTATCCACCCTGCATCGACCACTCACTCGCAGATGACCGAGGACGAGCTGCTGTTTTCCGGCATAAAGCCGAACACGGTAAGGCTCTCTATCGGCACCGAGCATATCGACGACATCATCGAGGACCTCAGACAGGGCTTCGAGGCTGTGAAATAATGCTTGCAATCGGTAAAGAATAGTGCTATAATAGAGAAGCTGTATGAAAGCAGCTTCCCTAATTTTTAATGAAGGTGATAGATATGAATACGAACAGCAAGGATAAACTCAGGGTGCTCACGCTCGCAGCGCTGTTTACTGCGATGACGACCGTGGCAACCCTGCTGATACAGATACCGACGCCGACGAAGGGCTACGTAAACCTCGGTGACGCTATCGTCAATCTCGGAGCGTGGGTGCTCGGACCGGTATACGGAGCCGCCGCAGCAGGCATCGGCTCTGCGATAGCCGACATAGTCAGCGGATACGTGATATATGCTCCCGTGACGCTCATTGTCAAGGCGGCGATGGCAGCAGTCTCCGGAATTGTCATCCGCTCTGCCGGAAAGAGCGCAGCACCGCTGCCTGCAAGGATCGCAGCGGCAGCCTCCGCAGAGGTGATAATGATAGTCGGATATGCTCTGTTTGAGGCGCTTCTGTACCACTCGTTCAGTGCCGCGATGCTCGGAGTACCGGCAAATGCCGTGCAGGGAGCTCTCGGAGCGGCAGTTTCGGTAGCTGTTTACTCCCTCCTCAGAAAGCGTGTCATCCACTGAAAACAGAACTCCTGCGTTACAGCCCTCAGAAGAAGAGCAGAAACGCAGGAGCTTTTTTATGCGAAAAATGTAGTTATCTTCTTCCCGGAAGCCTCCGGAGCGTAGTTCCATTCCGTGATATGTTCGCAGTCGGTGAAATAGCGCAGCTCCTTGTCCGGAGCACATTCTCCGCATACATCGACTATCACAAGCTTGACCTTCATTTTTTCCGGGATCATAGCCTTTATGTATACGCTCACGCTGTCGCCGGGGACTATTCCTCCGCGGAGCTCTGCAAGTCCAGCAAGATTAGGCGCAAGCTCCACGAAAATGCCGTACTCCTCGACCGAGCGCACGATGCCGGGGACTGTCTCGCCCGGCTGAAAGAGGGCGGTATTCTCCTCCCACGTACCGAGGAGCTCCTTGTGCGAAAGGCATATCCTGTCGCCGTCGCGGCTGCGGACGACAGCCTTGACGAACTGACCGTTGCAGAAGCGGTCGGAGGGGTGCGAGATGCGTGAGACTGAGATAGCATCTATCGGGATAAGAGACGGAACACCGCAGCCGATGTCGACAAAGCAGCCGAACTGCTCAAGATGAGTGACCTTAGCCTCGATTATGTCGCCGGGTACGAGCCTGCTCATATGGTTCCTGATGAAATCCTCCTGAGCGGCAGCACGCGATAGAACAGCTCTCACTCTGCCGCTTTCATCGGTGCTCACCTCTGTCACCTTGAAGCAGACTATCTTGTTCACCCTTGAAATAAGCGCAATATCGCGTGTTCTTCCCTCTTTTACACCCACTGCGCCCTCACTTCGGGGGATGATGCCCTCTCCGCAAGGGAGCTCGACGATGAGGTCGTGTGAGCTGCTGCAAACAGCCGCCTTTGCTTCGAGAATGAGCTCCTTTTTCATTGCTTCCCTGAGCCCGTCCGCAGAAGATATAGCTCTTTGGTTTTCGGCTGTTCTGAAAAGGCAGCCCTCCGGTCTGTAATTCATATTTTTTACCTCCGTAGAATTGTAGCTTGTGAGATAATCATATTCACGGAGGCGGAGGATTATTCCTGAGCCGGTGAGTCGATGCTGCTTCCGCCCATAGCTGTGAGGATAGAGCCTATCTCACGTGTGCGGCTCCCGTCACAGACGATGTATACCTTTGTACGGCGGCTGCGGCGCGGCCCAGGGATAATATCGCGTGAAGCAGGGGAGGTGAGGACGGCTGTGAGACAGTTCTGCGAGACTGCGGCAGCCGGCAGCACGGTGTTCATAGTTCCGCGGCTGAGCTGCTCTGTGCGGTCAGATGTGCGGCGGCAGGCGAAACTTGCAGAGTAGACGCCTCTGACGCTTCCCCTTATCCTCCCGAGAGCTGCTTCTGCAAATTCGGGCGTTTCAAATTCAGCAGTTATCCTTGTTACCATAAAATGCTCCTTTCAACACAAATCTTATACGTATTACATATTTTTGATGGGGGTTTTTATTATTTTTACACAAAACTGAAAAAATATACCCTCAAAATATTGATTTGAGAGGGGATTTGGGGTATAATGTGAAATGTACGATTATTTCCGGATGACGGTTCTGAAGGGAGCGGGAGAGTTGGATATAAGACCCGGTGACGTTCTTACAATGAAAAAACAACACCCCTGCGGTGCGAACGAGATGTTCGTGATACGCTCCGGAATGGATTTCAGGCTCAGGTGTGTGGGCTGCGGAAGGGAATTCATGGTCCCGAGAAACAAGATAGAGAAAAGCATAAAAAGGATAAACAGAGAGAACGAGGGATAGACGGCAGAGCATTATTAATTTCGTTACTATTCTGGAAGGAAAGATATAATGTTTGAAAAGCTTGCCCTTATGGAGCAGAAATATGAAGAGATAAGCGCAAGGCTGTCTGAACCCGGTATCGTCAGCGATAACAAGCTGTATACCCAGCTTATGCGCGAATATAAGAATATGACCCCTATCATCGAAAAGTTCCGCGAATACAGGAGCGCGGAGAGCTCATTCAGCGAGGCTTCCGAGCTCCTCGAAGCAGGCGGTCTCGATAAGGATTTCAAGGAAATGGTGCAGTCCGAGCTCGAGGAGAGCAAGGCGGCTATGGAGAGCATCACGCAGGAGCTGAAGGTGCTGCTTCTGCCGAAGGACCCGAACGATGATAAGAACGTAATAATCGAGATAAGAGGCGGCGCAGGCGGCGATGAGGCTTCGCTCTTCGCAAATTCCCTGTACCGTATGTATACTATGTACGCGGAGTCAAAGGGCTGGAAGCAGGAGGTGCTGAGCGCAAATCCCACCGAGCTCGGCGGCTTCAAGGAGATAAGCTTCTCTATCGAGGGCGAGGGTGCATACTCGCGGCTGAAATATGAGAGCGGAGTCCACCGTGTACAGCGCGTTCCCGAGACTGAGTCGCAGGGACGTATCCACACCTCTACAGTTACCGTCGCGGTGCTCGTCGAGGCGGACGAGGTCGAGCTCAATATCGACCCGACTGACCTCAAGATAGACTATTTCCGTGCAAGCGGCGCAGGCGGACAGCATATAAATAAAACAGAGTCCGCAGTGCGCATCACCTACCTTCCGACGAATGTGGTGGTAGAGTGTCAGGACGAGCGCAGTCAGCATAAGAACAAGGACAAGGCAATGAAGATACTCCGCAGCCGCATTTACGAGGCTATGCTGGAGGAACAGGCAGCAAAAGTGGCTTCCGAGAGAAAGATGCAGGTCGGGACAGGTGACCGCTCGGAGCGCATACGCACATATAATTTTCCGCAGGGACGTCTTACAGACCACCGTATCGGTCTTACGATATACAGGCTCGAGGATATGATGAACGGAAATCTCGACGAGGTCTTCGACGCTCTTGCAACGGCAGATCAGGCTGCAAAGCTGGCAAGTCAGGAAGAATAAGCGCATGGAAAC
Source organism: Ruminococcus sp. (assembly GCA_017534835.1). Taxonomy (GTDB): domain Bacteria; phylum Bacillota; class Clostridia; order Oscillospirales; family Ruminococcaceae; genus Ruminococcus. The sequence continues at coordinate 17,644 of JAFXVT010000042.1, forward strand.
TCTATTGCTGAAAAACAACATTGATGATATAAGATACGCTGCTGAGCTGATAAAGGACGGACAGGTGGTCGGCATACCGACTGAGACGGTGTATGGTCTCGGTGCCGACGCTTCAAACGAGGACGCTGTCAGGGAGGTATTCGCTGCAAAGGGAAGACCGGCGGACAATCCGCTGATAGTCCATCTTGCTGATTTTTCGGACGCAGTGAAGTATACCTCAGAGATACCGGAGCTCGCATACAGGCTTGCAGAGAGGTTCTGTCCGGGACCCCTCACTATGGTCATGCCTAAAAATGAGCGCATACCGATGGTGACATCCGGCGGACTTGATACCGTTGGCATACGTGTGCCGTCACATCCGGTGATGCACAGTATAATCGAGCAGTCGGGCTGCGCGATAGCAGCTCCGTCGGCAAACAGGTCAGGCTATCCGAGCCCGACCTCAGCCGAGCACGTGATGCGCGATATGAACGGAAGGATCGCTGCCGTCGTTGACGGCGGACAGTCGGAATTCGGCGTGGAATCCACCGTTATCTCCTTCGACAGCGCTGACACAGTAAGGATACTGCGTCCCGGCGCGGTAACGAGAGATATGCTCCTTGAGGTCTGCGGCGAGGTCATCATCGACCCTGCTATACTCCACGAGGTCGGGGAGGGCGCAAAGGTCGCTTCTCCGGGTATGAAATACAAGCACTATTCGCCGAAAGCGGACATCATTATGGTCGAATCCGATCTTTCCGGCTTTACGAAGCTTGTCGGCGACAATTACGGAGAAAACATCTACGCTCTCATTTTCGACGGAGACGAGAGCGGCTTTCCGTACAGGCACCTTACCTACGGAGCAGACAGCTCCGGACAGGCTCACTGGCTTTTCCAGCGGCTAAGGGAGCTCGATGACATCGGTGCAGAGAAGGTATATGTCCGCGCTCCCTCTACGGACGGAGTCGGACTTGCAGTATATAACCGCCTCATCAGGGCGGCAGGATTCGAGGTGATAAGGATATGAACAGTCTTGAAGGCGTAATGGTGGTCGGTCTGACGGGTCAGACCGGTGCAGGCAAGAGCACGGTCTCGCAGGTCTTTGCGGATAACGGATTTGCTGTGATAAATGCAGATACCATCGCAAGAGTCGTAGTTGAGAAGGGCAGCAAGTGCCTCGACGAAATATCAGACTTCTTCGGAAGCGGTATCCTCAACGCCGACAGCACCCTGAACAGAAAGGCGCTCGCGAAGATAGTTTTCACTGACAAGTGCAAGCTCGATTCACTCAATACTATAATATATCCCTATATCACCGGGGAGATACTCAGACAGATAAAAAGCCTTTCCCGAGGCGGAGAAAAGCTGATACTGCTCGACGCTCCCACGCTGTTTGAGAGCCGTGCAGACGATTTCTGTGAATATATCATATCCGTTGTCGCTTCGCCCGAGATACGCAGAAAGCGTATAATCGAACGCGACGGTCTCACGCCCGAGCAGGCTGATGAGCGTATGAGCTCTCAGCTCGATGCGGATTTCTTCATCTCTCATTCGGATTACATAATCGAAAACGATGATTCCATCGAGACAGTGAATGGCATTTCCCGTGAGGTATCGGACAAGATAAAGGACATATATATAAAAAGAGTTAATACTTCCGCAGCTGCGGAATGACGATAGGAGCAGATACAAATGGCAGAAAAGGAAAAAGTATCAAAAGCACTCAAGGAAAAGCTCTTCCTCAAACGCAAGAACGGCTATACGAGGATAAGCGAGGCTGACGAGAAGGCTTGCGGAGCTTTTGCAGAGGATTACAAGGCATTCCTCGACAAGGCAAAGACCGAGCGCGAGGCTTGTGCAGAGGCTGTTGAGCTTCTGAAGGCAAACGGCTTCACCGAGTTCAGGAACGGTATGAAGCTGAGTGCAGGCGACCGCATCTACCGCGTGAACCGCGAAAAGGCTGTGATAATCTCAGTTATCGGCACAGCTCCGATAGATGAGGGCGTAAGGCTCTGCGCAGCTCATATAGATTCGCCGAGACTCGATCTAAAGCAGAATCCGCTCTATGAGGACAACGAGATAGCTCTCTTCAAGACTCATTACTATGGCGGAATAAAGAAATATCAGTGGACAGCGATACCGCTCGCTCTCCACGGAGTTATAGTAAAGGCTGACGGAACAAAGCTCACTGTTGCTATCGGCGAGGACGAGAACGACCCCGTTTTCTATGTCACCGACCTTCTTCCGCATCTCGCAACAGAGCAGATGACACGTACAGGCACAAAGCTCGTAAAGGGCGAGGATCTCAATCTGCTCGTCGGCTCGGTGCCCTTCCGCGAGGACGAGACAAGCGAGGCTGTAAAGCTCAATATACTCAACCTTCTCTATGAGAAGTACGGTATCACCGAGGCTGATTTCATCTCCTCCGAGCTTGAGGCTGTACCTGCGTTCAAGGCGAGGGACATCGGCTTCGACAGGAGCTTCATCGGCGGCTACGGTCATGATGACCGCTGCTGTGCATATCCTGCACTCAGGGCATCGCTCGACTGCAAGGCTCCCGTTCACACTGTAGTCACTGTTCTCACGGATAAGGAAGAGACCGGAAGCGACGGAAATACCGGACTCTGCTCTTCATACCTCGAGTACTTCATCCACGACATAGCCGAAGCTCACGGCTCGAACGGCAGACACGTACTTTCGGCTTCGGAGTGCCTTTCCGCTGACGTTAATGCAGCGTTCGACCCAACATATCCCGAGGTGAACGAGAAGAACAACTGCGCATATGTCAACAGAGGTGTTTGCATCACGAAATATACAGGAGCAAGAGGAAAGTCGGGCACTTCCGATGCGTCCGCAGAGTTCGCAGGACGTATCAGACGTCTTATGGACAGCAAGGACGTTATCTGGCAGACCGGTGAGCTCGGCAAGGTCGATATGGGCGGCGGCGGGACCGTTGCGGCATATATCGCGAACCTCGACGTTGATACCATTGATATGGGAGTTCCGGTGCTTGCGATGCACGCTCCCTACGAGGCTATCTCAAAGCTTGACCTGTATATGGCTTACAAGGCATTCTCTGTGTTCATCGCAGACTGAAGCAAATATCGTATCAGATAAGGGCTCATATCGCCTTTTGACATTATCGGAACACTGTGCAGACCGGGTGGTTTTTACCGCCCGGTTTTTCGTTTTACGTCAAAGAGCCGGCGCCGAGCGGCGCACGCAAAATCGCGGTCCGGTTTTTCTGAGCCGCGAATTTTTCCGTGCCTCATAATGGGTCCGTAACTTTTAATATTCACGCAAAAAAATGCCGTAAACTCGCCGTTTACGGCATTTGCAGTTTGTTAACGGCTTCTGACACTTGGATACTCTATGCGTCCTGTGCGGTCTTTCGCTTCAATGGATTCACCGCCTGTTTGTGGAGATATTACTATCATAGCATAAAAACTGTTATTTTTCAGGAGCAGCCTGCAAATTCGATCGTTTGATTTAGCCTCGGCAATAAAAACACAGGCAACCGGTTTTAAACAGGCTGCTTGCTTTTTCTCTTATTGCATATTTTACCAATTGGTAGTATCCGGATCTTTGGATAGTCCTACACAGCCGGTCAGACCGGCGATAAGACTGACATCTTCGTCCGACAGATCAAAACCGAATACATCCATATTTTCACGTATCCTCTCGGCTGTGACCGACTTAGGGAGCGGCAGGAAACCGTTTTGCAGGCTCCAGCGTATACATATCTGTGCGATGCTCTTATGGTATTTCTCCGCAAGTGCCTGCATTTCCGGGACCTTGAATATCTGTCCCGTACCAAGCGGACTGTATGCTTCAAGAAGGATATTACGCTCTCTGCAATATTTTACCAGCTCGTCCTGTGTATCTCCCGGACAAAGCCGTATCTGATTAACCATTGGCGTAATTTCAGCCGTTTTCAGCAGCTCATCGATATGATGCTGTCTGAAATTGCTGATGCCGATCGCTCTTATTTTTCCGGCATGATAGAACTCCTCAAAAGCCTTCCATGTCTCTGCGTTAGTCTGCTGCCATGTGCTGCGGTATTGCAGCGGATTTGGCCAGTGTATAAGGAAAAGATCAACATAGTCCGTTCCTAATCGTTGCAGTGTTTCTTCAAAGGAACGCATTGTGTTGTCATATCCGTGATTTGGATTGTCGAGCTTTGAGGTGATGAAGACTTCTTCACGGGAGATGCCGCTGTCCCTGACTGCTCTTCCTAGAATATCTTCATTCCTGTAACCCTGCGCTGTGTCGATATGCCTATAACCGAGCTTCAGTGCCGAGAGAACAGCCTGATAGCCTGTCTCATCATCAGGTGTCTGCCATGTTCCGAGACCGACAGCGGGTATTTGCACGCCGTTTGCGAGTGTATAGTTCTGCATAACGTTTCTCCTTTATTATGAAATGTTATGTCACCGTTATATTTCTGTTATTTCATACCGCTTGAAGACAGTTTCTGTCACATATTCCTTAATAATACGTTTCATAATGCCCTCGTATTGTATGATAGAATTGCACATCCTATTGTCACTATATCATTTTTATTGAGCAAAGTCAATAGCTATTGCAGTAGTTTATTGCGGATCTGGCGATAAATTGCTTGAAAAGCAAAGCTTGCTGTGGTATAATGTGTACATTATAAGGAGGGGTGGAGAGTTTTATGGAAATAGAATACAGAAAGCTGACCGGTAATGAGCTTGATACATTTATAAAAATGAGGATCAACCAGCTTCGGGAGGAAGGTGCAAAAGAGGATATCGACCTCTATCCTGCACTGAAAGACTATTACACACGGCATATGGCTGACGGCTCTTTTGTGGCTTGGCTCGCCCTTGACGGCGATAAGATCATCGGCACAAGCGGAATGTCATTCGTAGAAAAGCCGCCGTATTTCGGCTGTCCCAGCGGCAGGATAGGACTGCTGTCAAGTATGTTCACGGACAAGGAATATCGTCGTAAAGGCATTGCAAGCGAGCTTCTGAAGCTTGTGGTAGATGAGGCAAGGAACTGCGGCTGCGGAACTGTTCAGATCACGGCATCGGATATGGGCGTCAAGCTGTACACGGCGTTCGGATTTACACACAACAATAATTTCATGCAGTATAAACTATGAAGTCGATACGCTATGACCGATAACTGCGAAGAAAAATACCCTCGCCGAATTATCCGACTCGCCGTAAAGGAGAGCACAGTATGCAACTCACAATGCCCGGAACAGACAACGAACTTGTGACCGAGTACATCAGCACCTGTTTCATCCCGGAATATAGCCGGCAGTTTATAGGCTGAATACTAAAATACGAAAGAAAGAATTATTATGTTAGAGACCGGAACAGTCGCACCTGACTTCACATTGCTCCACCTTTACAGTGCCGAGCGGGCGCGCGCAAATTCGCGGTTCCGTTTTTCTGAGCCGCGAATTGTTTTCACGTTCCAAAACCGTATCTTAATCGGTTCATATTCACAAAACAAAAGAGCTATCCGATTCCAATACGAATCAGATAGCTCTTATCTTTTCAGACAATATTTATGTTACTGTTGTCGATGATAGAGAAATGTTGCCAAATCGTTGCCATTCGGCTCAACCGTACCTTGAAAAGCACGGTATTACGCCATTTTAGCAAACGTTTGCATTATTCCCACTCAATAGTAGCCGAGGGCTTGGGGGTGAGGTCGTAGAGGACGCGGTTTACGTTCTCGACTTCCGCGGTGATACGAGCTGTGATGTGCTGGAGGAGCTCGAAGGGAACGTTTTCGACAGTAGCAGTCATAGCGTCGGTCGTATTGACAGCGCGGATGATAACCGGGTAGGCGAAGGTGCGCTTGCCGTCCTTGACACCGACGGAGCGGAAGTCCGGAACGGCTGTGAAATACTGCCAAACCTTGCCTTCGAGACCGTTTTTGGCGAATTCCTCGCGGAGGATAGCGTCACTCTCTCTGACAGCCTCGAGACGGTCGCGTGTGATAGCGCCGAGGCAGCGCACACCGAGTCCGGGACCCGGGAACGGCTGACGGAACACCATATTATCCGGCAGACCGAGAGCCTTTCCGACAACGCGGACCTCGTCCTTGAACAGGAGCTTTATCGGTTCAACGAGCTCAAACTGCATATCCTCAGGCAGACCGCCGACATTGTGGTGAGCCTTTACGCCGTCGCTCTCGATGATGTCGGGGTAGATAGTGCCCTGGGCGAGAAATTCGATACCGTCGAGCTTGCGTGCCTCCTCCTCGAATACACGGATAAACTCAGCGCCGATTATCTTGCGCTTGCGTTCGGGTTCGGCAACGCCTGCGAGCTTATCGAGGAAGCGGTCGACAGCGTCAACGTAGATGAGGTTGGCATTCATCTGGTTGCGGAACACCTCAACGACCTGTTCGGGTTCTCCTTTACGGAGAAGACCGTGGTTTACGTGTACGCAAACGAGCTGCTGTCCTACAGCCTTGATAAGGAGCGCAGCAACAACGGAGCTGTCAACACCGCCCGAGAGTGCGAGAAGTACCTTCTTGTCGCCGATCTGAGCGCGGAGCTCCTTTACCTGCTCGTCGATGAAAGCATTTGCGAGAGCCTCATTTGTGATCCTCTCCATGCTTTCGGGTCTAACATTTGAACTCATATTTTTCCTCCTGTCATATACTGCATAGCAGTACAGTATTATTGTACTTTCATTCTATCATACTCCGCACAAAAAGTCAATGCGGCGTGTCGCCGCTGCCTGTATCGCGGCAAACTTGAACAGAATGGAAGTTTATCGCCGCGGCTCATACTGACACTGAGAGGGGAGTATTTTTGATATGGCGTGTCGCCGCCTCCTGCTTTCGCGGCAAAGCTGAACAGAGAGAAAAATTATCGCCGCGGATTGCACTGACACTGAGAGGGGAGTATTTTTGATATGGCGTGTCGCCGCTCCCTGCTTTCGCGGCAAATCTGAACAGAACGGAAGTTTATCGCCGCGGATTGCACTGACACTGATAGGGGAGTATTTTTGATATGGCGTGTCGCCGCCTCCTGCTTTCGCGGCAAAGCTGAACAGAGAGAAAAATTATCGCCGCGGATTGCACTGACACTGAGAGGGGAGTATTTTTGATATGGCGTGTCGCAGCAGAGCATTGTTGGTCGCAGTTTTTTTCTCTTTGCCCCTTGATATTTCTCCAATAATGTGTTATAATTGATGAAATTATATAATAAATCGTCATCTTATTGCGTAAGGGGGAGCAATTATGGATAACGACAAGCTCAATATTTATTACCGCGAGCTCGAAAAGCTCATCACAGCTATGGTTGATACCGAAGGTCTCGACTTGGACAGAATAAACAACGCTCTTGCAGGACTATGCAAGCTTTTCCGCGTTTCAAAGGGTGTTACCGAATTCTACAAAAGCCTCAGCCACGAAAAATCCGGACGCGGCGAGGTCTTCGTCTGTTACGACAGCGGAGAAGGCGGCAAGGAAGTTATGGGACGCCGCATCGTCACAAAATCTATGAGTGTCGCAAAATGCAGAGTGTATATGCCTTCAACGGCGGCTCCGCTCAGCCCGGAGGAGCGTGAAAAGGTCGACCTGGTAATGAAGATGGTGCTGACATTCATAAGCCGGAACCGTTTGCAGACGGTCGTTGAACGTCTCACATTCTATGATGACAACGGCTATCGCAATATCCGCTCGTTTTTCCGTTATGTGGAGCAGCTCAACGAAAAGAAGCAGCTCAGCACACGTACTGCCATTTACTTCAATCTGCGCCATTTTTCGCAGATAAATCAGGAAATTGGCAGAAATGCCGGCGATGTCGTCATCAGGAACTATTTCACTATGCTTGAGGAAATGATAGGCGATGATGGTATCGTCTGCCGCGTCGGGGGAGACAATTTCGTGTCGCTCTTCGATGACAGCCTGCTCATTGACGTTCTTGAGATACTCAAGGGCGTGCCGGTGCTGTATGATCCTGCAAAGTCAAAGCGTGTCAACGTCTCCGCAAGCACGGGCGTTTTCCGAATACCGGACGGCTTCCGCTACGAGGATCCCGGCGATATTATGGACAAGATACTCGCCTCAACAAAGGCTGCAAAGAGCAATTCATCGGAGAATATCGTCTTCTTTGATGACAAGCTCCTCACCGGCTCGGACTCCGAGGACGGCGTGCGGCTGCTCTTCCCGGAAGCTCTTGCGACCGGCGAATTCAAGGTGTATTACCAGCCCAAGACCGACCTTCAGTCCGAGGAGATAACAGGCGCGGAGGCTCTCTGCCGCTGGGAGCGCAACGGCGAGGTGATACTCCCCGGAGAATTCATACCGATACTCGAGCAGAGCTCGGACATCTGCCAGCTCGACTTCTATATGCTTGAGCAGGTCTGTCGCGATATTCGCCGCAGAACAGACGAAGGCAAGCAGGTGGTGCGCATCTCTGTCAATCTCTCTCGGAAGAATCTCAATGAACCGGACCTCACCGACCACATTATCGAGGTCGTGGACAAGTACCGTGTGCCGCACAGTCTCATCGAGATAGAATTCAACGGCTCGACCAACGATGTTGAATTCAAGGAGCTCAAGCGCGTCGTGAGCGGTCTCCAGCAGGAGGGCATCCGCACCTCTGTGGATGATTTCGGTATCGGGCAGTCCTCGCTCAATCTCATTCGTGAGATACCGTGGAACGTACTCAAGCTCGACAGGAATTTCCTTCCTGTCGACGGCGAGAATTCCCACAGCACACGCAGCATTATGTTCAAATACGTTGTTGCTATGGCGAAGGAGCTTGGTCTCGACTGTATCGCTGAGGGCGTTGAGACTGAGAATCAGGTGCGTATCCTAAAGGACAACAGCTGCTCGCTCGCGCAGGGCTTCTACTTCGATAAGCCGCTTCCTGCCGAGGAATTCGAGCAGAGACTCGATAAATGACCGATACATAAAAAACAGAGCTGTCTGAACGGTGTGTGTGTCAGACAGCTCTTTCATTTTGTATTCGTAATATAACGGACAATTCTCTGCTCAGCAGAATTCGCCGTATTCACAGCCAACGTGTGATACTGCAATATCGTCGATGAGCTCGAGCGAGCCGCCCTTCTTTCTGAACAGCTTTATCCTGCCCTTGCCTGTGCCGCCGTTCCACAGACGGTTGTGCTTCTTCGAGCCGTCGGGAGCTTCGTAGTTTATCAGCAGCATCTCACTCTTGGGACAGTGTATGCACGTTCTCATAACGTATCTGCGGTTGGACTGCTCGATGTGCCATACTATCTCGGTCTCAGTCTCGAATGCCCTGAACAGGGTCTTCGGCTTTGTCCAGAATTTCGAGAAGTTGAACTCGAATTCTCTTCCCTCATAGCTGAATGCACCGAGGAGGATACGGTCGAGCGATACACCGAACACCTTCGGCTTTCCGCCGCCGATGTCGAATACGCTGTTTTCGAGCTTTTTGCCGGTTATCCTGCTCTCCATACAGTTCGACGAGAGCCATATCCACGGCGAAGTGAAGTCTGCGCCCCAGTTCTTGTCAGCGTAGCCGAAGCAGGTCTCGGGGGCGACGTTGTAAACTCTGCCGTTCATAGTGACAGTCCCGGAAAAATGCGTCTTCATGCCCTCTGCGTGCCAGTACATCTCGAAGGCGTTGAGTGCACGCATTATGCTGCCTGCACCGTAGCCGACGTTGAAGGCTATCTTCTTGTCGACATTTAGCTCCCACGACATCTCTCCGGAGTCGCACATCCACTCGGGATGAGCAGCGGCTTCCTCGGGACTTATGCTGATGCTTCCGGCGAGCTTGTCCTCGCTCGCATAGCAGTCGCCGGCGATTATCGAGAACGGCACACCTGTCGTGATGCTGGTCTCGTTCCACGGGAAAAAGCGGTGGAGCTGGCAGGCGTCCCCGCCCCAGCAGCCTGCCTTCACCATCAGATATGACGGCTTTTTGCGTCTCTTAGCGTTTTCGTGGAGCTGACCGAATACTGGCTCGTCCTCGGCAAGCTCAGGATTACAGACGAAGAATTCGATGAAAAACGCCTTTTCCTCGCCGGTCTCCGCGTCAACTCCCGTGAATGAGTGCCACCACCAGTCATAGCCCTTGCGAGCAAGCTTGCCATTGAGCATAAATGCATTGCGGGCAATATCCTTGCGGTCGAAGTGTTTCATAGTATCATCTCCTAATTTCAAACTTTATGTCAAAGAAATGTAAAGTCTTATGTATTATAACATATGCCGAGCCAAATAGCAAGGGGACGCGGAGATAAACTTCCGCTCCGGACAGCTTTGCCGCTCCTTGACAAATGCTGCCTGTTTGTGGTATAATGAAGTTTGATATGCGGCAGGCTTCGGTTTTGCCGCACCGCTGCGGCGGAAGATCATATAATGGAGGTTGCAATATGGAAAGCATTAATGAGATCGCTGCACGCATCCGCGAGCTGCGTGAGGTGTGCGACTATTCACAGGAACAGCTTGCAAAAGAGCTCGGACTTGAAACAGAGCAGTATGCAGGCTATGAGCAGAACGGAGACTTCCCGATAAGCGTCATCTACGAGATCGCCAACAAGTTCAAGGTCGATTTCAACGAGCTTATCACGGGCGAGCCGAGCCGTATAGATACATATCAGGTCGTCCGCCGCGGTCACGGAAAGAGCGTGAGCCGATTCCCGGGCTATCGTTTCAAGGACCTTGCATTCCGCTATGCAGACAAGATAATGCAGCCGCTTCTCGTAACTCTCGAGCCGTCAGATGAGCCTGCAAAGCTCGTTACCCACACAGGTCAGGAGTTCAACCTCGTGCTCAAGGGCAGCATCGCTGTCGTGTTCGAGGACAAGGAGATAATCCTCAACGAGGGCGATTCAATATATTTCAATCCCACCTATCCGCACGGTCAGCGCTGCCACGGCGACAGCAAGGCAAGATTCCTGACTATGATAGCTGAATAGGCATAACGCAAATAAAAAGGAGTTAATATAAAATGCTTTTAGACCGCTATCTGCCCCGTATCGAATTTGATTCATACGAGGACTTCGTACAGAATTACCGCGTAAATGTCCCGGAGGACTTCAATTTCGGCTGGGACATCGTTGACGAATGGGCAAAGCAGGAGCCCGATAAAAAAGCGCTCGTATGGCTCAGCCATGACAAGAAGGAGCGTACATTCACATTCACTGACATCTCAAAGCTCTCGAATCAGACCTGCCATTATTTCCGCAGTCTCGGTCTGAAGAAGGGCGATGTAGTTCTTCTTATACTCCGCCGCCGCTGGGAATACTGGGTAATCGCCACAGCTCTCCACAAGCTCGGAGTAATACTCATCCCCGGAAATCTGCTCTTCACAACACACGATATAGCATACCGCGGCAATATGGCTGAAATATCCGCTATCATCGCCTGTGACGATGAGTACATCCGCGGACAGATAGACGCTGCTGCTCCGGAGATAAAGACTCTCCGCCGCAGGATAGCTGTTGCAGAGCCGCGCGAGGGCTGGGACTATTTCGAGGACGAGATAGCTAAATATCCCGATACTTTCGAGCGCCCCACAGGTGAAGAGGCTACAAAGGCGACCGATACGATGCTCATTTACTTCACATCGGGCTCAACAGGTATGCCCAAAATGGTATGTCACAATTTCGCACATCCGCTCGGACACATCGTAACAGCCAAATACTGGCATCAGGTGCAGGAGAACAAGCTCCATATGTCCATTTCCGATTCCGGCTGGGCAAAGTTCGGCTGGGGCAAGCTCTACGGACAGTGGATATGCGGCGCGATACAGTTCGCATATGACTTTACCGGAAGATTCAATGCCAAGGATATTCTCGAGGTCATCAGCCATTACAAGCTCACTACCTTCTGCGCTCCGCCTACTATGTACCGCTTTATGCTCCAGGAGGATATGACTCAGTACGACCTCTCCTCGATACAGAATTTCTGCAATGCAGGCGAGCCTCTCAACCCCGAGGTATTCAACCGAATCTACGAGCTCACGGGCAAGAAGATGCGTGAGGGCTTCGGTCAGACCGAGGGCACCGTACTTATCGCAAATTTTCCGTGGATAGACCCCAAGCCCGGCTCGACCGGAAAGCCTTCTCCGCTCTACAATATCCACCTCCTCCGCCCGGACGGTACCGAGGCTGAAGACGGTGAAGAGGGCAGCATAATGGCTTGCGGTATCGACAAGCACCACCCGACAGGTCTGTTCTGCGGCTACTACAAGGACCCCGAGCTCACAAAGGCTGTTCTCGGCGGCGAAAACTACGATACCGGCGATGTTGCATGGCGTGATTCTCACGGATATTACTGGTTCGTCGGCAGAAATGATGACGTTATCAAATGTTCCGGATACCGTATCGGACCGTTCGAGGTCGAGAGTGCTCTGCTCACTCACCCGGCAGTCGTTGAATCCGCTATCACAGGTGCTCCGGACCCGATACGCGGTCAGGTAGTAAAGGCGACCGTCGTACTTGCAAAGGGCTACACGCCCTCTCCCGAGCTCACAAAGGAGCTTCAGGACCACGTAAAGCGCGAGACAGCTCCCTACAAGTATCCCCGTGTCATCGAGTACGTTGATGAGCTTCCCAAGACTCTCGGCGGCAAGATAAAGCGTGCGCAGATACGTCACACCGACGAAGAAGCTGCTGCAAAATAAAGATGAAAGAGACCTCACTGTATGTGAGGTCTCAGTTTGTAAAAAAGTCTAATTGGACTAATACTGGGATTCTAAAGGGTCTATGACCCTTTAGCGGAGTCCAGAGGCGGCGCCTCTGGTGGGGTGTGGGGCAAAGCCCCAAATATTGCCTTCGAAGCGCTCCGCAAGGGGTGAATCTGAAAACAGTCCAGTGGACTGTTTTCAGAGAGGGGACGCCCTGCAAGTGAGGGCGTCCCTTAAAATGAACTGAGTTTTTTGACAGCCTGAGACCTCACTGTATGTGAGGTCTTTTCTGTTTTACAGGGAGATGTGCCAGCCTTTCAAATCTGATTTTTTCAACAGCTCAACCGTTAAAATACGGGGTTGCATTTTGCTCTGTGATGTGGTAAAATTGTTAATGTATGTACAAATAAGCTCAAATAAGGAGAAATACAATGCCCGAATACAAATATAAAGCCTTTATCAGCTACCGCCACCTTGAACCAGATATGCAGGCGGCGGAGAAGCTGCAAAAGCTGCTCGAATCCTACAAGCCGCCGAAAAATCTCGGCAAGACCAAGGATAACTGGCGCATATTCCGCGATGTTTCCGAGCTTCAGTCGAGCAGCGACCTCAGCGAGGACATAAGGAATGCCATCGAGACATCAGAGTACCTGATAGTCATATGCTCTCCGAAATACACCGAATCAAAGTGGTGTATGCAGGAGCTCACACGCTTCCGCGAGCTTCACGGCAACACGAATGAGAATATCATAACCCTCCTCGTAAGCGGTGAGCCGCAGGAATCCTTCCCCGAGGAGCTCACATATACCGAGATGACCACCACCAACGAAAAGGGCGAGGAGGTCACGGTAAAGGTCGAGGTAGAGCCGCTTGCTGCCAATATCAAGGCGGATACGCTCAAGGAGTCGATGAAGAAGCTCAATACCGAGTACCTGCGTATCGCTGCGCCTCTGCTCGGCTGCGATTTCAACGACCTCTTCCAGCGCGAGAAGCGCCGCGAGGCTGCACGCAGAAGAAGGATATTCGGCGGCGTATCCGGTATCCTTTCGCTCATCACCGTTATCAGTGTTGCCTCTGCTGTCACTATCAGCAGTAAGAACGTACAGATAAAGAAGCAGAACAGCCAGATAAAGGAGCAGAATGAGCAGATAGCCCGGAAGAACAGCGACCTTCTCATTGAGAACGCCGGACATCTTGCTTCCGAATCGGAGAACCTGTTTAAGGAGAACAGCCTTATCCCGGCGATACAGAAGGCTGTTCAGGCTCTTCCTGCTGAGGGCGAGGACAAGCCCGTGCTTCCCGAGGCTGAGTATGCACTTTCACGCGAGCTCGGAATGTTCCGCCACAGTCAGCTCTCTCCGCAGCTCTCTCTCAGACACGAGTGCGCAGTCGAGCAGCTCTCATTTATGGGCGGCGGAAAGACTATCGTTTCGCAGGACGCAACAGGTATCTATTTCTGGGACGCTGAGACCGGAAAGCTGATAAAGAAGCTGACAGGTGCTGACAGTGAGTTTGCTTCCGCCGGGAACAGCAGCTCCAACACCCTCACAGCTCATTTCGATGTCAGCCGTGACAAGACAGGCACATACTACAACAAGGTGGGGTCGCCTTCGAGAATGACATACGAGAATTCCCCGATCTTCAACAAGGTCTACACAAGCTTTGTCCACTCAGTTGATGAAGACGAGCCCGGGACCGGCGGCGATGTCTACGTAGCCAATTCCGACAGCACCGTATGGCGGCTCGACGGAGCTACAGGCGAGGTCAGGTGGAAGGCGCCTGCCTCCGAGAATGCATATAATTACTATCCGATAGTGTACGGCGAGAAGAACATTCTCCGTCTGTACAGAAATGCGAATGTTATGCCCGACGGCACACACATCATAGGCAATGACACACATCTTGAGGTGATAGACGCTGAGACCGGCAGCATAACCAAGGATGTTGTCCTCGGCGGAGATTTCCCGAGCGTCAGCGGTCTGATGATGGATTACAGCATCGATGCCGTTGTCGGGGACACTATCTATGCCTACTTCACGTATGACAATGTATACAGGACGTTCGAGATAAAGGATGGCACACTGTCTGCCGGTGAGACTATAGAGGTGGAAGGTGATCCAAACGGGATCCGCTCTGCTTCTCTGCGCTTCATCGAGAACGAGCCGGTAGTTGCTTCGGCAAATGTGCAAGTACTCGGTTCATTGACTTCGATAACGCGCTATTCGCCCGATATGAAGGAGAAGAAGTGGACGGCAAAGCTCCCCGTGAACTACCAGGCAAACGGAGATATGTTCCTTATGCCGGCTGATTGTGCAAAAAATGAGCACGCGATCCTTGCTGTTACGACAAAAGCAGCTATCGCGCTCGTTGACTATGAGACGGGAAGCGTGATGAAGACTATCCCGCTCGACAGCGAGATCATAGATGTTTCCTATACGCGCACGGGACTCATTATGTTCACTCTCAGCAGCGGCGAGGAGTATACGCTCAGTATCGGAAGCTTCATCACAGGCAATGATGCCGACAACGCAGCCTACAGAGTGCAGACGATGGATACGGCATTATCGCTGTGCAGCTACAGCCGCGGCAGATACGTGACTGCCGACAGCAGCTCCAACACAGCGTATATCCAGTATGTGAAGGATAATCCGATGTACACAGAGATAGAAGTCGGCGAGTATATGTATGACCGCAATGTCCTTGCAGTTTCGGAAGGCGGAGACTATGCCGTTATATCGGCGGTTCACTACCCTGACGGAGAATACGGCAGCGGTGACGAGCTCACGAACCGCCTCTTCATCTATGATCGCGGCAGCGGTAAGTGCAGCGAGGTATCGTCACTTTCCGGTCACAGGATAAATGGCGCAGCATTCGCAGGCAAGGATACAGTCATCGTAAACGCTTCGCCCGAGAACGGGAGTGGGGGATATTCCGCCAACGATCTGACAGCAGCTGTCAGCATCCCTGACGGTAAATCGCGGATACTGACCGATGCTCCGCACGTAAACCGATCAGATATGAAGCTCATCCCGACAGGGGAGGGAGTGTTCTATATTTCCGATTCTGATCGCAGCATAAACTATGTTTCTGCGAGCGGTGAGGTAAAGCAGTGGTGTCCTAAGGAGGATGGCAAATCAACTCTTGACAAGGAGATCATCGGATCAAAGTATGCGGTCCGCGGTAAAAAAGCAGCTCTTCTTGCTCAGTTCAACACAGACGGGAAGAAGACCTCACTGATAATACACGATTTTGACCTCGGTCAGCATCTCACACTTGAATACGACGCAGATGCAGATGAAAAACGCACAGTTCAGCACATCTTCTGGCAGAACGACAGCACTGTCGGTGTGATGTTCAGCGACCGCACAGTTACGCTGTTCGACGCCGTTTCCGGCAAGCAGAAGGCACAGGTATCGCTCGTCGGAACGAGTCAGGAGCCTGTTTCCGTTGCTCCGGTGACAGAGGATAGATTCGCTGTTCTCTGCCGCGATTCCAAGCTCTATGAGATGGACGAGAACGGCTGTACGGGAAGAAGCTGCCGTCTCGGATCCGGCAGCGTAAACGCGGAGCAGATAAGTGGACACGACAGCTCAAGCGCTGCCCTGCTCGCGATACAGTCTGCTTCTGACGCTTCTCACAGGTTTGTGGTGTGGGACGATTCACAGGCATGGCTGCTCGACACAGAGAAGTTTGCTGTCCGCTACAAAATCGATGATTTTTCGGCTGCTCCTTCCGGCAGTGACATAGTGCTCATCAGCGACGAAGACAGGAATAAAACGGGCTTTTTCCCTGTATACTCCACACAGCAGCTCCTCGATGCAGCGAAGGGATACCTCGCAGCTCTCGGAGAATCGTGAAAGGAAAACTGAGATGAAAAAGAACAAGAGCAGTACAAGGACGACACGGCTGATATTCATTCTTGCCGTAGTTTCATTTTCTATCGCCACATTGCAGGGTCTGATATACTACAGCAGCTACGAGCCGTTCTTCAAGGTGCTGCTCGTGCTGCAAAACAGTATCAACGCATTCGGATTCAAGGCGTCGGTCACGATAAAGGACACAGTAGCATTTATGAAGGACGAGCCCTCGCCTCTGCGCAAGGGTGTCGGCTACGCATACTGTGTCGCGGTATTTACGGCGCCATACTGCACTATCTCCTTCATATACAAGTTCCTCGAGCGTATGCTGAGGTTCATCGTGTTCTTCCGCAGGGACAGGAACAAACGAAACGTTGTGGTGTTCGGCTACAACGACGATGTACGTGCAATGCTGAAAAACAACAGCTCCTCCGGGGAAAAGACCTGCATACACATCATAACGACGGAATCAATAGGGCAGAAGGAGACGTATCAGCTCAACAAAGCCGGCTATTTCATACACACCATAGACGTGCTGAAAGCGCAGGAGGACGAGCTTGAGTCGCTGCTCTCGCGGACGAAGATACAGAGGGCGACAGACATCATACTGTTTGAGAGCTCGTCGATACGCAATTTCTCGCTGCTCCAGCTCTTCTGCCTGAATGCGAAGGAGAACGGCAAAAGGATAAGGCTCGCGAGCGGAGCGAAGGTCTCGTGCAGGTGTGAGGACGACGGTATAGGACGTCTTATCGCCGAATACTACGACAGCTCATCGGGCTCGGACGCTCTGTTCGACCTTGAAGTTGTCGGTCTGCCGGAAATGCAGATACACAAGATGTACTCCGATCATCCGCTCCACACGGTATACAAGGGCACGGAAACACCGCTGCGCGAATGGAATGTCCATCTGCTCGTTGCCGGGCTCGGACAGCTCGGTCAGCAGGCGGTATTGCAGGCGATGAACCTCGGTATCGTCCACGAGCAGAACAAGGTCGTCATAGATGTTTTCGACAGCAGTATCAAGTCTAAAAAAGCGGCATTCCTCAACAGATTCAGCCGCGAGACCTTCGACACCGGCGAAAACAGCATCACATTGAAGAGCGATGCTGCTGACGGCACGCTCACGATAAACTTCTTTGAAATGAACGTGGAGCATTTCGATTTCTATGATACCGTCCGCAGCAAGCTTGATTCCGAGCCGTATACATATGCCGTCATCGCACTTGAGGACATCGACCTTGCGGTGAACTGCGCAATGCAGCTTGCTGAGCTCTTCGCAGAGAAGGAGCTTCATCCGCCTGTGCTTATGCGAATGGATTCCGACCGCCGCCTTGCAGGTTATATTTCTGGAGATACAGGTGCGCTTGAAGATGTGAGCCTCATCGAGGACAGAAGCTGCGTCATAAGCCTTGATATGATACTCAACCGCGCGATAGACCGCAGTGCAAAGGACTACAATCACTTCTACAACAATATCGCTCTCGTCTCAGCAGGCGAGACCACCGCAGCGGACAATTCCGACGCTGACCCCGAGCAGGAATGGAACAGGCTGAAGCTTTTCCGCCGTTCGTCGAGCAAGGCTGCCGCTTATCACGACGAGGTGAAGGACGATATTATCCCCAAGCTCGCAGCGGAGGATGGGGCGGAGCTCTCAGCAAAGCTGGAGGAGCTCATCGGCAGAGAGGGCAGGCTTATGCACTACACCGGCTCTGCATGGCAGATGAACGGCTCTGAGGAGGAGCTGCTCGAGGAGCTGAAAAAAGACGGCTTCGCGTATCAGATAGCCTCACTTGAGCATCGCCGCTGGTGCAGCTATATGGCATCTATCGGCTGGCGTTCGGGCGAGCGCAGCGACAAGTTCCGCAGGAATCCCTGTCTCGTGACACAGCAGCGGCTTATGGAGACAAGACCGGATATGTGCAAATACGACCTTATGTCGCTCATGGCGCGCTACAAGAAAATGAACTGAGCAAAAAGCTATTCGGACTAATACTGGGCTCCTCTGGCGGGACGTGTGGCAAAGTCTCACATATTGCCTTGGAAGCGCTCCGCTCAGGGGGATCGCCCTGAATAAAGCTTTTACTTGACAAAACTGCCGGAAAATGATAAAATATTCTTCGAGCAGACTACGCGGCAGCGGAAACGTTTTAGTTTATGAGGAAAGTCCGGGCATCACAGAGCAGGGTAGCTGATAACGTCAGCCGAGGGCGACCTTAGGGCAAGTGCAACAGAGATATACCGCCGCTTTATGCGGTAAGGGTGGAAAGGCGAGGTAAGAGCTCACCGGAGCACGGGAGACCGTGCTGCCATGTAAACCCTACCCGATGCAACGTCTATTGGTGCTTCGTATCTTAACGTCTGCTCGGCGGATGCGGAGTAATGACGGCTTGAGCTTACCGGCGACGGTAAGCGTAGATAAATTGCCGCGCACGACAGAACCCGGCTTATCGGTCTGGTCACGAAAAGAGAGCTTCGGCTCTCTTTTTTTGCGCATTTTTCAGAATTCGATGCCCTTTCGTGCTGCTGTCCCTTTATCATAGGGATGCTTCAACGGCATCATTTCCGTGATATAATCGGCTTTTTCGGTGAAGGGGGAGCACGCGCCTCTTCCGGTCAGGACGAGCTCAGTATCGCCTGTGTCACCGAGAACAACTCTTTCGGCGAGTTCACGGTCAAGCAGCTCCTCCGACAGCGCGCAGAAGAATTCGTCGAGCACTATCAGGTCGGCACTTCCGGTGCGTATCAGCTCCGCCGCCTCGCTCAGTATGGCGTTGTGCTCGGAAGCAGCGGCAGCTCTTTCCGCTTCGTTCATCCGGAATGTGAACTTGCAGCAGCTCTGTGCAGTTCTTACATTTATCCCGAGCTTTCTCAGCATCATTATCTCGGAGGAACTCCCGTTCTTCATAAGCTGCAAAAAGTACACTTTAAGTCCGGATCCTGCGGCACGGACTGCGAGACCGACTGCCGCAGTTGTTTTACCTTTTCCGTTTCCGGTGTAAATATGTAACATAATGCAATCCCTCCAATCGCAATTTCTGATTAAATAATAGCATATTTCGCGGAAAAAAGCAATAATTGAAAATTAAATATGTAGGTTACACATTGCGTTTGCGGACAAATTGTTTAGAATTTACAAAGTTGTGATTTTTGCTTTTTAACTCTTTACATTTTGTTGAGAATATGTTATCATATACTAAAGGTGTTATATTATGTAAGGAAATTTTTATTTATTTTTTAGTTTTTACTGTCCTGACACTTTACTTTTGCACGGTATTGTGTTACAATGTAAAAGCAAAGAAATATTTCCGCATTATACGCCTTACGGCAGATTGGAGTAATAACAATGATCGACAAAATCAAATCTGATAGCATGGATCTTCTCTTTGAGGCTATCCTTACTCTCGAATCCGTTGATGACTGCTACAAATTCTTCGACGACCTCTGCACGAGCATAGAGCTGAAATCGTTCGCGCAGAGATTACACGTAGCAAAGCTTCTCGATGAGCACCGCGTCTATAACAGCATTGTTACCGAGACCGGTGCGAGCACCGCAACAATCAGCAGAGTCAACAGGTCCCTCAAAGACGGAAACGATGGCTATAAATTAGTTTTCGACAGGCTCAAGGAGAAAAATCTGCTTAAATAAAACGCCTGACCTCTCGGGCGAAATTCTTTGAAAGGAAGTATTGCATGAAACGATCGGATTTTATTAAGAAGAGCGCGGCTGTGATCACCACCGCGGCAACTCTTCTCGGAAGCAGCTCATTTACGGCGACTGCTGCTGTTGTAGATCCGGACAATCCGAACAACTACCACAATTTTGCAGAGGCTCTTCAGCTCGCGCTCTGCTTCTACGACGCAAACAAGTGCGGCGACAAGGTTGGCGAGGACGGCTATTATTCGTGGCGTGAGGACTGCCACGTAAAGGATGCCGAGATACCGCTCCAGCCTGTTGTTCCCTTCCCCGAGCTCTACGGCGAAGCCAAGAATGACGGCTCGACGAACGGTGAAAAGCAGGAGGAGAAGGAAGACAAGCAGCCCATCGGCGAAGGCAAGGGCGACGGCGGTCTCAGTGAAGCTAAGGGCCTTTACGAGGGCGTTACGATGACTCAGGAGTTCATCGACGAGAACCGCAAGTTCCTCGACCCCGACGGCAACGGCACTCTCGACCTCACAGGCGGCTGGCATGATGCCGGTGACCACGTAAAGTTCGGCCTTCCGGGAAGCTACTCAGCTTCAACAGTCGGCTGGGGCTATTACGAGTTCCGCGATGCATATATCGATATGGGGCTCCAGAAGCACATCGAGGACGAGCTCCGCTGGATAAACGATTACTTTATGAAGGCGACCTTCCTCGACGATAAGGACAATGTCGTAGCTTATTGCTATCAGGTCGGCGAAGGCAACAACGACCACAACTACTGGTGCGCACCTGAGCTTCAGGTCGATGATACAGTCGTTGCTTCATCAAGCTGCGCGGTAAAGCGTCCCGCTTATTTCGCAACAACTGAGATGCCTGCACCCGACCAGTGCGCCGGCGCTGCTGCATCGCTCGCTATAAACTACCTCAACTTCAAGGATACAGACGCAAAGTACGCAGCTGAGAGCCTCAAGTACGCAAGAGCACTCTATGAATTCGCTGTTGCGACACATCAGGAGGAATGGACTCCCGGTTCAACTCCGAGCTCTCTCGTTCTCGGCTACGACGGCGGCTTCTATCATTCAAGCTATGATTACGATGAGCTCTCATGGGCAGCTGTCTGGCTCTACTACTGTGCAGTTGCCGAGGCAGAGGATGCCAAGAGCGCAACTGATGCAACTATCGAAAAGGCTAAAAAGGAAGCTTACGACAAGTACATTATGGATATAATCGCTGTAGATGAGGAGACCACCAACGACAAGGGTGCTCACCCCTACACCGGCTATATGAAGCGTATCATCACAGACACCGGCAACTGCTGGCAGAACATCTGGGTACACTGCTGGGATACAGTATGGGGCGGAGTTTTTGCTAAGCTCGCACCTGTTACAAATACAGCGCGTGACTGGTACATCTTCCGCTACAACCTTGAATACTGGTCGGGCTGTGCTGCTACCATCGATTCGTCTGACTGGGGCTATGAGCCTGTTCACGGTCACAAATACTTCGGTATGGATGACTACCTCTGGAACACTCCTATGACCTGTGACGAGATACCTGCCCTCAAGGACAGCGAGACCAGCAGCGACTTCATTGCAAAGTCACCCAAGGGCTGGGCAGTTGTTTCCGGCTACGGCTCGGCACGTTACAATACAGCAGCAGGTCTCTGTGCGTGTGTTTACGCAAAGACCACCGGCGATGAGACATTCCTCCCGTGGGCTGAGGCTCAGATGGAGTACATCCTCGGCAAGAACCCGATGGGCTATGCATACGAAGTAGGCTACGGCAACAGCTACGCTACACAGCCTCATCACCGTGCTTCTCACTGCTCTGACAAGCAGAGCCAGGAGAACCTCATCCACCAGGTACACACTCTCTGGGGCGCTCTCGTAGGCGGTCCCGACCTCGACGACTTCCACATCGACGAGACAAAGAACTATATCTACAACGAGGTAACCGACGACTATAACGCAGGCTTCTGCGGAGATCTCGCAGGTCTTTACCACTTCTACGGCGCCAAGGGCAAGAAGTACGAGAAGGACAACCACATCAATCCCGATTTTGATATGTCCGCAAATGCAAAGGCTGGGTACGACCAGATAGATGCAGACGGAAATCCGCTTCCCGTAGGTATCTACGCAGCAGGCGGAAAGAATCAGGAGCAGACAGGCAGCGTTCAGCTCAAGGTCGTTGTTTACAACAGAACTGTTGATCCTCCGCGCTTTGAGAGTGACCTCAGAGCAAGGTATTACTTCAATATCAAGGAGCTCATCGACGCAGGCTACAAGCCTGAGGACTACATCTTCTACCGTATCGACTACGATCAGGAGAAGGGATACTCGAACAACAAGAACGAGGTAAAGTTCACTGCGCCCACAAAGTATGACGATAACGGTACATACTATGTTGAAATGCAGTGGAAGGACTGTGACTTCTACGGAAGCCGTGTATTCCAGTTCGCACTCGGCTATAAGCAGGACCTCGAGACCTACGACGATGTTGTATGGGATTCCAAGAACGACTACAGCTATGCTGATCTTGTCTCCTTCGAGGACGTAAACGAAGCAGCTGAGATCACCGACAAGATCACGGTATACGCCGGTGACAAGCTCGTATGGGGCACTGAGCCCGACGGTACAACAGCCAATGGCGAGGAGCCGGCTCCCGTTTCTACCACAACAAAGACGCCTTCCGGTGTTCTCTGGGGCGACGCTAACCTCGATAAGAAGGTAACAGTTGCAGACGCAGTTGCTATCCTTCAGAGCCTTGCAAACAAGGACAAGTACGCTCTCAAGGCTCAGGGCGCAAAGAACGGCGACGTTTACGATAACGGCGACGGTATCACAGGTAAGGACGCACTCACTATCCAGCAGCTCGATGCAAAGCTGATAAAGCAAACCGACCTCCCCGTATCCTATGCAAAGAAGAAGTAAAGAAGCTTCAAGCTGAAAAGCACCCCCGTATCTGATGATATGGGGGTGTTCCTTTTTGCACTTGCTGACGGTATGACGCTGCTTTCCCTTGATATTTGCGGCAATATCTGCTATAATAGTGCTATATTGACAATAGAAAACGCGAAAAGGAGAAAAAATGAGTATCATCATAATCGGAGCATCGATCGCGGCGGTTGTGGTCGCAGTTATCGTCATTCAGAATATCAGATACAAGAGAGCGATAGACTATCGTATCCGCCATAGCTACGGCAGCAGTGAGCGTATCGACAGGGACGCGCCAGACAGACTTGAGAATATCGCGCTTCTGTACGAAAGGGAGAAAAAGCTGCACAGCGAATGCGACCTTGTCGACGGGATAACGTGGGACGATCTCGATATGCAGTCCGTTTTTCTGCGCGCGAACCATACTGACAGCTATGCCGGCGAGCAGTGCCTTTATTCATCTATGCACATTCTCGGCAGAAGGGGAGATGATCCTGTCCTGAGCAGCGAAACTGCTGATTTTTACGATAAAAACGAGGAAAAGCGAAACAGGGTCAGGAAGGTGCTCTATTCTGTGGGGAAGCCTGCAAGTGCCTATTATTCGATAGAAGTCGCCGATGATGCGGAGTCACGTGCTCTTCCGCACAGGTTCATTTATCCGCTGCTTCTTGCCGCGCTGATAGCCTGCCCGCTGCTCGCACTTATTCTGAAAAGTCCGCTGTTTATGCTCCTCGGATCGGGGATATACTTCACGAATCTCATCATCCATATGTTCCTGAAATCAAGCTTTGAATCGAAGCTCGACACTCTTTCGGCGGTCGGAACAACGATAAATGCCGCAAATTCGATAAGCGCTGTCGTTCCGGAGCTCTCCGGCGGAGTTAAAGAAAGCCTGCGGAAGCTGAAAAGATCGTCTGCGATACTGAATATACTGAACTTAAGCAGGCTTATGGTAGATTCCGGCGATACTGTGCTCCTGCTGACATATCTCATCGACCCGTTCATGCTCGATTTCATCATCTACGACTTCGCACTTTCATCGTTTGCGAAGCGGAAGGAGGAGTATGCGAAAGTATACAGATTTGTCGGCGAGACCGACTGCTCTATCGCGATAGCTTCGTACAGGAGAAGCCTGAGCAGCTACTGTGTGCCGGAGATAAGCGAAGGAAAGCGTATGAGCTTCAAGGGCATCTATCATCCGCTCATATCCTCGCCCGTTCCGAATGACATAACACAGGAGCGCAACATCGTCCTCACAGGCTCAAATGCGTCCGGAAAATCGACGTTCATAAAGTCTGTGGCGATAAATATCATTCTCGCGCAGTCGGTTTTCACCTGCACAGCCGAGTCAGCCTGCGTGCCGGAATGCGGAGTCATAACGTCAATGGCAGTTCGCGACGACCTTGCGTCCGGCGAGAGCTACTATATCCGCGAAATAAAGTATCTCAAGCGTATGACCGAGACAGTGAAGCAGGGCAGACTTCTGTTCCTTGCGATAGACGAGATACTCAAGGGTACGAACACAAAGGAGCGTATCGCCGCTTCAAAGGCTGTACTGCACTATTTTAACGACGCCGATTGTATGCTTATGGTCGCGACTCACGATGTCGAGCTTGCAGAGGCATTTGACGGGATTTACGAAAACTACTACTTCTGCGAGCAGCTCGATGAGGGCGACATCAAATTCGATTATCGACTGCACAAGGGAATATGCCGCTCAAGCAACGCGATAAAGCTTCTGAGCGTCATCGACTTCCCGGAAGAGATAACCGATGCAGCGCTTGCTGAGCTGTGTTGATATATCAGACGGAGGTGTACGATGAAAAAGATACTGACCGCTGAGGACGACAGGGAGATAAACCGCCTGATATGCGAATTCCTGTCCTCGCAGGGCTATGAGACGCTCTCAGCGCTGAACGGGCTCGATGCCGTCCGCATCGTCCGCGAGGAGGAGGGCCTCTCACTGCTGATACTCGACCTGATGCTCCCTTTCCGAAGCGGAGATATGGTGCTGCAAAGGATACGCGAATTTTCGGATATACCGGTGATAGTCGTGTCCGCGAAGAGCGATACGCGCTCAAAGATAGACCTGATACGAATGGGCGCGGACGATTACATAACGAAGCCGTTCGACCTCGATGAACTGCTCGTGCGCGTGGAGGCTGTGCTGCGGAGATACAGCGGAGGAGCCGGAAAAGTACCGGAAAAGAAGGTGCTGACCCACAAGGACCTGACACTCGATGTCACAGCCGGTACAGCGGAGGTCTTCGGTGTGCCGCTCGCTCTCACGGGCAAGGAGTTCGCTATACTTGAGCTTATGCTCGGAAATCCGGCAAAGCTGTGGTCGAAGGCGAACCTGTTCGAGAGCGTGTGGGGCGAGGATTATCTCGGCGATGACAGCACTGTGAAGGTGCATATGAGCAATATCCGCACTAAGCTGAAAAAGCTCGACCCGGACAGCGAATACATCGAAACGGTCTGGGGAATGGGCTACCGTCTCGTGAATTAACGGATTCTTTACCCTTTGCTTAACCTTTTCTTAACAATTGCCTGATAGAATGGGGATAACGAAAACGAAAGGGGGCGGCGCTATGACAAACAGCGCTATTACCGTGAGGGGTCTTTCAAAGTCCTACCGCCGCAAGGAGGTGCTTCACGATTTCAGCCTGACCGTTGAACGCGGACATATCTGCGGACTTATCGGCCCCAACGGAGCAGGCAAGACCACGATAATGAAGATAATGGCTGGAATGATGTTCCAGACGAGCGGAGAGCTCGGATTCTTCGGAAGCTCCGAGAATCTTGATGATTCCCGCGCAAGAATGAGCTTTATGATCGAACAGCCATTGATAGCGAAATCGATGACAGCGAGGGAAAATCTCGAATATATCCGCTATCTGCGCGGCTATCCCGATGCGAAGCGTATAGATGAGATACTTGACATTGTCGGACTTGCTGACACCGGAAGAAAACGTGCAGGCAGATTCTCGCTCGGTATGAAGCAGAGGCTCGGGATCGGTATGGCGCTTCTTCCGAAACCGGAGATAATGGTGCTTGACGAGCCTGTGAACGGTCTCGACCCCGAGGGCATAGTGGAGGTGCGTCAGCTCATAAGGCGCTTGCAGGAGGAATGGGGCGTGACCGTCCTTATCTCAAGTCATCTGCTGTCGGAATTATCTGAACTCTGCACCGATTTCTCTATCATCAGTCACGGAAACCTCATCGAGAACCTGAGCCGTGAGGAACTGCTCGTCAAATGCAGAAACCATATAGCTCTGCGGACGGATGACATCGACCGCACTGCGGCTGTCCTCGAGGATAGGCTGTCCATAGCCGATTACAAGGTCGTTCACGGCGAGGAGATACACATATTTGAACAGCTCGGAGAGATACGCCGTATCTCAAAAACTCTCACCGACAGCGGTCTCATAATAACGAAGCTGAATGAAGAGGGGCAGAATCTCGAAGAATACTATCTCGAAAAGGTAGGTGGCAGGAATGAATAACATTATCAGATCGCAGTTATTTCTGTGCAAAAGGAGTAAACTGTTCTTTATCATATGCTTTATGATACCGTTATGCTTCACCTACGCCGTGCTTTCATTCAACGACAGTATTCCGGCAGTTTTTGATCAGTGTGCATATATTTCAATGTTTACCATTCTGTTTGTGCCGGTGTTAGTGATCTCATTCAGCTATTATGAGCATATACAGATGTATGAGATAATGTCCGGCATTAGTATACACAAGCTTATGCTCGGCAAGGCAGTTGTCTATCTTTCGTTCACAACGCTGTTTCTTGTCGTTATGTCAGTTATGTGCCTTATCTTCGACAGGAGCGGCGAAATGCAGTACAGACTGCTGGTGTTCTGGATAATCTGTCTGCGCGCAACACTGTGCATAGTTTTCCTCAGTCCGTTATTAAAGGAAGGCACGTTCGCACCAATATTCACCGCTATGCTTCCGATTGCATTTGATGATGATACCGAGGCGCTGCTGCACTCTCCGGTATCATATCTCGCATTCGGACAGTGCAGGCTGCTCGGACAGACGGCACATGACGATCCGCTCATAAAGGTCGGAGCTACGGCTGTCGCGGCCTGTGTGATATACTATTTCATCGGCTGTCTGACGCTGAAGAAAAAGTTTCAGCTTGAACCGAGTAAAATATTATGATAAAGGAGGTGCACGCTATGGAAATTCTGCTTGGAACAGTCTGCGTGTGCCTCTTTGTCATTTTAGCGGTGGTGCTGTGGAAATACATCTCGATGAAGCTGAATATCCGCCATTTCTCGCGCGAGCTCGAAAAGATGAAGGACAGCGGCTACAGGCAGCCGGTAAAGGTCTCGGATTTTGACAGGGACATCGTTGAGCTTGCCGTAAAGGTGAACGAGCATACCGACATTCAGCGCCGTCTCGGAGCGGAGTATGAGAAGAGCAAAAAGCAGCTCGGCACTGTCATTTCCGGTATCTCCCACGATTTCCGCACACCGCTGACCGCCTCGCTCGGCTACTTGCAGATGATAGAGAAAAGCGGTGAGCTGTCTGGGAAAAATGCGGAATATCTCGCAGTCGCAATGCAGAAGAACAGATGCCTGAAGGAGCTTTCGGACGAGTTCTTCGAGCTTACGAAGATAGAGAACGGCGGCGAGGAGCCGGACATTTCCGAGGTGAACCTCAGCAACGTCCTCACAGAAGCTCTGCTTGAGCAGCACAGCTGGATAGCTCAGAGAAACATATCCGCCGGGATAGAAGTCGCGGACGGTATCGTTATCCGGACCGACCGCCGGTATCTCACGCGGATACTTGACAACCTGATGTCGAATGCACAGAAATACGCCGCCGACAGCTTCAGCGCGGTGCTGGAGCGCGACGGTGATCGGATAAGGCTGCGTGTATCGAATACTCTTGAGGACGCAGAGGCAGTCGATGCGGACAGAGTTTTTGAGCCGTTCTACCGTATGGACGCGCGTACAGCCGGCGGTTCCGGACTTGGGCTGTATGTGGTGAAGCTGCTGTGTGAAAGGCTCGGCTGGAATGTGAGTGCAAGTATCAGCAGCGATGTGTTTACTGTTGAAATATTGATATGAGGCAGTACCGAAAGCGGGTATCTTCTATGACGGGGAGCAGGCAAAAGTGTCATTGACAATTTTAGTGAAATGAATTATAATTGTAGATGAAACAATTGTTAAAAGAATGGAGTGATCGCAATGCCGCCACCGAATGGAAGACTCGGTCCCGGATACCTGACCGATGAGGAAAAAAAGAACCGTCCCAAGGTCACGAAGGGGCTGATAAAGCGCATATTCTCTTATCTCAAGCCATACAGGCTACAGCTCGTATTCGTGCTTGCGGCGATACTCTGCTCGGCTGTCCTGACTCTGCTGCCGTCAGTGCTGACGGGAAGGATAATCGACGACGGACTCATCGCCCAGAATATGCGTGCGCTCATATTCTATATCCTGCTCTCGTTCGGAGTGACGCTGCTTGCGAACCTGATCGGTATTCTTGAAAGCTACCTCAACACGTGGATAGCTCAGCATATCACATTCGATATGCGCAACACGATGTATGCGCACCTGCAAAAGATGTCGATGCGCTTCTTCACAACGAACAATCAGGGCGACATCATCACGCGAATGACGAGCGATATTTCCGGAGTTCAGCAGATAATCACGAGCACACTGACAAGCATAATCTCGAACGCTATAACGCTTACAGTCGCGCTTATACTGATGTTCAGCGAGAACTGGAAGCTTGCACTTGTGGGGATAGCCGTTGTACCGCTGTTTGTGCTGCCGACCAGAAGCGCAGGCAAGCGCCGCTGGTCGATAACAAAGCGATCGCAGGAGGCGAGCGACGAGATAAACGGCATCCTCAACGAAACGCTCTCCGTCAGCGGACAGCTCCTTGTAAAGCAGTTCAGTATGGAGAAGCGCGAATACGACCACTACGAGAGCGTGAACCGCCGTATGATAGGTCTCAACATCAAGGAGAGCATGGCTGGAAGATGGTTCCGTATGGCGCTCGGAACATTTACAAGTATCGGTCCTATGCTGATATATCTTGTCGGCGGTATCATAATGATGCGTTTCGATAAGACTATAACCGTCGGACAGATAAGCGTTCTCGTTGCACTTCTCGGCAAGATGTATATGCCCGTGAATCAGCTCCTCAACATACAGGTAGACTGGATACGCTCAATGGCGATGTTCACACGTATCTTCGACTATTACGATATGAAGCCCGAGATAGAGAACGCTCCCGGCGCGATAATTCCCGATTCTGCCGGCGGAGAGGTGGAGTTCCGCAATGTCCGCTTCTACTACGACCCCGAGCGTGAGATACTCCATGACATCAGCTTCACGCTCAGCAAGGGCAAGTGTATAGCGATCGTCGGACCGTCAGGCTCGGGCAAGAGCACGCTCATCAATCTTATCCCGAGATTTTATGACGTCATCGAGGGCAGCGTGCTGTTCGACGGAAAGGACGTCCGCGAGCTCGACCTCGGTTTCCTGCGTGAGAATATCGGTATCGTGAGTCAGGAGACCTACCTGTTCAACGGAACGATACGTGACAATCTGCTTTATGCAAAGCCTGACGCGACAGAGGCGGAGCTCATCGAAGCCTGCAAGAGAGCGAATATCTACGACTTCATCGAGAAGCAGGATACAGGGCTCGACACCATCGTCGGCAACCGCGGTCTGAAGCTCTCAGGCGGCGAAAAACAGCGTATTTCAATTGCAAGGATACTTCTCAAGGACCCTGCGCTGATGATATTCGACGAAGCTACCTCTGCTCTCGATTCGATCTCTGAGCAGAAGATACAGGACGCTATCGAGCCGCTCATCGAATCGCGTACAAGCATACTCATCGCGCACCGTCTGTCAACGATACTTGCCGCTGACGAGATACTCGTCATCAAGGACGGCGAGATAGCAGAGCGCGGTACGCACAAGGAGCTCGTCGGAGCAGGCGGAGTTTACGCGCAGCTCTACGAAACTCAGTTCAGCAAAGCAACAGAGCATACACAGCCGGATTTCACCTATTCAGAGGGAGAATCCGAGATATGAGCACAAGCGGCTGAGGGGCGTCCCCTCAGCCGCTTTCGTGGGTCACTGAAGCAGATACGATGCTTGGTGACCCATATTTTTCATTTAGGGCAGCACACTGGCAAGCTGACGCTTTTAGTATTGTGTTTCATCAGGGTAACAAATGAGAAACTCCGAGCTTTTTATGATATAATATACTAAGTCGATAGGAAATATCTATTTAATAAGTTTGGAGGCTTACCGATGGATAAACGTTTCATATATGCCGATAATGCCGCAACTACGGCTGTTTCGGAGGAGGTGCTCGCTGCGATGCTGCCTCATTTCCGTGAGGGCTACGGCAATGCTTCGAGCATTTATAAGCTCGGACGCGATGCACAGCGCGCTGTTGAGGACGCACGGGAGAAGGTAGCAAAGGCTCTCGGAGCTGATACGCGCGAGATATTCTTCACAAGCTGCGGCTCTGAGTCTGATAACTGGGCGAT
This sequence comes from Ruminococcus sp., assembly GCA_017534835.1. GTDB lineage: Bacteria > Bacillota > Clostridia > Oscillospirales > Ruminococcaceae > Ruminococcus. The sequence goes on from JAFXVT010000042.1 coordinate 48,215, forward strand.
AAAGGGCACTGCTGAGCTTATGGCGAAGAAGGGAAAGAAGCACATCATCACATCAGTTTTCGAGCATCACGCTGTTCTGCATACGACCCAATACCTCGAAAAAAAGGGATTTGAGGTCACATATATCCCAGTCAGCGACAAGGGGCTCATCGACCCCGAGGACGTGAAAAATGCTATCCGCGAGGATACAGCTCTCGTCACGATAATGTATGCGAACAACGAGATAGGCACTATCCAGCCCATTGACGAGATAGCTGCTATATGCCATGAAAAGGGCGTACTTTTCCACACTGACGCTGTACAGGCTGTCGGGCACATTGAAATCGATGTACACAAGCAGGGGATAGATATGCTTTCTCTCTCCGGTCACAAGATACACGCTCAGAAGGGTATCGGCGCCCTCTATGTCCGCAAGGGCATAGCTCTTCCGAATCTTATACACGGCGGCGGACAGGAGCGCGGAAAGCGTGCCGGCACCGAAAATGTTCCTGCGATAGTCGGTCTCGGCACAGCTATCGAAGCTGCAACACGCGATATCGCAGGCAAAAATGCTGTTATCACACCTCGCAGGAACAGGCTCATCGATGGCATATTAAAGCTCCCGTACACACGTCTTAACGGTGACAGGGACAAGCGTCTCGCAGGAAACCTGAATATTTCCATTGAGGGCATCGAGGGTGAATCTCTCCTGCTTATGCTCGATATGAACGGTATCTGCGCATCTTCCGGCTCAGCCTGCACATCAGGCTCGCTCGACCCGTCACACGTACTTCTTGCGCTCGGACTCCGCCACGAGGTAGCTCACGGTTCGATGAGGCTTTCGATAGAGGAGGACGTCACAGATGAGGACGTTGATTACATTCTCGAGGTCGTACCCCGTGTTGTAGAGCGTCTGCGTGATATGTCACCGGTATGGGAAAAGATGATGAAGGGCGAAAAATACGAATAAAGGAGAATAATTATGCTTTACAGTGAAAAGGTCCTCGACCATTTTTCAAATCCGCGCAACGTCGGCGAGATAGAGGACGCTGACGGTGTCGGCGAGATAGGCAATGCCAAATGCGGCGATATAATGAAGATGTACCTGAAAATAGACGACAATGTCATAACTGACGCCAAGTTCAAGACCTTCGGCTGCGGAGCGGCAGTTGCTACATCGTCAATGGCGACAGAGCTCATCAAGGGCAAGTCGATAGACGATGCGCTCAAGCTCACGAATCAGGCTGTAGTCGAGGCACTCGACGGACTTCCGGCGGTCAAGGTACACTGCTCAGTTCTCGCAGAGCAGGCAGTACGCTCGGCGCTTTCGGATTATTACACACGTCAGGGGATAGACCCTGTACCGATAGTCGGTGAAATAAAAGAGCCGGAGGAATGACACCTCAAAAAAGGCACTCAGCGGAGCTTCCACTGAGTGCCTTTTGATTTGTTATTCTGATGTCAGAAGTATCTCAACAGCCTTGTTGTACTGTGCATCAACGTTTTCGTCCTCGTTTTCTACCTGATAATCGGGCGTGAGACCGATACCGTCGTAGCAGTCGGAATTTGCCGTTTTGTATTCGGCAACTGTGAGGATAACAGCACCGCCGTTATCCATTTCATTCGTCTCCTGAAGCACGCCCTTTCCGTAGGTCTGAGAGCCGACTATAGGAGCCTTTCCGAAGTCTCTGAGAGCAGCTGCGAAGAGCTCTGCGGCACTTGCTGTGTTCTCATTTACGATAGTCACCATGGGCAGGTCGAGCTCGGAATCGTCGGAGTAGACGATAGTTTCCGTGTGACCGTCCTTGTATTCTGCCGTTGCGATGATACCCTCGGGAAGGAGGGGGTCGATGCATTCCTGAAGTGCTGTAACGAGACCGCCGCTGTTGTCGCGGAGATCGAATATCAGCGAAGTTGCGCCGTTTGCGGTGAGCCTTTCAAGTGCAGAGATGAACTGATCGGGGGTATTCTGCTTGAAACCGGTTATCTTGATATATCCTATCTGACTTCCGAGCATCTCAGCCTTAACGGTCTTTACCTCGATAGAGCGGCGTATGAATGTGTAATCGTCAGATTTTCCGTCGCGGCGGACGGTGAGAGTTATCGGAGAACCCTCAGTTCCGCGCATAGCGTCCATACCCTCGCTGAATCCGGCTTCCTTGACGTCGAGACCGTCGATAGCAGTGATAATATCTCCGGTGAGAAGTCCGGAATCGAAGGCAGGTGAGTCTTCAAGTATCTCGGAAATGCGCATATAACCGCTCGCGTCCTCTGCAAGAGTGAGACCGAGACCGACGAGCTCGCCGGAGTTCTCATTCTTTTCCGTGAGGTACTCAGCAGCGGTGAGATAGCGTGAATACTTGTCGCCGACTCCCGAAACATAGCCCTTCATAATACCGTCGCTGAGAGCGCTCTCGTCGATGTCGCCGAAGTAGTTTTCCCGCACATAGCTGTCAAGCACCTGAAGGGAGGTATACTTCTTCGATTTTTCGTTGACGTCCACGACCTTCCTGTTGAAGCTTTGCAGCGAGAAGAAGGAGGTGAGGATGAAGGTCACAGCCATAGAGACCGCGATAAGGCTCAGCGCAAGTCCAAGGCTTATCTTTTTATTCATATTTATTCTTCCTGTTTGCATAGGCGGACTTTCCGCCCGTTGTGGTTTTTGGCGCAAATGTGCAGTTAATTAGCGGAAAAGCAGGCTGCCGATACGTCAACCTGAGTTGATCTACATCTGGCAGCCTGCGAATCGGCTGTAGCGCTTATGCGCATAGTGTCTGAATGAGTTTTTACGGACTAACGAAGCCCATAGGGTCAACACGTGAACCGTTTGCGTGGATCTCGAAGTGGAGGTGTTCACCGGTAGACCAGCCCGTAGAGCCGACATATCCGATGACATCGCCCTGATTTACGTAGTCTCCGACAGATACAGCAGCAGATGTGAGATGACCGTAGAGGGTGGAATACGTGCCGTCATGAACAATGGAAACGTAGTTGCCGTATCCGCCTCCGCAGCCGCAGCTGCTTGATTTGCCGTAGTTGTGTGTGCAGCTGTTGCTTACGACTGATACAGTACCGCTGCGTGAAGCAACAACAGGAGCGCCCATAATGCCGCCGTCACTGATGTCGATACCGGCGTGGAGCGTGCCCCAGCGATAGCCGTAATAGCTCGTGATGCCGCTGTGTCCGGGAACAGGCCAGCCGAAGCCGCCTGCACCGGCGCTGATGTTAAAGGTCATAGGACCGCTGTAGCTGCTTGTTGTATTTCCGCCGCTGATGAACTGCTGCTGTTGCTGCTGCTGAGCACGGAGCTGTTCCTCGTAACGGCGCTGAGCCTCAGCAGCGATACGGGCATTTTCCGCCTCGATAGCAGCCTGTTCAGCCGCGAGAGCAGCATTATCAGCTTCGATGTCTGACTTTTCTCTTTCGAGATCAGCCTGTGCAAGAGCGAGACGCTGTATCTCAGACTCGGTCTTTGCAAGCTGAACATTGAGTGCTGCGACCTCTTCGTCCTTTTCCTTCTTGCGGACCTCCTGCTCTTCGAGCCTCATCTGAAGGCTGAGCTTTTCTGTTTCAAGCTCGCCTTTTGACTGTTCAAGGCTTTCGATCTCGCCGAGGATACTGTTGATCAGCTCATCGTCGTATTCAGCGATGCGGTTGAGCATCTGAACACGCGACATAACGTCATAGAAGCTGTCCGAACCGAGGATAACGGTCGCGGAGGATTCGTTGCTGTTGATGTACATAGCGCAGAGGCGCTGCTTGAAGAGCTCGATATTCTTGTCTATCTCGGTCTGCTGAGCCGTGATGTCGTTATCGAGCATCGTGATGTTGTACTGTGTGGAATTGATGTCGGTTGCGATAGAATCGAGCTCCTCGTTGAGGAGGTTGATATTATCCTGGATAATGCTTATCTGTTCGTTGAGAGAGTCCTGATAAGCGCGTTCATTGTCCTTATCACCCTCAAGGCTGTCTATCTGACCCTGAAGCTCTGCTATCTTAGCACTGTTAGCCTTACGCTGTTCCTGTATCTCTGCGAGGGATTTAGCCTCGGCGTCCTGACATCTGTTGCCGGACGCAGAATAAGCGGCGACGACGCCGAAAGACAGTGCGCCGCAGCACAGGAATGAGAGTGTCTTTTTAGTTGCTGCAAGTTTGCTCATTGTTGATAAACTTACTCCCTTCTGTTGATCAGGTATCAATAATCGTTAGCTGTTATACGTCGATATGGCGGCGTGTGCTGACAACGCTTCCGAGAGCGCCGACCAGAGCACCCACAAGTAGGTACGCAAGTGCGACCCATATCTGGATATTTTCAAACGGGATAATGCTGCCAACACCGAATGCGCGCATAAGAGTTCCCTGTTCCATAAGGATCCTGAATATTGCGCGGTAAACAGCCCATGTAATGAAGAATGCGCCTGCGCCTGCGAAGAAGCCTGTTACCATACCCTCTACGAAGAAGGGGGTCCTGATGAAGGCATTCGTTGCGCCGACGTACTTCATTATCTGTATCTCCTCGCGGCGTGCGAAGACGCTCGCCTTGGTGGTGTTGGAGATCATTATCATTGAAACTGCTGCGAGAGCGATAATAACAGCTATCGCGATGACAGAGACGACTTTTCTGAGCTCGCGGAGGAATTCAGCTACCTGAGGCGACGAGCTTGCGCTCTGCACTTCACTGATCCTGCCTATCTCAGCAGTGGTATCCTCGATAGAGTCGGTATTTATGACCGTGACCTTGAAGCCGTCGGGCATAAATTCATAGCCGTCTATGTAATCGAATATCGCCTTGCCCTGCTGTATCTGATTCTGCATACGGAGATATGCTTCTTCCTTTGAGATGTATTCAACTCCGTCTACATTCTGCATATTCTCTATTTCAGCCTGTATCTTCTGAACTCTGTCCTGACCTGTAGCAGGGTCGAGGTAAACGGCTATCTCGTTCTGATTTCCGAGGCCGAGGATCATCGAGTTCATATTGAAGTAGAACAGCGCCGAGCCGCCTACGAGCAGGAGAGAGATGAGCAGAACGCAGAACGTTGCGAATGCCATCATCTTATTCTTCCATATGTTTTCGATACCCTGATTGGCAAGGTATTTGAAACCGCTTATCTTCATTCGGCGCCTCCGTTCCTGTCATTGGCGGGAGCTGCATAAGCGCCGTCGGGGGTGATTATCTGCTGGTCGGGGAGGATGATGTTCCCCGTATTGGTAACAGCCGAAGCCTCAGCCATTGCCTGAGCGAGCTCCTCCTCGGGGAGGACCTCATCAACGCCTGAGATGACCTCATCAAAGACGATCTCACCGCCGGTGATATTGATGATACGTCCGCCGAAGTGACGAACGAGGTCGTGCTCATGCGTGACCATCAGGATCGTTGTTCCCTGGTCATTTATACCCTTGAGCAGCTCGACTATCTCATATGAGAGCTCGGGGTCGATATTGCCGGTAGGCTCGTCCGCGATGATGAGCTGAGGGTCATTGACGAGTGCTCTTGCGATCGCGACACGCTGTTTTTCGCCGCCTGAGAGCTCGTCCGGATAGGAATTCGTTTTTGAGTGAAGTCCCACAAGGCTGATAACATAGGGGACTCTTTTCCTGATATATTTCAGTGGAGCGTCGATAACACGGAGCACGAAAGCGATATTCTCGTACACGGTCATTGACGGGATAAGGCGGAAGTCCTGGAAAACGAAGCCGAGAGTGCGGCGGAATTCCGGTATCTTGCGCTTTTTGAGCTTGCCGAGATTGTAGCCGTTCACGGTGACAACTCCGCTTGTTGCGTCTATCTCCTTGAGAAGAAGCTTTATCATAGTACTTTTTCCCGCGCCCGACTGACCTACTACGAAGGCAAAGTCGCCGTCGTTTATCTTCAGGCTGACGTTGTTGAGTGCATCAACGCCGCTTGAATAGGTGACGGACACGTTCTGAAGCTCTACCAAATGTTACACCTGCTTTCAAGTTTTGAGCGAAGCCCTGTTTGTATCTATCAGAACTTCACGGGATTTGCTGAGAGGTACTTCTTGACCATAAGAGCGATCTTGAAGATGATAGCGTGGTCGAATTCACGGAGGTCAAGACCTGTCAGCTTCTTTATCTTTTCAAGTCTGTACACGAGGGTATTTCTGTGTACGAAGAGCTTTCTTGAAGTCTCGGAAACGTTGAGGTTGTTCTCGAAGAACTTCTGGATAGTAAAGAGTGTTTCGTGGTCGAGGGAGTCGATCGAACCTACCTTGAACACCTCGTGGAGGAAGGTCTCGCAGAGAGTTGTGGGGAGGTGGTAGATAAGGCGTGCGATACCGAGGTTGTCGTAGCTTACGATGACCTTGTCTGTGTCGAATACCTTTCCTACCTCGAGAGCCATCTGAGCCTCCTTGAAGGAGCGCGCGAGGTCCTTGACGCCCACGACAGCAGTACCGATACCAACGTTTACGCGGGTATAGAATTCGCTGCTGAGGGTGTCAGCGATAGAGCGTGCGAGCTTTTCGAGGTCCTTTGAATCAACAGTGCTCTTGAGCTCCTTTACGAGGATTATATCAGACTCAGTGATGTTGAACACGAAGTCCTTGTTCTTGTCGGGGAAGAGGTTCTGGATAACGTCGTAAGCGGAGATGTCGTTCGCGGAAACTATTCTGATAAGGAATACAGCGCGGCTTATCTCAGCGTTGAAGTGGAGCTCTCTTGCCTTGATGACGATGTCGCCGGGGAGAACGTTGTCGAGGATAACGTTCTTGATGAAGTTGTTGCGGTCGTACTTCTCATCGTAGTACTGCTTGATGTTTGAGAGGGTGATAGCGAGGATGCTTGCATACTTTGCAGCAGCATCGTCAACGCCCTCTACGAATACCGCATAGTCGGGCTTTACGCGCGAGCCGAAGGGCTTATATGTAAAGCCGTCGCGGATGAATATATCGTGTGAATCGCTGAGGTCGAGAGAAACGAACTCATTAGTAGTGCCTACGCGGGTGAGGTCGCTGCAGGCGATGATAGTAGCTGTCTCATCGACAACACCGATAGTAGCGTCGATAGTATCGCGCATCTGATGAACTAAGCCCTGAAATAATCTGTTTGACATAATTTTGCACCCTTCTTCTTTATTTTTTAATGGTCATCGCTTTCAAAGGTATCGTTCGTCTGAATATATTACAGATTGTAACATATAGATGTGAACATACTGTTAATAAACTGTTAACTTTTCTTTGAAAGCCTGAAATATAAACAAGTTTTATGTGTCAGCATTGTGATAAACTGCTAAACAATTGATACTTCTTGTAACCAAAAAGTAACTTTTGGTGTTCCGAAATGTAATTATTACATTTTCTCCGGCTGTTCTATCTTGAGGATAGTCAGCACATTGCGGAGGGTCTGGCGAACTGCTAAACAGAGCAGTATGCGCGCATTCATAAGCTCGGGCGACTCAGCATTCTTCACGCTGCAAGCGTCATAGAAGCGATGGAAGAACGTTGCGAGGTCGATAGCGTACTTTGTGAGCTTTGCCGGATCGTAAGCCTTTGCCGCGAGCTCTATCTCGTGGGGCAGGGAAGCGATGTGGCGTATGAGCTCTATCTCACGCGGATCTGTGAGGAGCGTGAAATCGGCGCTCTCGGGAACTGCGATGCCCTCCGCCTCAAGGTTGCGGAGCATACTGCATATCCTTGCGTGAGCGTACTGCACGTAGAATACTGGGTTCTGCGAGGACTTTTCAACAGCGAGGTCGAGATCGAATTCAAACTGGGAATTTGCCTCACGGAGGTTGAAGTAGAAACGCGCTGCATCTATCGGTATCTCGTCGAGGAGGGTCACAAGTGTGATAGCCTTGCCGCTTCTCTTCGAGAGCTTTACCGTTTCGCCCTTTCTTACGAGGCGTACCATCTGCATAAGCACGGCGTCGAGCTTGCTTGCGTCGATACCGAGAGCTGAGAGTGCAGCCTTGAGTCTCGGAACATATCCGTGGTGATCGGCACCGAGAACGTTGATTGCCTTGTCGAAATTACGTGTAACGAGTTTGTCGTAGTGGTAGGCGATGTCGGGTACTATATAAGTATAGAGACCGTTGCTCCTGCGGAGTACGAAGTCCTTATCCAGACCGTATTCCGTTGCCTTGAACCATATCGCGCCGTCCTGCTCGTAAGCCTTGCCGGCTTCCATCAGCTTGTCGACGACGAGCTTGGTCTCATTCTTTGCGTGAACTGTGCTCTCGCGGAACCAGTTGTCGTAAACGATGCGGTACTTCTTTAAGTCGCGCTCAAGACCTGCGATATTTATCGGGAGCGCATAATCCACGAGTGCCTTGCGGCGCTCCTCCTCGGAGACATTTACGAGTGAATCGCCGTGGAGGTCGTAGTAATTCTTGGCGTGCTCGATAATGTCCTGTCCGAGATAAACGTCCTCGGGCATCGGGAAGTCCTCAGAGCTGCCATCCTCGCCGTAGATAAGGCGGCATACCTCTTCGGTATCGGCAGCCTTCGCGAGCACCGCCTGTCCCTTTTCGGAGCAGATGTGCATATAGCGGAGCGAGAGCGATTTGCCGAACTTCTCTATCTGATTTCCGGCGTCGTTTACATAGAATTCACGTTCAGCGTGGAATCCTGCCCAGTCGAGAACGCTTGCGAGGCAGTCACCGATAGCGCCGCCTCTTGCATTTCCGATATGCATAGGACCTGTCGGGTTCGCGGAGACGAACTCAACGAGCACACGTTTGCCCTGTCCGTAGTCGATGCGGCCGTAATTCTCTTTTTCGGTGAGGACGTTCTCGACGGTCTCAGCGAACCATTTCCTGCTGAGGAAGAAGTTCATAAATCCGGGGCCTGCGATCTCTGCGCGCTCGAAAACCGAGCCGCTGAGGTCGATCTTTTCGATGATGAGCTCAGCTATCTTTCTCGGCGGCAGCTTGAAAGCTCTTGCGTACACCATAGCTGTGTTTGCCGCGAAGTCACCGTGTGACTTGTCGGCAGGTATCTCGATTACGAATGCCGGGAGCGGTTCAGCCGGGGCAGCGCCCTCAGCGACGAGAACTCCCAGTGCGTCGTTTATCAGCTCCCTGAGCTGGAGTGACGCTGATCTGATGAGGTCTGACATTGAAATGTTCCTTTCTTTTGCTTTAGCTGTAGTTTTTTATATTCATTATTATCTCGTTGTCCGAGAGATAAGACGAATTGAGGTCGAGGGTATATTTGAGATATAGCCTTCCGTCCTTGTCGATAGTATTGTCTATCGCGTGGGTGTAGACGCCGATGCGCATATCGCCGAACGGCGTTTCGTACTGACAGTAGTGCTTTCTGCCTATTTCAAGTGACAGGACCGAATTTGCGGTGCCTCTTCTTACTATAGAAGCGGAATTGCTGCCGTCAACAGTGATAGTTGTGACAGAGCCTTCAAAGCCGGTCGCAGATGTATCCTCGTAGGAGATGACGTCCTGCGAGCCTGATTTTGTGAAGGAAGCCCTTGTGAAGAGCTCGGTCTCGTTTTTTTCGTCGTCCTGCCATTGTATGCTTGTGAGTGAGATCAGAACGTCTTTTTTCATCAGTATGACCTTTCCGAGTTTTCCAGAGCCTGTTCGAGCAGCATATCTATGAGGTAGGGCATATCCATACCGAACTGCTTCATAAGCTTGGGGAAAACACTGTTTTGTCTGAGCCCCGGCGAAGTGCCGATCTTGTTGAGGAGCAGGTCGCCGTTCTCGGTGAGGAGAAAGTCGACTCTTGCGAGACCCTTGCAGCCGAGCGCCTTGAAAGCCTTGACCGCGGTCTCACGGATAGAACTGGAGAGCTCATCGGGGAGCTCTGCCGGGATCCTGAAATCGTCATCAGAGCTTTTCTTGACCTCTGTCGGGTCATATTTCTTTCCGACCGAGAGCACCTCTCCGACATTTGAAGCGAATGGCGAATCGTAGCCGAAAACAGCTACTTCAAGCTTGCGGCTCCTGCAATACTTCTCCGCAAGCACCTTGTTATCGTTGGAAAATGCGAATTTTACGGCAGCGATGAGCTCTCCGGCGTTGTGAGCGACGGAAGTCCCTGCGCTGCATCCGCTGTTGGCAGGCTTTACAACGACCGGGAACCCGAGCTCAGCAGCGATCTCCTCGCATCGTTCGTCGATGCTGTTTATATCGCGCTGTGTCAGCAGCTTCCAGTCGGCTGTCGCGATGCCGTAATCGTCGAGCACCATATGTGTGTGTGATTTGTCCATGCACGAAGCAGCGGCAAGGTGACCGCTTCCAACGTATGGGATACCGGACATATCGAGCAGACCCTGGATAGTACCGTCAGCGCCTCTCTTTCCCTGAAGCAGTGAGAACGCCACATCGATCCTTCGGATGGTAGCCTCGCCGTCCTCTATGACGATGATGCCGCGGTGGAGCGGATCGGGCGAGATTATCGCAGAAGCGCAGTCGGGGTTCTGCTCCCAGCTTCCGTCGGCTATTTCATCCGCGTCCCCGGGGAAGAAAAGCCAGCGGCCCTTTTTGGTGATGCCGATACAGGTCACCTCGTATTTGTCGGCGGGAATATTGCGTATCACCTCTGCGGCAGAGGCGAGGGACAGCTCATGCTCCAGAGCTGTACCGCCAAATATCACGGCAGCTTTTATCTTTGCCATAGTATATCTCCTTTATAAACCGTGTATAGTCAATTTCAAGTATCACTATATTTTATCACATTATACAAAAAACTGCAAGCTTTTTTTGCGAAAATGAAAGAAAAATTGCAACGGAAGTACATTGCAGACAAGATTAAACATACCAACTTGTGCAATATGACGATTAGTTGTACCACTCCGAGCACAAACGTTCGGAAAATGATTGGTAAATATGACGGAGTATCAAAACCGGAGCTGCTATCAGACCGCGGTTTGTGTAAAATATACGATAGAAAAAAGAAGAGCACCCGCTTGGGTGCTCTTGCCGGTCTTATCTTCTGCCGAGGCATTTATCGTCGTCGGAAGCGTGGTCGTACTTCAGGATATAGTCATATATCTCCTGTGCGGTGGTATATGCCACACCGACATAGCTGTCCGCACAGCCGTAGTACAGGGCTATCCTTCCTGTTTCGGAATCGTGCAGAGTCGCGCACGGGAAGCATACATTCGGCACGAAGCCGCGCTCCTCGTACCATTCCTCGGGTGTGAGTATGTAGCTTGCACAGCGGTGGAGCACCTTCGACGGCTCATCAAGGTCGAGGATAGCCGCTCCTACGCTGTAAACGTATCCGTTGCAGGTATTCACAACGCCGTGATAGAACATCAGCCAGCCCTTATCGGTCTCGATCGGAGCTGCTCCGCCGCCTATTTTCAGACCTTCCCACCAGCAGCTCGTTCTGCCCATTACGTGGCGGTGACGTCCCCAGAATTCCATATCCTTGCTCTCACTGAGGAAAATGTCGCCGAAAGCGGTGTGACCGTTGTCGCAGGGGCGCGAGAGCATAACGAAATTGCCGTTTATCTTTCTCGGGAACAGAACAGCGTTCCTGTTGTAGGGGAGGAACGGGTTCTCGATCCGCGTGAAGCGCTTGAAATCCTTTGTTTTTGCGATACCGATAGAAGCGCCGTACATATCCTGACACCACATCGCATAGTAGGTGTCCTCGACCTTGACAAGGCGCGGATCATAGGCGTATATCGGCTGGAAGGGCTCGCCGTTCTCGTCGTAGAATGGGATCTTCTCGGGCTCGAATTCCCAGTGGAGAGCGTCCTTGCTCGTTCCGAAGTAGATGTGTGAGACTCCGTCGCACTGTTCGCCGCGGAAAACGCCGACAAATCCGTCCTCATACGGCATTACGGCGCTGTTGAAGACGCGGGCGACGCCGGGGATCGGATTTCTGCCTATTATCGGGTTTTCGGTGTGGCGCCATACCGGACCGGAGCAATTCGCCGGCTTGTCCTGCCACGGAATGTTCGGGAGAGGGGGACATATGAGCTTGATGTCTGACATTATAAACACTCCTTAAATCACTTAAACAAGATTAATTTATTGCTTTGCACTTTGATACTTTAAGTATACATTTATTTTGCTTCAATGTCAATAGGAGCTGAAGCTTTTTGCCAACTTTGTAGATACTGCTGAAAATAAGCCTTTTGTTTTGTTGCTTATAGTATAACCGCAGCTTAATTTATTACGTTATCGGCTTAAATTTACTGCGGATGCTAAAATTTTCATAAAACAGTAGATTTTTTTCCTTTTTTCGTTTATAATAATGTATATAGACTGAATAGCCGGGAATATCCCGAATATACATACAGAAAGGAACAACGGCAATGACGATACAGGAATTATGCGGCGCAATTTCAGGCGGAAGGCTCGATGACCGCTTCCGCGAGCTCTACGGCTTGACAGAGAGGGAGCTGCTGCGTCAGCGCGCGCGCTATCTCAACGCTGCCGAGCACTTTTCGCGGCTCTATCCCGAATGTGACGATGTGCGCGTATTTTCGGCTCCGGGACGAACTGAGATAGGCGGCAACCATACCGACCACCAGCACGGCATCGTACTTGCTGCCGCTGTTGATCTCGATGCGATAGCTCTTGTATATTTCACAGAGGACGGCTTCATCAGGATCAATTCTGAGGGGCATGAGCCGAATGAGATAGACCTTTCTGACCTCGAAGTGAGGGAGTCCGAGCGCGGTACGACAGATGCGCTCATCAGGGGCATTGCTGCCGGATTCGCCCGAAAAGGCGTGGAAATAGGGGGATTTTCAGCGTATATCACCTCTGATGTGCTCATAGGCAGCGGTCTTTCATCGTCGGCTGCATTTGAAACTCTCATCGGTACTATCATCGACCTTCGCTACAACGAGGGCAGGGAGGGAGCTGTCGGGACCGCGAGGATAGGAAAGTTCGCCGAAAACCTCTATTTCGGCAAGGCGTGCGGACTTATGGACCAGACAGTCAGCGCTGTCGGCGGATTCGTCTCTATTGATTTCAACTTCCCGGACGAGCCGGTGATAAAGCCGGTGAGCTTCGATTTCACCGGAGCCGGCTACAGCCTTTGCATAACCGATACGAAGGGCAGCCACGCCGGACTCAGCGACGAGTATTCAACTATCCCGGCTGAGATGAAAACTGTCGCAGAGCAGCTCGGAGCCGAATATCTCCGCGACGCAGATGAGGACGATTTTTACGCAGAGCTTCCGGAGCTCCGCAAAAGCTGCACTGACCGCGCTATCCTGCGCGCTGCACACTTCTTTGCGGACAGTGAGCGCGCATTGCTCGAAGCAGAGGCACTTTCCTGCGGTGACCTCGACGGATTTTTCCGCCTTGTGAACGAGTCGGGAGCTTCATCAGCGGAGCTTTTGCAGAATCTCTATCCTGCGAGCCGTCCGGAGAAGCAGGAGCTTCCGCTTGCGATAATGCTCAGCAAGCGTATCCTCGCCGGAAACGGAGCTGTGAGGGTCCACGGAGGCGGATTCGCCGGAACGATACAGGCGTTCGTGCCGACATATCTCGCCGGAAGCTATGCAGAGGAAATGGACAGAGTATTCGGGCAGGGGAGCTGCCGGATACTTGCGGTGCGGTCTGTCGGGAGCACCGAGATCACGCTTTGATTTGAGAAATGAGGGAATAAGATGATCAAGAGGATCTTATCAGCGGCTGCTGCGGCAGCGTCGCTCGGAGCTCTGCTTACGGGCTGCGGCGAAAAGGGCGGTACGGGTACCGCTGAGAAAAAGCAGGAAAATACTATGCGTGACATCTCCACAATGGAGGTCGTTGACGAAATGGGCATCGGCATAAATCTCGGAAACACGTTCGAGTCCTGCGGAGACTGGATAGACGATTCGAGCGTGGCGAATTTCGAGAAGGCTTGGGGCAGTCCCGAGATAACGCCCGAGATGATCAAGGGCTACGCGGACGCAGGCTTCGGTGTACTGCGTGTTCCGGTAGCGTGGTCGAATATGATGGACCTCGACACCTTCGACATCTCGCAGGAGTACATCGACCGCGTGAAGGAGGTCGTCGGCTGGGCGATAGACGACGATATGTACGTAATTATGAATATCCACTGGGACAGCGGCTGGTGGGAGGGCTTCCCGACCTCAAAGGAGCGCTGTATGACCAGATATACGAGGATATGGGAGCAGCTCTGCGACAACTTCGGTGAATTCGGCGACAAGCTGATGTTCGAGTCCCTCAACGAGGAGGGCGGCTGGGACAGCCTGTGGAACCGGTACGGACAGGATGAAACGGGCAAATCCGATTCCTACGCGCTGCTCAATGAGATAAACCAGAAATTCGTTGACATCGTGCGCGATTCCGGCGGAAACAACGCTCAGCGTCACCTGCTTATAGCCGGCTACTGCACCGACGTTGACCTGACCTGCGATGAGCTGTTCGTTATGCCGGACGACCCTGCCGGACGCTGTGCAGTTTCCGTCCACTACTATACGCCCACGAATTTTTCGATAATCGACAAGGACGCTTCATGGGGCAAGGCGAAGACGGCGTGGGGCTCGCCTCGTGACTACAACGAGCTTGCGAAAAATATGGACAAGCTGAAAACGCGCTTCGTTGACAGCGGAGTGCCGGTCATAATCGGCGAATACGGCGCTGTTGCGACTGCGAACAAGACGCCGGAGCAGGTGCGCAAGTACAATATCGCGGTCTGCGAGGCTGCCTGTGAGAGAAAGCTTTGTCCCGTTCTGTGGGACATCACCGGCGTCTTTTATGACCGCTCGGAGTGCAGGTTCAAGGACGAGGATATGCTCGCCGGAATGCTTGCGGCAAATGACAAGACATAATATATGACATTTTTTGCAGCACTGAGCTGCTGACGTTGAAAGGAAGTGGAAAAATGGAAGAGAACGAGGAGATAATGCGGCTTATACCGAAGCAGAAGAAGAGCTTCTGGAGACTCATTTTCAGCCGCGTGTTCCTGATATTTCTGCTCCTGATAGTACAGGTAGGCATACTTATCTCGATCTATTTCCTGTTTACGGAATATCTGCCGGAGGCAAAGGTACTGCTGGTGCTTTTCTCTGTGCTGATGGTGTTCTACCTCTTCAACTGTGATATGGATCAGGCAGCGAAGCTGACGTGGCTGATGCTGATAATGCTGTTCCCTGTACCGGGTACTGTGCTGCTGTTCTTAACGCAGCGCGACGTTGGACATATCGCGATAAAGAAGCGTGTCATCAGCGCTATCTCGGAATCGAAGGAGATGCTCCCGCTTCACAGTGAGATACTCGAAGAGCCGGAGCTTATTGGTTCGGGTACGGATTCGCTCTTCCGGTTCATCAACCGCACAGGCTGCTTCCCGATATACAAGAACACGGAAGTGACGTATTTCCCGGTAGGCGAGAAGAAATTCACCGCGCTGATACGCGAGCTCGAAAAAGCCGAGCGCTTCATCTTTATGGAGTATTTCATCATCGACGAGGGCTATATGTGGGGAAAAGTTCTCGAGATACTCGCGAGAAAGGCTGAGCAGGGCGTGGACGTCCGCGTTATGTATGACGGGATGTGCGAAATATCGACTCTCACTCACGATTACCCGGAGCGCCTTGCAAAGCTCGGCATCAAGTGCAAGTCATTTGCCCCGATACTTCCCTTCCTCTCGACCTATTACAACTACCGCGATCACAGAAAGATCCTCGTCATTGACGGAAATGTCGCCTTCAACGGCGGAGTCAACCTCGCGGACGAATACATCAATCGGCGTCCGCGGTTCGGACACTGGAAGGACTGCGCCGTTATGCTGCGCGGCGAGGCTGTCCGCAGCTTCACGCTGATGTTCCTTCAGATGTGGAACCTTTTCGAGGAGAAGCGCAGCTGGGACGACTGGCTGAGCGTGCCGTATTCCGATGATATACGATGCGGCGGCTATGTTATGCCGTACTGCGACTGTCCGCTCGACGGAGAAAAGGTCGGCGAGACGGTGTATATGGATATTCTCAACCGTGCAACGCGGTACGTTCACATAATGTCGCCCTACCTCATACTCGACGGCAAAATGGAATATGCGATAAGGTTCGCAGCCGAGCGCGGCATAGATGTAAGGCTCATACTTCCCGGTATACCGGACAAGAAGGCAGCATATGCACTTGCCAAGACACATTATGCAGCTCTCGTCAGGGCTGGAGTGAAGATATACGAATACACTCCCGGCTTCGTACACTCAAAGGTGTTTGTATGCGACGATGAGAAGGCGGTCGTCGGCACGATAAACCTCGATTACCGCAGCCTGTACCACCATTTCGAGTGCGCGACATATATGTACCGCACGGATTGTATCCCCGACATTGAAAGAGACTTCCTCGAAACGCTTGAAAAATGCCGCAGAGTAACGCCGGAGACTATCAAGCATGAAAAGCTGTTCTACAAGGTGACAGGAGAGCTGCTGAAGCTCGTTGCACCGCTGTTCTGACAAAAAAAGGACGTCTGAGGCATCATACCTCGGGACGTCCTTTATCTTTTCTTTTTGTGATAAGCTTCGGGAGCTTCATCGCATAGTGCAGCGGCAGATCGGCTGCGAGTGAGAGTCCGAACAGTGAAAGCGTGTAGAACAGGAACATCACCGGCAGCATAGCGGTGAATGTGGTCTGAGTGCGTTCGGCATAGCGTGAAGCGAGCCACATTATCCATACAGCATCCTGTGTGTGGATAATGTAGATGCTGAACGAGTGCGGCGCCAGAAAGCCGATGACCTTGCAGAGGAAAGCAGGCAGCTTCAGCTCGCGGAAGAATATCAGCAGCGACAGCGCCTGAAGCACGACGAGCGGCGAAAGGTAGTTGCTGAGCGGCTCTATCGGTATATCAGACTTGTAGTAGCCGAGCCAGATGAACACGGTCCCCGCGCAGGTAGCGGCGATGTAGCAGCCGAGAGCAGCCAGCCGCGGCACTTTGCGGAAGAGGTCGTATTCGCGGACAGCCGCTCCCGCAAGGTACAGCACCGACAGCCACAGCGTACTGTATCCGGATGAGAGCTTGAAAAAGTTCTTGTCGAAGCCTTCGTCGAAGAACATATACAGAACAGTCGGTATCACCGAGAAAAACACCAGTATAGCGCCGAGGGCGGTATAGACCTGTCTGCGTTCGAGGTGCTTTATTGCGGCGTTGAGGAAGGGGACGAGAAAGAACATACCGAGATACGCCGTGAAGTACCAGTTTGCGTCGTATGCGAAGGGAAACAGCGCACGGAGCTTCACGGTATCGGTGATCTCATACCCTCTGTAGAAATGGAACACTATCGGTATCACGATATTGTAGAACGAGACAGTGAAATACAGTCCGGCAGCGCGTGAGAGCCTGTATTTCGAGTTTATCCCGACATAGCCGGAGATGAGCGCGAAGCCGTTTACCGCGCAGGTAACGGCGAAGAAAAGTCCCATCACGACGAAGCCGCGTCTTGGGTAAGCGTCGCGGCAGACGCCGTACATTCCGCCCTTTTGAAGGACGTGGATGCCGACGACGAAAACTGTCATAAGTACACGCATAAGGTCGAGACCGTAGTCCCGACCTTGCTTTTTTGTTGTTTCGTTCATCAGTCGAGGAAGTCCTTGACCTTCTTGCTGCGGCTGGGGTGACGGAGCTTGCGCAGAGCCTTCGCCTCTATCTGGCGGATACGCTCACGTGTGACATCGAAGCGCTGTCCGACCTCTTCAAGAGTGCGTGCCTTGCCGTCCTCAAGACCGAAGCGGAGCTTGAGCACCTTTGCCTCTCTGTCAGTGAGAGTGTTGAGAACTTCGTTGAGCTGCTCCTTGAGGAGAGTGTGCGAAGCTGCCTCTGCCGGGGCAGGAGCGTCATCATCGGGGATAAAGTCGCCGAGGTGGCTGTCCTCCTCCTCGCCGATAGGAGTTTCGAGGGAAACGGGGTCCTGAGCCACACGCATTATCTCGCGCACCTTGTCAACGGGCATATTGAGCTTGTCCGCGATCTCCTCCGGGCTTGGGTCGTGACCGTTCTCGTGGAGGAGCTGGCTGGACACCTTCTTGACCTTTGTGATAGTCTCTACCATATGAACAGGGATACGGATAGTTCTTGCCTGATCGGCGATGGCACGTGTGATAGCCTGACGTATCCACCATGTTGCGTATGTGGAGAACTTGAAGCCCTTGGTGTAGTCGAACTTTTCAACAGCCTTGATAAGACCGAGGTTGCCTTCCTGTATGAGGTCGAGGAACTGCATACCTCTGCCGACGTACTTCTTTGCGATACTTACAACGAGTCGGAGGTTAGCCTCGGAAAGGCGCTTCTTTGCGTATTTGTCGCCCTTTGCCATACGCTGTGCGAGCTCTATTTCCTCTTCAGTCGTGAGGAGGGGGACACGTCCTATCTCCTTGAGGTATATCTTGACAGGGTCGTCGATAGCGATACCCTCGGTGGAGAGTGCCATTTCGAGGTCATCGGTGATAGCGGAGTCCATACCGATCTTGAGGTCCGCGTCAACGTTGAGGTCCTCGACGATCTCGATGTTGAGCGATTCGCAGCGGTCATAGAAGCTGTTTATCTGGTCAACGTCGAAATCGAGCTCTTCGAGAGCATCGGTTATCTCTTTTGTGGTGAGCTTGCCGTTTGCCTGACCCTGTTCGATGAGAGAGTCGATAGTGTTCTTTTTTGAATCCATTATGATTCCTCCTGAATTTTCGCTGTATATAAAGGTTTGTGTATGCTTATCCGTGCGAGCGTGTCTGCTCAGTGCTTTTTCTGACTGAAGAGGTCGCGCAGGTCATCGTCGGAAATACTGCCCTTGTCGCCGGAGCTTGTCTTGTGCTTGCGGAGAGCGTCCGCACAGTCGAGCAAAGCCTTCTCGGTTATTGAGAATTCGCGGTTTGAAGCTGAAATACCGCTTATCCTGCCCATTTCCTGCGGAGTGAATTCGTCGGCGATGAGCGAGAGAGTGAACCTTTCGCTCTCCTTCATCGCGTTCAGCAGAGCCGTGTAAACGCGCTTGTTGAACGGAGTCACGAATATTTCCGGCGGAGCGGCAGCAGCTATCGTTTCGGCTTCCTCGGGACGCCGCAGCAGGTAGGTGATGATAGTTTCCTCAGCCTTCGCCTCCTTGCGGAAGCGTACAGCCTCGGGGTTCACATCGTCCCTGACGTAGGTGGTCTGAGCCTTGATATTCCGCCATTCTTCCTTTTTTCTGCTGTTGTTTCTCACACGTATCATCTCGCTGATGTGGCTTTTCAGCACATCGGGGGAGATGTCGCACTTTTTTGCTGTACGCGAAATGTAGACCTCGCGTTCGAGCGGCGACTCGATACCGGCAAGTACGCGCGATACACGCTTGAGCAGCTCGACCTTGCCGCCCTCAGTTTCGAGGTCGAGCCCTTGCTCACAGCGGTCGAGCATAAAGTTGTTGGCATCGTCCGAGCCCTCGATGAGGTTGCGGAAGCGCTGAGCGCCGAACTTTTTTATGTATTCGTCGGGGTCCTTTGCGCCTTCCATATGGAGTATGCGTGTGCGCAGACCCACGTCCGAGAAGTGGTTTATCGCTTTTTGCGTCGCATTCTGACCGGCGCCGTCGCTGTCATATGCGACAACTACCTCGTCGCAGTAGTGGCTGATGAGGCGCGCCTGCTCGGGAGTTATAGCTGTTCCGAGCGTGGCAACGACATTCTCGAAGCCTGCCTGATTCACGGCGATAACGTCCATATAGCCCTCGCAGAGGATGAGCCGCTTCTGGTCTGAATTTTTGGCAAAATTCAGCGAGAAGAGGTTGTTTCCCTTGTCGAATACCGGAGTTGCGCCGGTATTGAGGTATTTCGGCTTGCTGTCATCGAGGACACGTCCGCCGAAGCCGATGATATTGCCGCGCAGGTCGACTATCGGGAACATCACGCGGTTGCGGAAGAGGTCGTACAGCTTTCCGGTCTTCTGCGAACGACCGCCGAGCCACGCATCGACTATCTCGTCCTCGGAGTAGCCCTTTGAGCGCAGCAGACCGGTGAGGTCGCTGAATGAGTCGGCTGCGAAGCCGAGACCGTATTTCTTTATCGTCTGCGGAGTGAGCTTTCGCTTGTTGAAGTATTGCAGGCCAGCCTTGTTTTCGCCCTTTATCAGGTTTGTATAGAAGTGGTTTGCGGCGATGCGGTTCATCTCATAGATGCGCGTTCTCCGCTGAGCCGAGAGGCTGTTCCTGTCATTCCTTTCGGGGACTTCCATTCCGCTGCGCTCTGCGAGGAGTTTCACAGCTTCGATGAAATCGAGGTTCTCCGCCTTCATAATGAAGGTTATCACGTCTCCGCCAGCCTGACAGCCGAAGCAGTAGAAGCTCTGCGTATCGGTAAAAACTGTGCAGGACGGAGTCTTTTCCGAGTGGAACGGACACGAGCAGACATAGTTTCTGCCGCGTCTGATGAGGTTCACATACGAGCCCATCACTGTTTCTATCGGGTTCGCATTTCTGAGTGCGTACAAAAATTCGTCGTTTCTTGCCATAGCATCACTTCCAGAATTTCGGTACGAACAGCTCGGTGTAGAGGTCGACAGCGTAGCCGTCGCTCATTCCCGAGATGTAGTCGCATACAGCTCTGTCCGGGTCATATTTCCGCGCGATCTCGCGGTATTCCTCGGGGAGCTTCTTGGTGTTCGTGATGAAGTATTCATACAGCTTGCTGATGAGCTGTACAGCCTTGCCCTCCTCCTGCTTCGCGGCAGGGTTGGTGTAGACCTTCTCGAACATAAACTTTTTCAGGTCATCGTGAGCCCTTCTCACCTTCGGGGAGAAGTCTATTTCAAACGCTCCGTGCTCGATGACTGAGCCGATGAGCGTTGTGATACGCTTGGTCTTGGTGTTCCCGAGCACTCTCACACAGTCCTGCGGAAGGTCGTTCGGGTCGAGTATCCCTGCGCGGACAGAGTCCTCGATGTCGTGATTTATGTAGGCGATAGTATCCGCGAGACGGACGATATTGCCCTCTTTTGTAGCGGCGATCCGGTTCGTGTGGCAGAGTATGCCGTCGCGGACGGCAAAGGTCAGATTCAGACCATTTCCCTTCTTTTCGAGGTATTCCACGACCCGGACGCTCTGCTCATAGTGCTTGAAGCCGTGGGGACATATCTCGTCGAGGATACGCTCGCCGCAGTGACCGAAGGGTGAATGGCCGAGGTCGTGCCCGAGCGAGACAGCTTCGGTGAGGTCCTCGTTAAGGCGCATAGCCCGCGCTATAGTGCGTGCTATCTGCGAGACCTCGAGAGTGTGGGTGAGGCGGGTGCGGTAGTGGTCGCCGACAGGGGAGAGGAACACCTGAGTTTTACGTTTCAGGCGGCGGAACGAATTGCAGTGGAGTATACGGTCGCGGTCGCGCTGGAACTCTGTGCGGAACGGGCATTTGTCCTCGTGGCGCTCGCGGTGTATCATCTCCTCGTTCACGCTCGTGCAGGCGAAGCTGCTGAGGATACCTACCTCAGTTATTTCGTACTGTTCTCTTACTGTCATTCTATCACCCCATATCCGATGCGCTCTGACCGGGCGGAGACGGCACAGCGCCGTTCCTTGCATATCCGGCTTCTAATATCTTATACTGAAAAAACAGAAAAATCCCTTCTGTTTTTCAGAAATTATTTATTACGGAGGAAAAATCCGCATATAGCTCGCCCAGATCCTCAAGCTTTGCGGCACCGTTCGTGACCTCGGTGAGCTCATTTGTAAGTGCTTCGAGCTTCTCGGAGAGAACGAGTATCTCAAGCGAAACGTCGCTCCCGAAGTCGGAGCTGACGGTCATCGTGTCGAATCCGGGGAGGATATAGCTTATCTTGCCGTACATCCCGTAGTCGGCGGAAATATTCAATCTGTGACAGAGGCGCATATCCATTATACCGGCAGCATCGCAGGCGAGTGATGCTGCGTGCGAATAGGCGCGGACGAGACCTCCTCCGCCGAGGAGGATGCCGCCGAAATATCGCGTAACTACGACGCATACATCGGTCAGACCGCGCTTGCGCAGCACATCGAGGACGGGCATACCGGCAGTTCCCTGCGGCTCGCCGTCGTCGGAATATCGGGAAATATTGTCCTCACGCACGATGTAGGCGTAGACGTTGTGGCGTGCCTTGCGGTGCATGGACTTTATCCTGTTTATGAATTCAACAGCCTCGTCACCGGTGCTGACCGGCGAGATATAGCCGATGAATTCGGATTTCTTCTCGGTGAAGGAAGCCTCGGCAGGCTTGGGTATTGTCAGATAGTTCATAATGCACCTCCTCGTATCATTCAGTGCGCTGTCCGGAACAGTTTGTTCGCGGCATAGTAGGAAAAAAGCCGCTCAGACCGAGCGGCTCTTTGATTACTTATCGAGATTGAAACGCTTCTTGAATCTGTCAACGCGTCCGCCTGTGTCAACAAGCTTCTGCTTGCCGGTGTAGAACGGATGGCACTTAGAGCAGATTTCAACCTTGATGTTTTCCTTTGTGGACATTGTTTCGATCACGTTACCGCAGTGGCAGGTAATTGTGGTCTTGTACATTGTAGGATGGATTCCCTCTTTCACGATTTTCACCTCTTTCGGAGCAATTTCTGTATTATCGTGCAGCCCATCAGTTCCTTTAGACAGTAGTGCCAATATACATTACAGATATATATTTTATCATAGACATCACGATTTGTCAAGCGTATGAAGATATTTTTATTTGTTTTAATCAGGATAAACTCCGGAGCAGAGGAAAATGGCAGGTGTTCAAGAAAAATTAAACGTAAGTTCATATCAGTTTCTATTGCTTTTTTATTTAATATGTGGTATAATGACAGAGATATAGTATCGTGTTTTTATGCAAGGAAGTGCATTCAGCGGATACCCGCCGCTTTCAGAACGGTTTGCTGCATACCGTGAATGCAGCTCCGGCGCGGAGCTCACCCCACCGGCTGAAAAGGAGTGCTTATGAGTATATTTGATCTTTCCAAAAAACCTCCTGAGCTGAGCCACGACTGGACAGTTTTCCAGCAGTTTGTCGGAAATATCGGCGCTTTTACCTACATCGCAAAGGAAAAATCTGCCTATCTCGACGAGGCTGCCTGCCGTATGCTCGCCTGTACGAGCACCAAGCTCAACGAGTTTGAGTTCTTCAACCTTCTCGAAAAGATCTCGAAATCCCCGGTTGAGGGACAGAAGCACATCTACCGCTTCACCAACAATAATACCACAAAATACATAAAAATGAACATTTATGAGAGCAGCGACGAGTGGCTCGGCTTCGTGCAGGACTTCTCGCGCCAGTTCTCAGAGGACGGACAGAACAGCAGCTTCATCGAGTATGACCCCGTAATGCGGCTGCCATCCTATCCGTCATTCTCGCAGAAGATAAAGAAGCTCCTGCCCGATGTGAAGAACTGCTGCCTTGCAACTCTCTACATCAACGGCATCGAGAAGCTCGGTTCATTCCTGACCGTCGACAGCACCAACAGCTGTATCGCCTCTGTTGCGGAGACACTCAAAAGCTTCGCCGGCGACAACATCATTATGGGTGCGAAGTCGAACTATGAGATATTCGCCTTCTTTACCGACTGCGACAAGATGCAGATATACAACGTCCTCAACAGTATGGACGAGGCTGTTCAGGGCTGTATCCTCACGGACGATTTCGGCGAGATAATCGACATCTCAGACAAGAGCCGCCTCAGCCTTTCTATCGGCTGCTCATCATATCCGGACGAGGCATCGGACTTCAATATGCTCGTCAATTACTCCGAATTTGCACTGTACGAGGCGCGCGCTGACCGCCGCCACGTTATAAACTGGTTCTCTGAGGAGAACTATATCCGTGAGAAGGATTCCTACAAGAATGCCCAGCTGCTCACCCGTATCGTTATGGACAATATGCTGATGTACTATGTTCAGCCTATCATCGAGACCACGACAGGTGAGATAGTCGCGTATGAGGCGCTTATGCGTACAGTCGGCGACATAAAAATGGAGCCGAAGCAGATACTCTCCATTGCCTCAGGTCAGAACAATCTCTACGCTATCGAGAAGCTGACCTTCTTCAACACACTGAAGCTGCTCAGCGAGAATCAGCAGGTCTTCGCGAACAAGAAGCTGTTCATCAATTCTATGTCCGAGTATATGCTCACTGAGGAGGACTTCAACGAGCTCTACCTCACATACGGCGAGCTCCTCGAAAAGATAGTTATCGAGATAGTCGAGGACAGCGACGCCACTCCCGAGGGCATCGAGACTCTTCGCAAGCGCCTTGCGTTCACGCACGCTCAGCTCGCTATCGACGATTACGGCACGGGCTATTCAAATTCTACCAACCTGCTCAAATACAAGCCCGACTATGTCAAGATCGACCGCTCGCTCATCGCTGACATACACAATGACCTCAAGAAGCAGCAGCTCGTTACTCAGATAATTGAGTTCTGCCGCGATAATCAGCTCCAGTCGCTCGCGGAGGGCGTTGAGACCTCGCAGGAGATGAAGACCGTTATCCGTCTCGGTATCGACCTCGTTCAGGGCTATTATACCTCGAAGCCGAAGCCGCTCTTCCTCGACAGCATCGCCAAGGACGTGAAGGACGAGATAATCAAGACCAACCTTGAGACGCGCCCGAACGGTACAAGAAAGATATACGCAGCAAGAAACGACACGGAGATAGACCTTCTCAAGCTCGCACTCGAGAAGTACACCGATATACACATCTATCAGAGCAAGCTCACTATCGTCGGTGACCCCGACAAGCAGGTGAAGATGAACATCTCCGTTATGGACAACCACAGCTGCGAGCTAACGCTCAAGAACGTGAATATGGTCAGCGGCAACAGCAAGCCGACTATTTCCGTCGGCGAGTACGCTCGGCTCGTGCTCATCGTCTCAAAGGCGAACAAGCTCGGATATTCAGGCATTTACGTGCCTATGGGCTCACAGTTCGAGCTCACCGGCAAGGGCTCGCTCACTATCGACTGCTACGCCTCCGAGGGTATCGGTATCGGAAACGATTACGACCACGGCTACGGCGATATTACTGTTGATATGCAGGGCACGCTCGAGATAATCTGCAACGGTATGGAGACTGTCTGCATCGGCGGCGGCTACAACGATGACGATTCCGAGATAAAGCTGCTCTCGGGCAAGACGAAGCTGTATATGTACAGCCACAACGGTCTCGCGATAGGAAGCTACAACGGCGATGCAAACATCGAGATCGACGAGAAATGCGACCTCGACATCACTGTTTCAGGTATCAAGGTGACAGGTATCGGAAGCTGCAAGGGTATCGCTACGATCTCCAGTGCGGCGGATATAAATATGTTCTGCACGGGAGCTCAGGCTGTCGGTATCGGCTCGCTCGAGGAGGGCGAGGGAAGTATCCTCATCAGGAAGGGACGTATCAACATCAAGATGCGCTCGGCTAAGCATTCGTGCATCGGCGCTATCGACGGCGATGTGAACACGAAGATAATGAACTCGGAGATAATCATCGACTCTGAGGGCGACTTCGCAACAGGTATCGGCGACCCTCAGGGCAGCGGAAATGTGTTCATTATGGATTCGGCTGTAACGATGAATATGCTCTGCGGCAACCCGAATGACATCTGCTCCGGAAGCGGAGATGTACAGATACAGAACTCGACTATCAATTCCGTAGTCAACAACCGCAAGGTGCAGCACGGCAGCAACTGAGCGGAGAAATAAAACGGGTCTTGAAAAAGTCCGGATAAAAACCGCGGGGCGATGTGTTCATCGCCCCGTACAATGTCAGAATGAAGGGAACGCCGTCCGGCGTTCCGCTCACTAAAATATCCATTAAGAAAGTAAGGTAAAACAAATTATGAAGCTTGGTATGGTAGGTCTGCCCAACGTGGGCAAAAGCACTCTTTTCAACGCACTGACGAATGCAGGCGCAGAATCCGCGAACTATCCGTTCTGTACTATCGAGAAGAACGTCGGTATCGTATCCGTTCCCGATGAGAGACTCGATAAGCTCGCGGAAATGTACGAGCCTGACAAGTTCACGCCGGCAACTCTCGAATTCGTCGACATCGCCGGACTTGTAAAGGGCGCTTCAAAGGGCGAGGGTCTGGGAAACAAGTTCCTTGCCGACATCCGCGAGGTGGACGCTATCGTTCACGTTGTCCGCTGCTTTGAGGACAGCAATATCGTTCACGTCGACGGAAGCATCAATCCTGTCCGCGACATCGAGACTATCAATCTCGAGCTCATTTTCTCAGACATCGAAATGGTGGACCGCCGTATCGACCGCGCTATGAAGGCTGCAAAGGGTGACAAGAAGTACCTCGCGGAGGTGGAATTCCTCAAGCGTCTGAAGGAACACCTCGAAAACGGTAAGTCCGCACGCGGATTCGATTTCACGGACGACGAGCGCGAGCTCATCAAGTCCACACCGCTGCTCTCGGCAAAGCCCGTCATCTATGCTGCTAACCTCAGCGAGGACGATTTTGCCAACAACATCGACACGAACGAGCATTACAAGGAGGTCTGCCGCATCGCAGAGGAGGAGCATTCCGCTGTTCTGCCGATATGCGCACAGACTGAGGCTGAGATAGCCGAGATGGACGACGAGGATAAGGCTATGTTCCTTGCCGAGCTCGGACTTGAGGTATCGGGTCTGAACCGTATCATCAAGGAGGGCTATGCCCTTCTCGGACTCATTTCCTTCCTTACAGCCGGAAAGCCGGAGGTTCGTGCATGGACTATCAAGAAGGGCACAAAGGCGCCGCAGGCTGCCGGAAAGATACACACCGACTTTGAGAAGGGCTTTATCCGCGCCGAGGTCATTTCCTTCGACGACCTTATGGAATGCGGAACAATGGCTGCTGCAAAGGAAAAGGGACTTGTCCGACTCGAAGGCAAGGATTATGTTATGCAGGACGGCGACATTGTACTGTTCCGCTTCAACGTCTGATATTTGAGAAAAAAATAAAGCTGACCGGAAAGGGGAGCCCCCTTTGGCGGTTTCGCAGGTTACCGGATATGTGCCGTAAGTTTACGGCTCGGTAGCCCGCGATTTCCGCTAAAGGAAGCGCACCAGCTTCGGTCAGCTTTTTTTCATTTACTGCTTGTCGGACTCTGCAATGCCCTTGAGACCGGCAGCAAGTCCTGCAAGTCCCTGTATCTCGCTCGGAATGATTATCTTGGTAGCCTTTCCGTCGGCTGCCTTTGCGAATGCCTCGAGCGATTTGAGCTGTATTACCTTCTCGTTCGGAGATGCGTTGTTGAGTTTTACAAGGCTGTCGGCAACTGCCTGCTGTACGAGCTCGATAGCCTGCGCTTCACCGGTAGCCTCGAGCACCTTCTGCTCTCTTACGGCGTCGGCGCGGAGTATCATTGCCTGCTTTTCAGCCTCAGCCTCGAGTATCTGAGCTTCCTTCTTAGCCTGTGCGCGGAGTATCTGAGATTCCTTCTCACCCTCGGCTACGAGTATCTGCGACTTCTTGTCACCCTCAGCCTGAAGTATCTTCTCACGGCGTTCACGCTCAGCCTTCATCTGCTTCTCCATTGCGTCCTGTATCTCGCGCGGAGGAATGATGTTCTTGAGCTCAACGCGCTCTACCTTGATGCCCCAGCGGTCTGTAGCCTGGTCGAGGATAGCAGTGATGTTGGTGTTGATAGTGTCGCGTGAGGTGAGAGTTGAGTCGAGCTCGAGCTCACCGATGATGTTACGGAGAGTTGTTGCCGAGAGGTTCTCGATAGCTGCGAGAGGTCTCTCAACGCCGTAGATGTACTGCTTTGCGTTCGTTACCTTGTAGAATACGACCGTGTCTATCTGCATCGTAACGTTATCCTTTGTGATAACGGGCTGCGGCTTGAAGTCTACGACCTTTTCCTTGAGTGATACCTTACCTGCTATCCTGTCGATGAAGGGAAGCATAAAGTGTATGCCTGTTTCCCATTCGCACTTGAACGAGCCTAATCGCTCAATTACGAAAACGTGCGCCTGCGGAACTATCCTGAAGCATCTGATGAACATAAAGAACAGGACGGCAATTACGATGAATAACCCGAATCCTATAACCGTTACCAGAATATTTGCCTCCTGAGATGCTGCGAGCATTGTTGCTGTCATAATGATCTCCTCCTGTTAATTCTTTGGGTTTTACGGTGAGCTTTGCACCGTTTACTTCTGTGACGATGACGATCGTCTCCTTCGGGATAACCGAACCGTCCTCAGCTACGGCGCTCCAGTCGACTCCGCCGAGTCTTACTCTTCCGGTGCCTCTGTCATTGTCTATTTCCTCGATGACGTTTGCTGTGCGTCCTATCTCAAGCTCGGAATTCGTGGGGATATAGCCCTTCTTTTTCCTGCGCGCGATAATGAACGGCATCGTTGCCGCGAGGAAAATGCACGAAGAGGCGATGAATATCCCAAGCTGTCCGAGAATGGGAATGTCGAAGAAATAAACGAGGATCATCGTTACAAGCGCTCCGGCAGCGAACCACACAGAGACAAGCTGTACCGTTGCGACTTCTGCGATGACGAATAAAACTACAAGGGCAGCCCATATCAGCACTTCCATAAATGATCCTCCTTTCACAGGAATAAGTTTATCCCTGTAACTGTTATTGTAACATATATTATATGAAATAGCAAGAGTAAAATCTTTGCCGCGTAAAACTATTCTGACAGTGAAGCCTCCGCCGCAGCCATAAGGTAAGGAGCGATACCCTTTGCGTCATTTTCGACCCTGCGTTCGCTGAGATAGTATTCAGCCGAGCCGTCGCGGTCGTCGATCCCGCCGAGACCTGCCATAAGGCATATATTGCGCAGAACAGGCACATCTCCGACGTATGAGATAAAGCGTGAGGTAACGGTGTTGAGCGCGAGTCTGGCAGAAGCTGCGATCTCTGCGGAGGCTGCGCCGAGCCTGTGAGCCTTCATCGCCGCATATGCGAAGAGCAGAGTTCCGCTCGTTTCCGGGTAATTGCCGCCGAGCTCAGGCAGAGCAGGCAGCTGGAGCAGCATTCCGTCCCCGGTCTGACAGGCTTGAAGCGACGTGAGCAGCTCCGCGAGCATCTCCGCACACGAGCTGTCACCTGTTATCTCGTATATATCAGCGAGACCTGCGCACAGCCAGCCGTTCGCACGGAGCCAGAAATTCGGCGAAAGACCGGTCTCACTGTCACACCAGCACTTATCGCGTGTTTCGCAGTAGCCGTGATAGTAAAGACCTGTTTTGTCATCGCGCATTATACTGCGGATGTTTTTCAGCTGCGCGAGGGCGTCCCGGGTGTATGCGCTGTCTCCGGTGTATATGCCGTATGCGGCGAGGAAGGGGAGAGCCATATATGCTCCGTCGAGCCACATCTGGTCCGGATATATGCTCTTGTGCCAGAAGCTTCCGCAGCTCAGGCGGGGCTGTTCATCGAGCTGTCTGATAAGAGACTCCGCCGCTGCGATGTAGCGCTTGTCACCGGTAATATCGGAGAGTGCGAGAAGATTGCGTCCGCCGCAGATATTGTCGAGGTTGAAGTCCTCCTTCACAGCCGTCGGTATCCTTCCGTCCGGTGTGACATAGCTGTTCACGAAACGGACAGCATAGCCGGTGAGCTCCGGACGCTTCCGAGAGTACATCAGCAGCGCGCGTATGATACAGCTGTCCATATAATTCCACTTCGGCTCCTTGCGGAAGATGAAGTTTTCCCTGTTCCACTTCGGACGCAAAGGATCCGAGGTCAGAATGAGCTTATCTATATAGTCGCGAGCCGTCCGCTCTGTCTTATTTGATCCTGTCATCCGGACAAGCCTCCTGCGGTGATACCGCTGATAAATTTTTTCTGTGCGGCTGCAAAGACCGCTATCGACGGGATAAGTCCTATCACCGACATCGCGATTATCTTGCGCTGTTCGTAGCCGTCGCCTGTGCTGTCTGCCGAGAGCCTGAGTATGAGCGAGAGCGGATATTTCTCGACCGAGCTTATCATTATGAGCGGCGTGAGGAAATCGTTCATCGTCCACAGGAAGGTGAACACCGCTATCGAAACTATCACAGGTCTTATGCACGGCGCGAGGATATAAACGAGAAGCTGTATGTTTCCGCAGCCGTCGAGCCGCGCGGCTTCGTCGAATTCCTTCGGTACGCCTTTGAAAAACTGTACGAGCATAAACACGAATGCTCCCTCTGCGGCGAAAAGTGAAGGCAGAGTGAGAGGGATATACGTATCGTGCAGACCTGCCGCGCTCCACATCAGGTAAAGCGGCATCACAGTCACTATCGCCGGCATGAACATTGTGCCCAGAAGAAGCGCGAAAAACAGCTTCTTCAGCGGAAAATCAAACCGTGCAAAGCCGTATGCGACGAGCACAGAAGATATGACTGCAAATACAGTTTTGGGTATTATTATGAGGAAGGTGTTGAGAAAGTAGTGACCCATACTGTGCGGAGTTACTGTCTTCCACGCCCTCGCATAGACCGAGAGGTCGAAGCTCGAGGGAATGAACCACGGCGACGAGAATATCTCATCGTTCGATTTGAAGCTCGCTCCGACGAGCCACAGAAGCGGATATATCATCACAACAGCTCCTGCTGTGAGGAGCAGGTAGAGGGGGAGCTTTTTCATATGAACTCCTCCCTTCGTCTGCGTGTTACCGCGAAAAGCACGAGCACGATACCGGTCACGAGCATAAAGAATGCCCATGAAACAGCATTTGCATAGCCGGCGTTGTGGTAGCGGAACATCTCGTCATATATGAGCATACCTATCGTGTAGGTGCCCTTCATCGGTCCTCCGCCGGTTATCATATAAGGTGCGCTGAACTCCTGCATAGCGGCGATGACCTGCAAAACAAGGTTCAGGAAGGTGACACGTCCGAGCAGGGGGAGAGTTATGCGGAAAAATGAATTTATCCTGCCGCAGCCGTCCACCTTTGCGGCATCGTAGTATTCACCGGGAATGTCACGCAGCGCATTGAGGAAGAGTATCATCGCTGAGCCGAACTCCCAGAGCCTGAGCAGCACGATAATGAGCATAGCTCCGCTGCCTGTGCCGTACCAGCTGACTGAGGGAAGTCCTGCGAGTCCGAGGAGCTGGTCAGCGAGTCCGCCTGACGTGAAGAGGAATTGCCACATTATAACTATCGCAAGGTTCGAGCCGAGTATCGACGGAACATAGAATATCGTGCGGTAGACGCCGATGCCCCTGATGCCGGCATTGAGCAGTACGGCTGCGAGCAGCGAGACCGCAAGTTTCAGCGGAACGAGGATAAAGGTGTATTTCAGCGTTACAGCGGCGGCATTCCGGAAGTCGCTGCTGCTAAGCATATCCGTGAAGTTTTCGGTGCCGATGAACCGCGGCTGGCGTATCCCGTCAAAGTCGGTGAGCCCGAGCGCGAACGATGCAGCGAACGGATACAGCGTGAACACCGCGAATCCGATAATGAACGGCGTTATCAGCAGAAGTCCCGTGTATTTGCCTACTCCGACGGGATTGCGATAGTTTCGTTTCTTCATTTTCTGACCTTTCTCAGATATTCCTCCGCAGAGGTGTACAGCTCCTTTGCAGCCTGTGAGGAGTCAGCCTTGCCGTATGAGACCTTCTCGATAGCGCTGTTGCATATCTCCTTAATACGAGGAAGCTCCATATACGGGCTTATCGTGACCACATCGAGCGCTGAGAGCATCTCGTCGTTGTCGCGTGCGAGCCCCCTGAGCAGTCCGGCGGCTTCGAGAGCCTCTTCCGCACGCCGGGAAACGGGGATACCGCGCGTTGTGCCGAGTATCTTCGCACATTCGGGGTCACTGAGCATAAAGTCCATAAAGGCAGCGGCTTCATCGGGATACTTTGTCTCTTTTGAGACGGCATAAAGCACGGAGGGCTTTATCATCCAGCCGTCGGTATTCCCGTCCGCGTCACTGAGGAGAGGTCCGGCTTCGAGCACTCCTGCCGGCAGAACCATTTCGTACTTGCCGACAGAGCTTCCCCATTCGAGAGCTCCGGCGACATTTCCGCTGATGAACTCCGGCGACTGATAGAGAGCGGCACTGCCGTCCTCGTCGATGCGCTCCTTCACTGTGCGGATAACGCGGCTGTCCTCGAGCTTTTTGTAGAAGTCGAGCGCCATTTTCAGGTCGTCCTCGGTGAATCCGAGTTCGCCTTCCATTGAGACGAATTCTCTTCCGGTATGCTGCTGGACGTAGACTACTGCGAGATACCACGCTGTTCCGCCGGACTGGATGTCGAGGTCAAGTGGATAGCAGCCTTTTTCTCCCATAGTTTTGCCGAGAGCGAAGAGGTCGTCCCACGTTTCCGGATAGGAAGCACCGAATTTGCGGTAGCTTTCGGAATTGTAAAACAGACCGCGTCCGCTGACCGAAACTGTAACGGCGTTGAGCTTATCGTTCATTCGTCCGAACGAGAGCACCTCTTCATCAAAGCCGGAGAGGTCGAGCCGGTCTGAGAGCAGACCAAGGTCGTAGAATCCGTTTCCGTCAGGCGAAAGCGATACGAGCCAGTCGTAGTTCACCTGCATCACGTCGGGGGCTGTTCCTCCGCTTATCTGAGAGCTGACCTTCTCGGTCCAGCCGTCCCAGCCGCCGTATTCGGGCGTTATCGTGATGTCGGGGTGCTGCTCCTCCCAGAGCTTTATAGCGGCGAGAGTTGCTTCGTGCCGGTCATCGCCGCCCCACCACGAAAAGCGGAGCGTGCATTTGTCGAGTTTGCCGTCGGGGAGAGTCACATTCTGTGAACTGTCTGCGCAGGCTGTGAGAGCTGTTATGCAGCCTAATGCTGCAAGATATATC
Organism: Ruminococcus sp.; assembly: GCA_017534835.1. Taxonomy (GTDB): domain Bacteria; phylum Bacillota; class Clostridia; order Oscillospirales; family Ruminococcaceae; genus Ruminococcus. The sequence goes on from JAFXVT010000042.1 coordinate 80,815, forward strand.
ATATGTTTTTTCATAATACAGCTCCTAAGAATATAATGATATACATATTATACAATAAATATTGCTGATAATCAAGTATTTTCCAAAAAATCCACTCAAAGGAACAGCTGCACGTCCCGGAAGCTCCGGAGCGTGCAGCTGAATTGTTTCACATAATATAGGTTCGGGTGATTATCTTGTCGCCGAGGAGATATGTGACAACGAGGTCGCTGTCATCGAGAGTGGCTGAGAGTATCTCCGCCGAGCGCATACGCATAAATCCGTTGAGGATACGCATTTCATCGTCGCCGTAGAATGACACGTCATCGGAGGTGAAGAGCACGCTGCCGGCTGATGCGTTGACCTCGCCGAGCGCCATTTTCTGGGCTGTAGACATCGAAGTTCCGTTGCTTCTGAGAATGAACACATCGGGGTCGCTGAGGAAGGCTCTGCCGTTGAGCTGACGGCGGAACACCGTATCCATTATGGTAGTTCTTGTACTGATGCGCTCACGGTGAGCGAGGCGCATATACGGCTTGTCGTCCCAGTCGAGCGAGACATCGCAGCCGATGCGGCAGTAATCCGCACGACCGAACGCAGAAGCGAGAGGAACTCCGCAGGCGAGTATCAGTGCATCGCCGGCACATTCGCGGAGGAAGTCCATAGCCTCTGCCATTATCTGACCTCTTGTCTTGTCGCGGCGCGGGATAAGGCTTACTGCGTAGAGAAAATCAAGTTTGAGCAGGCGGAATCCCCATTTGTTCACGACGGTATCTATTATCTCTCTGATATAGTCGCGCACCTCGGGATTGTAGAAGTCGAGCACATAGAAGCCGGACCAGTTCGAGCCGCCCTTGATATAGTCGGCATTTTCGTCGATCGCGAGCCAGCTTTTGTGGGTCATAAATGTTATCGAATCCTGCTCGCAGATAAACGGTGCGAGCCATATTCCCGGGATAAGACCGGCTTCGGTGATACGCTCAGCCTCGGCTTTCATACCGTCGGGGAATTTCTGGTGGTCGTAGTACCAGTCGCCTACAACGTTCTCCCAGCCGTCGTCTATCTGGAATACGTCTGCTTTATGCTTCTGCTCCCTGATAGCGCGCAGGTCGGCATCAAGTATCGTTGTATTGATGTTCTGATAGTGGCGGTACCAGCTCGTATAGCCGTAAACGGGCTTTGCCTCGGGACGGAGCTTTATTCCGAGCTCGCGGAACCAGCCGTCGAAAACGTCCTTTTCGTAGCCGTCGGCTATATACAGCTTCAGACCGTCATACTTTCCGTTTATGGCAAGTCCGCGGCAGTCTTTCGAGCAGATGAGCTCGTCGGAATAGGTCTTTGTCCTGATGAGCGTGAAGCCGCAGTCCTCGGAGAGCGAGCCGATGAGGTTGAAGGTCTCGCCGTTGCGCACATAGCCGTAGCTCCAGCCGTGGAGCTCGCCGGGAGCGCCCGAATACCCTGTGAAATTATAGTCGCCGTACTGCGAGAACGAGTATTTGTCAGCGATACCGTAGGGGATATGCTCGATGCCTCTCATCTTGTCGTAGATGGAATGCTCGATCGAGTCCGTCCACGACTGATAGCCGTTGAGGAATATGCGGTCTGTCTCGCAGTAGCCGAAGCGGAAAACGGCAGTGAGCTCGGTTATGGTTATCTCATCGGATGATTCTAGAGAAGCTGTGAAAACATCTCCCTCGGTTGAGATATTGAGCAAAACAAGATCGCTCCTGATACTGTGGCGCGTGTGGACGGTGAATGTTTCATCGCCGTGTTCATATGAGAATGTGACTGAATCAAGCTTTATCATAGTTGTGGACCTCCTCTGTATAGTTGTATTATCAGGTGTTTGTGCTTACTTTTTCAGGTAGTAGACAGCAGCGTCGATGATAGTCTCAAGCTCCTTTGTTGCGAGAGAGAAATCGTCAGACGGCAGAAGCTCGCCCTGTATGAGCTTTTTGCTCAGCTCCATAAAGGTGTGTGCAAATGAAACGTAGAACAGCTGGAAATGCTCGATCTCTCTTACTGAGCCGTCCTCAAGTCCGGCACGGTAGGCTCTTTCAAATACCGGATAGAAGTTGAGTATCGACTTGTCGTAATCCCTGAGCTTTTCCTTTGGTACGTTCTCGCGGATTATCATAAGGTCGAATTCGCTGAGCAGCTTCATAAATGTCGGGTGTGCGTCGTAAAGCACGATGAACATACGCATAAGGTCGGAGCATTGCTTGAGACCGGTCTGGCTCTTGAAGACAGGGGAGTCGAAAACTCCGCTGAACATAGCCTTCATCTCGTCCCAAAGGTGAGTCATTGCTGCGATGGTTATGCCTGTTTTTGTGCCGAAGTAGCGATAGAGCGTTGCAACGCCGATGCCGCATTCGTCTGCGATGTCGGTCATTTTCACGTTTTCGATGCCCTTTTGCAGGAACATCTTTGCGCTCACATCGATGGCGTGGTTAATGCGTTTTGTGCGAAAATTCTGCGATATATACTCGTTTTCCACTTGACAAACCTCCTTTTTTATGGTAAAATGAACTTAGGATATGATAGGAAAGCTATCAATTGATAGATATAGTCTATCACATTTTTATGTTTTTGTCAATAGGTTTCCGGATTTTTTCAGGTGTGCATATGATCGGTATTCGCTTGAAGGAAATCGGAAGTGATGATATAGTACCGTGTTTTTTCGGGGAAAAGAGTTCGCATCGGCGGACTCGGGGATGCGGACCGGTGAATGACGTGTAGTATATATGTCCGCGCAAAAAACTCTCACAGGCTTGAAATAACAGCCCGTGAGAGTTTTTCATTTTTCGGTATGTCTGGCACGTATCGTGACTCTGCTCCTGCCGCTGAGGTCGCAGGTGAAAAGCGTGAGCTGCCAGTCCTCGGTGCTTCCGGCGAGCATAGAGTCGATGTCGGTACCGCCGACGCTTTCGACGCTTATGACCGAATACAGGTGCTGATTTCCCTCGCAGTCGGTGAACATTATCTCATCGCCCTCTGAGAGGTCCTTCAATTTGCCGAAATGGCTGTTGTAGTTGTGTGCAGCGATGATGAGGTCGCCGCCCTCAGCGGTTCCTCTGTAGCGGCAGGGAGACGTCCTGAGCACGTTGTAGTCGAGCTCGTTAGCGACAGGAAGCTCAAGATCCAGCGCCGATATAGTGATATATCCGCAGTAAAGTCTTCCGTTCAGCTCTATCGTCGGAAGCGGAGGAGCTGTCGTTGTTGTTGTCTCGTATTGGGCATAGAGGTCGGGCGCGGCTGTAGTGATGACAGCTGTTTCTGTGGGCTTCTGAGTCGGCTCCGGTATCGCCTCGATAAGCTCGGAAAGCGTATTCCCGGCTTCCTCGCCGGCGCGCTTGTTTTCTTCCGCATTATACAAGCACAGGAACAGTGCCGCGATTATCAGCACTGTTCCTGTTGCGATAAACAATATTCTGAGTTTATTCATCTTCTTTTTTCTTGGGTAAGGATACGCCTACGAAGAGCATAACAACTCCGCCTGCTGCAAGCGGTACAACCGGCCACCAGAGCTGTCCTGTCTGTGGAAGCTTGGGCGTTGTTGTGGTAGTTGCGGGAGCAGTTGTCGTCGTTGTTGATACAACAGAAGTAGTTGTGGCAGATGTCGTAGTGGTAGTTGTCTGTGTTGCTGTTCCGCCGCTTGTCCTGCGCGAAGGATTGTAGGTGTTCTTAATGAGATACTGTGTTGAGTTGTAATCCACGATAACATCGTATTTCACGGGTATCTCGCGCTCAGCCACACGCCATTCAGCCTCGGGGTCGAGGTCTTCCCATACGAACTGCCAGTTGTTCTCTTCATTGAGTGTTACAGTATCGAAGAGCTCGCCGCTCTTGTAGAGGTCAACTGTGACGTATACAGGGCGCATCTTAGCGTTGTCGTCGTTGTCCACCCAGACCTTTCTCACTGTGTAGCTCTGAGACGTTCCGCCGAGAGTGCTGTTGCTGTATATCTTCGGGAAGATCTTGCTTTCCTCGGTATCTCCTGCCTTTATCTCGAAGAGGAGGGGAGAAGCTGTATAGAAGTTATGCTCGATCTTCACGCCTTCTGCTATCGCGAGATAGAGACCAGCCTCGGAAGCTGAAAATACAGCTGTTCCGTTCGCATCGGTATCGCTCTCCCACAGGCACGGAAGCGCATCGCGCATAACAAGGCTTTCGAGGGACTTGGCAACTATGCCTATATTCTCCTCGGAGAGGTCTGTGAGGTCTACGGGATAATCTGCGAAATCGCCTGTAAGGACGTATTCGTTGTCGATCTTTTCACCTATTCGGTATATGCTCCAGTGCATATCCTTCACAGCCTTGCTTCCGCTTTCACAGATGAGCGAAACTGAGCTGTTTTCGGCTGAAGCAGCCGCCGGGATATAAAGCACAAGGAGCGAAACTGCTGCCAGAACGCTCATAAGCGCAGCAAATAGTTTATTCTTCCCGGTCTGCAATCTCATCACCTTGCTTTCTTAATGATTCATTGTTTTCGTCAGGATCTTTACTGACCTTTGGTCTTGCGGCTTTCCTGCCGGACTTGCTGCTCCTGCGTTTTTGTCTCTTGTCGTGCGTGAACACGAGGAAAAGTGCTATTATCAGCAGCGGGATAGCTGTTATCGGTGTAACGATAAGTGTATCGACCTTGAACGCTTCGTTCTTTACGAATACGCCGGGTTTGACAACAGCATTTTCTGTTCTCACGCCTCTGACGAGAAGACGGTGGGTATTGATGCCGTAAGGAGTGCAGGTCATCAGCGTGCAGTAGTCTTTTCCGGGAACTATCTGAAGCTGGTCTGTTTCCTCGGGCAGTACGGTAACTATCTGGTCGACCTTATAGGTGAGAAGTCTGTTGAGTATAGTTATCGTGAATTCATCGCCTATCTCGATATCATCGAGATCTGTGAACAGCTTTGCACTCGGGAGACCCCGGTGTCCGGAAAGGACACAGTGCGTGGATTCGCCGCCAACCGGAAGGCTCGTGCCCGGAAGGTGACCAATGCCGACCTGTAGTACCTCTTTCTCAACTCCGTGATAGATAGGCAGCTCAACATTGATCTTGTCGATGTCGATATAGCCCATTATACCATGTGTCACATCGAGTGCCTCATTGTAACCTGGAACGAGCGAAGGGTCGAAGAATGCGCTTGGCTTTTCGCTCAGACGTGTATTGTAGTCAGAAGCTGCGTTGAAGATGCCTTCCAGACTTCTGTCATCTGAGGTCGCAAGTGCATCGTTATATGAAGCGATAACTCGTGATGCATGCTTTGAATTGACATATTCGCTTATCGCAGGATATAGCAGCACGGACAAACCAATGAGGAACATAGCAACTATAAGTATGCTGAACAAATGCTTCTTCATTGGTTCCTCCCTGCCGCGATAGCGCGGCGGAAGCGGATGCCTCCGCCGCCATGCGGTCAAATTAATGCTTTACTGTTCCTTGATGTTCATTCTCTTTCTTACAACGAAGAGTACGATTGCGCCGCATACCATAAGGCTGCCGACAATGTAGAAGATAGTTGTACCGATACCACCGGTGCCGGGAAGAGTTGAACCCTTAACGTTTTCGATATTAGTTTCGAACATAGAGTTTGTAGTATTGAAAGACATAGGATTGCCGTCAGCAGTTGCTGCCCAGCCTTCATTGGAAGCAGTGCCTGTTATGACGATAGTGATCGGCTCTGCAAGCTTATTATACTTTGCAGGAGCTTCAAGCTCAGTGAGTGTGTATGTTCCGGGAGCAAGGCCCTTGAAGCTGATAACGCCGTCTGTACCTGAAGTAACTACAGTATTGACCTTCTGAAGCTTGCCCTGTTCTGTTGTATCAGTAACAAGAGAGTACTTCTGAGTTTTGGATGCATACTTATCTTCTGTTGCTGCGGTAGGGGCGTCAGTTGTATATGTACCGTCCTTGAGCTGGTAGTAAGTACCTGTTGCGTCAAGTTTGAAGTACTGAGTGTCTACCTTTGTAGCGTGGAGACCTTCACCGGAAAGTCTGAACTTGGCGCCGGAAAGAGCAGCGCCTGTATCCTTGTCTACCTTTTTGAACTTGATTGCTGTTGTGAACGTCTTAGTTGTGCTGTCAGGAGTTTTACCTGTAGGTGTGGACGATGAAGGCTTATCAGGATTGCCCGGCTCGCTGTTTCCATCACCTGTGTAGTCGTGGTTAGGATTGTTGGAGAATTTGAGCGACACAGTATTGTCGTTGCTGTCAGTGTATAAGTCAGCATTCTCGTTCAGTGTTGCGGAGTAGGTGACGGTGATGGGTTTGCCTACGTATGAAGCGGTGTTATATTGGATGAAATTCTTGAATACTATCTCGAAGTTATTAGTATCAGTATCAGTAATAACATCATAGGCCGTAGCAGCGATCGGTGCATTATTGATTTTTACAACTACATCGTTATTGAATGTAAGACCGTCTTCCATATCATCGCTTACAACGAAGAAATACTTGTTGTAGCCGGTCATATCCGGAACCTTTGAATCGAGCTGGAAGTTGATAACGTCGCCAATGCTTGCAGTGTTAGCCTTTACCTTTGACTCACCTTCGACTATGTTCTTATCAAGTGAGGGAACATCGGTCTTGGGACTGATAGTTACATCTTCAACGACCTTAAGTATGTAACGGCTGTTTGCATCGTCTTTGTCGTTGAAATCAGTTACGTCCTTTATGAGGTAATAACCGGGAGCTAAAGAATCGAGTTCAGCAACATCGGATGTTCCGTCAGCCTTAGCCTTAGCGCCGACTTTCTGAGGATTCTCGAGATAAGCTGCGAGCTCTGCAGCTACAGTGGGAGCATTTCCTTCTGTTATCGAACCAGCGTATGCGCCGGCATCGCCCAGTGCAGTTTTACCTGCAGCAGTAATACCGTTGCCCCAGGCAAGCTCGGTCAGTACATTGTCCTGAAGGTTACCTGAGAATATCTGATAAACCTCATATGTACGCTTGCTTACGTCAGCTGAATCAACTGTTAATGTGTATGTTTCGTCAGCAGCAAAAACGGGAGCTGCTGCAGCACTTGCTGAAACAGCGAGTACAGATGTCATAAGTATAGCAGATAAGCCTTTGATCGATTTTCTCATAATAATAATTCCTTTCGTATTATTTGATCCTTGATTGCGAGATGCCCGTTAACAGGAGACCTCTTTTTTTCTTTTGATTATGTACAGTGCTGCCGCACCAGTGATCATTGCTGAACCAAAGATGATGAACGGCAGTGTACCGCTTCCTCCTGTTGCGGGGAGGGTGTAGGTTTTAAGAGTGTTATTGAATGTCGGGACGGTTGTGTTGCCGTCATACTTAATAGAAGCAGTCAATTGACCGGTTCCGCTTTTTGTTACTGTGATTACGACCTGATGTGTATTTGTGTCATAAGTAACAGAGGTGTCATTAACGTCTTGTTTTTCGCGAATTGTGTAATTGTATGTTCCTTCATTCATAAACACTTGCTTAGGAAAATAAATATTTCCATCTGCGTCATTTTGTACTGTGGCGATTACTTCATTACTGTCTGATACCAGTTCAAAATCAAATTTCCTATCACCAAGTGTTCCGTTCGAAAGTGCCTTTTTAGCAATTGGCTGAATCATAGCCAAATAGGTATCAGATTTGATGTTGAAATCAAGACCGTTTCTGGCTGGGCACTTATTTAACGCGGTAATAACTGCATCATAACCGAGGGTATATGTTTGTATGCCCTCACTATCAGGGTACTCAGGGTCATTTTTAATACTGCGAGTACTCATAGTTTTGGAATCTCCGTTGGTAATAGTTTCTGTCAAAGAATTGGCTTTGAGAAGAACTTTGACTTTGAACTCGGCACCGTAGACATCTTTTACATCATACCACTTCTCATTGCCGGCATCAGCACAAAGAACCTGCGAGGTCAATTCGTACTGTGTGGTTCCGGGAGCGCCTTCGGATGTGTAATCACTGGTGACATATTCCAGATCATTTCCATTAAAGTTTTTTACCCGGTTGCCGTTCTTGTCAAACAAGTAGCAATGCTCAACTTCGACAATATAGGCGTCGTATTTAATGGTTTGGGTTTTTATGCTTCCGTCAGGAAGAGTTTCGGACAATTCGTAGTAGAAATATGAGCCATCAGAGATTTCAATATCTGAATGGTGATATTTGTTATCTGTTCCAGCAATGTCGTTTACATGTACATAAAAACTCTGTCCATTAAATGTAATTACGGAATTGTTTCCCCACTGGTCACTTCCAGTACTTCCAGCCTTAAACCTTTGTGAAATACGGTAAACCTTTGGAGCGGAAGCATCATTTGTTGGGAGAGTTATCGGGTCACAAGTTCTTGCTCCCGAGATTTTAGAAATAGTTGTGTTACTAATATTGAAGTCGAGATTAGGATCGGTCGAATATGAAACAAGAGTGAATTCTCCATTGATCGGGATATAGTAACGTCCCTGGACACTGTCACCATTCTTGATGTACAGGGGATTACCATTTTCATCCAGAATAACATTGGTGCCTGTGTCCCAGTTTGCACGAGCAAGAAATTCATGAACCTTGTCTTTAGAGATTTCTCCTAAAGGTGTGTCAACGTATATGTCTGGTTTGACCGTCAGAAAAACCTCTTCAAGATTTCCACCACCATTTGGATTGAAACGGATTGAACAATCTCCTAACATAGAACCATAGTACTTAGCTGTTATTTTTACATTATTAGCATCATACTCTGTTACGGTATCTGCACCGTCGCTGGTTCTGCGAAGCCTATTGTTTGGGTCGTTATTTCCGTTAACACTAAAGTATCCGTAATTACCGTTTGCTTTTTTGGGAAGGATTACAGAAACTTCAATTACCTCTCCGACCGAAACAGGGTAACGATTACTTGAGGAATTCTCTGTAGAAGATATTATGTCAGGGAGCGTATTGTTGTCTCTTGCTGTATAATAGTCTGCAAGCTTCATACCATTGATCATCATTGTTGCAGTGTCCTCAGTCTGAACACCACGCGATGTAACAACATACATCGAAAAGCTTTCAGCGACGAAATCAGCTCCGTTACCTGAGACCTCCGCAGCTTCGACCTGCTGTATATCACCTTCATCGGAAATATGGAGCAGCGAGAAGCTTTCGCCTTCGAGCGCCTGTTCCTCGGGGAGCGATATGCTGACACGTACTGAAGTGCCTTCAGCCGGTTCGAGCTCTTCTCCATCGGGAGAGGTGAACGTGATGTCGACCGCGACAGCGCTGATATTATCAAGCTCGTCCTCGCCGAAATGACCGGCGGCAGCCTGAACTGCTTCGTCCTGGGAAATATCATATACTGTCATCGCCGTGTCATCGGGGAAAGCACCGGCATCAGCAGATGCCTCAACATGGATCCCCGAATCACTGTCAGAAGAGAACAGCAATTCAGTCGTAAGCTCGGGAGCTTCGTTCATTACAGGCGGCTCCGGGACGATACCGTCAAGTGATACGGTCCCTATAAAGCCTTCATGATCGTATGGATAGAATTTCTGAGCAACACATCCGTCGACGTCGCCCTCGATAACTGAAATACCGGGAGCTTCACCTTCCTCCACGGTGCCGCAGACTATAGCTGATGTATCAGCTTTCCCGTCACCGTCGCTGTCGATCAGGAGTATATCGCCTCGTTTTGGAGAACCTCTGGTCACAGAGGTAATAAAACCTGCTTTATCAAGCTCGAGAGACCATGCCCAGCAGCCGGAACCGTAGGGGAGCACTTCCTGCTTCAGACCGGCGTAATTCATACAGAAATAGGTGAACAGAGTGTTCCAGTCTCCGTACGGATTACCGTACCACGCTCCGTAACGAGTGTAACCGTTATGCGATTCACCGTCCTCAGCGTGTATGAAGTCCGAGCTGCTTTCTTTATAGCCAAGCTGTGATTCTGCTATAAGAGCAAGATTCTCGCCGGCGTTATCAGAAAGCGGTGGGATAGTAGCCTCCCATATTTCGGCTGTCTCAAGATCTGATGGATCTGAGAGCGGAAGCGCAGTGCCTCCGGAGTCGTCAAAGCCCGGCAGATCACTATCGGTCATAGCTGTACCTATACCGCGAAGCTGCCAGAAGACGCCGCCTGATACAACGACTGACATTGCGGTGACAACACACGCAAATTGCCGACGTTTCTTTTTCGCCCGGCGCAGTGTCGATATATACTTTTTAAATGGAGTACCCAATGTGTTCTCACCTCCTGCCTTAAAATGTTTGATTTCAATTAGCTGACCAGATACGGAAGAGCATTCTTCCGACCATCTGGTCATAGCTTACACAGCCGATAGCAGAGCTACGACTGTCAATTGACGTGTCACGACGGTCACCAAGTACGAACAACTTATTGTCCGGGACCGTAAAAGGGAAAGATATGTCACATTCGCCGAGGCTCTTATTGATGACATATGGTTCGTCAATGAGCTTATTATTGACGGACACATTTCCCTCAGCGTCTATATCAATGGTATCACCGGGAAGTCCTATCACGCGCTTGAGAAGAAGCTTGTTCTGCCAAGCAATGCAGCATAGCTGACCGGTAGAAAAATTGTCAGTTTTTACAAGCAGTATAATATCACCGTTGTTCAATGTAGGCTCCATACTGTCTCCTGAGATTTGAATGACAGGCAGGAAGAACGTTGAAACAAGAACAGCTACAGCCGCAACGACAACGAGTATGGAAAGCGTGCTTGTAAGAACCTTCCGCAGCCTTGTGCGATATGCGAGTTTACTGCGTTCCCTGCGGACTTCTTCTGCTGCCGGGAGCTGTTCCGTGCTGTCAGGATCATCGTCCATCATCTTGTAAACGAGATCAACGAGCTCGCGACGGTTAAGATCCTTGAAATCTTTTTTAGCCATGGATCACACCTATTGTAAAATATTGGTAGGGTATATGAAATACACTATGTATATTATAACATGAAAGGCCACTGATTGCAATAGTTCTGTAGAATAAAAATGCACAAAAATTGAAATAAAAATTTATAATCAAGTAATAAAATGAGCGTAGAATAGAGCTCAGGTACAACAAAAAAACGGTGTATTGCGGAGGAATAGGAAGCAATAATTGGTCAGAGAAAGAATGTTACGAAAGTGTTAAAAAATATTTTTTAGAATAATATTCATATTGTGCACCAAAAAGTCAGAATGTGAGTTGAAAACGAATCTGATGAAGTGTATAATACAAATTAGAAACCAAAGCAAAGAATTGTCTGCTCAATCTGCACAATCGGGCAGGCAGTGTATGCCAAGGCGGAGCTCGCGGCTGATCGGATAGCGCAGACGCGATGTAACAATTCCTTAGCTATCCGTATTCCTATTGTAATAGAGGGCGAATCAGAACAGTCTTATCTCCTTTGGGTTTTGGAGTTAAGGCTGTTGCTCTTTTAAAGGTGGTACGGAATGGTAAAAATGAACAAAAAAATCTGTAAACAACAAGTAAAGTTTGAGTTGACAAAGCGAGAAAACGGTGGTATAATAACATTACTGTCGGACGCGAGAGTGCGAAACGACAGAAAACAAACGGCATCTTGAAAATTGAACAATGCAAGAAAAAAGTAACGACCCTTGAGATTCTTTTGAGGAATCGAAAGAATAAAACTCAAGCAAGAGTAAAAAATGCGCAGTAATAAC
>JAFXVT010000043.1 GCA_017534835.1 Ruminococcus sp.
AAGGAAGGCATCAACGCTGCTATGAAGGCTGCTGCTTCTGAGTCCTTCGGCTACAACGAGGATCAGATCGTTTCTTCTGACGTTATCGGTATGAGATTCGGTTCACTCTTCGATGCTACTCAGACAATGGTTGCTGAGATCGGCGACGGTCTCTACGAGGTTCAGGTAGTTTCCTGGTACGACAACGAGAACTCTTACACATCTCAGATGGTAAGAACAATCAAGTACTTCGCAGAGCTCGGCTAATAGCTGAAACTATGCAATAAAAATGAGGACGTTCCTTGGAGTGCTTCCCTTAGCGGAATTTGTGGGCTACCGAGCCGTAAACTTACGGTGCATATTCGGTATCCTGCGAAACCGCCAAAGGGGGCTCCCCTTCGGGAACGTCCTTTTTTGCTTATAAAAGAAAGCCGCCTCCCGGACAGGAAACGGCTTTTACTTTTTCTTAGAAGAGCACGGGGAGCATCGAGTAATAGCTGCTCGAATTTGCGGCTTCGGAAATGCCGCCAAGCAATCCGAATCCGAATCCCATACAACAGCCCAGCAGTCCGAATACCACCCACGAGATGATCGCTGTGATGATATAGGTCTTGCCAACCTTCTTATTACCCTTGCTGTTCTCGACGATACCAAGAATGATACCAACGATCGGGAATAATACAGCTAAAACTATGAATCCGATATTAGCCTTCTCTTCGCCTGTTTCGTTTGAATAACCGGTGCCGCCGCCTACGGAAGCTCCGCATTTCGGGCACATAACAGCGAGATCTGAGATTTCGCTGCCGCAATTGGGACAATTCATTTTTGTTCCTCCTGGTTTGATTTATTTCATACGGAGCTTGCTCCGGTATGGACTTTAACCGTTTTTTTCTTCGCCATTCCCTTAGAGCAGAGAAGTGCGATACTGAGAGCGAACAGAGTGCCTGTTACGCAGAACATTGCTCCGAATCCTACAAGGTCAAGAGAATGTGCGAGATCCTTTCCGGCAAGGTTTAGCTTCATAAGAAGTGTATCGTAAGTCCAACCCTTGAGTTCATGTGACAAGAAGAAGCCATAGAAGTAATTAAAAGCACTCATCGCTGTTGCCGGAATCTTCACAGGCTTTGGCTTGCCGCCGAGTGACGACGGAGCCTGATACTTGTCGCTCGCCCAGCTCACAAGCTTGAAAACGATACGTACAAAGTTTATGAACGTTACAAGCAAAGCACCTGAATTGATGAAAGCGGCTATACCGCCTGCTATCTTCGATTTTGAGAATATGTAGATTATGAGCACTAACGCTCCGATGACAGCAGCAAATTCCGTCAGACATATCAGATGTCCGGTAAACCTTGCGTAATAAGAGCTGTGGTATAACTGCGCTTTCTCATCACTATAGAAAAGCTCAAAGGAAATGATGTATGCGATGCTTGTGAGTATCGTGAAAACAGGCACGATCACGCTTGCCTTTACGCCCTTTCCGATAAATACTGTGCCGAAAGCGATAACACTTGCAAGTGAAACAAGCACTCTGAAAGCAAAAGTGATTATCGTCGTTACAAGTCCGCTCTTGATAAGGAGATGATTGATCATTTCACTCTTTCTATCCGGAAATCTGTCCGCATGTTCCAATCTTACCTTAACCACCGAGAACAATCTGAATAATGTCAAAGTATTGGTCAGCAGATAATAAAGCGCGAAGCAAAGACCGCAGACAGCTACAAGTATCGCGATAACGTTGAATATCTTTGTCTTAGAATCAGTCTGTACGCCAGCGTTAAGTGCATTCGCAGGAGGCGGTACATATGCAGGCTTATCCGTCGAAGGCACAGCCTGCCTCTGTATACGCTGTGTCGGAGCAGGCTCCTGAGGCTTCTGCAAATCAACAATTGAAGAAGGAGCCGGTCGCGGAACGCTTACGGGAGCTCCACAGGATGAACAGAAAGATGAGTTATCAGGATTTTGCTTGCCGCAAGAACTACAGAACATAACAATACCTCCCCTTTTTTTACATCGAGCTGAACATTAACGGTATCAACGGGAGCAGACTGAGTACAGTCGCTAAAAGGAAAATAAAAAATGACAGAACTATCGGTATTACTACCCACGCGATCATCGAAGCGATGCCGCAGGTAAGGTATGACTTTCCTGCACGCAGTTTTCCATTGCTCTTCTCGACCGCTCCGTAGATGATGCCAAACATAGGGATAAGTATCGAGAGAGCTACAAAGCCTCCGTTTGCCGGCTCATCAGGGTCGACAGGTGCCTTCTGGAAATACGCCCCCTGTCCGGTAGCTGCACCGCAGTGTACACAGATGTACGCATTGTCGTCTATTTGGCTTCCGCAGTTCCTGCAAAACATATATTACTCCTCCATTTTAAGAGATGCTTAGGTATTACGCGGATATTTCTGTTAAGATGCTTCTATAAATAAGATAAGGAACGGCAGAAGAATAGTTGCCGCAAGGATGAGCAAACTTATTATCAGCCAGAATGCCATTCCGCATATCGCGCCGATGATATAACCCTTTCCGGCACGCTTCTTGCCGTTGCTGCTCTCGATTGCACCATAAATAAGTCCGAAAAGAGGGACAAGTGCAGAAAGGAATATCATTCCTCCGTTTGCCGGCTCGTTAGGGTCGCCGACAGGCTTCTGTGCCCCTTGATTCATAGCCATTCCTATGGGCGTGGCTGCTCCGCAGTGTACGCATACAGCTGCTCTGTCATCTATCGCGCTTCCGCAGTTTGAACAGATCATAATTTTATCCTCCATATAATTGTCGAATAATGTATATATAATTTATGTATTAAATCTATAGTAACTGTGTGAAAAATGTGTGTGCAGTTTGTGATAGCTGAGTGAAACGAAGTCCGGCGATCAAGATCTCGCTATAACATCAAAAAGCAGCCGTTTTCCGCGCTCCTTCTTGCATCGGAGGCGCTGACAGGCTGCCCTTGATAAATCCATTGCGGATCGTTCATCGATATGCCTTCTAAAAGGTATATCATCCTCTCATAGTTAAGATTATAACATTTTCGGTAAGCTTCTTCAATAGCAATATTGTACAAATGCAAAGCGTTGAAACACGACATACTAAACAACGCCGGGATCGATCAGGCTTTTATTTCCTGTTATATGGCGGCATCAGCGTGGTATAATACTATCACGGCATCAAAAAATTGATTCCAAAAGGAGAAAACAAAAATGAGCAACAACAGCAATAATAACGGTGAAATGACACAGAAGGGCAGAGAGGCTCTCGAAAGATTCAAGATGGAGTCTGCAAGCGAGCTCGGCGTAAACCTCAAGCAGGGCTACAACGGTGACCTCACATCTCGTGAAGCAGGTTCTATCGGCGGACGTATGGTCCAGAAGATGATCAACTCTTACAAGATGCAGTAACAGGTGTCAACTGCACCCTGATATATCCGGAGACAGTCTGCTGTCTCCGGATTTTTTTGTGCCATTTTGCTGACCTGCGGCATATCATATAAAAAAGTCACAGGAGGTCATTATGGACGGGATAATCATCACTGCCGCATTAATTCTTGCTGTTATCGCTGTGATAGGTGCTGTTTCGCTGTTTATTGCCCTGCCGTCAGAGGCAGCTCCGGCGTATGCGGCTGTTCTTCCGGTTTTTTCCGGCGACGAAAGTCTGCCCGAGCGCCTCGAATATCTCTCAATGAAGGGTTGCGGACGCCGGAGAGTAATTCTCGTGGACTACGGTGCAACTGCGCAGCAGGCTGAATTGTGCCGCAGATTCGTACACAGCTCGCCCGACGCTGTTTTTATCACTTCATCTGATCTGGAAAAACTATTCAGCGAGATATTCGTCCGTTAGTGTTGCATTTTCATCGCCGGTGTGATATAATTAATAATGTATGATTTTACGGAAGGAGAATGAGTATGCCGGCAGAGGTACTGCATATCGAAGGCTCGGTCGAGACCGTCCTTTATAAAAACAGCGCGAACGGATATGCCGTGCTCGACCTCGATGCAGGCGGCGAGCTCATTACCGTTGTCGGTCTTCTCGGCGAGGTCGAAGAGGGCGAGATACTCATACTTGAGGGTAAATACGAAACCCACCGCCGCTTCGGTACGCAGTTCCGCGCTGAATACTGCGAGCACAAGCTCCCCGAGACCGTCATAAATATCGAAAAATACCTCGCGTCCGGAGCTATCAAGGGCATCGGTCCCGGACTTGCGAAAAAAATAGTGAACGTATTCGGCGAGGACACACTCAGCGTCATAGAAAACGACCCGTACCGCCTTGCGACCGTCAAGGGGATCTCTCGGAACAAGTGCGCCGAAATTGCCGATGAAGCGAAAAAGCTTTTCTCGCTCCGGCTGATAATGTCGTTCCTTTCGCAGTATGAGATAAAGTCATCGTTTGCGATGAAGACATTCCGCCACTTCGGTCCGGACGCGATAGAAATGATACAGCACAACCCATATGTACTCTGCAATGATACAGTCGGGCTCGACTTCAACAAGGCGGATTCTATCGCGCACGATATGCATATCGAAAAGAATGCGGACAACCGCGTTATCGCTGGTATACAGCACATTCTCAAAGCTAACGCCGTCGGAAAGGGTCACACCTGCCTGCCGCTCGATGTGCTGATAAAGCTCGCAACTCCTGCGCTCGATATTTCCGAGCCGGATTTCTACAAGTCCTATAATGCCGCACTTGAGGACAATGAGCTGTTCGAGTACAAGAAGGAAAATGAGCGTGAATACGTCTATCTACCCGATTACTACTACGCCGAGCAGTTCATCTCGGACCGTATCCACGTCCTGAAGGACTTCTCCTCGCCTGAGGACTTCAACTACGATTCTCTCATCGACATAGAAGAGGAGGAAAAAGGCATCAGCTATGAAACGCTCCAGCGTCAGGCGATAACTACCGCTATCTCACGCGGACTTATGGTGCTCACTGGCGGTCCCGGTACCGGTAAGACGACTACGCTGAATGCGATGATCTCGATATTCGAGAAAATGGGCAACAAGGTCCTGCTCGCAGCCCCGACAGGACGCGCCGCAAAGCGTATGTCCGACCTCACAGGCTACGATGCGAAAACCATACACCGCCTGCTCGAGGTCGTTTACGACAACTCTGATATGCCCGTATTTGCTCACAACGAGAATAATCCGCTCGACTGTGATGTACTCGTTATCGACGAGATGTCGATGGTGGACTGCGTGCTGTTCGAGAAGCTGCTCAGAGCTGTGCGGCTCGGCTGCAAGCTCGTTATGGTCGGTGACTTCAATCAGCTTCCGTCAGTCGGTGCAGGAAATCTGCTCGAGGACATTATCGCAAGCAACGCCGTGCCAGTTGTTCAGCTCACCGAGATATTCCGTCAGGCAAAAAAAAGCTGCATAATCACCAACGCTCACAGGATAGTTTCCGGCGAGGCTCCCGACCTCACGCGCAAGGACAGCGACTTCTTCTTTATGAAGCGCGGGGACTACGGACAGGCTGTCGACCTCATCGTTGACCTCACACAAAGGAGACTCCCCAAGGCTTACGGCTACTCCCCTGTTGACGATATACAGATAATCACTCCGCCCAAAAAAGGACCTGTCGGCTCTGTCGAACTCAACAAGGTGCTTCAGGACAAGCTCAATCCTGCCGAGAACGGCAAGAATGAGTACCGCGGATTCGTCTACACCTACCGCGCAGGCGACAAAGTAATGCAGACACGCAATAACTATGACCTCGTATGGAGCAAGGGCAACGAGCAGGGAGCAGGTATCTTCAACGGCGACATAGGAAAGATCACCGCTATCGACTATCCAACGCAGACCGCAAAGGTCGATTTCGACGGAAGGATCGCTACATATCCGTTCGATACACTGCCGCAGCTCGACCTCGCTTATGCGATAACGGTACATAAAAGTCAGGGCTGCGAATTTGAAGCTGTCATTATCCCGGTGATGAACGGCTTTGAGAAGCTCAGCTACCGAAATCTGCTGTATACCGCGGTGACCCGTGCGAAAAAGCTGCTCATCCTCATCGACTCTGACAAAAAGATACAGGAAATGGTCGACAATAACAAAAGAACAAGGCGGTATACCTGCCTCAGAGATATGCTTGCAAACAGCTGAAAGAAAGGATAGATAATAATGGCAAATACTGACATCGGTATCGACCTCGGTACCTCAAATATAGTCATCACTATGGGCAAAAAGGGCGTCGTGCTCAGCGAGCCCTCCGTTATCGCCTATAATACGCGGACTGAACGTGTTCTTGCCGTAGGTAAGGAAGCGTATGAGATGATAGGCAGGAACCCGGATTACATATGTGTTGCCCGTCCCGTATGCGACGGCGTTATCTCAGATGATGACCTCGCGCACAGTATGATACGCGAATTCATTCTCAAGGTAACAGGTCATCAGCTCCTCAAGCCGAGGATAGTGATATGCGTTCCCTCTTTCATCACCGACATCGAGAGCCGCGCCGTTGTTGAAGCTGCAAAAAGTGCCGGCTCGCGTCAGGTATACCTCATTCAGGAGCCAATCGCCGCTATGATAGGCGCCGGCGTCAACATCACGAAGGCAAAGGGACATATGATCGTTGACATCGGCGGCGGTACTACCGATGTAGCTATCGTTTCGATGAACGGCGTCGTTACATCTCACACGATAAAGACTGCCGGAAACGCTATCGACCGCTCTATCATCAAGTATATGCAGAACAAGTACAAGCTGCTCATCGGCGAAAGAACTGCCGAAAAAGTTAAAATAGAGCTATGCAACCTCTATGACCCGAATGACGAGGTGACATACACTGTCAAGGGAAGAAGCCTGCTGAAGGGACTTCCGGCGCAGGTGCAGCTCAGCGAGATAGACCTTTTCAAGGCTGTCGAGGACGACACCTTCGCTATTATGGAGGCTATCCGCAAGGTCCTCGAGGACGCTCCGCCCGAGCTCGTCGGCGATATTTACGACAACGGTCTGCTCCTCACAGGCGGCGGCGCTCTGCTCGGCGGTCTGCCGGAGCTTATCAAGCGTACTCTCGGTATCAGCTGCAACATCGCCAAGGATGCTATAAACTGCGTCGCAAAGGGCACAGGTATGGCGTTCGACAGTATGACTACCCTGCTCGACGGCTTCGAGACAGCAACTGTTTACAAGTACCGCTGATATGTATGCTTGACTAATCCAAGAATAAAGGGTATAATATAATTATCACATCAAAAGGAGAATTTCATAATGAGCGAATGTACACACGACTGCTCTACCTGCGGAAGCGACTGCTCAAGCAGGACTGAGCCACAGAGCCTCATCGAAAAGCCCAATCAGATGAGCAATATAGGAAAGGTCATTGGCATCGTCAGCGGCAAGGGCGGCGTAGGAAAGACTATGGTCTCATCGCTTCTCGCAGTTTCTATGCAGAGACTCGGCAAGAATGTCGGTATCCTCGACGCTGATATTACCGGTCCGTCGGTACCAAAGGCTTTCGGTATCCACGAAAAGGCTGATGCCTGCGAATTCGGCATTATCCCTCAGAAGAGCAAAATGGGCATCGACGTTATGTCCATCAACCTCCTGCTCGAGAACGAATCCGACCCCGTCGTTTGGCGCGGACCTGTCATCGCAGGCGTTGTCAAGCAGTTCTGGACTGACGTTATCTGGAAGGACATCGACTACCTCTTCGTTGATATGCCTCCCGGAACAGGTGATGTTCCGCTGACTGTTTTCCAGTCTATCCCTGTCGACGGTATCGTTATCGTTACCTCGCCGCAGGAGCTCGTTTCTATGATAGTAGAGAAGGCTGTGAAAATGGCTAAGCTGATGAATATACCGATACTCGGTATCATCGAGAATATGAGCTATTACGAATGTCCCGACTGCGGAAAGAAGCACAAGATATACGGCGACAGCCACATCGAAGAGATCGCCAAGGAGCACGGTATACCCGTTCTCGCTCAGCTCCCTATCTGTACTGACCTCGCTAAGCATTGCGATAACGGTACTATCGAGCTCTTCGAGGGCGACTGGCTCAACGAAGCTGTAGAGAAAATGTGACCGAAAGCAAAGCGAGGTACTCATATGCAATATGCAGTTACTGTAGACCGTGACAGCGTCTGTATGGGTGACGATGTCACTGCGCCGAATACTACAGTTGTATCGACCAACGACGCAATGCATCTTTCGACGCTTTTCAGACTGATCGCGGATAAGATGCCAAAGGTCAGCGACAAAAATACTATCGTGTGGTCGGTACACACCAATAATAAAAACGGTACACCACTCGGTATGTTTGAGATCGATGATATGGAATTGAGCGGAGTTACTCTGTTTGTTCCTGACCGGACAATGAAAGAGATCGGTATCAAAAAAGTGTATTGCAGATATTTTTATTATCACTCGCTTCCGATGTATCCGGAATGTCCGACGCTTGGGATAAAAGTAATGAAGCACCTCAACGTTCTCAAGGAGAAATAACGCTTCCGGAACAGATGAGAATTGTAAAGTCATAGCTCTCAGAGATATGCAAAAGGCAGTAAGTCAGGCTTACTGCCTTTGTTTTTTTCTGTGCTTGATATTGCCTGTCTGTTGTGCTATAATAATTATAAAGTAACATCTCAGGAGGCTTTTATGCTGTTTCACGAACTCGACAAAATAAAACGAAATGTCATTATGACGTCTATTACATTGATGTTCGCAGGTCTTCTTCTGATAATCCTGCCGCACAGCTATATCCCCTTCCTCAGTATCGCTCTCGGCTTCGGACTGCTCGTCGTGTGCGTGCTGTCCGTATTCAGCTTCGTCGGAAGCAAAAAGGTACTGATGCGCTATGTTGAGCTGAGCGCAGGTCTGCTGTCGGGCATTCTCGGTATCGCTCTGTGGGTGTTCGATGATATGTTTATGACGCTGCTCTCGTGGCTCGTGGGAACTGTGCCGATATTCATCGGTCTGTTCGTGCTGTTTCACGCTGTCATCTATGCACGCCGCTCCGGAAGAAGAGGCTGGTGGCTAATGGTGCCGCTATCACTGGCGCTGATAGTGTTCGGTATCGTCATATTCGCTGTCCCGAGGCTTCGTGCGGAGGGGACCGTGATACAGGTAACGGGCGGAGTTATGCTCAGCTGCGCTTTTATCAGCACACTGAGACTGATATGGCTCTCCCCCGTCAGCGCTGAATAAGGAGGTGTGCAAGCTATGCAGAATAAGAAACAGAGCCGAAAGCTCCGCAGCGCCGAAATATTTGCTGTTTTCACAAAGCATAACTTCTATGCTGACGGCTTCACGCCCGTCGAGATGCGTACCACGCTCGAGGACCTCGGTCCGACATACGTGAAGATAGGTCAGATAATGTCCAGCAGGACCGATATTCTCCCAGTGAGCTACTGCGACGAGCTCAAAAAGCTCCGCACCAACGTAAGACCGCTCGAGCCCGAAACTGCCCGGGAGATAATCGAGCAGGAGACCGGCAGGAAAATCGACGAAATATTTTCGGAATTCCGCGATAAACCGCTTGGATCGGCTTCAATCGCTCAGGCGCATTACGGCGTTCTCAAGGACGGTACAAGAGTCGTTATAAAGGTACAGCGTCCGTTCATCGCCGATATGGTCAGAAAGGATTTCGTTTTGCTGAAAAAGCTTGCGAAAATGGTGAATGCCGTCACCGAATCCGAGGACGGCGCCAAAATGGTCGACCTGAAATCTGTCATCGGTCAGCTTGAAAAGGTCACTGAGGAGGAGCTCGATTTCCGTGTCGAAGCCGAGCACACGCGGACCTTCCGCGCACTCTGCATAGAGGATCCATACAAAATGTCCTGCCCCGCGATAATAGACGAGCTCACTACCGAGCGAATCCTCACACAGACCTTTGTTGACGGTTTCTCGCTCGAAAAATCCGACCGTATCGACGCCGAGCATATCGACCGTGAACGTATCGGCAAGGAGATAATCGAGAACTACGTTCATCAGGTCCTCGATGTAGGCATCTTCCACGGTGACCCTCATCAGGGCAACATTATGATAAGCCACGGTATCCCCTATTGGATAGATTTCGGTATGATAGGCAGGATAAGTCCGCGCGATATAAGTATGATAGAGGACATCGTTCTTGCGCTTCTCCAGAAGAGCTCCGACCAGCTCTGCAATACCGTGCTCGCAATGGGCGTAACAAACGGGAAGATCAACAAGTCTAAGCTCATTGAGGACGCCGACTACCTCATCGACCGCTATATGTCCGTCAAGGACCTCGCGTACATTGATATGGGGGCGATAATGACCGACCTCACCGCGATCCTCTCCAAGCACAATATCACTATGCCGAGCGAATTCACTATGCTCGTGCGAAGCCTCGTCACCATAGAGGGCGTATTGCAGGAGCTCTGCCCTGACCTGAATCTGTTCGATTTCCTGACACAGAAGATGTTCCTGCGGATGAAGGACGGCTTCGATGCAAGGTCAAAGATACGCGATACCGTTCAGGAGATCATCTCAGTCGGGCTCGATGCGAAACAGGTGCCGTCCGCTGTAATGGCTCTGCTGCGCAATCTTTCAAAGGGACGAATGAAGATTGGCTTCGAGCTCACCGGCTATGAGGACATTATGAACAGGCTTCAGGATACGGTCAGGAACACTATACTCGCATTCATCGCGTGTGTTATGTTCATCGGCTCGTGTATGCTCTGCACCACCGATATAACGCCGGAAGCACACGGCATACCTTTCGTTGCGATGATAGGCTTTGTCGTATCCGTCGCCCTCGGGATATACTCGATAATCAGACTTAGCAGGAAGAAATAGAAAAAGCCCTGTCCGCACATCAAGTGCAGACAGGGCTGAATTTATTTGACCTTGACAAGGAGAACGCTGCGGCGTCCGCACATCGCTTCGCCGTCCACGTGGTAGAGCGGAGTCGGAGATGCACTGCTCTTGTCAGCATAGACGTCACCTGTGACCTGTATGCGAATGTCGTGTCCGTGCGGATTCACGGCGAGCACGAATCGTCCGATCTCAGCGATGAATGCGCCGTTTTCGAGGTCGCGGAACTTTATCAGCGCACGTATCTCAGAGCCGTACTGTAGACGGAATTCGGCGAATTTGCGGCGGATAGCGATAAGTCCGGCATAATACTGCTGGGGCTCGCGGTACATTGAGAGTCTGTCCCATTTTATGCTGTTGACGCTGTCGGGCGAATTGTAGCTGTTATGGTCGAAGCCGCCGCCCGGAAGAGGCTTGCTGCGGAGGAATTCCTGTCCAGCCTGTATGAAGGGTATGCCCTGAGAGAGGAACACGAGCGCTGCACCGAGCTTGTCGGCGGCGATGAGGTCCCAGTCAGTCGCGCCCTTCATCGAGAGCAGAAGCTTATCGAAGAATGTAAGATTGTCGTGCGCCTCGACGTAGTTGACTATCTGACAGGCTGAATCTGCAATAGAGCCGTTAGGTATCTGTGGGTGACCTACCCAGCCGCAGAGCGAAGCCTTTATGAGCTGTCCCTTATCGTAGGAGCTTCCGCCGTTCACGTAGCCGGTAGCTTCATCGTGGAAGACGCTGCCCTTTACGGTATCGCGGAATTCATCGGAAAATACGGCAAATTCGGGGAGCCGGCGGATATTGTGCTTCATCGCCCGGAGCGAATCATCGAGCGGACTTCCTCCGCCCGTCCAGCCCTCACCGTAGAGGATGATGTTCGGATTTATGCGGCGGAGCTTCTCGGCAGCACGGCTGAGAGTCTCGATGTCGAGGAGTCCCATAAGGTCGAAGCGGAATCCGTCGAGTTTGTAGGTCTCAGCGAGGTAGCAGAGGCTGTCGATGATATACTTCCTCGCCATTTTTCGCTCTGAGGCAAACTCATTTCCGCAGCCCGAGCCGTTCGAGAAATTGCCCTCCCAAAGCCTGTAATAGTAGTACGGGAATGTCCTGTTGAATGCCGAATTTTCGGTATTATATGTGTGGTTGTATACGACGTCCATAATTACGCCGATGCCCTTTTTGTGGCACGCCATAACGAGCTGACGGAACTCACGTACCCTTACCTCGCCGTCAAACGGGTCGGAGCTGTACGAGCCCTCGGGGACGTTATAGTTGAGCGGGTCATAGCCCCAGTTGAACTGCGGCAGACTGCTGCTCTCATCGACTGTCGCAAAATCGAATACAGGCAGCAGGTGAATGTGAGTTATACCGAGCGAGGCTATATAATCGAGACCGATCTCGTCTCCCATATCATTGGTAACTCCGGTCTCGGTGAATGCGAGAAAGCGTCCCTTATTGCGGAAATGTCCGCTTCTGTCGATCGAGAAGTCACGGACGTGGAGCTCATAGATAATGGCATCGGTGTACTTCTCGAGCGTCACGGGCTCGGTGAGCGCCCAGCCGTCCGGCTCAGCGGCTGTAAGGTCGAGCACCATTCCCCTTTTACCGTTCACTCCGGCAGTTACGGCGTAAATGTCTATAGTTTCAAACTCTTCGCCGTCTATGTGTATCTCGTATGTGTAGTAAACACCGTCAAGGTCATCGCAGACGATAGCCGACCATACGCCGTCCCTGCACTTCATATTTACCACTGCTATCGGCGAGCTGTCCTCACCGTCGGGATAGAGACGCACCTTCACCTTGTCGGCACAGGGCGACCATACTCTGAATTCTGTCTGATGACGTGAATATATCGCTCCGAGCCTTCCCCCGTAGTAATATTTCTCGTCTATTTCATCAAAGTTGTGTATTGTCAAAAATGTTCACCTCATAAAACTGATTATCGCAGTGCCTTCCCTTAAAGCACTGATATATTGTCCGAATAGTACAGGCTCCTGTACTGTCCGGGCGTCATACCGGTAATTTTCCGGAATGTTGCCGTGAATGCGCTCTGCGAAGAAAATCCGAGCGAAAGCGATATGTCGGAGAGCGGAAATGAAGAATATTTCAGCATATTCCCGGCTGTCTTTATCTTGGCACGGATTATGTAATCCTTCAGCGTAACACCGGTCTCCTTCGCAAACAGACGTGAGAGCGAGCTCGGGTGGAGCCCCTCCCTTTCCGCGAGAAGCTCAAGCGTGAGAGTCTCGTGAAGGTGGTCGTAGATGTAATCGATAGTACGCCTTACGTGTACCGAGATCGCGCCTGTTTTCTGCGTTTCACGCATACGCTCGGCGAAGTCTACCTGCATCTCTCCGAGAAGGTCAAGCACCTCGTCGGGGTCAGTGCATTTGTCAGCCTTGCGGATATATATATCGCTCAGGGTGTACGCGACATTGTGCTCAAGTCCGCCGTCAACGCAGATACGCGCGACTATCGCCGCGCATACTACAAGGTGGTATATATTATTTCTCAGCGGATCGTCCGAGAGCTGACCCTTTCCCTTGTAGAAATCGAGCCTCGCGTTCGCGTAATTCTCCTTCACCTGAGCGACATTTCCGTCGCGTATGGCATAGTATTTCTCGAATTCGCTGTGGAAATCGGTGCGTGTGAAGTCGCTCTCCTTCTGTATGAAGAGCCTGTAGTTGAGGTCACGGTTGGTGTTCAAGCTATGCGCCTTCCTTCGTTTACAGTTTATATGCACACAAATGATATTGTACCACAAAAATATAAAAAATGCAATAGTTCTGATATAAAAGTTTCTTATGGACGAGTATAATGAAACCAGAATGAAAGAAATATGCGACAAAAGGGTCATCAAGGCTTCGGCTGAGCGATGCCCACATAAGGAGGTTTTATTATGGCTAAGACTTCAGACCTCACTCAAGGAAAGGTAAGCAGGCTAATTCTTGCGTTCTTCTTTCCGATGCTATTCACAAATATGCTCCAGCAGGTCTACTCGCTCGCGGATACGGCGATAGTCGGAAAGGGACTCGGTGACAACGCTCTCGGCGCTGTCGGAAATATGGGGTCGCTCTTCTTCCTGATAGTAGGCTTTTCAATGGGGCTTTCCAACGGCTTCTGCGTGCTGATAGCACAGGCTTTCGGCGCAAAGGACTACGATAAAATGCGCCGGACAACGGCTTCGGCGGTAAAGCTCGCGGCGGCTATCGCGATAATTATGACAGTTTTCAGTATCATTTTCCTGAGAACTGCTCTCCGCTTGCTCCAGACCTCTGACCTCATCATCGGCGACAGCCTGAGATACGGATACATAGTTTTCGGCGGACTCTCAACTGCTATCGCATACAATCTCTGCGCTGGCATCCTGCGTGCGCTCGGTGACAGCAAAACTCCGTTCACCGCTATTATGATCTCGACAGTTGTGAATATCGTGCTCGACCTGTTCTGCATCTTCGTTCTTGGAACAGGCGTTGAGGGTGCGGCTATCGCGACTGTTGCTGCTCAGACGATCTCCGCTGCTGTCTGCTTCGCAAAGCTGCGCAAGATAGAGATTATCAAGCTCACTCGCAAGGATTTCGCATTTGACGGTGCGATGTATTTCCAGCTCCTCAAAAACGGAGTACCTATGGCGCTGATGAATTCTATAACTGCTGTCGGCTGTATGGTAGTTCAGGGCTTCGTAAACGGTCTCGGCGTAGCTTATACCTCCGCTTATTCCGCTTGCAGCAAGTTCATCAACATCTTTATGTCGCCTGCCTTCACTGCCGGATTCGCGATGTCCTCGTTCACGAGCCAGAATTACGGCGCTAAGCAGTTCGGCAGGATAAAGGAAGGACTCAAGGTCTGCCTCGGTATCTCTTTCGTGGCTTACGCGATATGCGGCTCAGTAATGATATTCTTCCCGCGGCTTCTCGCTTCGTTTATGCTCAACGGCAAGGAGCAGATAGACCTCGCGGCTCAGTTCCTTCCTGTCACAGGAATAATGCTCTTCGCAGTCGATTTTCTTTTCGTTTTCAGGAACGGCGTACAGGGAATGGGCTCGCCTTTCATCCCGATGTGCTCCGGTATCCTCGAAATGGTTACACGTATCGCTGTCATTGCGCTGTTCATCGGAGGGATCGGATTCAAGGCGACTGCGTATGCAGAGGTCCTCGCTTGGCTCGGCGCTCTTATTATGAATGCTTCGGCTGTTGCATTCCTGCTCTCGCGCAGGACCGCTGAGCAGAACCGTGTCAGTTCCTTTCAGCCGAAGGAAGCTCTGACTGCTAAATCATGATTTGTTCTTACTCCTTACATACCTAACGTGAAAAACCGTTCCCCGGCAATTACCCGGAGAACGGTTTTTCATTTGCATTATTTTTTCTTCTTGGCAGGAACGGGCTTTTTATCGTCCTTCTGCTCAAGCTTTTCCATATACTTCTTTGCGTCCTTGATAAAGCTCAGGATTATCATTACTATGACTATTCCGAGAGGGAACGCCGCTACGATACTTACTGACTGGATATTGCTCATCGAGCTCTCAGAGAAGACAAGTCCTATCGGAAGTACGATAAGGAGCAGGCACCAGATAAGCTGTATGAGCTTGTGCGGCTGTTCGTCCTCGCCGAGCTTGTGGTAGCTGTAGCAGGAAGTCGTGAGTGCTATCGAATCGAATGAGGTAGCATAGAATGCTATCATCGTTACAAGTACGAGCACCATAATGAACTTAGATGCAGGCATATGATCCATCATCTCGATGATCATACCGTAGGTGTCGCCTTCTTCTGCGTACTTTGCGATGAAGTCTGCCTTGCCCTCCATCTGTATGCCCATTGTGTCACCGCCAAGCACGATGAAGCTGATAAGTGTCGAGCCTACGCCGAATGTGTAGCCTCCGAAGATGACCTGACGTACTGTGCGTCCGCGTGAGATGCTGCCGATGAAGAACGGAGCAGCTACGCACCATACTATCCAGTAAGCCCAGTAGTAGATAGTCCAGTTCTGCGGGAACGAACTCGTTCGCTGAGGGTCGGTGTAGGTCGAGAGCTCGAAGAAGTTCTGTACCATTTTGCCCATTGAAGCAAGACCTGTTTCGATAATGTACTGTGTCTGTCCGCCGAAGAGGAGCACGATAAGGAGAAGTCCGAAGAACAGGTAGATACATACCTTTGCAAGCAGGCTGATGCCCTTGAAGCCGTGAAGCAGCGAATAGGTGTAAACTGCACAGGTGATAAGGAGAATGATTATCGTTATCATACGGCGGCTGAGCTCAATGCCGAAGAGATTGCCGATAATGCTCGCCATAAGAGGAGTTGCCACGCTGAAGGTCGTTGCTGTTCCGGCGAGAAGTGCGAATACTGCAAGGAGGTCGATTATCCTGCCTGCAACGCCGTCAGTCGCCCTGCCGAGGAGAGGTCTGCACGCCTCGGAATACTTCTGTCGGCTGCGCTTTCTTACGTGGAGCATAAAGCCGAATGCTACTGCAAGTACAAGGTAGAACGACCACGGAATGAAGCTCCAGTGGAACAGCGGGAACACGCCTGCCCATTCCTGAATGCTTCCGAGCTCGGCGATACGCGGCTCAGCGGCGTACATAGCCCATTCAGAGAAGGAGTAGAACAGTATGTCGGCAGCAAGTCCGCAGGTGAACATCATACAGCCCCACGAGAAGAAGGAATACTTCGGCTTCTCATCAGGTGAGCCGAGGACGATGTTGCCGTACTTCGACATCGCGAAGTAAATGGACACGAGGAATACTCCGAGACCTATCACAAGATAATATGTGCCGAGAGTATCTCCGAAGAGGAATCTTATGCGGCTGAGCACATCATTCGATGCGTCCGGCACGATGAAGAACAGTATCGCAAGACCGACTATCGTAACGAGCGGTACAGCCGTTATTATCCAGTCGATCTTCTTTGCATCTTTTGTTTTCTGACTCATTTCACTTTACCTCCAAATATCCGGCGTAGCTCGGGTCAGCAGCAATGAGCTCGCCAATATCGTCAATTTCTGTTATATCGTCACGCTTCATCGGCATTATCCCGAGTTCATACTCGTCAGGATAACAAAACAGCGCAAGGTCGTCCCAGTAGAGCTGCCTTCGCTCCGGTATCGCAAAGGATTCCTCGAGGTGGCGTCTGAGACGTCTGCCGTCCTCTGCCGTCCAGCGTGATATGCTGTAGAGCTGCCAGCCGGTGCTTCCTCCGGTCCTGCTGCAATTCGTGACAATGCCGTTTTCAACGGTGAGCAGCCATTCATCGGTCTCGCCTTCCGTCCATACTGCGTTGTAGCCGGAGCGCTCAAACCCGGGACGAAGTATCTCTTCGTTGAATATGAGCTGATCGCCGTCGAGGATGATCGCATTTTCGAGGTGATCCTTCGCGGCATACAGAGAAGAAATGTTGTTGCAGCTGTCGTAATAGGGATTTTCTATAAGCGTTATCCCCTCGTATTCGCGCGTGAGGACGCTGAACTGCTCGCCGAGATAGCCGGTGACTATGTATATCTCACGTATCCCGTTTGCGTGGAGAGCACGTATTACCGTATCTATCATTCTCGTTCCGTTTACGCGGACAAGCGGCTTTGGAGTCGTGAGCGTCACGGGTCTCATACGGTTGCCGAAGCCTGCTGCCATTATTATCGCACGTTCGACTCTGTTCATCTGCGTTCACCTCCGGAGATACGCTGTGCAGCTATCTTGTAGAAGTCCTTCGCAAAGCGGTACTGACAGAGCGAATATTCACCGAATTCAATGCCGAGGTCGTGCTTGTATTCGCACCAGTTGCTCCATAGAAGTCCGCAGGCTGCGATGTAGCAGTATATCTTCGTACGCACGGCTTCGGGACAGCTTCCGTCAAAATAGATGTCGATAAGACGGTCGCACTGCTCTCTGTCATAGAGTGAGTATATGCAGAACATCGCGATGTCGACGTGCGGATCCTGCATTCCGGCGTACTCCCAGTCGATAAGGCGCAGCCCCTCGTCCGAAAAGAGGAAGTTATCGGGTACAGCATCAATATGCGTGAGGCAGCTATTCTTCGGCTGAATGTCGATATAGCTCCGCAGCAGCATAACGTTCTCCTTAGTTGAGCTGTAGTCCTTGTATATCGAAGTTTCGTGCTTCCAAAGAGATTCGTAGAAGTCGATCATACCGAAGATGTCAAAGCTGTGCCCGACCTTCAGCCCGAGGCTGTGGAACTCCTTCAGCTTTGCCATACAGGCGCGGAGGTCGTCCTCGTTTTCGGGGTCGCATACCCTCGCACCGTCTATGTATTTCGTTATCTTGTAGCCGTTATCCGGCGAGATATAGGCTATCTCGTCGCATATTCCCCTGCCGTTTATAATATCGTAGACTGCCGCCTCGTGACGGCGGTCGATGAGCTTATCCGTTCCTTCGCCCGGAATACGCATTATGTAGCGCTCGCCCTTGCAGCTGAACAGGAAAGAACGGTTCGTCATTCCCTTTTTGAGAACGGTTATGTCAGTTATCTCGTTCTCGGGAGCCTTCAGCACATTCGCTATCAGCGAGATAGCGTCCGAGCGGAGCTGTCCCGACTTTTCGTCGAGCTCACGGAGCTGCTCGTATGTGTTTATCTCAACATAGTCAGCGGAGGAGACCACCCTCGCCGGAACTATCATTTTTCCGCCCTGTATCAGGGCTGCCTCCCAGAAGCTGTCGAAATTGCGGTCCTTCCGGCAGAGCTCGTCAACACGCTTTTTCAGTGTCTCAGCCGTTTCCGCGCAGACATAGGCGATCCCGACCATACTGTTTCCGGCACTCTCATCGCTTACAACTGTGAGATCGAGCTTGCGGTTCACGCGGACTGAGCTTTCGTCATCGACGAGGTCGCTCACCATATACCACGAATACAGCTCTGTCTGGCTGAACGGATTGCTCCTGCACCATATATCGCACGGCACGATGTAGCTGTTGCTGATATACTTCGCCGCAGCCCTGAGGCTGTAGAGGTTATTGCGCTCCATATAGTTCTTGTTTACGATCAGCTTTACGCCGTATTTGTCTATGAGGTATTCGTACTCCTCCTTCATAAAACCGACTACGATGTATATTTTCTCGATGTGAGCCTGTCGGAGCTGCTTTATCAGGCGCTCGACAAGCGGCTCGCCGTCTACCTGAAGCATTCCCTTCGTGTACATAGTGTTTATCGGCACCATTCTCATACCGAAGCCTGCTGCGAGGATAATGGCGTTTTTCGGGCTCATGCTCTCGATGTATTCCATTCCCTTTTCGGTAACGTGCATATCGCTTCCGATGCAGCCGTTGTCTATCAGATAGCGGATAGAGCGGTTGACCATTCCGAGCGAATGACCGCTTACGTCCGCAAGTGCGCGCTGATTCTCGTACCCGCTGTCAGCGAGCAGTTTCAGAATATCGCGTTCTCTTACGTTCACGAACAATCACCTTCTTTATTTTTGTGAACACAAGGTCAAAAATATTTCCGGACTTTCCTGTCCGGACAACGTACTCATATATAATACTACATTATGCAGCATTTGTCAATAGTATAACAAATATTTTTTCTTAAACTTGCGCGGTGTCCGCGCAGCCTGTATCGCGGCAGAGCTGTCCGGAACGAAAGAATTTCGCCGCGCCACTTGCTATTTAAAAGACTTTACGGTATAAGCGGCGTGTCGCCGCCTCCTGTATCGCGGCAAAGTTGTCCGGAACGAAAGAATTTCGCCGCGCCACTTGCTATTTAAAAGACTTTATGGTATAAGCGGCGTGTCGCCGCCTCCTGTGCCGCGGCAGAGCTGTCCGGAACGAAAGTATTTCGCCGCGCCACTTGCTATTTAAAAGACTTTATGGTATAATTAGACAAATTTATGAAAGTGAGGTGTCTCCACCTATGAACGAAAACAATGAACAGTTCCTTTACGGAAACTCAGGACAGCCTGTTGACCTGCAAAAGAATACAAACTCTCCGTACAACAGCTCATTTGCTCCTCCGCCTCAGAATAACGGAGCTTTTCCTCAGCAGCAGCCGCAGAATAACGGATACGTTCCGCCTCCGCCGGTAAGCAACGGCTATAATGTTCCGCCGCAGCCGCCTAAGAAGAAATCCTCATGCCTGATACTTGCTGTCGTCGGGATCGCCGCCGGTCTGCTGATATTGGCAGCTGTCATCATTCTGATAATCGTCTTTGTTTTCATCAGGAAAGGGCAGGATAACTACGATGAGAACAGCTTCATTTACAGTTCGCATTCTTCTGCACAAACAACAGCAGCTGCTGACAAAGAAGATATAACTACCGAACCGACATCCGCAGCAAAGACGGAAAAGCCTGCCGAGCCGCAAAAAACTGACTATTCCCCTGCCATCAAGCGAATGCTCGACAATTTAGACTCCGAAGCCGTTTTCTACACGGGCACGGGAGATTCCGTCCTTGAATGGGCTCAGTTCGACCTCGATTCGGATAATATCCCCGAAGTCGTAGTCAGCTGCGAAACTACATATGAAGAAGGCTATTCATACAAATACGGACAGCTCTACGTATATAACGGCAAAGAATACGAAAAGGCAGGACATCTCTTCTCGCTGCCGCTCAATGACAGCTCATATCCGCATTACGACGCCGCTTCACGCACGCTCTTATCGTGCTCCTCTGACGGAAGCAGTGATTATTATATCGTTCTGAGCTACTCTGACGGCTATATTTATACCAAGGATACGCTTTTCTCATACGCGAGCGTAGGCGATTACAACCGAAGCGATGCGCAGATCAGCGAAAAGGAATTCAACCGCCTTGTCGATGAATACACCACGCTGTGCTCGGACTCGGTCTCATACACCAGATTCAAGACGATAAAAGGCAAACCGGTACAGAAATACATCGGCGAAGCAACGATCGAGACAGAAAAGGATCCGCTGAATATGCGCTCCGGTCCCGGCAAGGAATATGACGTCACCTTCAAGGTGCCTAAGGGCGCATT
This sequence comes from Ruminococcus sp., assembly GCA_017534835.1. Lineage (GTDB taxonomy): Bacteria > Bacillota > Clostridia > Oscillospirales > Ruminococcaceae > Ruminococcus. Next base: position 20,694 of record JAFXVT010000043.1, read on the forward strand.
AGTCTATGTCCGCGACGTCGACTTCAACTGGGCTTATGTAGACTATATAACCGACAAAGGCGAGATGCACACAGGTTATGTCAGCACCGAGTACCTGAGTATCACGCGATATTCTGACTGATACGCTTTTTATAACAAGAAGGACTGCTCCGGGAATATCCCTGAAGCAGTCCTTTTTTCAGCGTTTGAGAAGCGAAAGTATCGCTTTTGTGTTGCGGCGCTTTATCGTGCAGGTCTGGTCCTTGCAGTTCGCACATTTGAGCACCTGATTCGAGCCCTCCCAGAAACGTTCCGGGTGCATAGTCCACGCGAATTCCCACGACATTATAACAGCAGTTCCCATAAAGAACAGCGTCCAGCCGAAGAATGAGTTCATCAGCAGACACGGTGTGAACATCATAAAATGTCCCCAGTCATAAATGCGGCAGTTTACGCAGCATTTATCCTTCTGCCCGAAGGTCTGGAACGGACAGAACAGCAGTATGCATATGTAATCGCACAGAAAGTATATCGACATCAGCAGCAAAAGCTCAGGTTTTCCGATAACTCCCGTGAAAAAAAGTATCGCGAATATCGAGTTCAGCCCGAGCCATGCCAGCATCGAACGCCACGCCTTGGTGTTTTCATTCTTCACAAACCTCAGGAGCTCAAGCTCGGAATAGCCCTCGACCGGTACATAATTCACCTTTCGTTTCTTTCCGCCGCCCATAGACAGGAACTTAGGCGGGATCAGATGCAGCGACATGAGCCCCATGAATATGAGCCACATCAGATGCATAAAATTGAATCCCCGTTTCACCGGTGTTATGGTATATTCATAAAACGCTTCCTTATCCCTCAGATACAGGTAGAGCATTATCAGCACAGCACCTAAACGGAATGCGAATTTCACGAAGTAGACCTTCATTTTCCAGGTCTTGAAGTACTTCATCGTTACGCACCTCCCGACATTATTTTTCATTATCACCATTATACTACAGTATATCGCAAATGTCAAAGCATTTTTTATGACTTTCGGTCAGTATTCCTCGATTTTTCGCGAGATTTGCCTGTTCTCCTTCATTCGCACGTATTTGACAGTTTTTTTACTTATATTTCATTGACAAATATTAACTTTTGGTATATAATATTTATAGAAAAGGTCTTCATTATGTAAGATCCGGCTTCACAGGCTCCTTGCCTTACCGCTGCGTATATACTGACGGTACGGATATTTCTTTCCGGACTCCCTCAGTTTTATGGGGGCGTAAAGGTTTCGACGGGGGTCCTGAAGTGTGATAAGCGAGCGGAGCACGGCGTGATCTCCATAACCGGCGCCACGTTTAAATATAAACGCAAGAAATAACATTACAGTTTCTAGAAATAGCGAACTGGTAGCAGCTTAAGTCTGCTTCTGTCCACCGGGTGAGTACCGCGGCTCCCGCTTGGGCATCGATCAGCGGTGAACGTCTGACGGAAGTGTCCGTGTCCGTCAGTTGTATACGGACTACTCCGGGATACAGCCCGCCTGCCGGCGGCTTCCCGGGGGAAGCTTAATAGGCAGGATACGCTCGTAGAAGGTTGCATGGATGGGCTTTCGGACAGGGGTTCAATTCCCCTCGCCTCCACCAGAAGATCGCCTCACCGTTATAGTGAGGCTTGATGTCTATCCGCCGGGATAGGACCATACGCTATGACCCCAGCCTCAGGAAAGAAAGGTGAGATAAAATGACTATACTCAACTATGTTTCCGAAAACTGGGGATTTCTTGTCCTTCTGCTCGGTATGGCAACTGTCCTGTATTCCGATACATACCTCGAAAAGCGTATGATACTGAGGATAGCTCAGACGTCAGTCATGCTCTTCGCTTATTCCGTCTCGAGCTATATCGAAACTTATCTCGGAAATCAGACCGAGCTGAGCCCTTTCCGATCTGTCCTGAGTGCTGTTGACTATGCACTCGTTCCGTTCATACTTGTAAGCGTCATTATGATAATGTATCCGATGCAGAGGCTTTACCTCTACATTCCGGCATTGATGAACGCTGTTCTGTCCTTTATTTCGATACCTACAGGAATAGTTTTCCGTTTTGCGCAGGAAAACACCTTCGGACGCGGTCCGCTCGGCTTTATACCGTTTTTCATAAATGCGCTCTACCTCGTTTACCTTATCATCAACCTCTTCTATCACAACAGGTTTATGAAGGAGGAATTCTTCATAATGCTCTATATGTCGGCAACTGCGGTGACCTGCCTTATCATTCCGCTCTTCAGCTCAAGCGGAAATACGATGTGGTTTACGATAACGATCGCTATCGACATACTGCTGTATTACGTTTTTCTGCTCCAGCAGTTCTCCAAGCGCGACCCGCTGACCGGTCTTCTCAACCGTCAGACATATTACTCCGATTCCGAGAAGTACGCGAACGATATATCTGCCGTCATAACTTTGGATATGAACGGCTTGAAGAAGATAAACGACAACGAGGGTCACGTCGCCGGAGATACCGCACTGAAAACACTTGCTAAATGCTTCTGGAAAGCATCTCAGCATAATCAGCGTGTCTATCGTATCGGCGGAGATGAATTCGTTATCCTCGGAAAAAACATGACAGAGGACGATGTCCGCGCCCTTATCGAGCGTATCCGCAAGGAGACCTCCGCAACTCCGTATCACTGCTCTATCGGCTTCGCAATGAAGCAGAAAGGAAAGAGCATCGAGCAGCTGTACATTCTCGCAGACGAGATGCTGTATGCCGAAAAACAGCGTTACTACGCCGAATCCGGCATAGACAGACGCAAGTGAACATAAAAGATAAGACCTCCTGAAACTAAACAGGAGGTCTTTTTATTGTTTACTTGATGTGAAGCTTTGTTCGCCGGGCGGTAAAGCTGCGGCGCATTGCCGGTATACTGCGAAACCGGACAACTGACCGCCCTTTTTACACCTTGTAGTTCTTGATGAATTCGAGGAAATCGTCGAATTCAAGAGGCTTTGAGTAGTGATAGCCCTGAAGCCGCGAGACATTGTACTTGTTCAGCCAGTCACGCATATTGCTGTTCTCGACGCCCTCGACGCATACATCAGCCTTGAATCCGGTCGCGATGTCAGAGATGAAACGAACTGTGTTGCGGTCTGCTTCGCTCCTCTCGATATTGCGAACGAACGAGCGGTCTATCTTTACCGTATCAACGGCGAATGCACGGAGCACGCCGAGTGACGAGAAGCCTGTAGCAAAATCGTCTAACGCGATCCTGACGCCGTTGTTTCGCAGAACAGCCACGATACCTGCAAGCATATCAAGGTCGAGAAGACGGCAGCGCTCGGTTATCTCGAGGCAGAGATTACCCGGTGGGAATCCCGTTTCTTCAATGAGCTGGAGCACGTCACCGACAAAGCCCTCCTGCTCAAGCTGAGTGTACGAGAGATTGACATTTATCACAAAATCCGGCACTATCTCGCGAAACTTTTCAGCCGCAGTCAGTGCAGTTTTCAGTATCCATTTGCCGAGCTCAGGGAAAAGAGTGTCCTGCTCGAGGACGTTTATGTACTCGATAGGCGGAACTACGCCGTATTCCGGACTTCTCCAGCGTATAAGAGCCTCAGCTCCGTATATTCTCTCAGTCTCGGCATCGACTATAGGCTGATAGCAGAGGAAAAATCCCTTACAGCTGTCCGTTACGCTGTTTCTGATAGCGTTGAGGCGCTCTATCTTGAAGCGGTTATCCGAGCCGACCACATTCTCGAAAATGACAAAATCGCCGAGCTTGTTGTGCTTCGATTCGTAATATGCGTATCTCACGCAGGAATAGTAGGTCTCGGGGTCGATATTGAAGGAGGCAGCGTGGACAGCTCCGCCGTTTATCGACAGCGGGATCTTCTCGCCGTCAACGGTGAAGCTCCTCTTCACGTACCAGCGGAAGCGGTTATAAATATCCGAAGCCTCCCTCGCAGTGAGGTCGTGGGAGATGATAGCAAAGCGCGTGCCGTCCATTCTGTAGAGTGCTCCCCTGTTCGCGTAGAATTCGTGGAGCTTCGAGCAGAACGCCTGTATGACGCGGTTGCCGAATTTATAGCCGTAAACGTCATTCACGTTTGAGAATGAGGTTATCCCGACCATTATGATAAATGCCTCATCACTGGAATACATCATCCCCTTCAGGTCGTCGAGGAAGCCGTAAAGACTGCGGACGCCGGTGATGGGGTCAATGTAGCTGAGGCTGCTGTGATTGCGGATAACGCCGCCGAAATATGTCGGAGCGCCGAACTCGTCGCGGATAACCACTCCACGGCACGTGCAGACAACGTATTTCCCGTCTGCTCCGCGGGCACGGTACTGCATATCGTGACCGGAGGCAGTTCCGTCGAATATCGAGTTTATGCTGCTCATATAGCTTTCGCGGTCATCGGGGTGGACGTGTTCAGCCCATATCTCGCCTGCCCCGTGCATATACTCCGAGGGCAGACCGAAATAGTCCACTGCTTTCTTTGACCAGCGCGAATAATCATCGCTTATGCGGCAGAGATACACGTATGAACCCTCGGCAATTACGGATAAGGCTTCAAACAGCTCATCAAGGTGGGAATTCTGAGCGTTTTTGTCGTCCATAGTGTACACCTCCGAAACAAATACTTTTAATAATTATATCACATTCCAAACGCAAAATCAATACTAATGGCGCACATAAATCTTAATAATTTATGTACAGAAATAACAAATCAGGTTAATAAGCAGAAGTCCGCGGTATACGATATGTCCAAGACCTAATGTGTATATAGTTTAGGTCTTGACGGCAGAATAAAAAATCCTGACAAGCCGGAAAGACCTGTCAGGATATAATTGTATTATAGGCTTGAAGCTTACTTGTTCATAGCCTCTTCAACAGCAACTGCGCAAGCAACAGTAGCACCGACCATCGGGTTGTTGCCCATACCGATGAGACCCATCATCTCTACGTGAGCAGGAACAGATGAAGAACCGGCGAACTGAGCATCGGAATGCATACGTCCGAGAGTATCTGTCATACCGTAGGAAGCAGGACCTGCTGCCATATTATCGGGGTGGAGAGTACGTCCTGTACCGCCGCCGGAAGCAACTGAGAAGTACTTCTTGCCAGCGTCAACGCGCTCCTTCTTGTATGTGCCTGCAACAG
>JAFXVT010000044.1 GCA_017534835.1 Ruminococcus sp.
ACCCCTCAAAGACTATGAGGTTGATAGGTGCAAGGTGTAAGCGTGGTGACGCGTTCAGCCAGCGCATACTAATCGGTCGAGGGCTTTTCCTTTTGATTCATGTGTGAGAGCTCTCTCAGGAGCGTTATGAAGCTTGTTCAGTTTTTAAGAGTCGGTGCATATTGCGGTGAGGTCACACCCGTTCCCATTCCGAACACGGCAGTTAAGCTCACCCGCGTCGATGATACTCGGCTGGCGACGGCCCGGGAAAGTAGATCTGTGCCGGCACTAAAGAACAAACGGAAGTCGATGACTTCCGTTTAGTTGTATAAGGGCCAATAGCTCAGTTGGTCAGAGCATCCGGCTCATAACCGGACGGTCCGGGGTTCGAGTCCCTGTTGGCCCACCACGCGCCCAACGGCGCACACACTTCGCGGTTCAGTTTTTCTGAGCCGCGATTTTTTCGCTTTCCTTAGTTTTTCTTAACTGCTTCCTATGAGGAACAAAAAACGGACAACAGGAATCCTGCTGTCCGGTTTTTTTATTCGTTGTTTTCGGCTTGCTCTTCTACAAATACGTATTCAGCTATCTCGCTTACTTCCTTCTGAGTCAGCTTATCAACGTATAGCAGCTCATAGATGCTCTTGTATTCTCCGAGCTGCTCACGCAGCGCAAGTATCGCTGAGGCTGCTTCTTCATCGACATTCGGGAGCAGCATAAGCGTTTCAAGGTCGGCTGTGTTGAGGTCAATAGGTGCGACGTCCCCGAGCGTTACGGTATACGTCGGCTCCTCGGACTCAATATATTGCTCTGGTTCCGTTACGACATATTGCTCTGGTTCCGTTACGACCGGAACAGCTTCCGTTGTCGCCGGCTCATAGACCGGGTCGATGACATAGATATGGCTGCTTATGTCGTTGAATGTAGCCTCGCCTATACCTGAGACGTTCATTATCTCCTCGATATTTTTGAATCCGCCGCTGCTGATGCGGTATTTGACGATCTCCGCGGCAATGTGCTCGCCTATGCCCTTCAGCTGAGTAAGCTCCTCCGCTGTTGCAGCGTTTATATCAAGCAGCAGGAACGCCGGTTCTGTCGATCTTTCGAGGACTGCCGTTGTACGTGGGGGAACTGTTTTGGTGGTCGAGACAGCGGCAGTTTCGATTTTTGCGCGTGAGATCTCACTCACTTCCCTTCCGGGCTCGTCGAAGAGGTCGCTTATCTTATATGCCGCCGCGCCTAATAGCATTAAGCCCGAGAACAGTATCAGATTTGCATCTGAGATCAATTCCTTTGCGATAACTGCCACCACCTTTCCGTTTTGTATTCAGCTTCCGAGTGCCAGCGGTGTCAGAAATTCATATCTCCCATTCGTCGCACAGCCTGTTGATAGCTTCGGTAAGCTTGCGCATATCTGCGTTGGCTCTGCCGTCCGAGAGCTTGATAAGACGTGAAAGACGGTCTGAAGCGGAGATGAGGTCGCTGTATACGATGTTGACATTGCCCTGATGCTCCTTGCGCGGAATCGGCATAGGCTCGGCATCAACTGTTACGATACCGGCTGCGATGTCGAACTCCGCACCGCTGTAGGGAGCATAAACGTCTGCTCCGAGCTCTTCGCGCAGGTGCTCGGCAAAGCTTTCGGCTGAAGCAGCGTCACCGTGGTTGATGAAGAATTTCTTTACGCCGCCGATAGCCTTTGCCCATTCTGTGAGACCGTTCATATCTGCGTGTCCGCTTACGCCGGGGAGCTGCTTTATCTCGGCTGCGACTTTTACCGTTTCGCCGAAGAGCTTGACATTCTTTGCTCCCTCGACAAGCGCGCGTCCGAGTGTATTCGTAGCCTGATAGCCCACGAAAAGTATCGTATTCTCGGGCTTCCAGAGATTGTGCTTGAGGTGGTGCTTGATACGTCCTGCCTCGCACATTCCGCTTGCGGAGATGATGACCTTCGGACGGGTATCATTGTTGATAGCGCGTGAATCGTCGCTTGAGAGAGTGCGGATAAGTCCGTCGAATGTGATAGGGTTGATACCGCGGCGCACGAATGAGAGCGCCTCTTCGTCATAGCAGCTTTCACGGTTGTTGATATATATGTCAGTTGCTTCGTTTGCGAGCGGACTGTCGACGTATACGGGGAAGTCGTCGTGACCGGAAATCAGGCTGTCGTGCTTTATCTGACGGATAAAATACAGCATTTCCTGAGTTCTGCCGACTGCGAAGGACGGAATGATAACGCTTCCTCCGCGGTCGAATGTGGTCTGGAGCACCTTTGCAAGCGCTGTCACGTAGTCTGTCGGACGGTTGTGGATACGGTTTCCGTATGTGGACTCCATAACGACATAGTCGGCGGAGGTGATATACTTCGGATCGCGTATGAGCGGCTGGCGGACGTTGCCGATGTCGCCGGAGAAGACGACAGTGCGCGTTTCACCGTCCTCGGTGAGGGTGAGGACAATACTCGACGAGCCGAGCAGATGACCGGCATCGCGGAAGAATACGCTGATACCCTCGGATATTTCAACGGTAGTTTCATATTCATGCGGCACGAACAGTTCGATCGCACCGATAGCATCGTCCATCGTGTACAGCGGCTCATAGTCATCCTCGCCGCGGCGCTTTGCCTTTCTGCTGCGCCATTCAGCTTCAAATTCCTGAATGTGTGCGCTGTCGCGGAGCATAACGCTGCACAGATTTGCAGTTGCTGTGGTGGAGTGTATCTCTCCGCTGAATCCGCCGGCGAAGAGGAGCGGCAGAAGTCCCGAGTGGTCGATATGTGCGTGTGTGAGAAGTACGAAGTCGATGTCGCCGGGAGCAACAGGTATCTGGACGTTCTTGAAGATGTCCTCGCCCTGTTCCATACCGAAATCAACGAGGAATTTCTTTCCGCAGGCTTCGAGATACGTGCAGCTTCCGGTGACCTCATGGGTCGCACCTATAAACATCATTTTCATAGATAATGCCTCCTGAAATTCTATTTAGCTAATTATAACATATTGCGGGCAAAAAGTCTATAGCATTTTGTGAATTTCTTTTGGCGGCGTGTCGCCGCTGCCTGTTTTCGCGGCATACGAAATAGAAGGCGTAGTCTGTTGCCGCGTCTTTTAGTGTTTCGGAAACGGTGAAATACTGAAAATGGCGTGTCGCCGCCTCCTGTTTTCGCGGCATACGAAATAGAAGGCGTAGTCTGCTGCCGCGTCTTTTAGTGTCTCGGAAACGGTGAAATACTGAAAACGGCGTGTCGCCGCTGCCTGTTTTCGCGGCAGAGTGAAATTGAAAGTGTGGTCTGTCGCCGCGTCTTTTAGTGTCTCGGAAACGGTGAAATACTGAAAATGGCGTGTCGCTGCTGCCTGTTTTCGTGGCATACGAAATAGAAGGCGTAGTCTGTTGCCGCGTCTTTTAGTGTCTCGGAAACGGAGAAATACTGAAAATGGCGTGTCGCCGCCTCCTGTTTTCGCGCCTTAAATGTACAGCGAGGAAGCTTACCGCCGCGACTATCGGTTTTGCTGAAACGGTATCGTGTTCTTTCAGGGCGGAAGTTTTTTGTTCCGCCGCTTGCTATTTTTCAGAGATTATGCTATAATTTAATGTGAATCTGCTCTCGGGCAGGCACCGACCGACAAGCGATGCGGACAGTCTGGCGGGCGTGTATCCGCCTTAAAACAGCCGCCGCGGAAAGGAGAGGGAATGGACGGACTTACGATAAGACCGCTTCGGGACGATGAATACTCCGAGCTCGACAGCTTTCTCTATGAAGCCATCTTTATCCCCGAGGGCATCGAGCCTCCGCCGAGGGAGATAATCCTTCAGCCGGAATTGCAGGTGTATGTTGCGGATTTCGGCAGCAGACACGGCGACATCGCCGTTGCCGCTGAAGCGGGCGGAAGGATAGTCGGTGCGGCGTGGAGCCGTATTATGAACGATTACGGTCACATCGACGATGAAACGCCCTCGCTCGCGATCTCGCTCTTCCGCAGCTTCCGGGGACGCGGTATCGGAACGGCGCTGATGAAGGCTCTGCTCGCAGAGCTGAAAGATGCAGGCTTCCGGCAGGTATCGCTTTCGGTGCAGAAGGCGAACCGCGCAGTCGGGCTCTACCGCAAGACCGGCTTCGTCACAGTAGACGAGAACGATGAAGAGTACATAATGCTGTGTACTCTATGAACAGAATGATAAATCAGAAGAAAGGAACATAAAAATGAACAAGAAAGAAACAGCTGAGATCAAAAAGAATTTTTCCGACAAGAGCGGATTTTTCATTATGGAGCGTATCCTCACAGGCTTCGTGGACGCGGAGAAGAATGTCCGCTATTCCAAGACCAACGCCTGCGTTACCATGTCCGTTGAGGAGCACGATGTCTACGACGAGACGCTCAAGAAGGTGCTCAACACAAACGTCGGCAAGAACTTCTGCGAGTACGAGTTCCCGAATGAGGCATACGAGGAGGGCAAGCCGCAGGAGATACTCTATTCGCTGCTCCGCTCCGAGATGAAGGACGAGGTCATCTGCGAGAACTTTATGAACCATATCGCGAACAATATCACATATACGGGTCCTTTCGCCGTCATCACAGCGTACTGCGTGTACACTATCCGCAAGAAGGACAAGAACGACGAATTCGCTGAGGGCGATGACGAGGTATACCGCTATCTGCTCACGGCTATCTGCCCTGTCAATACGAGCAGCGACGGCTTCATTTTCGACAGCTTCAACAACGAGATAACAAAGAAGCTCAACACCGAGCTCATCATCAGCAAGGCTCCGTCAGACGGCTTCCTCTATCCCGTTTTCAGCAACAGGAGCAGCGATATAAACCACGTTATGTATTACGCAAAGTCCGCTTCAAAGCCGAATACATCTATCATTGAGGACGTTCTCGGGTGCAGCTTCGTTATGTCTGCGGACAACGAGAAGACAAGCTTTCAGAGCATTCTCAAGACCGTTGTCGGCGATGACCTCGATTATATGGTGATCAAGACCGTGAACGAGAAGCTTCAGGAGGTCGCGGAGGAGAGCAAGGACGAGACCGACAGAGTCGTTATCGACAACACGAAGCTCAAGGGTATCCTCACTGACATCGGCGTTCCGCAGGAGCGCGTGGAAATGACTGACCCTGTATTTGAGCGCGTCTGCGGAAATACACCGCTCACAGTCTCAAACCTCATCGACAAGAAGACTGTTCTGACCTCGCCGGGCATCACCGTCAACATCAAGCCCGATGCTGCGGATAAGGTCCGCACGAGCGTTGTTGACGGCAGAAGATGTCTGCTGATAGATATTGACGACCCGACGATAGAGATAAACGGTCTGCCTGTCACCCTCAGCTGAGGCTCGCGTCATATACCGTGCCGCGGCAGCGAATGCACTGAGCTCCGCGTAATTCAGGGCGTTCCGGCGAAATTATCATTGACATAGTATCCACTCTATATTATAATATATCTATATTATGCAACGGAGGAGCGAAAATGGAGAAGCTTTACAAGATACATATGGGCAGGGCGAAATGCGCTGTCGATCTCGGAGACGGAAGCGAGCGCGGCGAATACGTCGGTCAGGACTATATCCTCAGCCGTCTCGGACGTCCGCACCGCAGCATAAGCCTGATGTATTGCTATTATCCCTTCGATGAACAGTGGCCCTCACGCATATCAGAGGCGATGAAGGACGCAGATGTGTCATTTCAGTGGGATTACCCCTATGATGATTACTTCCCCTACGGCGGCGGTATCGGCGGAAGCCGCGATAACGAGCCGTTTCAGCAGATGAGAGACGTCCGCCGTCACGGTCAGGACGTAACACTCACTATCACGATGGACCCTCACGTGACAGATGAGCAGCTCGCGGCGATAGGCGATGACCTGCGCAGCTTCGGAAGGCTGTTCCTTCGCATAAATCACGAGGCTACCGGAAACTGGTTCTCGTTCACGAAGCGTGCGACATATCAGGAGATAGCCGATTTCTACTGCCGCGCATCACGTATCATCAAGGAGCACGCTCCGAATGTTCAGACTGTACTCTGTATCGGCGGCATCGAGGACATAAACTCCGAAGAGATAGTTATGGAGAAGGAGTTCGCACAGGCTGTCCGCGAGACGGATATATGGTCCGTTGACAAGTATATGGCGCTGCACTGGGGCTGGCCCTACGATGTGGCTGAGCCGGGCGGAAATTCACACGCAAGAAGTGCCGTGCGCGACATCTATGCTCTCACGAAGGCGAGCTATGAGCGCTATAAGCACATCTGCGGCGGCATAGAAAAACCGATGGTGATGTCCGAGTTCAACGCTGACGGCGATGTTACAGGCGCGTATGAGCAGGCGGAAATGGTGAAGCTGTTCTGTGATATTCTCCGTGAGGAGCAGGCAGACTGGTTCTCCGGCTTCACGTTCTATCAGTTCCGCGACAGGGGAAGGCTCGGGCTCGAGATAGAAGACCCGAACGCTCCCGAGGTCGGCATCGAGCAGCCGGTGATGAAGACGTACAGGGAGCTGATAAGCGATGAATGGTTCCTGCCGGAAATGACGGAGCAGGGCGGGCTCTCACTTCCTGTGACGCTGCGCTGGGGCAGCTCTGAGGACGCTGAGGGTATCGCGGTACCGCTTCATTTCGACGGCGACCCGCACTTCTGCGAGCTTGTTTTCGATGACGATTCAAACCTGATGATAGAGATAAACGGACGCTGGTTCTACAAGTCTCCTAAGGCAAGAACTATCGACCTTATGCCTGCATTCTATGAGGACAGGCTGAGCGGTCCGGCTGATATGACACTGAAGATATTCGCTCCCCCTGCAACAGGTGAGAATGACCTTTCGGCAGAGGACGGCGTTTTCAACTACTACTACACAATTGCAAAGCTCCCGGAGATACGTATTCTCACTTCTCCCGTCGAGCCGAGCAGAGACAGATAAGAAAGGCGAATGGGGAAAATGGAAAGAAAGCTCAATACGAAAAGAGTCATCATCGCAGCAGGCATCGCTGCTTTAGTCCTGCTTGTCGGCGCTTGCATAGCGGTATTCGCTCTGCGCGGCGGAAAGAAGACAGCAGAGCAGCCGCTTCTCTGCGAGGAGCCGGCATTCCCGGAGACGCTCAAGGCTGCCGGCGGAGAGTATACACGCAAGCTCTCGACCTACTGGTGGGTGAAGGACGTCAAGAACGGCAAGGTGATAATCGAGGACGTGAACCGCTTCAAGGGCGGCAAGGACCCCGAAGACGATCTCGGTGTCGTTGACCTTCAGGGAAGAGTTATGATAACCTGTGACAACCGCGATGTTCATTTCACCAAGAACGGCTACATCAGCACTTTGCACGTAGACAAGTCAAAGAACAAGAGCACCTATAACTTCTACAATATGGGCGGAAACTGCCTCGCAACGATGGAGACAGTGACTCCCGAGGCAAAGGAGAAGTATGAGGGCGAGGGCGAGCTGAAGCCGCAGGAATCCGCTAAAATTTCTGATAATATCGACGCTGCAGTGACTTATTACGGCAAGTATGCGGTCGTAAGTCAGTACGAAAAGCAGGACAAGGTGAAGAAGCTCAACACCTGTATTTACGAGTTCAAGTCAGCAACATAAAACGGAGGAAACGGAAATGGACACATCTGTAGTGATAGTCTGCGCCGGAAATTCAACGAGAATGGGCGGCGTAAACAAGATACTCCTTCCGCTCGGAGACAGGCTCGTTATCGGCGTTACGATGCTTGCATTCGAGAAATGCGAGAGCGTGAGGGAGATAGTGATAGTCGCAAGAGAGTCTGACATCCCGCCTATAAAGGCTGAGGCAGAGGCTGCCGGTATCACGAAGCTCCGCGCCTGCACGACAGGCGGCGCTACCCGTCAGGAGAGCGTCATCAACGGCGTTAAGCAGATATCGAAGGATACGAAGCTCGTTGCGATACACGACGGTGCGCGTCCGCTCGTCAAGCCGGAGTACATTGAGAAAGTAGTGAAGGACGCTTCGGTTTTCGGCGGAGCTACGCTCGGTGTTCCGGTGAAGGATACGATAAAGACTGTCGACGGCGGTCTCATCGTTGATACGCCGCCGCGGAAGTCGCTGTATATCACGCAGACTCCGCAGATATTCAAGCGCGAGCTCTACTTCGAGGGCATAGATTTTGCACTTGAGCACGGTCTCGATTTCACGGACGACTGTCAGCTCGTCGAGGCTATCGGCGGAAAGGTAGCGATGACGGTCGGCGACTATACAAACATCAAGATAACGACTCCGGAGGATATAAAGCTCGCGGAGGTACTGCTGAATTACTGAGGGAGGAAGAATATGTTCAGGATAGGTCACGGATATGACGTTCACAGGCTCGTAGAGGGAAGAAAGCTCATTCTCGGCGGAGTTGACGTTCCGCATACAGTCGGACTTCTCGGGCACTCCGATGCTGATGTTCTTGCACACGCGGTGATGGACGCGATGCTCGGAGCTCTTGCGCTCGGAGATATAGGGCATCTTTTCCCTGATACAGCCGATGAATTCGAGGGCGCGGACAGTATGGAGCTTATGGCAGAGGTCGTGAGAGTCTGCCGCGAGAACGGATATAAGATAGGAAATATCGACGCGACTGTTATCGCACAGGCTCCGAAGCTTGCACCGCATATTGAGGCGATGAGGGAGAATATCGCGAAGGTGTGCGGCTGTGATGTGTCGCAGATAAGCGTCAAGGCGACTACGGAGGAGAAGCTCGGCTTCACAGGAGAGAAGCTCGGTATCTCCGCACACGCAGTGGCTCTGATGGAGAGTATATGAGTGAAAAAGGACGGTTATACCGTCCTTTTTGATTTTCCGGAATGGGGCAGGCGCGGCAGCGTGTCGCTGCACCCAATTTCGCGCTGATGATTTGTATGAGACGGAAGTTTCTCTCCGCGAGCGATACAACATATGGAAACGTAACAAAAACTATGCCATTACTCCAATCAGACCCAGCCGTCGAAGGACGGCGGCGCGGTGTCCGCGCAGCCGGCTTCGCGCTGATGATTTGTCTGAGACGGAAGTATTTCTCCGCGAACGTTACGAAATTGGGATACGCTATACAAAACTATCCCAACTCGCGTATCAAACCCAGCCGTCGAAGGACGGCGGAGAAGGGTCAAAAATCGGCAAAGGGAAGGAGGAAGAGGGAGAGGAAAAGGAGAGTGCAGAGAGGAAAAACGTAGGGAGAAGGAGGGAGGGGAATGCCGATTTTTGTGCCAGTTTAGTTGTCCCCTCCCTCCTTTTCCCGAAGTTTGTCCTCTTTGCTATTCCGGAACAACTAACAATTGCGAACATTTAGGGATAGAACGGCAAATTTATCGTTTCATTTCCCATTTTCTCTGAATTGATAGATTTCCGCGGAAAGCGAGGGGGAAACTTCGGTCAGGGGGAAAGAAAAAAACTGGAACAAAAGTCGGCACTCTCCCCCTGCCTACGTTTCCCCCTCGCGCTCCCCCTTCCTCTCCTACCCCCTCTCGCCGACTTTTGCCACTTCTTCGCCGTCCTTCGACGGCTGGGTCTGATTGGAGCAATGGCATAGTTTTTGTTACGTTTCCGGATATTGTATCGGTCGCGGAGAGGTTCTTCCGCTTCAGAAAAAACTATCAGCGCGAAATTGGGTGCAGCGACACGCTGCCGCGCCGCCACTTGCTTTTTTTCTTCTTTTATGTTATAATATTATGAATCGCTGTACGTGCAGCCGCACGAAGGCGTAACACAGGCAACTACCTATGACCCGAGGGATATGGTGAAATTATGGAACAGACCAGAAAAAGTGATAAAAATACAGATAACGGCAACATTTTTTACGCCGTTGCCATGCGCGGACTCGTTGCATTTCCGAAAATGGTCATGCATTTCGATGTCGCACGCCAGAAATCAGTGAATGCTATCGAAAAGGCGCTCAAGGAGAGCGGAAAGCTCTTCCTCGTCACCCAGCACGAGACCTATGTTGAAAACCCTAAGGCGACCGACGTTTACAAGGTCGGCGTTGTCGTGGAGATAAAGCAGGTGCTCAAGCTCCCGGACAACGTGATGAAGGTGCTCGTTGAGGGCGTATACAAGGCGAATATGATCCGCCTCATCGACGACGGCGACGCTCTCAAGGCTGAGGTCAAGCGCGTTTCAACTTATTCAAGGGCGAAGATCGACGAGGTAGAGGCGGAAGCTCTCGTCCGCTCCGTAAAGGACGTTTTCGAGCGCTATTCCGCATTCTTCCCGAAGATGCCGAAGGAACTCCTCGCCTCAGTAATGACTCAGGACGACCCCTTCAAGCTCTTTGAGACAGTGACCTTCAACTGCAACCTCAATTACCGCGATAAACAGACCCTTCTCGAGGAGACCAACATTCTCAACAAGCTGTCGGTGCTTTTCGCGTGCCTTTCGTCTGAGGTGGAGATACTCGAGCTCGAGAACCTCATCAACGAACAGACTAAAAACAGCATCGACAAGGGTCAGAAGGAGTATTACCTCCGCGAGCAGATGAGGATAATACAGGAGCAGCTCGGCGAGGACGACGGCGAGGACGTATTCGAGTACGTCAACAAGATATACGACCTCAAGCTCGACAAGAAAAATACCGAAAAGCTGCTGAAGGAAGCCGATAAGCTCGGCAAGCTCCCGCCTGCTTCACAGGAGGCATTCGTCATCAAGAACTACCTCGACACCGTTCTCGACCTTCCGTGGAACAAGTTCACAAAGGCGAAGATTTCGATGGAAAAGGCTCACGACATTCTTGAAAAGGACCACTACGGACTCAAAAAGGTCAAGGAGCGCATACTCGAGTTCCTCGCAGTACATATGCTCAATCCCGATATAAAGGGACAGATAATCTGCCTTGCAGGCCCTCCCGGTATCGGAAAGACCTCCATCGCGAAGTCCGTTGCAAAGGCTATGGGACGCAACTATGCGAGAGTTTCGCTCGGCGGCGTCCGCGATGAGGCTGATATAAGAGGTCACAGAAAGACCTACGTCGGCGCTATGCCGGGACGTATCATTACTGCGCTCCAGCAGGCAGGCTCGGCGAATCCGCTCATCCTCTTCGATGAGATAGACAAGCTTTGCAGCGACATAAAGGGCGACCCTGCCTCCGCTATGCTCGAGGTGCTCGACAGCGAGCAGAACAACGCCTTCCGCGACCACTTCATCGAAGTGCCGTTCGACCTCAGCAAGTGCGTATTCATCACGACCGCTAATAACGTTTCGGCGATACCTGCACCGCTGCTCGACCGTATGGAGCTCATAGAGCTGCCGAGCTACACTGCCGAGGAGAAGTTCCACATCGCGAAGGAGCATCTCGTCCCCAAGCAGCTCAAGGAGCACGGACTCAAAGGGACTCAGCTGAAAATAGAGGACAAAGCTATACACGAGATGATCCAGTTCTACACAAAGGAAGCCGGCGTGCGAAGCCTTGAAAGGTCTATCGCGTCGCTTTGCAGAAAGGCTGCGAAGAAGATAGCTTCCGGCGAGGCGAAGCGCGTCACCGTCAAGGCTGCGGAGCTTCAGAACTGGCTCGGCGTGAAGAAGTACCTGCCCGACATCTACTCGAAGAAGGATCAGGTCGGTGTAGTCAACGGGCTCGCGTGGACGAGCGTCGGCGGCGTGCTTATGCCGCTTGAGGTCATCGTGCTCGAGGGTACCGGCAAGATAGAGGTCACAGGCTCGCTCGGCGACGTTATGAAGGAGAGTGCCCGCATCGCCGTGAGCTACGTCAGGAGCGTTGCCGGAAAATACGGCATAGACCCCGATTTCTACAAGAACAAGGACCTTCACATACACGCTCCCGAGGGTGCTGTACCGAAGGACGGTCCGTCGGCTGGCGTAACTATGACAACTGCGCTCGTTTCGGCGCTTTCGGGCATTCCGGTGAGAGCCGATGTGGCTATGACGGGCGAGATAACCCTCCACGGAAGAGTACTCCCGATAGGCGGTCTGCGTGAGAAGACCATGGCTGCCTACAAGGCTGAGATCGCGACGGTAATTATCCCGTCCGCAAACAAGCCTGACCTCGAGGAGGTCGATGACGTTGTCAAGAACGCGATAGGCTTCGTATACGCAGACGAGCTCTCAACTGTGCTCGATACGGCACTTGTGAAGCCGAAGAAAAAGCGCGGCAGACCGGCAAAAAAGGCTGCTGCCGAAAACTGACGGAAAAAGGAGGATGACCGTGAAGCTGAATTACAACAATGCGGAATTTACTGCCGCATACGGAAAATTCTCCCAGATACCGGCTCCCGAGCGTATGGAGATAGCGTTCGCCGGCCACTCGAATGTCGGCAAATCCACGCTGATAAACAAGCTCTTCAACCGCAAGAACCTTGCGAGGGTGAGCTCGGTCCCGGGAAAAACGGCAACGATAAATTTCTACGGGCTGGAGAATATCTACTTCGTCGACCTGCCCGGCTACGGCTACGCAAAGGTCGCAAAATCTGAGAAGGAGCGCTGGTCGGGGCTCATCGAGGGCTACCTCAGCTCTGACCGTGATATACGGCTGGTATTCATGCTCGTCGATATGCGCCACGCTCCGACCAAGGACGATGTGGATATGATAAACTACCTCATAGATACGGAAATGCCGTTCGTGATAGTTCTCACGAAGGCGGACAAGCTCAAAAAGACCGAGCGCGAGAAGCGTATGGAGGCTTTCCGCAGCGAAATACCGTGCTTTGATGACATACACGTCATACCGTTCTCTTCAATGACCTTTGAGGGCGTTGAGGAGCTCAGACAGATAGTCGAGGACGTGACAGAAGAATAAATCTGCGGCTGGATGTGCAGAACTCCGCCGCGAACCAGAATCTGCGAAAGGAATGATAAAGATGTTCGTATCTGAAGATCTCGCCGTAAATGAGCAGGGACACCTGACCATCGGCGGTGCTGACACAATAGAGCTTGCGGAACGTTTCGGAACTCCGCTTTATGTAATGGACGAGGACCTCATCCGCAGGAATCTCCGCCGTTTCCACGACAGTATGAATAAGTTCTACGACGGAATGGGAGAGGTACACTTCGCGAGCAAGGCATTCTCCTGTATGGAGATGTGCCGCATAGTTGCGAGCGAGGGCGACGGACTTGACGCCGTTTCTATCGGCGAGCTTTACACAGCTGTGAAGGCTGGCTTCCCGATGGAGAAGGTCGGCTTCCACGGCAATAACAAGACAGATGAAGAGCTTGAATATGCTCTTGAGGTCGGCGTAGGACACATCATCGTCGACAATATCCCCGAGCTTCACAGACTTGAGGCTATCGCAAAGGCAAAGGGCAAAAAGCCCATTATAATGTTCCGTATCAAGCCCGGTATCGAGGCTCACACCCACGAAAAGGTGCTCACCGGTCAGATAGACAGCAAATTCGGCTTCGCTCTCGAGACCGGAGAGGCTTTCGAGGCTGTGAAGGAGGCTATCTCCTGCGAGAATGTCGAGTTCTACGGCGTTCACTGCCATATCGGCTCGCAGATATTCGACATCGAGCCGTTTGAGGCTGCTGCAAAGACTATGCTCGGATTTATCGGCAAGGTAAAGAACGAGCTCGGCTACGAGATAAAGGGGCTCAACCTCGGCGGCGGATTCGGTATCAAGTACCTCACAGAGCACGACCCTGCGCCGTTTGAAAGCTTCCTCGAGCGCGTTTCCGCAGTTGTAAAGGCGGAGTGCGCGAAGCTCGGCATAACTCAGCCGAGAATGTACATCGAGCCCGGCAGGTCTATCGTCGGTCCGGCAGGCATCACGCTCTACAAGGTAGGTGCGCGCAAGGAGATACCCGGTATCCGCACATACGTCTCGATAGACGGCGGAATGCCCGATAATCCGCGCTATATCCTCTATCAGTCGGAGTATGAGGCAGTCGTTGCGAACAAGGCAGATGAGCCGCGTAGCGAGAAGGTAACTATCGCCGGAAGATGCTGCGAGAGCGGCGACCTCATCGGCGAGAATATGGCTCTCCAGCACGCTGAATCAGGCGATATTCTGGCGGTTCTCGCAACAGGCGCTTACAATTTCTCAATGGCGATGACATATAACAGGCTTCAGCGTCCGGCAGTCGTTTTCGTCAAGGACGGCGAGGCTCGTATCGGCGTAAGACGCGAATCCCTTGACGACATCATCAGGAATGATGTCTGAGTATCTCGACATACTGCTCGCATTTGCGATAGCTGCTCTTCTTGGCTTTCTGATGTACAGAATGTATAAGTTCGACAGACATATGGACGCTGTCAGGGAGAACGGGCAGTTCGCTCCGCTCGTGTTCACACGAGAGACGCCGCGGCGTGAGTTCAGGCGACAGCAGCGCAGACTCAGCAAGTACGCTTCTATCGCCGGCATAATCGTTGCACTGATAGTGTATTCTGTCCTGCGGCTGAACGGAACGATAGGCAGTTTGTTCTGATATTACTGAGCGGAAACTTTTGCCTCAGCCGGTCACGTTCGCCAGCGGACATTGAACACGGGTCTACAGAATTGCAGTCAACTGATCTTATGGATCAGGCAGCAAGCCGCTGAAAGGTTGTTATGTTTTTCTAACGATCTTTCAGCGGCTACTTGTTTAATTCTTGACAAACTTTGTGAAAAGTAGTACAATATTATATATATGTATTGAAAGGACTGATCTCTATGGGTTCAACACTTACTGAAAAGATCTTAAAGGCACACCTCGTTGACGGTGAATACGTCAAGGGACAGGAAATCGGTATCCGTATCGACCAGACTCTCACTCAGGACGCTACAGGTACTATGGCTTACCTCGAATTCGAGGCTATGGGCGTTCCGAGAGTAAAGACCGAGCGCTCTGTCGCTTACATCGACCACAATACTCTCCAGAGCGGCTTCGAGAATGCCGACGACCACCGCTTCATCGGCAGCGTTGCCAAGAAGCACGGCATCTATTTCTCGCGTCCCGGCAACGGCATCTGCCACCAGGTACACCTTGAAAGATTCGGTATTCCCGGTAAGACCCTCATCGGCTCTGACAGCCACACTCCCACAGGCGGCGGTATCGGTATGATCGCTATCGGTGCAGGCGGTCTTGATGTTGCTGTAGCTATGGGCGGCGGCGCTTACTACATCACCTGCCCGAAGGTTGTTAAGGTGAACCTCACAGGCAAGCTCAGTCCGTGGGTATCCGCAAAGGATGTTATCCTTGAGGTGCTCAGAAGAATGTCCGTAAAGGGCGGCGTAGGCAAGGTCATCGAGTACGTCGGCGAGGGCGTCAAGACTCTCTCGGTTCCCGAGCGTGCAACTATCACTAATATGGGCGCTGAGCTCGGCGCGACTACATCTATCTTCCCCTCTGACGAAGTCACAAAGCAGTTCCTCAAGGCTCAGAAGCGCGAAGAGGTGTGGACTCCTCTTGCTGCCGATCCTGACGCAGTTTACGACGAGGAGCTCGATATAGACCTCAGCAAGCTCGTTCCGCTCGCTGCTTGTCCTCACTCTCCCGACAACGTTAAGAGCGTTGAGGAGATCGGCAAGCTCAAGATAGATCAGGTCTGCATAGGTTCATGTACGAATTCATCGCTCCTTGATATGCTCAAGGTAGCTCATATACTCAAGGGCAAGACCGTTCACCCCGATGTTTCGCTCGCTATAGCACCCGGCTCAAAGCAGGTGCTCAATATGATGGCTCAGAACGGTGCGCTCTCGATCCTCATCGACGCAGGTGCGCGTATCCTCGAATCTGCCTGCGGTCCCTGCATCGGTATGGGTCAGTCGCCTAATTCAAAGGGTATCTCGCTGCGTACCTTCAACAGAAACTTTGAGGGACGCTCAGGAACAAAGGACGGTCAGATCTATCTCGTATCGCCCGAAATGGCTGCTGCTTCCGCTATAAGCGGCTACCTCACCGACCCCCGCGAGCTCGGCGATATGCCTGAGTTCAAGCTCCCCGAGGAGTTCACTATCAACGACAATATGGTAGTTCCTCCGGCTCCTGTTGAGGAAATGGACAGCGTTGAGATCCTCCGCGGACCCAACATCAAGCCCTATCCCGATACGACTCCGCTCCTTGAGACTATCGATGCTCCCGTATCTCTCAAGGTCGGCGACAATATCACTACCGACCACATCATGCCGGCAGGTGCGAAGATACTTCCCCTCCGCTCAAATATACCGAAGATCAGCCAGTTCTGCTTTGCTGTATGCGATGAGAGCTTCCCGAAGAGGGCAGAGCTCCTCGGCAAGAGCATCATCGTCGGCGGCTCTAACTACGGTCAGGGCTCTTCGCGTGAGCACGCTGCTCTCGCTCCGCTCTACCTCGGCGTAAAGGCTGTTCTCGTCAAGTCGTTCGCACGTATCCACCGTGCAAACCTCATCAATGCAGGTATCCTTCCGCTCACTTTCGTGAACGAGGCTGACTACGACAAGATAGCTGAAGGCGACCACCTTCTTCTTGCTGATGTGAGAAAGGCTGTTGCTGAGGGCAGGTCCGAGCTCACAGTCGTAAACAAGACAAACGGCGCTGAGATACCTGTTCTCTGCGAGCTCTCCGGACGTACAAAGGATATTATGCTCGCCGGCGGACTCCTCGACTTCACAAGAGAGTCAATGAAGTAATGGACGGAGCTGTTGCTGCTCCGGCAGAAAAGAAAAAATTCGGCATCACAGCCTCGGAGCTGAAATATATCGCGATACTCGCGATGCTGTGCGACCATATAGCCTATCTCTTTGTACCGTCAGATTCGGTCTTATACGGAGTTATGCGCTGTATCGGACGCACGACCGCTCCGATAATGTGCTTCTTCATCTCAGAGGGCTTCCACCACACACATAACCTGAAAAAATACTTCCTGAGACTTGGCATATTCGCCTTCGTATCGCATTTTGCCTTCAACTTCGCTTTCGGAGACGGATTGCTCGCCTTCGGGAAGGAAAGCGTCATTGCAACGCTTATGCTCTCGCTGCTCGCTGTGTATATCTACAATGCCGAGAAGGTCAAAATGGCGTTCAAGCTGCCGATACTGCTTCTGCTGATGTATCTGGCGGAATGGTGCGACTGGGGCACAGATGCGATACTCTTCACGCTCGCGTTTGAATTTGCGCGCGGGAACAGAGAGAATCAGGCGCTCGCATACGGACTTGTGGTCTTTGTAAGAAGACTGCTCCCTCTGCTGCGTACAGCACTTCATTCTCCGGATGTACTGGAACTCAACTGGTGGAAATTCGGAGTGCTCATACCTGTTGCGCTCATCCTTCTCTACAACGGCGAAAAGGGCGGAAGCAAGTACACAAAATGGGTGTTTTACATTTTCTATCCGGGACATCTTTTCCTGCTCGGATACCTGAACTGGAGATACTTCCGGTGAGCATTATTTTTCGGGAGGCAGCGATATGAGAGGAATGATAGTATTCCTGATATTTCTCGTAGCTCTGATGTTCATTGCGTGGTGCCTGAACACCTACCGGCATATCCGTGCCGGCGGCTGGAAGGGCTTTGCTGCTGCGGTGGACATCATCGGCGCTGTGCTGCTTGCCGGAATGGCTGTGCTGCTCGCGTTGCCGCTTCTGAAGTGATATGATGACACGTTTCAAGGGCGCCGTAAGGTATTCTCCGGGCTGTATATACGGTTTTGCTCTGGCTTTCCCGGTGATGCTGGCAATACTTGCATTGACCGGCGAAGCGATAATGGAAAATGAAGTTATAGGTCTTGTGCTGTATGTCGCAGTGTGCACTTTGCTGTATTTTCTCGGCTTCATTGCCGGCAGGAAGATATACGGCTTCACAGAGCGGAAATTCTCCGAAACGCCTTTTTTCTGCGAGCGTGTGGGAATGTGGGCGGTGCTGACTGAATCAGCCGTGTCCGGTGCGGTATTTATGCTGACGCTGTGTATCACGGCGCTGTTATTACTCTGACGAAAGGGGAGCAGCTGTGAACGTAATGCCGCAATATTGTAAATACCGTGCACATCTGGAGGGAAAGGACTATGTTATAGTTCTCGTTTCGGTGGTGCTTCTCTGCGCACTAAGACTCGGTCTGCCGAAGCTTTTCAAGGAGGCGGACGAGCGTGTGCTCAATGCCGCTTCGTGGGTCATCACGACGCTGTTTATGCTTGCTCTTATGTTTCTGACATAAATAATTATGCGATATTTCCGCCGTTACGGCGATAATCAAATCTATCAGGAGGTCTGAACCAATGGCAAAAATCACTATGAAAACTCCGCTCGTCGAAATGGACGGCGACGAGATGACAAGAATACTCTGGCAGTGGATAAAGGAAACTCTCCTTGAACCATATGTCGAGCTCAACACCGAGTATTACGACCTCGGTCTCAAGCACCGCGAGGAGACAAAGGATCAGGTGACTATCGACTCCGCAGAGGCTACAAAGAAGTACGGCGTTGCTGTAAAGTGCGCTACTATCACTCCCAATGCGGCAAGGATGCCCGAATACAATCTCACACAGATGTGGAAGTCGCCCAACGGCACTATCAGAGCTGCTCTCGACGGCACTGTTTTCAGGACTCCTATCATCGTCAAGGGCATCGAGCCCTATATCCCCACATGGACAAAGCCTATCACTATCGCCCGTCACGCTTACGGCGATGTTTACAAGAACACCGAGATGCGCGTATCAAAGGGCAGCAAGGCTGAGCTCGTTGTGACCGATGAAAACGGCAACGAGACACGCGAGCTCATCCACGATTTCAGCAAGTGTGACGGCATCATACAGGGACTTCACAACCTCGATGATTCTATTGCCGGCTTCGCAAGAGCCTGCCTCAACTATGGCCTCGACCTCAAGCAGGACGTTTGGTTCGCTTCCAAGGACACTATCTCAAAGAAGTATGACCACCGCTTCAAGGACATCTTCCAGGAGATATTCGACAAGGAGTACAAGGAGAAGTATGAGGCAGCAGGCATCGAATACTTCTACACCCTCATCGACGATGCCGTGGCTCGTGTTATCCGCTCGAACGGCGGCTACATCTGGGCTTGCAAGAACTATGACGGCGACGTTATGTCCGATATGGTATCGACTGCTTACGGCAGCCTTGCTATGATGACCTCCGTTCTCGTTTCACCCGACGGTATCTATGAGTATGAGGCTGCTCACGGCACTGTTCAGCGTCATTACTACAAGTACCTCAAGGGCGAGGAGACCTCTACCAACTCTGTTGCTACTATCTTCGCATGGAGCGGCGCTCTCCGCAAGAGAGGCGAGCTCGACGCTACTCCCGAGCTCTGCGAGTTCGCGGACAAGCTTGAGAAGGCTACTATCCAGACGATCGAGGACGGCGTTATGACAGGTGACCTCTACCTCATATCCAAGCTTGAGAACAAGCGCAAGGTAGATTCTAAGACATTCCTTGACGAGATCAAGACGAGACTTGACAGACTTATGTGATAAAGCGGAAATATCCGCACAGATAGTGAGGCTTATACTAAAATGTCAAAGAATCCAATATCAAATTCAGTCATAAGACGCCTTCCGAGGTATTACCGCTTTCTCGGCGATCTTGAAGCGAACGGCTATGTCCGCATCTCTTCGAGAGAGCTTGCAGAGAAAATGGGACTCACTGCCTCGCAGATACGCCAGGATTTCAACTGCTTCGGCGAATTCGGTCAGCAGGGCTACGGCTATAACGTTACCGGGCTCAAGGCTGAGATAGGCAAGATACTCGGTCTCGACAAGCAGACTCCGATGATACTTCTCGGAGCGGGAAATCTCGGCAGAGCTCTCGCTTCGCACATAGATTTCCGCAACAGAGGCTTCGACCTTATCGGTATATTCGATGCGAATCCGGAGCTCGTCGGCAAAAAGATCGGCGAACTGACTGTTATGGACATCACTGAGCTTGAGGGATACTGCAAGGAAAACAAGCCGGAAGCAGCTATCCTCTGCATTCCGAGAGAGGCTGCGGAGAAGGAGGTCGAGCGCCTTATCAGCTATGGCATACGCGCATTCTGGAATTTCACGCATTATGACCTCCGCGTTACCCATAAGGACGTTGCAGTCGAGAACGTACATCTTGGCGACAGCCTTACTACGCTCTCATACTGCATAAATACGTCAGACTGAGAATATATCCGGGTGCAGGGGTCAAACCCTGCATTCTGCGTTATGGTAATACACGGAAAATGTGAATAATTTGTCAATCTTATAAGTGCAATATATCAAATCTGATATATGCATATGCGTATCGAGTATAGCTGATAAAGCTGAGCTGACGGTCTTGCGATCCGGGAAATGAGAGCCTTTGTCTATCATTTTTTCCTTATCCTACCGGAAATGTATGTGCAGTCCGCACTGAACGCCACAGCTTTGACGAAATAATATATGCATTTTTTTCGCCGAAAGTGATACGCTGTAGCATATGTCAACATATATGCTGCTATAGAAGACTGACACGGCAGATGAACTTTGTTAATAATATATCAATTGCAGTATATCGCTATGCCGGATAGACTCTTGAAAAAAGGCTGCTCCGCTGATATACTATTATTGAGCAATTATGCAATAACAGGAGCTTTCGCTCCGGAAACGGGAGAGGTTTTGAATATGGATTATCGTATCGAACACGACTCAATGGGCGAGGTAAAGGTGCCTGCCGACAAGTACTGGGCAGCCCAGACCGAGAGAAGCCACGAGAATTTCCTTATCGGCGTAGGTATCGAGACTATGCCGAGAGAGATAACTCACGCCTTCGGTATCCTCAAAAAGGCTGCGGCTATCGCAAACCACGCTGTAAAGCCGGAGAAAATGACCGACGAGAAGCTTTCGGCTATCTCGCAGGCTTGCGATGAGGTCATCAGCGGCGCTCTCAACGAGCATTTCCCGCTCGTTGTATGGCAGACCGGAAGCGGCACACAGTCGAATATGAACGCCAACGAGGTCATCGCCAACAGAGGCAACGAGATAGCCGGTGCTAAGCTCCTCCACCCGAACGATGATATAAATATGAGCCAGTCCTCGAACGATACCTTCCCGACAGCTATGCATATCGCGGCTGTTATCGCTCTTGAGGACAAGGTGATACCCGCCGTCGACACTCTCGTTGAGACCTTCAGACGCCTTGAGGAAGAGAACGAAGGCATCGTAAAGAGCGGACGCACTCACCTTCAGGACGCTACTCCCATCAAGTTCTCGCAGGAGATAAGCGGATGGAGAGCTTCACTCGAAAAGGACAGAAAGATGATCCTTTCCTCCTGTGAGGAGCTCAAGGAGCTCGCACTCGGCGGAACTGCCGTTGGTACGGGTCTCAACGCTCCTGCCGGATTTGCTGAGAAGTCCGCCGAGGCTATCAGCGAGCTCACTGGAAAGAAGTTCGTGACAGCCCCCAACAAGTTCCACTCGCTCACATCGAAGGACGAGATAGTTTTCGCACACGGCGCTCTCAAGGCTCTTGCGGCTGATATGATGAAGATCGCGAATGATGTACGCTGGCTCGCTTCCGGACCGCGTGACGGTCTCGGTGAGATATTCATCCCAGAGAATGAGCCCGGCTCGTCGATAATGCCCGGCAAGGTGAATCCCACACAGTGCGAGCAGGTAACAATGGTCGCTGTACAGGTAATGGGCAACGATGTCGCAGTCGGTATGGCAGCTTCACAGGGCAACTTCGAGCTGAACGTATTTATGCCAGTGTGTGCTTACAACTTCCTCCAGTCGGCAAGACTTCTTGCAGAGTCGATACTCAGCTTCAACAAGAACTGTGCAGTCGGCATCAGGGCTAACAAGGAGAAGATGCACCACAACCTCCACAACTCGCTTATGCTCGTAACAGCGCTCAATCCCTACATCGGATATGAGAATGCCGCAAAGACAGCGAAGAAGGCGTTCAAGGACAACATCTCACTCAGGGAAGCCTGCGTTGAGCTCGGATTCCTCACGGAGGAGAAGTTCGACGAGGTATTCCACCCCGAGCAGATGGTCTGAACCGAGCCCGCACCCGGACACAGGTGAACTGACGCATTCGTTGATAAACCGAGGGCGGACCTCTGCGGTCCGCTCAGTACAACAGCTTTTCAGTGAAAGGATACTGTTATGGAAACATTTACATATTACCCCGGCTGTACGCTGAGGACCAAGGCGAAGGACCTCGACACATATGCGAGAGTTTCCGCTGAGGCGCTCGGTATAAAGCTTGAAGAGCCTGCCGACTGGCAGTGCTGCGGAGGCGCTTACACGACCGCAAAGGACGAGATAGCTACCAAGCTCTCGGCTGTGAGAGTGCTCAATTCCGCGAAGGAGGCGGAAACTCCGCTCATCACGGTCTGTTCTGCGTGCCACAACGTCATAAAGCAGACCGAATACGATATTTCCCGCGATGAGGAAATGGCTTCAAAGGTCAACAATTACCTCGGTCTGAGCGAGCCGTATACCGGCGGAACAAAGGTGTACCACTACCTTGAGATGCTCCGCGACGTTGTCGGATTCGACAAGCTGAAGGAGAAGGTGGTAAATCCCTTCACCGGCAGGAAGATTGCTGCATATTACGGCTGCCTGCTGCTCCGTCCTGCAAAGGCACTCGCTATGGACGACCCCGAGAATCCCACGATAATCGAGGACTTCATCAGAGCGATAGGCGGAACTCCCGTTATCTACGCCCAGCGCAACGAGTGCTGCGGCGGATACATCACAATGGAGGACAAGGCTCAGGCTCAGAAGAGAAGCGGAGCTGTTATGGGCTCAGCAAAGGATATGGGCGCGGAAATGGTCATCACAGCCTGTCCGCTGTGCCTTTACAACCTCAAAAAGAATTCGGGCTCAGACCTGCCCGTCTACTACTTTACCGAGCTTCTCGCCGAGGCTCTCGGCTTAAAGGAGGCAAGCAATGAATAAGAATCTAAAGGAACAGGTGCTCCGTTCGGGCGGAGTGAACGTGCTAAAATGTATGCGCTGCGGAAAATGCTCCGGCACCTGCCCCTCCTACGGTGAAATGGAATATCACCCTCACCAGTTCGTGTATATGGTGGAAAAGGGCGATATTGAGACCCTGATGAAGTCAGAGTCGATATACAAGTGCCTGACCTGCTTTGCCTGTGTTGACAGATGCCCGAGAGGCGTCGAGCCGGCAAAGGTCGTAGAGGCTGTACGTCTCGCGGCAGTCCGTCAGCAGGGCAATAACCACCTTGAGCCCTCTGAGATACCTGCACTGCTCGACGAGGACCTGCCTCAGCAGGCTATCGTGACGGCTATGAGAAAGTACGCTAAGTAAGGAGGAGACTATACTATGCAGAGAATAGGTGTTTTTGTCTGTCACTGCGGTACGAATATCGCCGCAACGGTAGACGTTAAGGCTGTTGCAGAGGCGCTCGGTCACGAGCCCGGTGTAGTCATCTCTCAGGACTACCAGTATATGTGCTCGGAGTCGGGACAGGAGCTCGTGAAGAGCGCCATAAGGGAGCAGAAGCTCACAGGCGTTGTCATCTGCTCATGCTCGCCCCGTATGCACGAGAATACGTTCAGAAAGGCGGCAGCTTCTGCCGGTCTGAACCCGTATCTCGTCGAGATAGCGAATATCCGTGAGCAGTGCTCGTGGATACACAAGGACATTGCAACTGCTACGGATAAGGCTATAATCCTCGGCAAGGCAGCAGTTGCCAAGGTGCATCTCAACACGCCGCTCAGCTCAATGGAGAGTCCCGTTGTCAAGCGTGCGCTCGTTATCGGCGGAGGTATCGCCGGAATACAGACTGCCCTCGACATCGCTGAGGCTGGCTTTGATGTTGATATTGTTGAAAAGCAGCCGACAATCGGCGGAAAAATGGCTCAGATAGACAAGACCTTCCCGACACTCGACTGTGCCGCTTGTATCCTCACGCCGAAAATGGTAGAGGCTTCACAGAATGAGCACATCACGATCCATTCGTTCAGCGAGGTCGCCGATGTTAAGGGATTTGTCGGCAACTTCACAGTCAAGATAAAGAAGAAGGCACGCTACGTCGACGAGACAAAGTGTACCGGCTGCGGACTGTGCACCGAAAAGTGCCCGATGAAGAAGGTACCGAATGAGTTCAATATGGGGCTCGACAACCGCTCGGCTGTATATATTCCCTTCGCACAGGCAGTTCCGAAGGTCGCAACTATCGACCCGAACTACTGTATGATGCTCAGGAGCGGCAAGTGCGGCGTGTGCTCGAAGGTCTGCTCGGCAGGCGCTATCGACTATAAGCAGCAGGATACCTTCATTGAGCAGAAGTACGGCGCTATCGTCGTAGCTACCGGCTTCAACCCGATAAACCTCGATAAATACGATGAATTCGCATATAATCAGTGCCCCGACGTTGTCACCTCGCTCGAACTTGAGCGACTTATGAACGCCGCAGGTCCCAACGGCGGAACGCTCCTGCGTCCGTCCGACAAGAGCCACCCCCACACTATCGTTTTCGTTCAGTGTGTGGGAAGCCGCTGTGACGACGAGAAGGGCAAGCCCTACTGCTCGAAGATATGCTGTATGTATACGGCTAAGCACGCAATGCTGATACGCGAGAAGTACCCCGATACCGAGGTATACGTGTTCTATATCGACGTCCGCACGCCCGGCAAGAACTTCGATGAGTTCTACCGCCGCGCTGTTGAGCAGTACAATGTACACTACATCAAGGGTATGGTAGGTAAGGTCACACCCAAGTCTGACGGAAAGATAGACGTCCAGGCTTCCGACCTGCTTGCGAATGAGCAGCTCCACATCGACGCTGATATGGTAGTCCTCGCGGCTGCTATCGAGCCGGACAAGACAGCACGTCCGCTCGCGACGATGCTCACGACCCAGATGGACACCAACGACTTCTTCACAGAAGCTCACCCCAAGCTCCGTCCTGTAGAGAGCGCAACGGCTGGCATCTTCCTCTCCGGCGCTTGTCAGGGACCGAAGGATATACCTGAGACCGTTGCTCAGGGAAGTGCCGCAGCTGCAAAGGCTATCGGTCTCCTCTGCAAGAACAGCATCACCTGCAACCCCTGCGTTGCTCATTCTGATGAGCTTATGTGCAACGGCTGCTCGTCCTGCGAAAAGGTTTGTCCCTACGGAGCTATCACATACATCGACAAGGAATTCAGAATGCCCGACCGTACCACGAAGGTGCGCAGAGTCGCAAGCGTCAACCCGGCTGTATGCCAGGGCTGCGGAGCTTGTACAGTTGCCTGTCCTTCGGGAGCTATGGACCTGAGCGGATTCTCTAACAGTCAGATAATGGCGGAGGTAGACGCGATATGCAAGTAAATGAAAATTTTGAGCCTGTTATAGTCGCTTTCTGCTGCAACTGGTGTTCGTATGCAGGAGCCGACCTCTCAGGCACCAACAGACTGAATTACCCCACAAACGTTAAGATAATCAGAGTTCCCTGCTCTTGCAGAGTAAACCCGATGTTCATTCTCAGAGCCTTCCAGAAGGGCGCGGACGGTGTCATCATCTGCGGCTGTCACCCCGGCGACTGCCATTACACCTCCGGAAACTACTTCACACGCCGCCGTATAACGCTGCTCTACAGTATGCTCGACTTCCTCGGTATCGAGCGCAACAGGACCCGTCTTGAGTGGGTATCCGCTGCTGAGGGCGCAAAGTTTGCTGCAACTATGGAGCAGTTCACCGCGGACGTAAAAGCTCTCGGACCTAACAGGAGATTGGAGGACTTACGATGCAGGAAGCAATGATAAAAAGAGCGAAGGAGCTCCTCGCAGACGGCAGCGTTGACCGCGTTATCGGCTGGAAGAGGGGAGAATTCGCATACGATATAACTCCGGCTGTGTTCACTTCCGCGGAGGAGCTTGAGCACGATTTCGTGTTTGATGACTTCACTGCTGCGAATGTGTCGAAGTACCTCGTCAAGGAGACTGCGAAGGAAGGAAAGATACTCGCCTTCCTCAAGCCCTGCGACACCTACAGCTTCAACCAGCTCATCAAGGAGCACCGCATCGACCGCGAAAAGGTCTATGTTGTGGGGATACCCGGAGGTCCCAAGCTCGACATCGAAAAGATAAAGGCTAAGGGCATCACAGGCGTTCTCAGCGTGAAAAATGAGGACTACACCCTGAAAATAGAGACTCTCTACGGCGAGGAGACTATGCCGTTCAGCGAGGCTGTGCTCGATAAGTGCGCTTCGTGCAAGAGCAAGAAGCACGTCGCTTATGACGAGCTCATCGGTGAGGACGGCGATGTCCTCGAGTCAAACCGCTTCGATATGGTAGAGAAGCTCGAGAATATGACCGCTCAGGAGCGTTTCGATTTCTGGCGCGGACAGCTCTCAAAGTGCATACGCTGCAATGCGTGCAGAAATGTATGTCCTGCCTGCACCTGCGAGAACTGCGTTTTCGACAACCCCAAGTCGGGTATCGACAACAAGGC
The DNA here is from genome assembly GCA_017534835.1 of Ruminococcus sp. Lineage (GTDB taxonomy): Bacteria > Bacillota > Clostridia > Oscillospirales > Ruminococcaceae > Ruminococcus. The sequence continues at coordinate 26,234 of JAFXVT010000044.1, forward strand.
GGCTGCCGACAGCTTCGAGGAGAATATGTTCCACATAATCCGTGCGTTCCACGTTGCCGGAAGATGTACCGACTGCGGCGAATGCTCGCGCGTATGTCCCCAGCATATACCGCTCCACCTGCTCAACCGCAAGTTCATCAAGGACATCAACGAGCTTTACGGCGAGTATCAGGCAGGTGCGGATACAACTTCAAGAGCGCCGCTCACCGACTATACAAAGGACGACTGCGAGCCGTCTGTAGTACACGAAAGGGGAGTTGAGTAATGCTGAAAATATCTAAGTCAAGACTCGGCGAGCTGTTCGACGCTGTCGCAGCAAAGCAGACCCTCTATATCCCCACCGACCGCGAGCCCGGTGCTGCTGAGTATAAGAAGTACGAGAGCGGTATGGAGCTGACAAAGGAGCTCAACACAGTCCGCAGCGCAAAGGATTTCTTCTTCCCGCAGACCGAGAACCTTGCTGATTTCAGGATCGATGGCAAGAATATCGAGGTCAGGGACATACGTGAGGAGTGCGGGGATTTCGTAGTTTTCGGCGTCCGCGCGTGTGATGCGAGAAGCTTCACTATCCTCGATAAGGTGTTCCTCTGCGAGCCCGTGGACAGCTTCTACAAGAACCGCCGCGACCACGGAACTGTCGTTACAATGGCGTGCAGCCGTCCTGCCGAGACCTGCTTCTGTCAGACCTTCGGCATCGACCCGACCTCTCCCGAGGGCGATGCTGCCTGCTTCGATGACGGCGAGAGCATCTTCTTTAAGGCTAATACCGAAAAGGGTCAGGCTTTCATTGATTCGATAGCTTCTCTCCTTGAGGAGGGCGACACTGCGAAGCTCGACGAGGTAAACGCAAAGACAAAGGAAATAATGGCAAAGCTTCCGCTCGCCAAGCTCTCGACCGGGAACTTCGGCGGCGATAAGCTGAACGAATACTTCAACTCTGACAAGTGGGCGGAGCTCTCTGAGGCTTGCCTCGGCTGCGGCACCTGCACATTCGTATGTCCCACCTGTCAGTGCTACGATATAAGGGACTTCAACACCGGTCACGGCATCAAGCGCTTCCGCTGCTGGGATTCGTGTATGTATTCCGACTTCACAAAAATGGCGCACGGCAATCCGAGACTTACTCAGCTCGAGCGCTTCCGTCAGCGCTTTATGCACAAGCTGGTGTACTTCCCGGCAAACAATAACGGCGAATTCGGCTGCGTGGGCTGCGGAAGATGTCTTGCAAAGTGCCCTATCTCGATGAATATCGTCAAAGTAATGAAAGCATTGGAGGAAAAGTGATGAACAACGATACATTGATACCAAAGATCGGCGTAGTCACTGATATTCGTCAGGATACCCCCGATGTAAAGACATTCAGAGTAGTAGCTCCCGAGGGCGGCAAGGTCTTCGAGCATATGCCCGGACAGTGCGCGATGCTCTCGATGCCCGGCGTAGGTGAGGCAATGTTCTCTATCACGTCCTCTCCCACGAACAAGGAGTTTATGGAGTTCAGCATCAAGAAGTGCGGCTGCCTCACAGAATGGCTGCACGCTATGGAGGTGGGTCAGCAGATAACTATCCGCGGACCTTACGGCAACGCATTCCCCGTTGAGGGCGACCTCAAGGGCAAGGACCTGCTCTTCATCGCCGGCGGTATCGGACTTGCGCCGCTCCGCTCAGTTATCAACTACGTCCGCGATAACCGCGCGAATTACGGTGATGTTCAGGTCATCTACGGCTCACGCTCGAAGGACGACCTCGTTGATTACAAGGAGATAATCGACGAGTGGATGGCTGACCCGAATATCAGGGTAGACCTCACCATCGACAATCCGCAGGAGGGCTGGGACGGCCATGTCGGCTTCGTGCCCAATTACGTTAAGGAGCTCGCTCCGTCTACGAGCAAGACTGTTCTCGTCTGCGGACCTCCGATAATGATAAAGTTCACGCTTGCAGGTCTCAAGGAGCTCGGCTTCACCGAGACTCAGGTGTATACAACTATGGAGCTCCGTATGAAGTGCGGAGTGGGCAAGTGCGGACGCTGCAATATCGGCAACAAGTATGTCTGCAAGGACGGACCGGTATTCCGCTTCGACCAGCTCGGCGAGCTGCCGGACGAGTATTGATAAGGAGAGCTATAAATGGGAAATATGCTTAATGTTTACCTGTTCGGCAAGAAGTATGAAGTGCCGGCAGGACTTACGATAATGACAGCTATGGAATATGCAGGCTACGAGCTCGTAAGAGGCTGCGGATGCAGAAACGGATTCTGCGGCGCCTGCGCTACTATCTACAGGATAAAGGGCGAATCCGGTCTTCACGGATGTCTCGCCTGTCAGACAGAGGTACAGGAGGGGATGTACGTTGCGACTCTGCCCTTCTTCCCGCTCGAAAAGAAGGTATACAACATCGAGGAGATAAAGCCAGACCAGCAGATAATGATGCAGCTCTATCCCGAGATATACAGCTGTATCGGCTGTAATGCCTGCACCAAGGCTTGTACTCAGGAGCTCAACGTTATGCAGTATATCGCATACGCTCAGCGCGGCGAGTATGAGAAGTGCGCCGAGGAGAGCTTCGACTGCGTTATGTGCGGAGTCTGCTCATCACGCTGTCCGGCAGGTATCTCGCATCCTCAGGTCGCTATGCTCGCAAGACGTCTCAACGGCAAGTACATCGCTCCCGAGTGCGGTCACCTCAGCGACCGTGTGAACGAGATAAACGAGGGCATCTTCAACGACAAGATAGCCGAGCTTATGTCAAAGGCTGTCACAAACGTTGACGAGCTCAAGGATATGTACAACCACCGCGATATAGAGAAGTAAGGGGGAGCAGAGATGTATAAGGTTGAAAAGCTCAATGAGCTTGCAAAAGTAGTTGCAGAAAAGAGAGCCGAAAACGCTGCTCTCGAGCCGAGACGTATGACTGCGGAGGAGAAGGACGAGCTCCTCGCTCACTTCCACCCCGATTACAAGCAGGAGGAGTTCACTGTCCTCGCTGCCGGCGTAAACAAGGGCGATAAGGTGCCCACTCAGCTCGCCGAGCTCTTACAGGGAAAGAGCCGTATCAGCGCATCTGACGTTGACCTCACAGCTCCCGATTATGACACGGATGTGCTCATCATCGGCGGCGGCGGAGCAGGCGCTTCTGCTGCGATAGAGGCTGACGAGGCTGGTGTTAAGGCTATGATAGTCACAAAGCTCCGTATCGGCGACGCTAACACAATGATGGCAGAGGGCGGGATACAGGCTGCTGACAAGCCAAACGATTCGCCTGCTATCCACTTCCTCGATGCATTCGGCGGCGGTCACTTTGCTGCAAAGCCCGAGCTCGTTGCAAAGCTCGTAACAAAGGCTCCTGAGGCTATCCAGTGGCTCAACAAGCTCGGTGTAGAGTTCGACAAGGAGCCGGACGGCACTATGGTCACGACTCACGGCGGCGGTACCTCGCGCAAGCGTATGCACGCTGCGAAGGACTACTCCGGCGCTGAGATAATGCGTACTCTCCGCGATGAGGTCATCAACAGAGGTATCCCCGTTGTGGATTTCACTGCGGCAGTTGAGATAATCCTCGACGAAAACGGCAGAGCAGCAGGTGCTGTTCTGATGAATATGGAGACAAAGGAGCTCCTCGTTGCACGTGCAAAGACTGTCATCATCGCAACAGGCGGTGCAGGACGTCTCCACTATCAGGGCTTCCCGACCTCCAACCACTACGGCGCGACCGCTGACGGTCTTATCCTCGGCTACAGAGTCGGCGCAAGTCTGCTCTATGCTGATACTCTCCAGTATCACCCGACAGGTACGGGCTATCCCGAGCAGATATTCGGCGCCCTCGTTACCGAGAAGGTGCGTTCGCTCGGCGCTAAGCTCGTGAACATCGACGGCGATGTATTCATGCATCCCCTTGAGACTCGCGACGTAACTGCGGCTTCCATTATCCGTGAGTGTACAGAGCGCGGCAAGGGCATCGAAACGAACCTCGGCAAGGCTGTATGGCTCGACACTCCTATGATAGAGTACAAGAACGGCGAGGGCACTATCGAGAAGCGTATCCCTGCAATGATGCGTATGTTCGGCAAGTACGGCATCGACATCCGCAAGGAGCCTATCCTCGTTTACCCGACCCTCCACTATCAGAACGGCGGACTCAATATCTCAGAGGACTGCGGAACTGACGTTGAGAACCTCTTTGCTGCCGGTGAGGTAGCAGGCGGTATCCACGGCAGAAACAGACTTATGGGCAATTCGCTGCTCGATGTCATCGTATTCGGCAGAAATGCAGGTATGTGCGCAGCTGCAAAGGCTAAGAGCACAGAGACTCCTTCAAAGCTCACTCTTGAGCACATCGAGAAGTTCAACAAGGAGCTCGAGGCAGCAGGTGCAGCAAGCGGCGCTCAGTCACCGATGCTCCTGCCGCACTATGCAAGAAAGTCAAAGTAAGCAGAGGCTCGTTCTCTCCGCGAAAAATAAGCATTTCGGGACACATAGATGTGTCCCGAAGCTATGTGAATAGAAAGAAAGTGTAAAAATGGAATTTTTTGACGGTCTCTTAACCGTAAAAAGCGTCGGATTTCTGATGTTCTCGGTGCTGCTCATCGCGGCGCTCGGCTATGTCCTCGGACGCATCACCATCAAGGGCATCTCACTCGGTACAGCAGGCGTATTCATAGTAGCGCTCGCTTACGGTATGCTCTTCCATGAACAGCTCACAACTCAGCTCGTCGTAAGTCAGAAGGACGCGTCAGGAACAGTCCTTGCTGATATATCCTTCGTAGATTCAGCACTGAAGATAGTCGACAACCTCGGACTGATACTGTTCGTTTCGGCAGTCGGCTTCATCGCCGGACCGAATTTCTTTGCAAACTTCAAGAAGAACTTCAAATCCTACGTGCTCCTCGCGCTCATAATAATCCTTAGCGGCGGACTCGCCTGCGCAGGCTGCATTATGATAGGCAGGAACTTCACCGACCTTGACACCGGCGAATTTACAGCTCTTATGTCAGGACTTCTCTCAGGTGCGCTCACAAGTACGCCCGGCTTCTCGGCAGCAAAGGACGCTGCCGGAGCAGAGCTCGAGCCTGTAGTAAGTGTCGGCTATGGTATCGCCTATATCTTCGGTGTTCTCGGCGTTGTTCTCTTCGTCCAGCTCGTACCGAAAATGCTCGGTGCTGATATGGCAAAGGAGCGTGAGCTCCTCGTCGGCAAGGAGGCAAAGGCGAAGAAGATGAAGTCCGACAAGAAGCTGATCCAGATGGACGATTTTGGCATTATGCCCTTTGCACTCGCAGCTGTTCTCGGTATCATCATCGGCTCGATAAAGTTCAGGAACTTCTCGCTCTCCACAACAGGCGGCTGCCTGCTCGTTGCGCTCCTCTTCGGTCACTTCGGACGCATCGGCAGCATCAGCATAATGCCCAAGGATACGACGCTCAAGGTTTTCCGCGAGCTCGGACTGATGTTCTTCCTCATCGGTGCAGGCGTATCCGGCGGAGCTAAATTCGCAGAGTACTTCCAGGCAGTTTACTTCCTCTATGGTATCATAATGACGATAGTACCGATGATAATCGGCTTCCTGTTCGCAAAGTTCGTACTGAAGCTCAACCTGCTCAACAACCTCGGCTCCATCACAGGCGGTATGACCTCGACACCTGCGCTCGGCACGCTCATCAGCACAGCCGGCACAGAGGACGTTGCATCTGCATACGCGGCAACATATCCCGTTGCCCTCATATCGGTAGTTCTCGTCGAGCAGTTCATAATCATACTCTTCAAGTAAAAAAACACTCCGCTAAGGGCTTTTGAAATGCTCCCCTTTTGTTAGACAATGTGGTATAATAGAGATATACCAATTTGAAATCTAACGAAAGGGGGCATTTTTATGCCTAAAGGAAAGCCGAACAAGAGATACACACCTGAATTTAAGATTATGGTCGTGGAGAC
>JAFXVT010000045.1 GCA_017534835.1 Ruminococcus sp.
CCGTTTTCAAAGCTGATAAAGTAGGATCTGAATCCCGTCTTTGTATTGTGATAACCCTCATTCGGCCGGCCTCCGAAATACCTTGCAAAAAAGTCTTTTGCAGCTTCCAGATCGGTGACATACACCGCTATATGTTCTATATACATTTTTACCTCCCATACTATCCCAAAGTCTCTGCGTCCGAAGATACCACCGGTTACTTCTTATTCAAGCACCATTTTATTCCCTTTGCGATACGCATTTCAGGTTCATTGAAATGTCCTCCCTGATTCCATTCAAGGATATATCGTGACACATTTTTATCGCTGCTCACAATCTCGTACTGCCTGCGGGTACAGTCACCGACTGCTGCCATGACCTTATCCCTTGCCTTTTCCTCACGGTCACCGAGACTGAGATAAACGAAGCTGTCAGCAGGAGCAGTATGTCCTTCGGCATAGCTTATCCAGTCCCTGAACCACAGCGAACCGGAACAGCTTATGACTCCGCTGAAATACTGACTTTCATAGAAAGCCCATAAGCTGAAAAGCCCTGCAAGGGAGTATCCGCAGATAATACGCTTTCCAGTGAGACCGTACTCATTTTCACAGCAGGGAACACATTCATTTATAAGCCATTCCAGCGTTTTGCGTCCGCCGCCGGGGAATGACATCTTCTTGCTGAGAGTAAGCTCCCACGGCGAAAAACAGTCGTTCCAGTCCTCAGCTTCAAAAATGATATAGTTGCACTTAACGTCCTCACACAGAGCAAGAACTTTTTCAGCAGTTCCGGCACTGTCCTTCATTTCGCCCCAGTATATCGCAGGCAGGGCAGGATCGTTCACTACGATATGGCAGGTCCTGCCATTGATATATGTTGTTTTCATTTTTCCTTCATACACCTGTATCACCGTTCTCATATGATTATTTACACTAATAAAATTATAGCATATTCCCCAAAGATCATCAATAGGAATATCCGAACAAATGCAGAAATTACCGCAAATCTGTTCCATACGGATAGTCCACAGAATACAAATGCGCTCAGAAAAAATTTCAGCAGCTGACTTTTTGCACTAAAATCTGCCGGCAAATATATTCAATGTGACAAAATTTTCTCTGCCTTGCAACGATCAGGGCTTTTTTCAACACTTATTTATCAGAATAACCTTTTGAAAGGATGGTCGCCATGAAAAAGATCACAGTTTTGGCTTTCTCTGCTTTATTACTTCTGTCAGGCTGCGGCAGATCAGACAGCGGAGCCGAAAGCTCAGAAGCAGCCTCCAAAGTTCAGACAGCTACTTCAGAGATAAGCAATACAACAGGCTATATAGCTGATTCTCTTGACATCAGCAATAAAAAAGATGCTGAATTTTATATCATGAGAGTTAATGATGATTATATCCAGATACCCGGTACCTGCAACTGGATCTATCTGAACCATGGCGGAGCTTACCCCAACCTGAGAAATGGTCAGATAGCAAAGGTCACTGCCGATGTAGAGATTTATGACGGCGGCGAGGCCGGATACATGGGGAATTACTTTATCCAGGAATTAAAGGATTCAGCTATCTTACAATATGAAGATGTTGTAAAGGAAATCGATATCCCCACAGCCACAGAAATGGAAAAAATGAACTACGGCAGACATATGCTTCAATATCAGCATAACGATGAGCTGTATTTCATAATCCTGAACAGGCAATACATCGATGTTTTTCTTAATGATGAATTGTTCATGGAGTATGAATTCGATCAGCTCGACAATATCCTGAGTCCCTTTTTTGAGAAGTTGAATAATTAGAAAATGAAACGACATAAAAAACAACGGCTCCTGTTATATACAGGAGCCGAAACTTTTATCAGTATTCCGTATCAGAAATTCTTTGAAGCATAATCAACCCATCTGCTGTCCTTTGAAAGTGATCCGCCTTTGAGGAAAACAGACTTTGAATTTTTATTGTTTTTAAGGAAAGCATCAAACCATTTTACAGCATATTCAGCAAAAATTGAAGCTGATTGTCCGTCTACGGGACCAAAATGTGTAACATCCTTTACACTTGCATATACAGAAGGTGCATTGCAGGCATTGTAAGATGACTTTACCCATGATGATGATACTATCGTATCTTCTGTAGCTGTTATAAAGAAAGTAGGCACATTCAGCTTGCTTGCCTCATACTTAAGCTGACACCCCTGCACATCAAATACACAGTCTATATACGAATTGCGCCTTGCAGCATTAACTGCACTCATTCCGCCCTGAGAATGTCCGCCTGCTCCGATATGCTCTACATCGACCTTATTGTAGAAAATACTTTTGCTGTCCTTATTCTCGTTGATGATAAAGTCAACTGATGCAGACTCTGTTAAACCTGATCCGCAGAAACTATCGGTGTTTCCCACAACAATGTATCCGCCTGCTGCGATCTGACTGAGAAGTTCCTCATAATGCTCCCATGAAGCAAATGTTCCGTTTCCCCATACAACTACAGGATACTTCTTGTTGGATCTATCCATATCCTTAGGGAAATATACAACATGATCGATCAGCAGACCATCATCATATTTCGCTAAGCTGACAGTATTGCTCACACTTGTCACGGATTCAGGCTGATTTGCAGCATTTACTGAACTAAGATTTGCTGTTAAAGCTGGTGTTAAGATAAGTGCTGCTGTCATAATAGATGCGATTCTTTTTTTCATTTTACGACCTCCGGTTCGTTATTTAGTATGTTGTTTTAGTCAATATATAATATTAACACTCGTTTATTGTATCATATATATACACATTTTGTCAATAGTTTTAGAATATAGTTTCGATCAGAAATGATTTTACGGGTCTGTATCTGTTAAGGGGCTTCATTCTTAAAAGGTGATCTCGCTGCATTTTATGATCCGGCACCTGCATCACATTCAAGTCCCTTCCAGCCGAAACGGACAAAGGATACAAGTATGGAAATGATAGTTATGGACTCGCTTAAAATGCCGCCCAGCGAATACACGATAACATCATATGCCAGCCAGCACGGTGAAGCGCAGACCAGATTTACCATGCGTATCTTTCGTGGACTGTTTGACCAGTAAGCAAATGTACTCGTGACCGAAGCGGTAAACGCAAGCAGGCTGACAGGTCCGTTCCATGTTAGTATCAGCACAGCAGTGAACAGCACGGCTATCACAGCAGGACACCACTTCCTGCGGACCCACTCCCAGTCATTGTGTTTCATCATCAGAGCGTTGCGGAGAATATTCACTGCAAGGCTCAGACAGCCGCTTATTGCGTCCAGCATGAAGAATTGCAGGCAGAACAGTGCTGAGCCCAAAAGCTGAAACAGAAACAGCCAGCGGTTTGACTTTATCTGGTAAGATGCTATAAATAGTGCTACGGCTACAAAGCCGATACCCTGAACCAACAGATCGGACAATTACGGTCATTCCTTTTCATAGTAGTTTGATATGTATTATTATAGCACAGATCTGTAGATAAATCAATAAAATGCTCTCATTTCAACTCCCATTCGTTATCACCGTGATATAATAGCTACACTAATCGAAAGGCGACTGTAACACGACCTATGAGCATACTAAATGTATCAAAGGAACTGTCGCTGAACGACTGCCGCTGGGTAGTCGATGACGGCTTTGATGGCAACTTCTCGCAGTACAATCAGTATGAAAACGGGTTCAGCCGAGCTCTCTGACTCATAGCATTCACAGGCTAAGCGACTGAAGCTCATCGAGGAGCAGATGCACAAACGTGCAAAGGAATTGCTGAAATAAACAAGCTCTTAAAATTACGCAGTATTCAAAACAGCCGCAGGAATCAACTCCTGCGGCTTAGTTATTATCTCATATTCAAGAATTATCATACCTTGTACACTGAAAGTGTACAAACTTGTTATTGTACATTTTTAGTGTACACATTTTTGTGATTGCAATTTACGAGTCAGCATTGTATAATGATGATAGAAATTCAAAAGGAGGTTACAGCTATGTATGAGCTGAACGATAAGAAAATCGGCGAGCATCTTAAAGCACTGATAGATGAAAGGGGCTATAAGACAACCGCCGATTTTTGCAGAGATTACCTTAAACTGAAATATTCAAATCAGGAAATAACAGATACTATTCTGCAAAATGAAAGAAATCGTTTTGGTGCAATTCTCAAAGGCGATAAGAAAATACAGACCCATGACCTTCCGATCCTCTCAGAGCTTCTCTGCGTTTCCTGTGAGGAGATACTTTCGGCTGGTAAGCACTATGCTCCCACAATAAATCATGTCACAAATTATGAAATTGCTCAGTCACACGACAGAAAAGTCTGGGACGAGTATATGAAGCGTGAGGACACCATTTTCCTCAATTGTGATGAATACTGTAAAACTGTTATCGACTACGCTCTTGAATTCAAGAACTATGATTTTATGAAGTATCTTCTTGAAGAAAAATTCATCTGGTTTGTGGATCCAAGTGCAAATGTCTGGGATATTTACGGATATAGAGCAGGAACATCTATAAAACCTAAAGAGCTTGCCAAGAACTATCCAGAGAACCGCCTCCCAACAGAAATACAATACCAAGACAAACTCAGAACACAAACCATTGCTCTGGCAATAGACAACGAAGATTACGATATTTTAGAATCGATGCGTGCAAGAGAAATACCAGAAATGCACAAACTGAATCGGAATGGGATCAACTGTAATAATATTTATAAAAATGAAGACCTGATAGAAGCAATTGCAAATTCCGAAAATGAAAAAGTCATTGATTATTTCTCGGATGAATTTACTATTATGAGTATCAATAACAAGGAAATCACAGTAGTTTTTCCTTTTTTAAGCGATGTGATTGAATCGATGCTCAATAATAAAAAGGAAAAATCAGCTGAGGTTGCTCTAAAGAAAGCCATAGCTCATAATAAAGATACATTCAATAAAATCGATGATATGATAAAAATGGCTTGTAAACTGCATCATGATTCTCAGACTGAACAAAAGGAGAGGTTCATAAAAGTATGCACTGAAACAGGCTGCAGCGTTAATGATGCAAATATGATAAAGCGTTTTAAAGAAAATGCCGATAATTATGCGCATATATATTCAATGTTCAATGTTGACAAGTACAACTATGTGTCTTTTAATTATCATAATAATGGACAGTATCACGATATCATCACCAATATCTGCAAAGTAACAAGTAAAAAAGGCTCAGCTGAAATTAAATCACTTGTAAAAGAACTCAACGAGTGTTATAACAGGATCATTTCACTGGGAGGTAAAAAGGATGCCGAAATACTGCTATAATTACGATTCCGGCGATTACGAATACATAGACGAAAACGGCTACAGCTGGGATCAAGGCGAATACGTCTACAACTGGGACGACAGCGAATATCGCCGTGAAGAAGAGGAAGAAGAACGCCGCCGCTGGGATGATGACGAAGACGATTGGTAAAACATAAGCCGCAGGTATTACCCTGCGGCTTATGTTTATTGTATTCTGCGCCTTATAACTGACTTCATGAAATCATCTCCGCCGCCGTATACTTCGGTAGTTAATTTACCATATTTTATTATCTCAAACTCACCCATATCGACAAGCTGTCTTATTCTGCAAGTTATAAACATCAAATGTCTTGGAAGAATTTTGCTGATTATTTCGTATACTATCTGGGAACTCCTATATCTTCCGTTCCAGCCGCTTTAAAAATCTTGTCATCAATATAGTCTGCAGGCAGACTTACAACCTTCCCGTCAATTATTGATCTAAGTGCAGCGTTTTCTTCCTTGAGATGCTGCAATTCAGACATATATTTTGTCTTTTCTTCACCTGTTATCATATGTCTTTCAAACGGCTGGAAATCAACAGCCTCTTCATCAGAATGATACTCGTCAAAAAAGGCTCCATGGTCACAAAGGTAAATTGACACGCCTTTCTGACTTAACCATTCAACAGAAGCAAGCATACCAAGATAGCGGTCTGTATCAGAAGTTGAGAACCAAATGCACACTTCATTATCCTTTTTGATAAGCTTTTTCAGTTCCCTGATATCGTCAGATACAATGCTGCTCCACTCATCATAGTACAAATCATAAGTAACTCTTCGGGAGCTTACTGAAAATGGCTCTTTAATATTTCCAGTATTAAGTCCAAAACTCAACGAAATAAATTGCTCGTTATCAATTCCGAATTCTTTGGCATATAGCTTTGACGTACCAGCGTCTGAGCTACTAAAAAACAGATTTATCATTTTTACATCTCATTTCAGCTCCCAGCCATTGTCGCCGTGATATATCATCAGCTTTGTCATACCGCCGTCGATGCAGATATTCTCACCGGTGATGAAGCCTGCCTTGTCGGAGCAGAGAAACATGACCATATTGGCAATATCCATGGGATTCCCCACACGTCCGCATGGCTGCTGATAGGCATCAGGACCTTCGTAGACCTTGTAGGACGTATCTATCCAGCCGGGAGAAATAGAGTTCACACGCACCTTGCCTGCAAGGCTCACCGCAAGCGCGTGAGTGAGGGCAGCTATACCACCTTTTGCTGCTGTATAGCTTTCGGTCTGCGGCTGGCTCATACGGTCTCGGGAGGACGAAATATTGATGATACTGCCGCCCTTGTTGAAATGCGGAGCGAACAGCTTCGACAGGTAAAACGGTGCAGTCACTCCAACTGACAGAGCGTACTGGAATTCCTCATAGCTGCACTCGTCAATGCCCTTCATCAGCGGCAGAGCGTTGTTGACGAGAAAGTCGATGTGTCCGTGTTTTGCAATAACTTCCGCCGCAAACCTTTCAAGCACGGACTTGTCGGAAATATCGCCGACGAAGTGATCTCCCTCAGCCTTGTCGATAACGCAAACCACCGCTCCGTTTCTGCGGAATTCCTCGGCTATGCACTTGCCGATACCATTTGCGCCGCCTGTTACTACGGCTACTTTGTTTTTGAACATATCAGTCACACTTTCTTATCGGGTGTCGGATAACAGTCTTCCACTTTTCAGGAAGCGTTTTCCTCGGATCTGAGAGGTATATCTCATGGTGCAGGCGGTCACTGCTGATGTCGTTCTGACAGCCATTTTCAGCGACAAATTTATCCATTAATTCAACAGTTGCAGGCTCGTCATCGTAGGAGCCATTGTGCATTATCTGAACACAAAGTCCCTCGTTTATCGTGAGGAATTCGGCTGCCGAACAGTCCAGCTTTTTCTTCTTTGAAGCAGTTTCAATCGCCCACCTGAAGTCCTTCTCCGTTACAAAGTCGGGAAGCCTGATAACAGATATCCACCTGAGCTGCGACTTGTCCGCATAGTCGAAAGCTCCGCCATTTTCGCTCCACCAGAAGCCCTCCAGCGGCGGTACGACATACTCGAAAAAGCCTTCGATCTTATAGTCTGTCTTGCAGCTCATTTTCAGCGTATAAGCAACCGCATAGAGCACTTCTATTGCCCGTTTGTATTCGCCGTTTTCGTCATTCGGGTCGCCTTTTCCGCGGACAGCGATGTAGTTCATAGTTGGTATCTCAACGATCTGCGGCTTGTTCTTCGGCATATAGTATTCCTTGTATTCTTTCTTGAAATCAAATGGCATAGTTTCCCTCCTATTTTATCATCTATCAGAGTTCATTCAGCTTTCCGTCCACGAAGTAATAAATATTCTCTTTTTTGTATCCGTATTTCGAGTTCGGGACGCTGATATGCGGCTCAAAAGTGAAATAATCCACTGACGAAAGCAGTGCAGTGTTGCCATTTTCGATGTAAATACGGTCGTTTTTGTCCTTTACGATCGAGTGACCGAGATTGCCGAGAAAGTCAAGGTTGATAAATCCGCGATTAGTTATTAGCTGATTGATATGGAAATACAGTTCCTCAAATGTGGTCTGCGGAGTCGCAAAGCTGAGCAGTTCAGCGTGAAGTTTCTCCTCCATAAGCAGACCGTTCCGCCACTCATCGCTGCGGATACTGCTTATATCATCAACTACTTTGCCGTCCTCGAGAATTATCGTTCTTGCGTAGTCGCCCCATATATTATCATTCTGCGGACTGAGATCGATCGTTATGATGTCATCCGGAGCGATAAGTCGGTCGGAGGTCACATACTCCCTGCCGGAGACTGATACTGTGGTCTCGTCACCTGAGAAAACAAATGCACCAATGTCCCAGTACCAGAACGAATCTGCTCCTAAGGCAAGCATTTTATCCTCGCAGAGGCGTCGCACCTCGGTCAGCTTCATACCTGCATGGATCTCATTTTTTATGTATTCTATCGTGTTTTTCGCTATTTTCTGCACTTCGGAGTATTTCATAACAAACGCCTTCTTCCTATTCCGAGGTAATTCCGATAACTACATTCTATCATTTTATCTGCAATAATGCAATGGTCAGTTGAAGAAATAATTGCTGATCCGGTGTTATAAATGAAGAATCCCTATAATCAGGCACAAATTTGCTCTGATTACAGGGACATTGTTATTTTATTTCCTGTTCAAGATCATCAAACAGGTCAGAATCGAAGAAGTGCCTAAGAGAAATATCAAGCCCGTCGCAGATTTTCTTAATGGATACTACTCCGGGATTCTGACTTTTTTCATTCAGCATACTATACACAGTTGAAGGCGAAACACCCGAACTGTTTGCAAGTGCATTTATTGCAATGCCATGCTCTTCACACAGCTCTATTATTCTTTTTGCGACAGCTTCTTTAGCATTCATTACAATCACTCCAGCGTTTGGGATATATCGTATATTTAATATTACCAAACATTGAAATCAAATGTATGGGATATATCGCAAATCTGATTGAAACGTGTTATAATATACGATATATCCCATATTATGAAAGAGTGATTTTTATGACTTGTACAATCATATCAACAGGAGAGGAACTGAAGCTCGTCTGCAAAAATGAAAATGAACCTCCATATCCCGAGATAAAAGCAAAGCTCCGTGAAAAAATATGGGAGCTTTACTGCAAGGGATATGACAGGTTCTGGGTAAACTGCGAGTATGGAGTGCCGCTGTGGTGCGGAGAGATAATAACAGCATTGGCTATGTACAACGACATCGAGCTGAACATCGCCATGCCCTATGAGGAACAATCTACAAACTGGGTTGAGGAGCACCGTGACCGCTTTTTCAGACTTCATGCCGAATCGGATAATGTTGCGATCGTTTCACATCACTACACCGATAAATGCTATGACCTCGCAGATGAGCATATGATAGATGATTCCGACCTGCTGCTTGTAGTCGGAACACACACTGATTGCTACGGAGCTTACTACGCAAAAGAGAATGGTATAAAAGTCGAGCGGTTATTATTCACGCTGCCGTATTGAAAACCGCATATATCTGTGCTATAATGTATAGGCTAAGGAAGTGCTTATATGGAAAAAGGACAGATAGATTTTGCAAAAGACAGCGTATGGAAAATGATATTCAGGCTTGCGCCGCCCGTTATGGCTGCACAGCTCATACAGGCGCTGTATAACATCGTTGACAGCTTTTTCATCGGCAGGTGCTCGGAGGAAGGACTCACGGCACTGTCCATAGTTTATCCCTTACAGCTTCTGATGATAGCTCTTGCTGTGGGTTCGGGAGTCGGCATTAATACCGCAATGGCATTCTTCTCCGGAATAAAAAAGGAGAAACGTGCCGCCGAGACCGCAGGCGTGGGAACTCCGCTTGCATTTGTGCTCTGGCTGATTTTTGCGCTGATATGCTATCTGATAATGCCGTTTTATGCGAGGATCTCCACGGATTCAGAGATGATACGTGCCGATGTAGTGCGGTACGGAAGGATAGTCTGCGTATTCAGCTTCGGACTTTTCTTCGAGAGTATATGGACCAAAATCCTGCAATCCAAGGGCAATATGAAGCTGCCCATGACAGCTCAGATAATTGGTGCGGCAGTAAATATCGCACTCGATCCGCTGCTTATATTCGGCTGGCTCGGACTGCCGAAGCTTGGGATAACAGGTGCGGCAATATCCACCGTTATAGGTCAGACAGCCGCCGCAGTCATCGTAATGAAGCAAGGCTTCTACAAGCCCCCTGCGCTGAAAAAATACTGGGTGAACATAAGGAACATTTACAGACTGGGTACGCCGAATATCCTTATGCAGTCTGCTTACACCTTCTATATTTTCGGACTGAATATGATACTTGCCACATTCTCGGATCAGGCAGTGACAGTCCTCGGTCTTTACTACAAATGGCAGACCTTCTTCTTCATACCTCTCGGCGCGTTGCAGACCTGCATAGTCCCCATGATAAGCTTCAATTACGCTCAGCAGAACACAAAACGCTGCCGCAGTATCCTGTGGGACTCCTTCATCGCAGGCGCTGTTCTGATGGGAATGGGAACGTTGTGCTTCCTGTTCATTCCGTCCCAGATGATACGCTTTTTCTCTCGCGACAGCGAAGTCCTGAGAATAGGCGTTCACGGCTTCCGCATAATCGGACTCAGCTTTGTACCTATGGCGGTATCCCTGCTGTTTCCCGTGTTTTTTCAGGCAGTGGGAAGTCCCTTCAAAAGCTCCGCCCTCACCGTGATACGGACCGTTTTCCTGTTTGTTCCGCTGGGCTGGCTGTTCGCAAGATTCGGACTTTACTACTTCTGGCTGACATACCCCATAACCGAGATAATGACCTCTGCCGTTGGATTTGCCATGTTCAGCAGATTCGGCAGAAACAGAACAACACCGCCTGCAAGGTTTAAGCCGGCAGGGCGTTGTTTTGGTAAGTGTTACAAATCAGATGATCTGCGGAGCACGGAAACAATTCGCGGCTCAGAAAAACTGAACCGCAGCGCGGTGTCCGCGCTGCCAATTTCGCGCTGATAGTACTGCTGTGACGGAAGCACCTATCCGCGAGCCTGCATTATTTGATTAATAAAAAACGCGCTTCGGAAACCGAAACGCGATTCGTTAGCGCAATGCGCTGTGTATGTGTTGCAATTTAGATACGATATGAAACGCGGAAAAAAATTCGCGGCTCAGAAAAACTGAACCGCGAAACTGCGTGCGCCCGCTCGGCGCTGGAGCTTGTGACGGGACTCGAACCTGCGACCTGCTCATTACGAATGAGCTGCACTACCAACTGTGCTACACAAGCATTATTAAATTTTTGAATTTGTAAGGTGCTGCACGGTTGTCGCTTTATTTTCAGTCCGAGACCTGCTCATTACGAATGAGCTGCACTACCAACTGTGCTACACAAGCATTTTGCAAAGATCAATAATCAATTGCATACTAATTATACATCAGAACGCCCGTGTTGTCAAGACCTACTTATCAAAAAAATCCAGGTTATGAAAAGCTGCTCCATAAAAAAACGATGCCGCATTGAGCGGCACCGTTCTGTTTTTGGCATTAAGAATCATAAAAACTGTCAACTATATATACCGTATTCTGGCAGTATTCCGTGTAATTCTGCTCAGTGGCATCAGAAAAGGTGTTCAAGTACCACTCCTTCAGCCAGCTTTCCACGTCTTCAGGCAGCGGCTCTACTCTGCCACTTATAGTAAAAGGTTTCGGTTTGTACTGCTCAAGCTCCTCGTCGGTGAGCCCCTCGACTCTTTTCTCCCTATACAGGTCCCATTTTTTTACAGTCTCTTCAACTATAATTGAATTTGCATTATCCGCACCGAAAACGAGGCTAATGTTACCTACGTCCATGGGAAAGAATCTCATCCTGTATATACTCATTCCACTTTCAGAATCACCGAAGGTAGTGACATCAGAAAGTGTACCGATACAGCTGTAAAATCCGTCAACCTCTCCGGAAACGGTATCTCCGGGTTTAAAATCCATAGGATCGCAGTTATCATCACTAAGATTATGATTTACACCGGTGAGGGCTGTCTTTGTGACCCAATCTTCCGTAGTTGCTTCAGTTGTAACCGGCTCAGTCTTGACCGTTTCGGCAGCAGTCTTCTCCGCGGCAGTGGGAGTTTCTGATTCGGCGGGAGCGGAAGAACTGCCGGGATCGCCACCGCAGCCTGCGACACCTCCGCAGAGCAACGCGACTGACAGAGCTAATGCTAAGGATCTTTTCATACTAATTTCACCTTTTCTTTCTGACGATATTTCCGTGTTCGTCCATCTCGAACCTGCTTGCAAATTTCGGATTTATCGCGGTTATTCTGTTGAATTCATTCGGGTGATCTTCACAGTATTTCTGTGCGATGTTTGGGCTTTTTCTCAGACCACTATCCTTTTCCTTTTCAGCGAGCTTAGGGAGCAGCTTATCGTTATAAATAAATATGTCAAACAGAGTAAGAGCAAGAATAATGATAAAAGTCAGAAGACTGCTAACCGAAAAATCCGCTAACATTGCTATTCCGGAAACGAGTACTGCTATAATGAGTATGGCAACAGCAAATAGGTTGAGCTGCGAAAGCAGCGTTGCTGTAGGAGAATACGGATATTTATTATGGTATATAAAAATCATCTTTTTCACACTCCAATAACAAAAAATGTGCAGCCAAAGCTACAAACCGAATAATGTATAAATCCGATCGCTGCCGCACGATCTTTACATTGTCGGTCAGAAGATAGTCGCATTGCACGGTATATCTTTCATTGGCGATCTTCACATAAATATTATACTACGGCACAGAGAAATTGTCAAGCATTTTCTTTTGTGTACTGAGTGGAGCCGGCTGTGGTTGACAATATAAGTGCAAAATGGTAAAATCAGGTAAAAGGCAGGAGGGACGATATGAAAATAGAGAACAACATACTTCGCTATTATCTGCGGAACGTTTACTTCATCACGGGCACGGCATATGCCGGAAAATCAACAGCTGTGAAGCTGCTTGCGGAGCGGTGCGGACTCATATTTTGCGGAGAGAATTATTTTACGGAGGTCACGGATAAGGTGGCAGAGCCGTCGGTGCAGCCGGACCTTTGTTATATAAAGTCCCTTACGGATTTTAGGGACTTTGTGACACGCACGCCCGAGGAATACGAGCGCTGGATGTATAACACAGGCAGAGAAGCAGCCGGATTCGAGGTAGCGGAGCTGATAGCGCTCGGTGCGAAGGGGAGGGTCATCGCAGACACGAACATACCTCTCGACATTCTGCGTGAAATATCCGATCATGACCACGTTGCGGTTATGCTGTCGCCGAAGAGTATGAGCGTGGAGCGCTTTTTTGACCGTTCGGACCCCGAAAAGCAGTTCATACTCAGCACGATCGGGAGCTGTGAGAACAGCGATGAGGTAATGGCGAATTATCGCCGCGGACTCGAGCTCATCAACAGCAGGGAGCACTACGAGGAATACGCCAGGAGCGGTTTTTTCACCCTCGTCCGCGAGGACGACGGCAGAGATACGCGCGAGGAGGTATTTGAAAAGCTTGCACATCACTTCGGCTTTATAGAATAGTGAGTTCTTTACGTTCGGCGAAGAATAATGCCAGTCTGACTTTGTCAGCGGAGCGTGATAAAACAGATCCAAAATGACATCGGAAAGGAAGGTGCGGATATGCACACAAGCGTACTCGTTATCGACGATGAGCCTGAGCTCGCGGAATACACGGCTAAATACTTCAACATGTCGGGAGTCCCGACCGAATACGTCCTCAACGCGAAGGACGCTCTCTGTTTCCTGCGTGAGAATACTTGCTCGCTGGTGCTGCTCGACATAAATCTCGGCACTGATTCAGGCTTTGACCTTTGCAGGGACATACGCTCTGCGATGGACGTGCCTATTTTTTTCATAAGTGCGCGTTCATCGGAGGACGATATGCTCCTTGCTCTGAGTATCGGCGGAGATGATTACATCTGCAAGCCGTATTCATTGGGAGTCCTGCTCGCGAAGGTGAAAGCTGTTCTGAAGAGATATGAGGACAAGCAGAGCAGCTCCGGAAAAACGGCAGATGACTCACTCGTGCAGCTAGGCGAGGTGCAGTTCGATATGAAAAAAGCAGTGATAATCAGGGACGGAAAGAGCATACCTCTCAAAGCGATGGAGTACAAGCTTCTTGTTTATCTGCTGAAAAACAAGGACCGCGTCATCCCGAAGGACGAATTCTTCTCGAAGGTATGGGAGACGGACTGCGTCAGTGACGTGACGCTGAATGTGCACATTCGTCATCTGCGTGAAAAGATAGAACGTGATGCAGGCTCGCCCGAGGTGATAAAGACTGTCTGGGGCGTTGGATTTATGCTGGAGGACAACAATTGAAAAGGCGTTTCTTAATAATATACATAGCGGTCTTCACGCTGCTGAGCGTCCTGATATGCGCACGCATCGCTGCTTCCGGCGAAGGGAACACGATGCCGCAGTACACAACTGAGATAAACAGGCTCCTCATCAGTATCAGCGAGGACTGGGAGAATATCTCCGCGGAGTCGGAGCTCCTCATCGTGAGCGGAGAGGCTTTCGATTATGCCGTTATCGACAGCGACAGCCGTCTGCTCTGTTACACTAAAGAGGGGATCTCAGCAACAGTTTCTGCCGCGACCGGCAGCTTCGATATAATACGCGACATCGAGAGCGGCGGAAGAGTTGTCGGGAAGCTGATAGTACACAATGACTATGCGGAGCGCAGGCGTGCGGCAGACCGCAGAAATGCGGCGATGATAGGCGGAATGGCAGCAATAATGGCAGCGGTCTCGGTCGCGTATTTTGTATTCCTGAGAAGGCGTGTCGTAGTACCGTTCGGAAAGCTGAAGAGCTTCGCGGCAAAGGTCGCAGCCGGAGATCTCGATACGCCGCTCGAAATGGACAGAGGCAATATTTTCGGAGCTTTCACCGAGAGCTTCGACATTATGCGTGAGGAGCTGAAGGCTTCACGTCAGCGCGAGGAAGCTGCCGTAAAGAGCCGCAAGGAGCTGATCGCCGAGCTCTCACACGATATACGCACTCCCGTTTCTTCGATAAAGGCGATGACGGATTACCTCGTGCTCGTTTCCGATGATGAGGCGCAGAAGGAGACGCTTTCAGCGATAAACGGCAAGGCTGACCAGATAGACAAGCTCGTATCGAATATGTTCCACGCGGCACTTGAGGAGCTCGAACAGCTTGAGGTCGTTCCGGAGGAGCTTTCGTCACGCGAGCTTGAGCGGATCATCGCAGAGAGCGACCCTCTGAAAAAGGTGACATCCGCAGAGATAAGAGACTGTGTGATATATGCGGACAGACTGCGGCTTGAGCAGGTCGTGGGAAATGTGATCTCGAATTCGTACAAATATGCGGACACTGATATAACAGCCGAAAGCCGCTTCGAGGACGGCTTCTTTGTAGTTGAATTCTCGGACAAGGGCGGCGGAGTTCCCGATGACGAGCTTGAGGTAATAACCGAGAAGTTCCGCCGCGGCTCGAATTCCGCAGGCAAGGACGGCTCGGGGATAGGTCTGTACATCTCGAAATATCTCATCGGTCAGATGGGCGGCGAGCTGATATGCCGCAATAACGGCGAGGGCTTCACGGTCGCGCTGCGGTTAAAGCTGGTTTAAGAATAATTAAAACAAACCAAAGAACAATTAAAGAACTGACAAAGATTTCCGGAAAAATATATGCTATAATAAGGTCATACAAGGGACAGGACTCTTGTATGACCTTTTACTTTCGGAGGTTCGATAATGAGTAATAAAGAGATCATCATAAAGACCGAAAAGCTGTCGAAGAGCTTCTCTGTCGGCGGCAGGCAGCAGCACGTCATCAAGAATCTTGACCTTGAGATATACAAGGGCGATTTCACCGTGATAATGGGCTCATCGGGAGCAGGCAAATCCACGCTCCTGTATACGCTTTCGGGAATGGATAAGCCCTCGCTCGGCAGGATAAGCTACTGCGGCGAGGACATCACGGATATGAGCGATGACAAGCTCGCGGTATTCCGCCGCAGACACTGCGGATTCGTTTTCCAGCAGATACACCTCGTTGACAGTATGAGCATTATGGATAACGCCGTCAGCACAGGAATGCTGACCGGTCAGAAGCAGAGGGAACTGAAGAAAAAGGCTCTCGGACTGTTTGAGAAAATGGGTATCAGCGAGGAGCTCACAAAGAAGTTCCCTGCGCAGGTCTCGGGCGGCGAGGCTCAGCGGGCGGCAATGGTACGCGCAGTTATCAACGACCCGGACATCGTATTCGCCGACGAGCCCACCGGAGCACTGAACAGTGCCGGAGTCAGAGCCGTGCTCGATGTGCTTACGGATATAAACAACTCGGGACAGTCGGTCGTTATGGTAACACACGATGTCAAATCCGCACGCCGCGGCAATCGCATAATCTATCTTCAGGACGGCGGCATTATGGGGGAATGCGACCTCGGGAAATACGTCAGCGGCGATGAGGGACGCCACGAAAAAATAAGAAGGTTCCTGGAGGAGATGGGATGGTAAAGCTTATAAAAGCGGGCTTCCGCAAGGACAGGGCTATAATGATAGTGTTCCTGCTGATAATCGTCATCTCGACTTTCCTTCTTCATACCGGAATGCTCGCGTCGATGTATCCGCGGCTGTTCGACGAATACGCCGAAGAGCAGCATCCTGCCGACTACATCATATGGACGTCAGCGGACCGCGGAAGAATTGACGCGGAGCTTGCGGACCGTGACGGAATAGAGAGGTATTATTCAGAGGATACAGTAAATATCCCTGCTCTCAAATTCACTACGAGCAAGTGTACGGCAGAGAGATCTGACAGCGGCTGGATGGTGCAGCGGCTCGGAGATAATGTCGGCTATGAGACGCTTGTTTTCGACAAGCGCGACGACAGCGTCAGAGGAAAAAGGATATACCTCAACGCCTTTACTGCTGCGACAAACGACCTTTGTATCGGCGATAGTATGAGCCTCGATACGCCGTATGGCAGGTTTGATTATACCGTTGCCGGTACGTATCAGCACCTCATTATGGGCAACTCGTACTTCTTCGTTTCGGCGCTTGTCGACGAGGATTCGTTCAGCGAGCTTCAGGAGGCAGCCGAAAAGACCGGCAGCGGCAATATGCAAATAGTATATGCATTCGCCGAGAACGGCATAAACATCGAAGAGACAATGAAGGATGTGACAGTGGATCTCCGCAGCGACGGCAGCACATACGCGAACGGTCACAGCATTGAACTCGCAAGAAGCGGATACACTGTTGTTGTGAATGTCCTCGCAGGATTCATTGCGGCGTTTGCTGTGATAATCATGGCGATATGCGTGATAATGATAGTGTTCACCATCAACAATAACATCAGCCGCGACATCATCAATATCGGCGCACTGCGCGCCGTCGGATTCACGGTAGGTCAGATACGTGCAGCTCTGACTGCTGAATTCGTGCTCCTCGGAGCGGCAGGCTCGCTTGTGGGGATAGTCCTTTCCTATTCGCTCTACCCCATAATGGAGGAAGCATTCATCAGAGAGCTGAGCGGTATAATCTGGAAAAAGAAATTCTATCCTGAGATCACGCTTGGAATGCTCGCAGGAGTGCTTCTGATGATAGTCGCGGCGACACTGATATCAACTATAAAGGTGAAGAAGCTCCATCCGTCAACGGCTCTTCGCTTCGGACTGAGGTCCAACAGTTTCAAGAAGAACCACTTTCCGCTCAGTGAGACCAAGGGCGAGCTGAATCTGCTGCTCGCGCTGAAAAGCTCTATGCAGAATATGGGACAGAATGCAGTCATCTTCTTTATGATAACAGCAGTTGCATTCGTCACACAGTTCTCGGGGCTGCTCTTTTACAACACCAAAGTCGACATAACAAATTTTCAGAGGATGGTGCAGGGCGATGCTCCTGATGCCTACGTCTACCTTGAGGACAATTCCTATGAGTCCGCTTGCAGAGCGATAGATGCGATAAGCGAGGTCGATGGTGTATCACAGGCTTACGGCTTGTTCTCAGTTGAGGCAACAGCAGGTGAGGAAGAGATCACACTCATATACGTCACGGACCCTGACTGCGTTTACTGCGGCGTCTACGAGGGAGAGATGATGCGGAAGGACAACGAGGCAGTGGTCGGAAGCTCGGTCGCGGAGAAGCTCGGAGTCGGAGTCGGCGATGAGATAACTGTCAAATACGGAGACAACAGCAGGCGCTATCTTATAACGGGTCTGCAGCAGTCAGTCATGAACACGAGAATATATATGACCGACAAAGCAGCACAGGCGCTCGGAGTCAATACGAGCTATGACCTCATCCGCGTCCGAGTCAGTGACGCGAATGACAGCCGCGTGGACGAAGTCCTCGGCAGGATAGACGGTCTCAGTGAATGTGGTATCAGCGAGACAAAGAATTACTACCGCGAGCAGAGGAGCTCGGAGAATATCCCTGTTTACGCGGTCGGATTCATTGTGCTGATAATGATAATCCTCAGCATTGCGACTGTGCTGATGGTGATACGTCTGCTGCTGAAGACTGTATTCATCAAGAAGGAACGCGAATTCGGGATAAAGAAGGCGGTCGGCTTCACGAGCACACAGCTGCGCTATCAGCTCTCGCTCTCGCTGATGCCGACAACGGTCACAGCGGCGGTGCTCGGCTCGCTGCTCGGGTATTTCCTGCTCAATCCGCTGTTCACGCTGATACTCGGCGGCTACGGCGTGAAGAATGCAGACCTTCTGCTGCAGCCGATGATGATAGTCATTTCGGCAGCGGCTGTAACGGCAATGGTGTTCGTTTTCAGCTTTGTGATGTCGGGAAGAATGAAGAAGCTTTCAGCATACAAGCTCATACAGGAATGATAAAAAAGTCCGGAGGCGATGTTCTCCGGACTTTTTTTCGCATAGAAGAAAAATTTTTTCATATTTTAAGGACTTTTTAAACTCTGATGTGCTATTATAGTATCAGCAAGAAAAAATGTAAGGAGACAGCCTATGTTTTTTAAGATGCTGAAAAGCGACCTGAAACGCAAAAAAGGTCTGAACCTGATACTCTTCGTATTCATATGTGTGGCGTCGGTGCTTGTCTTTGCGGGCTCGGTGCAGATATTCTCCAACTTCACGCGCGAGAGGGCAGCAAAGGAGCTGTGCCGCGGCTCAGACACGATATTGTGGACGCTCGACCACAAGGGCGACAGCGAAGAGATGCGTTCCAAAGCCTGCGAATTGCTCGACAATGACGAAAACGTGAGCGAATGGAGCACATCAGAAATGGTGCTCATAAGCGACCATACCATAGACTTTCCGGACTATGATGAAAAGGAAAATGCCTACATCTTTATGAGCAAGATACAGTGTCTCACGACTCAGCCGCGTGAGCACGACCTTGTATACGACCTTAAAGATGAACCGTTCAGTGTACCGGGCGGCTGTATCGCAGTCCCGATAGATATATCTATGGAAACAGGCGTAAAGCAGGGCGATATGGTACGCTTCACGACTGATGCCGGCTGCACCTATGAGCTTGAGGTCTGCCGCATATTCAAGGAGAGCCTCAGCAACGGTCTGCGCAGATTCATCGTTTCCGATGCGGATTATGGTGTGCTGACGAAGGATTCGGTCAGAAAATACAACGCATACAGCGTCCGGCTCGAAAACGCTTCGGCGTCAAAAAAGGACGAGCTTGAGAGCAGGCTTGAGGAGAGCGGAGTTCCCACGCTTGTCATAACCCATGTCGATACGCTGAGCGTGGATATTATGATGATGCGCATAATCTCGGCATTCATCATAATCATCAGCGTTTTTCTCATAGCGATAATCTTTATGACCATACGCTTCACAATGGTCGCCGATCTCAAGAGCGAGGAAAAAGAGATCGGTATGATGAAGGCGCTCGGCGTGGATTCGCTCAGCTTCCGGTGGCTGTTTGCGGCAAAGTATATAGCCTTTGCAGTTGTCGGAGGCATCATCGGTATCGCCGCAGGACTTCCGGTCGCAGGTATGCTCGTGAATATGTTCGGTCCGGACGCGATACTGCCCGAGCGCTATGAGATGGTAACGATAGGCGTATTGTCCGTTGTTTCGATAATCACGATGATGATAGTATTCTCGCTGTTCGTTATGCGGCGCATTAACCGCATTTCCGTGATAGACGCGATACACGGCGAGAACCGCGGAGAACGCTTCAGGAAGGGCTCGCCGATGTTCCTGCACAGGCGCAAGAGAATGTCGATACCGCTCTTCCTTGCGCTCACGGATATTCTCGGACGCTTCAAGCGATACATATTCCTCATCATTGCATATTCTCTCGGAGCGGCGATACTTCTGCTCGTGTTCAATATCCGCAACAGCGTTATAAATCCGCATTATGCACGCTACTGGCTCAATCATCACTACGATTTTGCGATACACCTGAATGACGAGCTCAGCGACAGGATAAGTCAGGTGAGAAAGCGCACCGGCAAGAGCTATGTCGAGGCGGTGAACGATATGCTCTCGGAGGAAGGCATACCTGCCCACATCGACTCGATGTACGAAGGAACCGCAAGGCTTGACCGTGAAGACGGCTCGCAGTATTATTTCAGCGTCCTGTGGAAGGCAGGCGAGCCGGGACAGTTTGAATACCGGAAGGGCGGCACAGCTCCGAAGCTTGCGAATGAAGCGGCTATGAGCTCGTATACCGCAACTAAGCTCGGTATAGAGCCGGGCGATGTCATCAAGGTCACGATAACGGAAAACAATGCCGACCACACCGGGCACACGGAGGTCGAAAGAGAGCTCGTTGTGACAGCTCTGATAGACTTTATGGAGTTCGGCGACCCCTCTATCATAATGGGTGACGAGTACGAGGGAGCATACAAATACGGCTACCGCACGACCGGCAGGACCATCGATGCTCCCGAGAGAGAAAAGCCGGCTGTTATAGAGCAGATGAGGAAGTTCTTCGGTGAGGACTGTGTCCTTGATTCTGTAGATGCAGTGCGTGATGATATAGGCGGATTTGACAAGCTTTTCATCGAGCTCGAATTCGGCATAGGCGGAGCTGTACTGCTCGTGCTAATGCTCATCACGTATCTTTATATGAGCATCTTCACAGCCGAGGAGGTACCGGAAACAGCTCTGCTGAAAAGTATGGGATTCCGCAGCATTACGATAAAGAACGAGTATCTGCTGAGGATAACGATGCTGCTGCTCATATCGCTCGTGCTCAGTGAGCTGTACATATGGACTTTCGGAAATTATCTGTTTGAGTGGTTTATGAGGCAGTATGAGGTCGCAGGAATGAGATTTGAATTTGAATTCCCTGTGAGCTTCATAGTGATACCGCTCATCATGCTTGCCTGCTTCCTGCTGACATCTCTGTTCACGCTGAGAAGCATAGATAACGTCGGGATATGGAAGATATCGGAGGAATAATGGAGGAGACACAATGAATAGGGTTTTATCGGTAAAGGACCTTTGCAAGACATACATAGTAAGAAAAAACAGCAACAATGTGCTGAGAAATATCAGCTTCGAGCTCGGCGAGGGAGAATTCGTCACAGTTATGGGACCGAGCGGAAGCGGAAAATCCACGCTGCTCTACACAGTCAGCGGAATGGACGCGATGACCTCGGGCAAGGTGGATTTCGCCGGAAAGGACATCGGCTCGCTCAGCAAGAAGGAGCTTTCAAAGCTCCGTCTGACTGAAATGGGCTTCATATTCCAGCAGATGTATATGATGAAGAAGCTGTGCATATTCGATAACATCGTGCTCCCTGCGTATCAGGCAGGGATGGCGCATTCGGACGCAAACAGGCGTGCGGAGGAGCTTATGCGCAGACTCGGCATAATCGAGATCTCCGAGCACGAGGTGAACGAGGTATCCGGCGGACAGCTCCAGCGCGCCTGCCTGTGCAGAGCACTTATCAACGAGCCGAAGGTGATATTCGCGGACGAACCGACAGGTGCGCTGAATTCAAAAGCTGCCGCGGACGTTATGGATGAGCTCGTAAAGGCTAACCGTGACGGAACAAGCATAATGATGGTGACTCACAGCGTAAGGGTAGCAGCGATGAGCGACAAGGTGTTCTACCTTATGGACGGCGATATACAGGGCGAGATAGAGCTTGGCAAGTTCGACGGCGAGAGCGGGCTCGCGGACAGGGAGCGCCTTCTCAGGGACTGGCTCATCGAGCGCGGCTGGTAAGGAGCGGACTATGGATAAGAAAAAGATATTCACCCTTGCATCGGCTCTCGTATTTGCGGCATCGCTGTTCAGCTGCGGAAGAAAAGGCTACGACGATTTTTCGTTCCCGGAGCAGAAAGAGAGCACGCTCCGTCCCGTTTCCGACATATACAGGGACAACAGCGGCGATGACCTCACACCGGTCAGGGAAGAGTCAAACAGAACTGTCCGCAGCTCTGACGGGCTGTGCGTAATAGAGTGTATGGACAGCTATTTCGACGTTACTCTTGATTACGAAAAAGGCAGTTATTATGACGTCGGAGCCGCCTACGCTGAGGTGATACCGCTCGTTTTCGAGGGGTATCAGGAGCTGTGCGAGGGTTACATCTTCGAAAATATCAAGGCGGCTTTCAACGACCTCAACGGCGATTATTCCGGCATCGAGAACCGGACGGAGATATTATGTGACTCGCTCGGCAGGAACTACCGCGACGAGCTTGAGGGCTTTGCGGAAAAGATAAGCGGCGACAGCGAGGGCATAAAAGAGGACGGCATCCTCTCGGCTGAGGAGGCTTGTCTTATGCAGCTTATCCCGGACGTTCTGCGCGGAACAGCGTGCAGTGCGCTGTCTGCGGACGGAAGCGTGACATCGACTGGTGAGCGCCTTTCCTGCCGTCTGCTCGAATGGCAGCTCGGAAGTGAAAACCAGCTCTGCGAGTGTCACACGCTCCTGCATATGAAGAACGGCGATAAGAGCTTCGTTTCCGTGACGTATCTCGGCTTCCTGACGATACTCACCGCCGTCAACAATGACGGAGTCATGCTCGGAGAGCTTGACGTGGGAAGTATGAATATGGTAGAATATAGCTGCGAAGGTAAGACCAGCTATACCTACGCTATGAGGTACGCGCTTGAGAACTGCACTACTGCACGCGAAGCCGCAGGCTATCTTGCAGCGAATGCGTCGGATTATCCCTACTGTGTGAACGTTTTTGCGACTGATAAGAGCGACGCTGTCGTTGCCGAGCTCGCAGTCGTTCCCGAGGATGGCACAGCGCTTCTGCGCGACAGCTCGACTCCGCTCATTGACGGACTTGAATGGGACAGCGGCAAATACATCTGTGCAGTCAATTCGTTCGCGGCAAAGGGAAATGCTGACGGTATCACGCACTACACCGACAATATCGTCAGGTGGAACAGATACAACGAGCTCTTCTGCGGCGAGACAGCGCTGTCGCCGGACCGTATGCGGCATCTTTTGACCTGCGAGAGTACGGATAACGATCTCGTTCGTATCCGCAGCGACGGTCTTGTCCATATGGTCATCGCGGACTATTCCGATTGCCGCCTTCAGGCGATACTCACGGATACCGGCGGCGTTGACGATGAACAGAGATTCGTGGACCTCGGCAGCTGGAAATGATCACATCAGGAGAATGAAATGGCTGATATCCTTATCATAGAGGACGACCCCGAAATGGGTCAGCTCGTAAGAGATTTTCTGAAAAAAGAGGGCTTCTCGGTGCAGCTGTGTACAGCCGCCGAGGAAGCCCTTGTACTGCTTGAAAGCGAAAAATACAGCCTTATACTGCTGGACGTTATGCTGCCCGGAATGAGCGGATATGAGACCTGCGCGGAGATACGCCGGAGTCAGGACATACCGATACTTATGATGAGCGCACAGACAGACGAGGACAGCAAGCTGCTCGGATATGATACGGGCGCGGACGATTATATCGACAAGCCGTTTTCGGTAAAGGTGCTGACAGCGAAGGTGCGCGCGCTGATGAAGCGAAAGGCTCCGGAAGCTGCCGGAAGAGTGCTGAGCGGCGGCGGTATCTCGCTCGATACTGCTTCACGCCGTGTCACATCGGGCAGCGGGGAGCTGAGGCTGAATGCGAAGGAGTTCGAGCTGCTGCAATATCTTATGGAGCATATGGGCGAAGCAGTCAGCAAGGAAGAGCTGTTCAACGCCGTATGGGGCGCGGACTGCTTCACAGAGCCGAGCACAGTGAGCGTGCATATCCGCTGGCTGCGGGAGAAGATAGAGCAGGACCCGAATTCACCAAAGCTGATACAGACGGTGTGGAAGGTCGGATACAGATTCGGTGACGGCATATGAAGAAAATGTATCGTATGACAGCGGCTGCCGCTGCCATTTTCATCGCTTTATCCGCAGCTTTCAACATCGTGACCGGAAAGATATGCAGCCGGCAGCTGAGCGACCGGAATATCGCCGTGAACAGGATAAACCGCAGCATATCCGACGCACTCGCGCAGAGCGGTGAGCCGCCGGAGGATATCATTTCCGCAAGCCTTGAAAGCTGGCGGAGGGAGTACGGTAAAAAAGCTCCGACCGAAATAAGCTTTATCCCGGTGAGCGAGAACGGGGATACGGTCTTTTATACAGACGCCGACGAAAGGTGTGCTGTTTGCAGCCTCTATGACAGCGACGGAAGACTGTGCGGACTTGTTGAATACCGTTTTGCGGACGATTCACTGAAAATGCTGAGGCTCTGTGTGAATATCGTCCTTGCAGCGAGCTTCATCATAGCTGCCGTATTCATCATCGGCACATACATCAAGATAATAATGCCCTTCCGCAAGCTCGCCGATTATCCGGAAAAGCTGGCGCGTCTCAGGGACATACAGAAGCTGCCGGAGAGCAGGAGCCGGTTTTTCGGTAAATACGTGTGGGGAATGAATATGCTCACTGACGTTCTGTCCGCGAGCAGCCGGCGTATCCACGCTCTTGAGGGCGAGCACCAGAAGCTCGTTACGTCTATCGCTCATGGTGTAAAAACGCCCGTTGCGAATATCCGCCTCTACACAGACGCGGTGAGGACGGGGCTTTATACCGGTACGGGTATGACGTCGGATATTGCCGATAAAATAGACAGGAACGCCGAAAAGATACAGTCTCTTGCACAGGCGCTTATGGACGCCGCAGACGCTTCATTTGACGGACAGGATATTGAGGTGAGCACGTTCTATCTCAATGAGCTTGCCGAGCTTGTACGCAGCGAATATACGGACAGAATGGAGCTCCTGCGTATACCGTTCAGTGTGGAATGCGAGGGCGCACCGCTGCTTGAAAGCGACAAATACGCACTGTACCGCGCGATAAGTCAGCTGCTTGAAAATGCGCTGAAATACGGTGACGGTACAGGTATCACAGTGAAGATGATGAAGCAGGATGACGGCTTCTCTATCGCAGTGCGCAGCCGCGGCGGACTTCTTCCCGAGAGCGAGCTGCCGTATGTTTTCAGGAGCTACTGGCGCGGCTCGAATGCTGCCGGCAAGGACGGGAGCGGTATCGGTCTTTACGTCGTACACGAGACCGCAAAAGCTCTCGGCGGAAGCGCCCACGCAAGGCGCTTAGAGGGAACGTCAGAGATGGAATTCGTTATATTCCTCGAAAAATAGCTGCTTGTATATTTCATACAAGCGGCTTTTTCTCTGATATATCTTTGATAGTCCATATGAGGAGCAGGAGCGAAGCTGCCATCATTATCGCCTCAGTCACAGGCTGAGCCCACAGCATACCGCCGAAGCCGAAGAAATAGTCGAGCGTGAGCAGCAGCGGTATATAGAGTATCAGCTGCCGGACGAGAGTGACGGCGAATGCGAGATGCGGCTTGCCCATTGCCTGAAATGACATACGGCACATCGAAACAGTTCCCACGAACGGGAGAATGAATATGAGCCTGCGCAGTACGTGAGAGCCGATGCTGACGACATCTGCGGAGTCGGTAAAAATGCCGATGAGCAGCGGCGCGAGCAGCCAGTACATCAGCATCAGTACAGCCTCAGTTCCGGTGACGGTCAGCACACCAGCTTTCAGCACCTTTCTCATACGATCGGCATTGCGAGCACCGTAGTTGTAGCCCATTATCGGCTGTGTGCCCGAGGCGAAGCCCTGATATACATAATTCCCGAGCGAGAGCACCTTTTGTGCGATACCCATTGCAGTTACGGTGAGCTCGCTGTAATTGACCGCAAGATTGTTGTTGACCGTGTATGCGGCGGAGGTGAGGAGAGTTTCGAGCGAAGCCGGGATACCGACCCAGTATATCTCGCGGAGTATCTCGCCCGTCGGCATTATCATAGCCGCGGAGGGACGCAGCAGCGTTTTGCGGCGGACGTAGTACAGCACCGATACACCGAATCCGGCTGCATTGCTGAGTATCGTGGCAATTGCCGCACCGCGTATCTGCATACCGAGTGCGAAGATGAAGAGCGGGTCGAGAGCGATGTTCATAAGCGTGCCGACTATCATACCAGTCATCGAATAGCGCACAGAGCCCTCACTTCGCAGGAGAGCGCCTGATGTGTAGCTCCCCATCGTAAAAAAGCTGCCGAGCAGTATCACCTGCAC
Organism: Ruminococcus sp.; assembly: GCA_017534835.1. Classification (GTDB taxonomy): domain Bacteria; phylum Bacillota; class Clostridia; order Oscillospirales; family Ruminococcaceae; genus Ruminococcus. Next base: position 26,365 of record JAFXVT010000045.1, read on the forward strand.
GTACTGCTTCGTGAAGTCATAGGTGTTGTCCTTCGCACCGAGGAGCCGTACCAGTGCGGGCAGGAATGCGAGCCCTATCACTGTGACGAGCACACTGTTTATGAAGGTCAGCACAAAGGCTGCGGTAAGCGTGTGAGCAGCCTTTTCCTTTTCGCCGGAGCCGAGACATCTTGCAATGAATGAGGAAGCGCCTGTCCCGACGATGTTTGATATTGCGACCGTGACCATCATCACGGGGTAAGCGAGATTCACCGCCGCGAGCTGATAATCGTCTCCGGTCATACCGATGAAATACGTATCAACAAGGTTGTAAAGCACCATAATGAACATACCGATGATAAGCGGTACGCTCATTTTCACGACTGCCTTGTACGGCACCTCGCGGCTCAATGTGTAAATGCGTCTGTCTTCTTTGTTGTCCATTTTTATCCTGCCTCGGGATCAGATATTTTGTCAGCCTGAGCTGTCATCATATCCTATTATACACCAGTGCCGGAGAAAACACAATAAGTGGGAGGATCAACGGGAATGCCGCCTGACATTTTTTCTTGACAATATCGGATTTTACGGCTATAATTGACTTATCATACACACGGCAAAAATCTGGATTTCACTATTGAAAGAGAGGGGTTCATTGTGAAAACAAGACTAAGATCTGCCGCAGCGATAATTGCAGGAGCCGCCGCGCTCTCAGCAGCGCCGTACAGCGCACCGCAATACGCCCACGCAGCCGCGCAGACCGTTTGCATAAACGAGGTCTGCTCACAGAACAAGACCGCACTTGCCGACAGCTACGGCGTCTATTCCGACTGGATAGAGCTGTACAATCCCGGCTCTGAGGCGGCAGACATTTCAGGCTACGGCTTGTCCGACGATGCCGCCGCACCGCTGAAGTTCACCTTCCCTGCCGGGACGACTATCAGTGCCGGAGCGCATATGGTAGTATTCGCCTCAAAGCAGCAGTCCACCGCAGCAGAGCTCCACACCGGCTTTGCGATAAGCAAGAACGGCGATAACATCGTGCTTTCGGCTCCGGACGGAACAGTGCTCGAGCAGACGGAGATACCAACGCTCGGGACTGACGTGAGCTACGGCAGAACGCCTGACGGGAGCGATACCTTTGAAATTATGACGCCCACGCCGAATAAGACAAATGCGTCAGCTGTATCTGCGCCTGTATTTTCGGCTCCATCGGGATTCTACGGAACTGATTTTGCACTTTCGCTCTCTGCCGGAAGCGGAACAACTGTATGCTATACGACGGACGGCAGCGACCCGACAACTTCTCCGACGGCGCAGGTGTATACCTCTGCGATAACGGTGAAGGACCGCACAAACGAGCCGAACATCTACAGCGAATATGCCGAGGACGAATATTCCGCGACCTCTATATCGCGTAAAACAGGCTACAAAAAGCCGCCCTTCAAGGTGGACAAGGCAACTGTTGTGCGCGCCGCGGCAAGGAATGCGGACGGGAAATACAGCAATGTCGTCAGCCAGACATATTTCATCACAAGCGGCAGCCTTTCGCAGTATAAGGATATGACCGTGGTGTCGCTCGTGACCGACCCGGATAACCTCTTCGATCCCGACAAAGGCATTTACGTTACCGGTACGCAGTATCTTCAATGGCTGAGAAGCTCCGCCTACGACCCGAAAAAGAGCGCGTGGGATACGGATAATGTCTGCAACTTCTTCTCACACGGCAAGGAGTGGGAGCGCGAGGCGACTATCACTGTATTCCGCGATGGCGAGAGCATAACCGAGCAGAATATGGGCATACGCATAAAGGGCGCTTCCACGCGAAATACCGCGCAGAAGAGCTTCCACCTTTATGCGCGCAGCGACTATGGCGCCTCAAAGCTCGAATATCCTATGATACCCGGAAATCTCGACTGGCAGGGCAGGCTTATAGATAAATATGACTCTATCTCGCTGCGTGCTGTCGGCGAGGAGGGACGTCTCCGCGACGGCTTCGCGCAGAAGCTCGTTGCAGACAGAGATGACCTGACAACGCAGGATATGACGAGCTGTGTCGTCTTCATAAACGGCGAATACTGGGGACTTTACGAGATGATAGAGAAGCTCTCCGACTATTTCATCGAGACCAATTACGGCATCGAGAAAAAGGATGTCGCGATGATAAAGAACGGTGAGATAGAGGAGGGACCGCAGGAGGAGCTCGACAGCTTCGTGAACTTCTGCAACAGCTATTCCAAGCTCGACCTGACGAATGAGGCGAACTATAAGGCGGTATGTGATTTTATCGACATCGACAGCTTCATCGACCACTACGCGGCAGGCATCTACCTCGGAACATACGACTGGCCGAACCGCAACTGCGGTATGTGGCGCAATATGGGCGAGCCCATTCCCGGCAACCCGTACAGCGACGGAAAATGGCGCTTCATCTCGTTCGACTACGACTTCACTATGGGCAAGACCTATGCCGATTTCGGCGGAGTCGAGGGCTATACATATGACGGTTTCAGGCATATGGAGAATATGGACAACGGCGGAAAATACGCTCCCACTAACCTGTTCATAAATCTGCTGAAGAACAGGGATTTCCGCGACAGATTCGTGAACGTCTACTGTGACTACGCAAATGAGGTGCTTTCCTCCGAGAAAGCAAATGCGCTTGCAGAGGTCTACGTCAAGGACTACACCGAGCCGCTCGCTCAGACGACTGTGCGCTGGTGGGGCTTCTACGGCGGCTCGAAGGAGAGCAATCTCAGCTATAACCGCGAGCAGTACCTGAACAAGACTATCCCCCAGATAAAGGAATTCTTCCGCCAGAGGAAGAAGTACACGCTTGAGGATATGCGCGATTATCTCGGACTTTCACAGACGATGAACACGATAACGCTCAGGACCTCCGGAAACGGAACGATAAGGATAAACTCGATAACTCCCGATACAAGCAGCGGCTGGAGCGGCGAATATTCGGCAGATTGTCCGGTAACTCTTACTGCTGTCCCCGATAAGGGAGCTGAGTTCACGGGCTGGAGCGGAGACCTCTCCGGAAAGGAGCAGACCGTTACCGTAACGCTCAGGGAGGCTATGGATATCACGGCAAGCTTCGGCGAGAAAAAGCTCGTCCGCGGAGACGTGAACGGGGACGGTCAGTTCACTTCGGCAGACCTCGTTTCGCTTCAGAAATGGCTGCTCGGCACACGCGGCGAAAAGCTTGCTGACTGGGAAGCCGGCGACCTCGTGAGCGACGGAAGGCTCGACACCTTCGACCTCTGCCTTATGAGACAGGAGCTCACGAAAAACAGATAAAACGGAGGTGATGTTCTGTGAACCGGGAATGGTCAGAGCTGAACAAATCAGTGCAGACACTGCTGAAAAAGCGCGACACGTATGAGGAAGGGCTCAAAAGGCTTTTCGAGCTGCGCGGCAAGCTCTGGGACGTGATATGCTCGTTCAGGAGCGAGCTGAGCCGCGAGGACTTCTGCGCCATACCGTTCATCGGCGCAGACGGCTATCACAGCAAAACGATAGCGTATTCGCTCTGGCACATCTTCCGTATCGAGGACATCACCGCGCACACTCTCATTGCCGGCGACGAGCAGGTCTTCTTCCGCGGCGGCTATCAGGAGCGCACCGGCTCGCCGATAATAACTACGGGCAACGAGCTCTCCGGGCGGCAGATAGCCGATTTCTCGGAGCAGCTCGACATATCCGGGCTGTACGATTACATCTCGGAGGTAAAAACTGATACGGAAAAGATACTGCGCAGTCTGCCGTTCGATTCGCTGAAACAGAAGATGACAGCGGAGCGCAGAGAGCAGCTCCTTTCGCTGAATGTCGTCAGCTCCGACGAGAATGCGGCGTGGCTGATAGATTACTGGTGCGGCAAGGACGTCCGCGGACTGATACAGATGCCGTTCTCGCGGCACTGGATAATGCACGTTGAGGCGTGTCTGCGGATAAGGGAAAAGCTGCGGAAAATGACGAAGTAAAGGAGAGACGGAAATGGTGACGAAGCAGCAGCTCAGGGATTCGCTCGCCGGGCTCGGCATCGGAAAGGGAATGACACTGGAGGTACACAGCTCTCTCAGCAGCTTCGGCGAGCTTGAGGGCGGCGCTGTGACGGTCATAGATACGCTGAAGGAGCTCGTCACGGAGGAGGGCAGCATTTTTATGCCGGCACTTCGTTTCAGCCGCGAGCTGCCGCTGACTGACGAGGACAAAAAGCTCGGTATCACCGTGAAGATAAAGATACTCTCCCCCGACGAGGAGCACACCGCAATGGGCATCGTAGCCGATACCTTCCGCGCAATGCCTGATACGTTCACGGGACGCGATACGATAAGCACATCCGGCTGGGGAAAGCACGGCAGAGAAGCTCTCACAGGCGGACTTGACTATGCGATACACAACGGCGGCAAGGCTCTTCTGCTCGGTGTGGATATTTACAAGCTCACAGCAATGCACTATGTCGAGCCGATAACGCCGGAGGACATCAACGCGCAGTTTGCTCCGACAGAGGAGATAAACCGCGTATATCCACCGGATAAATGGCTCATCGAGGCAGGTCATCCGCCGGTGAAGGCGTGGTATAAGATACAGGCGGCGGCATACGAAGGAGGACTCATCAGAGAGGCGCAGATAGGCTCCTGCAAGGCGATGTTCTTCGATATATGGTCAGTCGTCTCGCTGTACGAAAACGAACTGAAAACAGACCCATACGGACTATGGGGAATGAAAAAGACCTTATGAGAATTCATAAGGTCTTTTTTTCAGCCAAATACAAAGCTGAGCGCGATAAGTATCAGTCCGATGATGAGCTTTGCTCCGAAGCGCGGCAGTCCCAGACGGCTGATGACTCTCTCAGGCTTTTCCGGATCGACAAGCAGCTCGCATTCCTCGTCCTTTTCCGGGAGCTTTTTCAGATCCAGATATATGTTGTCCACGGCTTCGAGCTCCTCGCCGCCGTAGTAGAATCTCCATATCGGTGCGGCGATGTAGTAAGAGGTGTCATCGTTGCGGATACGGAGGACACGGTGCCCGTAACAGACCGCACTCACCGGCTCGATGCAATGCCTTTTCAGCATCATCCTGTAATACAGTGTCGGTATTATCTGGAGAAGTCCGCCGGTGATGAATATCGCCCTGCTGAGTACGCTTTTGATGAGAAGGTACTGCTCTTCGGTGATGACATCGTGCTTCCTTATCCACAGCGCAGCGAATCCGATGAGTACACCTGCTGCGGCAATGCCCATAAACAGCGGAAATGAGAAGGCGGTCTGCTTTGTCCGTATATCTCCGTTCATTGAACCGATGAAGAAGCAGAATCCGAACACGGCAAACACCTGTATTGCAAGCGCTCCGGCAAGCATAGCTGCTCCGAAAAACGAGGCTGTAACTCCGCCGATCACGCCGATAGCAAAGGAAACAAGCATTATAATGGTGACCGCGCGAGACGAATGCACCTCGTTTGCATTTTCGATCTCTGCTTCCTTCCTCATACGCTCTATATCTTTAGGTCCGAGAAATTCTCCCATAGCGCACCTCCTGTCTGCTTTGATAACATTATACATTAGATCTTATAATATTTCAACCCCTTCCGCAGCACAAATGGACCAAAATGCAAGTTTTAACGTACGAAAGGTCATTTACTTTTTCTTCTGCACGGGGTATACTTTATACAGGAATTGCGGAGGCGGAAGGTCATCTGCACAAAGACCCGAAGCCGAAGCGATGTGGGTGCGCTCCGGACGATTCTGCAAATAATTCCTTGTTATCCGGAAAGCTTTGTAAAGGACAGATCAGAGGAAGAAAGCGTATCATCGCCTGATGGTGCGTTTTCTTCCTTTTTCAGAACAATGCCTGCACATCTGCAAACGAAAGAGTTGGCTGAAGTGCGAGGTTTATCCCGAATGCGATGAGCTGTGAAGCGCGTTCGGTGAGACGGTCGATGTCCCTCGGCGTAACGAGCATATTCGGTATTTCCGCGTCTAAGTCGGAGCCGGTAAGGCTGCGGACTATCGTGTGCATATCCACGACCGTCGGCACTCCGACAGCGATGACCGGCACGCCGAGCTGAGCCTGCGAGAGCTCACGCCGCGCATTTGCAACGCCGCTCCCGGGAGAGATACCGCTGTCGCATATCTGTATCGTCGTTCCGAGCCTGCTTACGTCCGAGCAGGCGAGCGCGTCTGCGGCGATGACTGCGGACGGCTTGATCTCGGCACATACCGCACGTATCAGCTCGGCGGATTCGATGCCGGTCTGACCCATAACTCCGCCGGCAACAGAGCTCACACGCCGGAGCGAACTGAGAAATCCGGCTTCGTTTTCGCCGAGCTCATCGCGGAGATGCCGCGTCGCGAGCACCTTTTCAGCGATCCGCGGACCTATCGCATCGGGAGTTATGTCCCTGTTCCCAAGTCCGACAACGAGCACCTCGCCGTCGGGAACGAGCCTGCGAAGCTCGTCCGCGAGCTCGAGAGCCATATTCTCATATCCGTCGGAAAAACGGCTCAGGTCGCCGCTTTCGAGCGTTATATACCTGCCCTTTCCCTTCCCGAGCGTCTCACGGCAGCTGTCATCGGAAATGACTATCTCTGTTATCCCGAAGGCTTTGCCGCGGCTTCTGACTGTCACACCTGCCGGAATATCGTCCGGCTGTATCTGTTCGACCGCAAGGTCTGTTCTGATATTCATATAATTCCTCCCGCAGTTGTGCATATTGCTCTGAAATCACACGGAAATAATCACGTATTACTTCATTTTGCCTATTGCTTTTTTTATGCAGAAATGGTATAATATTTACTGTCTCAGTAGGGGAACTGTGCGTTGCAGTCCCCGTGCATACATTTCCGTATGCAGTATTATATGAAAAAAACTGCGAATGATTCGCAGAACACTACAGGAGGTGTAACAAAATGCCGAACATTAAATCTGCAAAGAAGAGAGTAAAGGTTAACGCAACCAAGGCTGCTGCTAACAAGGCAAGAAAGTCAAATCTCAAGACAGTTATCAAGAAGGCTGATATCGCTTGCACAACAGGCGCTGCTGACAAGGCAGAGGCTATCAGAGTAGCTATCAAGAAGGTAGATCAGGCTTGCGCACACGGTCTTATGCACAAGAATAAGGCTGCAAGAAAGAAGTCTCAGCTTGCAAAGAAGCTCAATGCTGCTGAATAAGCCTTTTTTCAATAGAACATAAAAAACCCCTTGCGGACAACTCACGGTCTGCAAGGGGATTTTTTTATTTTTGATTATTTCGTATTTCTGTAAGCAGTTGTATAGCCTCTCCCATTGCATAAATAATCATACCAGATACAAAAACGCTATACATAGCAATTACCACATAGATAACAGATACGCTTTCATAACAGAAAAACACTATAATTATCGCAAGTGCTCCAATTGCCCATGCAAAATAAGCCATATATTTTAATATGTCAGCGACTCGGTTTGTACCGATTATTCGGTTATAACTGATTGCCTCAACCTGAGAGCCATCCAATTTAAGCTTTGATGAGCAATTCGGACAAATCAGCGTCTTTTCATCTAATTTTTCGGCTTCTGACTGAAAAAAGGCACATCCACAATGCGGGCAGGTCATAATATCACCTCTCGCATAATATTAAGACAATATGTCCATAATTATATTATAGGACAGATTGTCCTATTTGTCAAGCATTTTATCAACCTGCTTTATAATAAATATGAGGTGATAATATGTTTGTGAGGATAAGGAACCTCCGCGAGGACAATGATATGACGCAGAAGCAAGTTGCGGAATACCTCTTTTGTGATCAGTCGCTGTATTCAAAGTACGAACGCGGATTGCGTGATGTTCCCGTCAATATCATCATCAAGCTTGCAAAGCTGTATAACACGAGCACAGATTTTATCCTTGGGCTTACAGATGAAAAAAAGCCATACAAAAAATGAACCTCTGCACATCGGGTGTGCAGAGGTTTTTTCACATATTATTGCGGTTCTCGAGAGCCTTGTAAAGCGTCACCTCGTCCGCGTATTCGAGGATACCGCCGACGGGAAGACCGAATGCAAGGCGCGACACCTTCACTCCGAGCGGCTTTAGCAGACCTGCGATATACATAGCAGTAGCGTCGCCCTCGACAGTGGGATTCGTTGCCATTATGACCTCCTCAACGCCGCCCTTGGCGATACGTGCGAGGAGCTCCTTTACTCTGAGCTTATCGGGTGTTATGCCGTCCATAGGCGAGAGCAGACCGTGGAGAACGTGGTATACGCCGTTGTATTCGCGTGTGCGTTCAAAGGCGCTAACGTCCTTGGGTCCCTCGACAACGCATATCACGCTCTTATCGCGCTCGTCGTCATCGCAGATGGGACATATCTCCCGCTCTGTCAGATTCTGGCATATATTGCAGCAGCGGACGTTCTTTTTCGCATCGAGCAGTGCCTGAGCGAAGTCTTCGACCGCGCTTTCGTCCATAGACATAACGTGGTACGCGAGCCGCTGTGCCGATTTCATACCGATACCCGGCAGCGAAGCAAACTTCTCCGCCAGTATCACCAGCGGAAGAGCGTTATGATCGGGCATTTTTATCAGAAGAGACCGGGAAGTGAAACTCCGCCGGTGATCTTGCTCATCTCAGCCTCAGTAGTTGTCTCGATGTTGCTTACAGCCTCGTTTACAGCGCTGATGATGAGATCCTGGAGCATCTCGATGTCCTCGGGGTCAACGACCTCGGGCTTGAGTGTGAGTGACTTGATGACCTTCTTGCCTGAGAGAGTTACCTCAACAGCGCCGCCGCCGGCAGTTGCAGTAAAGTCACGAGCCTCGATGTCCTCCTGGAGCTCTGTGATCTGATCCTGCATCTTCTGAGCCTGCTTGATCATCTGGTTCATATTCTGGGCGCCGCCGCCGCCGATATTCTTAGGTATTCTTGCTTTCATAGTAATTTCTCCTTTGATTTAATTATTAGGATTATCAGAGCATATTCACTGAGAAAGGCTCTGTTTTATTCAACAGCGGTTTCTATCCCGCTGCTAATGGCTTTTTGTCTGAGCATCTCTGCACGGTTCTCGGTCTCCTCGACCGAAGTCGTACAGCGTGCCTGTATACGGTATTTCCTGCCGAGGACATTGTATATAGACCTTCCGAGCGTTATCGCGTTCTCCTTGTTCTTGAAGAGCGAGATAAAGAAGCTGTTGGGAGTGAAGATGCACATCACATTTCCCGAGGTCGCCGCAGTTGAGCCCTCAAGACTTCCGGCGACTGAGGGGTTGAGCTTGCGGAATTCCTCCATTATCTCGTCCCATTTGTCACAGGGAGTGAGCTCTGACTCCTGCACGGTCCTGATGTCCACCTTTGTATCGGGAGCCGGTTCGCTGTCGGTCGCCGGACTTGCAGCTGTGAACACCTCGCGGAGGTCTCTGCGTTTAGCAGCAGGTGCGCCCTCGCCGCGCGGGATAGCGGCTATTTTGTCCTCTAACTGTTTTATTTTATCATATATTTCAGAATTGTCAATAGCCTGAACGCTGTTTGCGGACTTTCCGCACAGCTTTATGAGCGACATCTCGAACTCCACACGCTTGTTGAGCACGCGGGCCATACGCTCGCGGCAGCTCTGCAAAGCCTCGATCCGTCCCATAATTTCGGTAAGCGAAGTCTTTCCGGCAAGTGCGCTGAGACGCGAGAATTCATCGGGAGTGCAGACTATCAGCTCAGCCGCGCTCTTTGGCGAAGCCTGTATGAGCATAATGTTCCTGAGCTGGAAAATGAGCTCCTCGCACAGATTCGTCAGGTCCTTTGACATATTGTAGAGCTGGTCTGTAACAGCGAGAGCAGCAGCGGCATCGGAATCCGCGAAGGCTTCGAGAATGCTGTAAACGCTGTCTCTGCCGGCGATACCGGCTGTATTTGAAACGGCGGCTGCGTCTATCTTTTCAGATGTAACGGAGCACTGGTCGAGCAGCGAGACCGCGTCACGCATACCTCCGTCAGCGAGCTTCGCTATCATATCAGCGCCGTCATCAGTGAGGTCTATATCCTCCTGCGAGGCGATATACAGCAGTCTTGCGGCGATGTCCTTCTGCTTTATGCGGTGGAAATCGTACCGCTGACAGCGTGAGGTTATCGTAGCCGGGACCTTATGTATCTCGGTGGTCGCGAGGATGAATTTCACGAACGGAGGCGGTTCCTCCATAATTTTGAGCAGCGCATTGAACGCCGAGATAGAGAGCATATGCACCTCGTCGATGATATACACCTTGTACTTGCAGCGCTCGGGAGAATACACCGCACCCTCGCGGAGGTCACGTATATCGTTCACGCTGTTGTTGGAGGCAGCATCTATCTCGATAATATCTGTGAGAACGCCCTCGTCCGCATCGCGGCAGATGTCGCATTCGAGGCAGGGGCTCCCGTCCTTCATATTCGGGCAGTTCACAGCCTTTGCGAGTATCCTTGCGCAGGTGGTCTTGCCCGTACCGCGCGAGCCTGTGAAAAGGTAGGCGTGGGCGGTCTTGTCGTTCTTTATCTGATTTTTGAGAGTTTCGGTGATCTGCTGCTGGGAGATAACGTCGTCGAATGTGAGCGGTCTCCACTTGCGGTAAAGCGCCTTATACACCTATATCTCCCTCCTTTGATCATTTGCTGTCGTCTCCGCCGAGCTTTGAGAGCTGCCTTTCGGTATCTTTCCTCTGCATTTCGGCGGCGAGTATTTTTCTGTAGTATTCGGTAAATCCGGCAGGATCCTTTATGTGGTTCACAAGAGCCTGCCTGTAGAGCCGTTCTCCGGTATTGACATCGCCGAGCATAACGTTCGCTATCGCCGCACCTCCGAGAGCCTCGGGGTAGGATTCGCGCTTTTCTATCGCCTGACCGTACCATTCGAGAGCCTTTTCCGGCTCGTTTTTATCGAGGAACATCCTGCCGATGTCGTTCCGCACAAGGTTGCAGAAGGGACTGTTCACATCCGCGAGCACCTCGCTGTAGAGGTTCAGAGCCTCGTCGGCGTCGCCGTTCGCACCGGTACATCTCGCCTTCAGGAACGGAAGCACGGGATTGTCAAAGCCTTCACTTTCTGCGCGTTCATAGTTGATGAGCGCATTCGGATAATACCGCATAAGGTCGTAGCAGCGTGCGATATAGAAGCTGACTATCGCCTTTTCGTTCTGTGTGAGCTTGTCCGCGTATTCGCTCTCAAGCTGCTTGAACAGAGTGAGCGCGGAATTTATCCTGCGGTTGAAATGCAGCTCCTGCGCCTGAGCAAACAGGCGGCTCTTTCTGCTTGATCCGAGAAAATTACTGCCAACGATGTCCTGATCGTACTTGTGAGAGCCGCGTATGAGCGTATGGACCGTCATCACCGCGAGCGAGGATACGTGCAGCGCAGCTGCCGCTCCTATCACGAGCGTGGAGGAGAGCTCGACCCTCAGCAGCTCCGCCGCAAGAACGGTCATATAGAAAAGTATAAAGCCGAGGAGAGAACCTATCGGAGCCGCTTTCAGGGCAGCGTCGGCAAGCCTGCCGAAAAAAGCCTTTATCACTATTATGACCGCCTCGAAAAAAATTCCGGAACATAGATGTGCAGGCTTGCTGCGGCACACGAGACGATCCGCTTAATGCTGCTCGGTCTCCCGCCTGACATGGTTCACGGTGTCTTGTTGCACAGGGCCCGCACATCTATATTTCGGAATTTCCTAATAATATATTACCGGCGCTCACACGCCTACATAACATTTTACCACATTGAGTCCGAATTGTCAAGTGTTTTCTTTTTGCGGAGGCAGAAAAAGCTCCGGAGCCGTGTTTTTGCTCCGGAGCATAGCCGTATCTTTTACCACCTGCGCGACTGTACTGACGGGCGGCTTCCGGTAGACCTGCCGTCCATAGAGACGTCGAGACCGGAGGTGCGCTCTTCGGGCTGGATGATGACGGTCGCCTTGTTCTGACCGCTCCATTCAAACATATACGATTCGCCGCTTGCCTGACCGATGAGGTTGCGCCACGAAATATCGGTCTGGAGCGTCGGGTCGCCGCCTATCCAGCAAACGACAGCGTCCGGGTCGACCTCGAGGGTGGTGCCGGTGTCGACATTGCTGAGAATGAGTGGGTTGCCGTCGACGAGGACAGCGACATAAGCGTCACTTCCCTGACCTGTGAGGGTCGAGGTGGCAAGTCCCTTCTGCGAGATGACACCCTGTGCAAGGAAGCGGACGCCGTATTTGCAGTCGCCGGTAAATGCGAGGATATTCTCGCTCTCGACAGAGATAGTCTCGCCTTGCTGGAGCTTGTACACCACGACGTGCTGCTGATTATTTGCGTAATAGGTGACGCTGTCGCCGAAGAATTCGACTTTCATCAGCGGAAGGTTCTCGCCTGTGAAGCGTCGTGTGAGCTGACCGAGGATAGCACGTCCGGCGCTCTGCTCGGGTCCGAGCATTACTTTAGTGAATTTATAGTTTTTGTTCCCCATACATTCGCCGCCGATGAAAGCGCCTGCCTTTGCGAAAATCGGAGCACTTCCGCCCTTGCAGGTTATGCGGAGGCAAAGCTCGTTTATAGTTTCAAATACGATCATACCGATCCTCCTTTAATCGATCTCAACGCCGTATACCTTGCAGAAATCCGCAAGATCACGCGACATTCCCGAGCCGACTGAATTGAATTTCCATTCGCCGTTATGGCGGTATATCTCGCCGACGACAAGCGCGGTCACTCCCGCGGAGCCATCTGTCAGGTCGAGCGAGGCTATGGCTGCGTTGCGTGAAGCGTCGATGAGCACAGCCTTTACGGAGTCCACCATAGAGAAATCGAGCCTCTGAGCGACAGCCTCATAAATGGTCACAGCGATCGTGATACGCTGTATCTGCTGGTCGATCATACTCAGGTCGATGTCTATATCCGAACCGTCGCCGCCCTCGTATCCGCGGTAGTGGATGCTGCGGTCGGGGCTTGTGTCCTGACCGTAAAAGACGAACCATGCGTCCGACGGGACAAGGTTGTTCTGACCGAGCAGAAAGCTTGAGGCATCAAGCTCACAGCGCGGATCACGCACTTTCCAGCGCAGACCGATACGCAGTCTGCGGAGCGGCTGACCGTTTGCGGAAAGCGGTATCTTCTGACCGCGGCGCAGCTCCTGACCTCCTGCCGGGAGCGGCGGAGCCGGTTTTTTCGGCGGCTGAGCAGGCTGAACAGGCGGCTGCGGAGCTCTTGGCTGCGGCGCCTGCTGATAGTGCTGCTGAGTCTGCTGATACTGCGGAGACGGCGAATTGTGTACGGTATGCGGCGGAGGTGGCTGTACCGGACGCGGAGCCGGTTTTACCTCGCCGAGTGCGCCCCTTACTGTCTGCGGGATCGCGATAGAGCCGCGCTGAGAAGCGCCGTTTATTCGCTGCGACTGGCGGATAGACTGGATATTGTTCCTGTCGACCGTGCCGCTGACCTTCATTTCTATATCAAGTCCCATATTGTTCCTCCGGGGATAGGGTCGTATTTTCCAATATTATAACACATTATAGTTTAAATAGCAAGGGTGCGCGGCGATAGACCGCCGCTTTGTGGAGCTTTGCCGCGAAACAGGCAGCAGCGACACGCCGCTTATACCATATTATTTCTGAAATAGCAAGGTGCGCGGCGATAGACCGCCGCTTTGTGGAGCTTTGCCGCGAAACAGGCAGCGCGGACACCGCGCCGCCGCTCACAGCCTGAGCGTATATAAGCATTCGCGGCGTTCCTCATCGGGAGCAAGCTTGTTGTATCTGCCGCCGTATTCGTCAGCAAGCGTCATACCGAGCTTTTCCATCACGCGGCGCGAGGGAAGGTTCTCCGAGTCGCAGTGCGCCTGAAAATGTCTTATCCCGAGCTCGTTCACTGCATATCCGAGCAGAGCTTCCGCAGCCTCAGCCGCATAGCCGTATCCGTGGAAGCGCTTGTTGATTATCCAGCCGAATTCCGCCGGTCCGCCGTTTTCGCTGAGATAAAGGCTGACCGCGCCGATGTGTTCCTCTCCGAGAAACACCGCCATTTCATAGTAGGACGGCTTCTCCTTGACGGATTCGTTCTCGGCGTCGATGAGATACTGCATCGTATCGGTCTCGCTGTCGTTCGGCAGGAAGAGCATATACCGTGTATTTTCGGGGTCTGAGGCGTATTCGTGCGTTGAGGCGAAGTATTCTCTTCGCATCGGTCTCAGCGTCAGTCGTTCGGTTTCTATCATCATATCGTCAGTTCCATTCGTCTGTTTTACCGGTATTATATCATTTCTGCGGAGATCTGTCAACTTTTGGGCGATACCGGCTTTTTTGCGGCTTGCCTGTTGATATTCTCACGTTTTTGTGTTATTATTAGATATATATGAAATAGAAAGAATGATGATATGTTTCTGGACGATCTGCGTTTCAGTCTGAACGCCACAGTTCCGGTTTTCCTGATGATGGTATTCGGCTATTTCTGCCGCAGGATAGGGCTCCTCGACGAGCCGACAACCGCAAAGCTCAACAAATTCACGTTTCGCACGCTCCTTCCGGCGCTTTTGTTCGCGGACCTTTCAAAGGCGGATTTCCGTTCGGTGTGGGATACGCGATTCGTGATGTTCTGCGTCATCGTGACGCTGCTCAGCATTTCTGCGGCGAGTGTTTATTCGCTCCTGCACAAGGACAAGAACGAGCGCGGCGAGATAATACAGGCTTCCTACCGAAGCAGTGCGGCTGTGCTCGGGATAGCCTTTGTCCGCAATATCTACGGAGATTCGCTTATGGCGGCGCTGATGATAGTCGGAACTGTTCCGCTTTACAATATCGCAGCGGTAACGGTGCTGTCGCTCACCTCGCCGGACAGGGAAAAGGACGGCGAAAAGCGCTCTCTTGCGGCGGATACTCTCAAGGGCATCGTCACTAACCCTATCATTATCGGCATAGCTGTCGGAATGGCGTGGTCGGTGCTGAAAATACCGCAGCCCGTGATACTTGAACGCTCGGTCTCTTATCTTGCGAATATGGCAACTCCGCTGTCGCTCATCGCACTCGGAGCGTCGTTCCGCACGAGCGAGGCGAAGGGCAGAATACGTGTGATAGTCGGGATAGTGTTCATCAAGCTCGTGCTGTTCTGTGCGATATTCCTTCCGGCTGCGATATATCTCGGCTTCCGCGGAGAGAAGCTCATCGCAGTGCTCGTAATGCTCGGCAGTGCGACCACAGGAAGCTGCTTCGTGATGGCGAAGAATCTCGGACACAAGGGCGCGATAACCGCCTTTGCAGTAATGCTGACAACGCTGTGCAGCGCCTTCACGCTCACAACGTGGCTGTTTCTGCTGAAAAGGTTCGATTACATATAAAAAAATGCCCGTAAGCGTGCTTACGGGCTGATTTTTATATTACCATGTTGCCGTGCCTGAATTCTCGACTATCTTCTTGCGCATAACGATCATATCGAAGGTGTCGACGGACTTGTCGCTGTTCATATCAGCGGCTTCGTACTGCTCCTTTGTTATGGAGGTACCGCCGAGAAGATAATTCTGCATCATTACCGCGTCTGAGATAGTGACCTTGTCATCGCCGTTGAGGTCGCCGGAGGAGACAGGCTTCTTGCCGACTGTGAATGATGATTCAACGAGCTTGTAGCTCTTTCCGGATGAATCCTCAGCCTCGATGCGATAGGTGTAGGAGCCTTCCGCGAGCTTGTCGAAGGTTATCTGCTTGTCGAACTCGGTCGAAAGGTCGTAGGTTGCCGCATCCGGTGCAGCTTCAGCCGTGATGACAGCGGTCTTGCCGTCCTTGCTGTAGACACCGCCGCTGACCTTCTTTATGGGAAGATTCGATGAGATAACGCCCTTCACCTTGAATGGAGAACCGGCTGTGAGAGTATCCTTCGGAGCTGTTTCGCCGGAGATCGTCATACCGGACTCAAAATCGCGTACCTTTTCGAGGTAGTCCATCGAGCTGTAGCCCTTGATACCGTTGAATTCCACGTGTGCCCACTTTCCGTCGCCCTTTGTGACCTTCACCTCCGAGCCGGCAGGTATCTGTCCGAGCGCCGAGGTATCAGCACTGTGACCGGCTCTTATGTAGAGGAATGTGACAACGCCCTTTGTGGTGTAAATTCCGGCGTAGTCCTCTGTACAACCGCAGGCAGGCTCTTCTGCGGTGAGAGATACGGGATTGGGGCTTGCGATCGAGGTCCCGTCGTATGTGAAGTAGGTGAGCGGGTCGTAGTAGGTCGTGCGGGGCCAGCCGTTGAGCAGAGCGTCGCAGATACCGAAGTGGAGGTGGTTCCCGCTGGACTGACCGGTGCTTCCGACCTGCCCGATAACATCGCCGCCTGATACCTCAGCACCGGCAGCTATGCTGACTGATGCACAGTGCGCATAGAAGGTATAAACGCCGAGGTCAGCGTGATAGAGGATTATCATATTGCCGTAAGCGTCCTTCCAGTCGGCGGAAATGCACGTACCGGGACGGACCGCATAAATGCTCGTACCATAGTCGGCTTCGATGTCGATGCCGTTGTGATAGCCGGAAGCGTCGCTGACGTTTCTCTGCGCATCGAAGTAGGTGGTTATCTTCTGGAACGCTTTATCTGTGGGCCATACAGCGGAAGCTGCTTCTGCCGCGTGTGAAACTGTACTGAGTCCGAGACAGGCAGGGACTGCGAATATCATAGTGATAGCAAGCAGTATCGAGGCTGCTTTTTTCATTATCCTGTTCATTATATAAGCTCCTTAAGCTGAGATCGTCTTAATTTAAGCAGTGCTGCCGCCGATAAATTAGCTGACTGTTGACTGCACAAGTTATATAATACCACATATCGTAGAAAATGTCAAACGGCGAAGCTGAAATATAGCTGTTTTGGCAGCAAATCTCGCGATATTACACAAAAAGTTCCGGTCCGATTTGTGAATAATAACAAAAAGCCGGAGGGTGACCCCTCCGGCTTCCGTACAGGCTTACTTCTTCTTTTTGTTGTTTTTACCGTTGTTATTGCTGCTATTCTTTGACGAGCCTTTGTCTTCGGCAGCATCTTCGGTCTTTTCAGCTTCATCAGCGATAACTTCAACAACTTCCTCAGGAGTTGTCTCCTCAACTTCGGCTGTTTCATCGTTATCATTTACAGCTGCACCTCTTGCGAGCGCCTTTCTCTTCTTGTTGTCAGCGATGAGAGCTTCAATGAATGCGACGCAGAAGAACACCATAAATCCGAGCGCTTCAAGTATTAAAAGCGGCTGCTTTGCGTTTTCTATGATGTGGCTTATTCTGTCTGTAGCTGTATTGGTCGCAGGAACGAGTACGCTGTACGCGTTCTTGAATGTAACGTTGCGGTAGTAATCGTCAGATGTCTTGTTGACGGTGTCGACAAGAGCAGTGATCTTCTCATTGAGAGAGGCGAGGTCTGCCTCGACCTTTTCGGTCTTTGAGGATGAACCTACGGGGTTGTTCTTGAGAGATTCCTGTCTCTCCTTATAGTAATTGATGCTCTGCTTTGTCTGGGCAAGACTTGTGGCGATGTCGTTCTTCGCCTGTATCATCTTGTCATACTGTTCTGATGCAAGAGTTGACTCTGTATTTGTATTATCTGTGCCGTTTCCGAATACGATTATCTGATCCTTCTGATATGCTGCGATAGAAGCGTCATAAGAGGCGATCTCTTCCTCGTACTGTGCCTTGCTGCGGTTGAGAGCCTTTATTCTGTACTCATAGTATGCAAGAGCCTCGTCCTTGTCCTTTGTGAGGTTATTTACTGTGACGTAGGATGAGATCTTGTCAAGGTCGATGCTCTCGACAGTTTTGATAGACTCATAGAGGTCATCGAAGGTATAGCCTGTTTCAGCAGAGCGGAAACGTGTTGTATCTTCCTTTGAGAGCTGTCTTACGTATTTCTCGAGCGTTGTGAGGCTGTTATCGAATACATCAACGGCTTCCGAGTAGTCATAGTCGGCGTAGTTGATAGTAGTAACAGCACTTCCGAGAGACTCGTTGTAGCCGTATGTTTCATAGAAATAGTTCTGATACTTGTCGAGCATCATATTGAACACTTCAACAGCCTCGCTGTCTGAGAGCGAAGTCTCGTTATAGTTGAAGAACACCTTATACTGAGTGGGGAAGTAAGAAGTTTCGAGGATCTTTTCAACAGCGCTGACATTACCGTTCGTGTCGAGCACCTTATCGTACAGTGTGATCCTGTCAACTGCGTTTTTGGGTTTGATACCCTCGAAAGCGATGCCCTGTCTGATCGGCTCAAGATTTGTCATATCCATACCGAGCTCATCGAGAGCTGCTTCGATAACAGCAGGGCTCTTAACGCTTGTTACCTCGAATTTGCGCCCGTTGGGGTCGAGGCCTTTTTCTATGCCGTCATAAGAAAAGCTTATGAGTGCGACGAGCGAGGGTTTGCTGACGTGAGTTGTTATTGTGGCGTATCCAAGCGAGAAGACCACGAACAATACAGCGACAACGAGCCATATGAGCACATATTTTCTGAGTTTTTTCAGTACGGTCGAAATTGAAACGACGACTTCATTTTCTTTTTCTTCCTGATTTTTTATCGTAATGTTAAGGTTACGATCGTCTTTTTTAGCCATTGTATCCTCCTGTACACATTTTTATTTCTGTATATATGCCGGATATTTCACATACCGACACTTTATTAATAATACCATTTTGACAGAAAAAAGTCAATAGTTCGCACTTTTTTTCAAAATTTTCCAACATATAAACAAAGCCGCCGGAAATGCGGCGGCTTTTTTTGGTGAAAAGAAGGTACACATCGCGTAATTATGCGAAAAACAGCTCTTTTATCTCGATGTTGTCAGTGCCCTTGAAACGGATAGTGACGTCGAATCTGTCCTTCTCGTTCTGAACGGGAACAGATATATCAGTCCATATATCGGAGGGTGCGATAGCGGCTGTCTGACCGTTTATCTCGATGCTCCCTTTACCGTTTCCGCGGTAGGAAATGCCTATCCTTCCGGCGCGGCCGGAGAAGTAGCGGAAGCGGATGAGAGTTCCGTCGGCGACCTCACTGATGAAGCGTTCGGTGTAGTGGTCGATGCTCTTGCTTCCGACGCCTGTGGGAGCCTCGATGCTGATGGTGCGGTGATTTACATTTGGGAAGCTTTCAGTGAATATCTTGTTCGAGCCGTGCGGCATATGACCGTTTGTGATGTGGCAGGCGATAGTTGCCGGATAGCGTCCCTCTGCGCGGAGAGGGCTTCCGTTGAGTCCGCAGCTCGAGATCTCGACCTGCTTGATGCTTCCGTCGGGCGAGATACATATCGGCTCAGCGCAAGCCTGTCTGCTGTAGTCGGACTTGTGTGTGAGACGGTGATAGAAAACGTACCACTGACCGTTTATCTCGATGATACTGCCGTGGGTAGTGCCTGTCATATTCATTCTCGTATCGTCGCTGACGCCGTTCACGCCGACGTCGCCGTTTGATACGATCGTTCCGCCGAATACGAAATCTCTGTCCGGATAGTCGCTCACAGCATAGCAGAGCTCGTGGTTCTTCTGTGAGGAGTAGATGAAGTAATACTTATCGCCTACCTTGCGCATAGAGCTTGCCTCGAAGAATTCGTGTCCGCCGAAATCAGCCTCGTAGGGGATCACGTGGCGCGGTCCTTCCTTGACTGTGAGCATATCGTCCTCAAGAGTCACAACAGCCGGACCGTTCACGTTGTCGGGAGTCGCGAGTATCTCATCGCGTGTCTTGTCGAAGCGGTCCATAACAACAGCCATTTTTTCGTCATCTGAGGCGAGCTCGTCGTTGCTCTCGTCCATATACTGTGTTCCGTAGTAGATGCGGATAGTGCCGTTGTCGTTGAAAGCGCAGGGGTCGAAGCAGACATATTTTTTCATAGGTGTGCCGTCGGGAAAGTGAACATAGCCTAAATATTCATATTTCCCGGCAGGCTCGTCGCACACAGCGACGCTTATCGGACCGTAGTATCCGCCGTAGCCGAAATCGCCCGACATACAGTAATAGAGGTAATACCTTCCGTCGTTGCCTTTTACGACATCGGGAGCATACATATAGGGTCTGCCCTGAAAATCGGGGTCCTGTGAAGCCTTGTAGATGACACCGTCACAGCGCCAGTCCGAGAGGTCGTCTACGGGGGCGGAATAAACTGTGTAATCGCCCATGCAGAAGGTCCTTCCGCCTTCAAAGTCGTGTGAGCCGTAGAGATAGACCCTGTCGCCGAAGATGTGAGGTTCACCGTCGGGGATATAGGCGTCCTGCGGCAGGAAGGGGTTAAAAACCTGCTTTTTCATGTTATTCTCCTTCTAATATTGTTTTCTATAAAGACGGGCGGACACGACAGCTCCGCCCATAATTATCATCATATAGCCGTTTTCAGACAGTATGACCGTTCGCTCTTATAACGTCGACGACACTGTTTACGTATCTGCGGCAGGTCTCCTCGTCCTCAGCCTCGACCATAACACGGACGAGCGGCTCGGTACCGCTTTCGCGGACGAGGATGCGTCCTGTTGAGCCGAGCTCATTGCTGACCTTCTCGACAACAGCCTGTACATCGGGGTCAGACTGAGCAGCCTTCTTGTCCTTCACACGGACATTTTCGAGCACCTGCGGATAAACGACGAACGGAGCAGCAAGCTCGCTGAGCTTCTTCCCGCGCGACATAATGACCTGCATCATCTTGAGGCTCGTGAGGATACCGTCGCCTGTTGAAGCGTACTTTGAGAAGATGATGTGACCGGACTGCTCGCCGCCGAGGCAGCAGCCGTGCTCCTTCATATATTCGTATACGTACTTGTCGCCGACAGCAGTTTTAGCGTAATCCACGCCTATCTCATCGAACGCCTTGAAGAGCCCGAAGTTGGACATAACTGTAGCTACGACTGTGTTGTTGACAAGCTTTCCGCGCTCCTTCATATATCTTCCGTAGATGTAGAGGATATGGTCGCCGGAAATAAGACCGCCCTTTTCGTCCACACAGAGACAGCGGTCGGCGTCGCCGTCGTAGGCGAAGCCCACGTCACAGCCGTTCTCCACGACATATTTCTGGAGAACTTCTATATGTGTAGAGCCTGCGTTATCGTTGATATTGATGCCGTTGGGCTCGGCGTTGATAACGTGTGTTTCGGCTCCGAGTGCGTCAAATACAGCCTTTGCGATGTTCCATGAAGCGCCGTTAGCGCAGTCGAGAGCGACCTTCACGCCTCTGAAGGAATACATACCAAGCGAGATGAGATAGCCGATATAGCGGTTCCTGCCGGAAACGTAATCGACTGTCCTGCCTATCTTATCGCCTGTTGCGAAGGGGAGCTCCTTCCATTCCTGACCGAAAGCATTGAGCTCTCCGTCGAGGTATGCCTCGATGAGGCTGATGACATCGTCCTCCATTTTTTCGCCGTTTCCGTTGATGAGCTTGAGCCCGTTGTCGTGATAAGGGTTATGGCTGGCTGAGATCATAACAGCACAGTCGAAGCTGTCAACACGCGAGATATATGCAACAGAGGGAGTCGTGGTAACGTGGAGCAGATACGCATCCGCGCCGGAAGCCGTGAGACCGCCGACGAGCGAATACTCGAACATATAGCTGGAAAGGCGTGTATCCTTTCCGATAACGATGCGTGCAGGGGAGTTGTCACCCTTGCGGCGTCTGAGCTCTCCGTAATACCAGCCGATGAAGCGGCCGACTCTGAATGCGTGGTCAGCAGTGAGGTTCTCGTTTGCAGTGCCTCTGAAACCGTCTGTGCCAAAATACTTACCCATAATGTGTCTCCTTAAAGATTTTTTATGATCAATATGACACGGCTGAACTATTCTGCTTTGTATTGATTATATCACACACAAAATGTTCAGTCAATATCATATGTTGCCGAAAATCCAGCGGTCTAACCGATAATTGCGGTCTTTCTCAGCGGATCTCGAAGCCGCTGTCTCCGTGAAGCGGAATGGTCTTTACGCGCATATTTTCTATGCGGACGAAGGTGCCCTTCTCTATGGCGAGTATCATATCGTCGATAGCTTTTTCCGTGCCCTCCGCCTCCATCTCGACCGAGCCGTCGAAGCAGTTTTTCACCCAGCCCGAAACGCCGAAGCTCCGGGCGGCATAGTATGCTCTGTATCTGAAGCCGACGCCCTGAACTGCGCCGTAGAACACGATATGTCTGCGTATCTTTTCCAAAACGACCGATTTCCTCCGGAATTCTCTTATCTGTGAGCGTTTTCCCAGCCCACACAATATAAAGTATACCACGAAAATACATCAAAGTCAATCAGGGTATGAATGACATATGTATAAAAAATTACGGTCGAGCTCTGGCTGATTGTGCGAAATGACGAAAATGAATAAAAGTCTTGACACGGGCAGATAATAGTGGTAAATTATAATTAGCACTCGGGAACATAGAGTGCTAAACAGTACCGGAAAGCTTATCCGGTGCAGAGAAAGGTTGTGTTTTCGTGGACGACAGAAAGCTGAAGGTACTCGCTGCTGTAGTTGACGAATATATCAGGACCGGCGAGCCAGTCGGCTCGAAGACAATCTCACAGCTTGAACACATCAAAGCCTCATCCGCTACTATCCGGAACGATATGGCAGTGCTGGAGCAGCTGGGCTATCTTGAACAGCCCCACACATCAGCGGGAAGGATACCCACATATCTCGGATACAGGCTTTATATCGACGAGCTTATGACCCTTCCCGAGCTTTCGGACGAGGAGAAGGAAATGCTCGACGAAAGGCTCGGCGGCGAGGATACTCCCGAGGAGCTGCTCGTGCAGAATGCCGCAGCTGCCCTCACGGAGCTGACACAGTGCGCAGCTGTAGTCACGAATTCGGCTCCGCGGTTCTCGGTAATATCCAAGGTAGAGGTCATCCCGACCGGAAAACGCCTCTATGTTATCCTTCTGATAACGTCAAGCGGCAGTATAAAGAATAAGGCTTGCAGGCTTGAGTTCGACCTCAGCCACGAACAGCTCGATTTCTTTACCAAATATATAGACGAGAATCTCAGCGGTATCTCCGTTGAGGACCTCTCGGAGGAAATGCTCGACAAGATGATAGCTGCTGTGTCAGCCTATATGGTGACGCTCTCGCCGCTCGTTAAGGGCATATGCGAGCTCTCGGCAGACCTCAAGCAGCAGGAGCTGACCGTCAGCGGCGGAGAAAAGCTCCTCACCTGTGATGAACTCGATAAAATGGAGGTCGTCCGCTTCATCGAGCACAAGCACGAGCTTACCGACCTGCTCGAGGATTCGTTCAGCGGCATACAGGTCAAGTTCGGAGCAGGCGGAAATTTCGCTATCGGCAACTCCAGCATGATAGTATCGAAATACCGCAAAAAAGGCAAGGATGCCGGTTCTCTCGGAATAATCGGTCCGATGAGAGTTGACTATAAAAAGATAATCCCCTACATCGAATACCTGACAGGAAAAATATCAGACCTTATGTCGGGCGATGATGAGAATACCGAAACGGATCCCGGCGGAGCACCGCCGCAGGAACCGTAGAAAGGAGCATACACCGGTGGAAGACAAGATATTGGACAATGAGCTCCCCGAAGAGGAGCTGGACGAGGAAGTCATCGGCGATGCAGCTGAAGAGGAAGACGAGATGCTTGAGGAGGACGCTGCTGCAAGCGAATACAACGACAGCGCAGCACAGTTCTCCGAGCTCGAGGACGCACTCGCAGAGGCAAACGATAAGTATCTCAGGCTCTTCGCTGAGTACGACAACTACAGGAAGCGCACAGCAAGAGAAAAGGCGGATACGTATTCAAATGCGTCTGCAAAGTGCATAGAGACTCTCCTGCCCGTTATCGACAGCTTTGAGCGCTCGCTCGAGGCTGAATGCAGCGATGAGAACTTCAAGAACGGAATGAGTATGATATTCGGTCAGATGCAGGATTTCCTGACAAAGATGAACGTATCCGAGATAGAAGCTCTCGGCGCGGAATTCGACCCGAATTTCCATAACGCTATCCAGCAGCTCGACGGAACAGACTACGAGAGCAATCACGTATGTCAGGTGTTCCAGAAGGGCTATATGCTCGGTGATAAGCTGATACGTCCGGCTATGGTAGCCGTTGCGATTTAGCCGTCAGCTGAGCAAACATCCAAAAGTAAACAATAACATTTAATGTTTTAGGAGGAAATAATTATGGGAAAGATAATTGGTATCGATCTTGGTACAACAAACTCATGCGTAGCTGTTATGGAGGGCGGTAATGCCGTCGTTATCCCCAACAGCGAGGGCGCAAGAACTACACCTTCAGTTGTCGCTTTCACAAACAGCGGCGAGCGTCTTGTAGGTCAGGTCGCAAAGAGACAGGCTATCACGAACCACGACAGAACAGTTTCTTCTATCAAGAGACATATGGGTTCAAACTATAAGGTATCCATCGACGGAAAGAACTACACTCCTCAGGAAATTTCAGCTATGATCCTTCAGAAGCTCAAGGCTGACGCAGAGGCTTACCTCGGCGAGACTGTAACTGAGGCTGTTATCACAGTTCCCGCTTACTTCACAGACTCACAGAGACAGGCTACAAAAGACGCAGGTCAGATCGCAGGTCTCAACGTAAGACGTATCATCAACGAGCCTACAGCTGCGGCTCTCTCATACGGTATCGACAAGGAAGAGGAGCAGACAGTTATGGTCTACGACCTCGGCGGCGGTACATTCGATGTATCCATCATCGAGATGGGCGAGGACGTACAGCAGGTACTTGCTACAGCAGGCAACAACCGTCTCGGCGGCGATGACTTCGACCAGCGCATCATCAACTGGATAGTTGAAGAGTTCAAGAAGTCTGAGGGCGTTGACCTCTCGCAGGACAAGATGGCTGCACAGAGACTCAAGGACGCTGCTGAAAAGGCTAAGATAGAGCTTTCTTCCACAACAACTTCCAACATCAACATTCCTTTCATCACTGTTGATGCTACAGGCACTCCCAAGCACCTCGACCTCACTCTCACACAGGCTAAGTTCAACGAGCTCACAGCTGACCTCGTTGAGGCTACTATGGGACCTGTTAGACAGGCTCTCAGCGACAGCGGACTCAACATCGGCGAGATAAACAAGGTCCTTATGGTCGGCGGTTCTTCAAGAATACCTGCTGTTCAGGACGCAGTAAAGAAGCTCATCGGCAAGGATCCCTTCAAGGGCATCAACCCTGATGAGTGCGTAGCTCTCGGTGCTGCATATCAGGGCGGTGTTCTCGGCGGCGACGTCAAGAACGGTCTGCTCCTCCTCGATGTTACTCCGCTTTCACTCGGTATCGAGACAGCAGGCGGCGTATGCACAAGAATGATCGAGAGAAACACAACTATCCCGACAAAGAAGTCTCAGATATTCTCGACCTACTCCGACAATCAGCCTGCCGTTGACATCAACGTTCTCCAGGGTGAGCGTGAGTTCGCAAGAGACAACAAGCAGCTCGGTACATTCCGTCTCGACGGTATCGCTCCGGCTCCCAGAGGTATCCCTCAGATCGAGGTAACATTCGATATCGACCAGAACGGTATCGTTCACGTTTCCGCTAAGGACCTCGGCACAGGCAAGGAGCAGAACATCACTATCACTTCTTCGACAAATATGTCCAAGGAA
Source organism: Ruminococcus sp. (assembly GCA_017534835.1). Taxonomy (GTDB): domain Bacteria; phylum Bacillota; class Clostridia; order Oscillospirales; family Ruminococcaceae; genus Ruminococcus. The sequence goes on from JAFXVT010000045.1 coordinate 51,893, forward strand.
GACATCGACAAGGCTGTCAAGGAAGCTGAGCAGTATGCTGCTGAGGACAAGAAGCGCCGCGAGCAGGTAGACACCAAGAACGAGGCTGAGCAGCTCGTATTCCAGTGCGAGAAGGCTCTTGCAGACTTCGGCGACAAGGTATCCGCTGACGAGAAGGCTAACATCGAGGCAAAGGCTTCTGCACTCAGATCTGCTATCGCAGCAGACAACAACGATGAGATAAAGAGCCTCAAGGAAGAGCTCCAGAAGGCATTCTACGATCTCTCGGCAAAGATCTATCAGCAGGCTAACCCCAACGGCGGCGGTATCGATCCTTCACAGTTCGCTAATATGGGCGGCGAGGCTGATACAAGCAGCTCAGACGACGACGGCGTAGTTGACGCTGACTTCACAGAGGTATAAGGAACTGTGAGTCAGGGCACTAAAAGCCTCATCAGGTATGCGGTCATCATTGCGGCACTTGTCGCAGCGATCTGGTTCGGACTCAAGTGGTTCGGCGGAGTTGCGAAAGACAATGCAGGTGACTACGACGGCGGAAAAGGCCGGGCTGAAGATATAGTGGAAGACCAGATCAATGGTTGAATAAAGCTTTTAGGGCAGGAAAACCACCTGCCCTAAAGGTGTATTTACTCCAATTCATAATTCATGATCATGGATTATGAATTATGAATCTATACGAACGGAGAATAGAATATGGCAGAAAAAAGAGATTACTATGAAGTCCTCGGTATCCAGAAGGGTGCTACGGAGGACGAGATAAAAAAAGCCTTCCGTAAGAAGGCAAGAGAGAATCACCCCGACCTTCATCCGGACGATCCCTCATACGTTGAGAAGTTTCAGGAGATAAACGAGGCGAACGAGGTGCTTTCCGACCCGGAAAAGCGTGCAAAGTACGACCAGTTCGGACACGCCGGTGTTGACCCCAACTACGGCGGAGCAGGCGGTATGGACGGCTTCGGCGGATTCGGAGATATGGGCGATATACTCGAGAGCATTTTCGGCGGCTTCGGCGGCTTCGGCGGCGGAGCTTCACGCTCAAACGCTAACGCTCCGAGACGAGGCTCAGACCTTCAGGAGTCTGTTACTATCAACTTTATGGAAGCCTGCAACGGCAAAAAGCAGGAGATAAAGCTATTCCGCATGGCTGTCTGTGATTCGTGCCACGGCTCGGGCGCTGATGCCGGAACTACCTCCGAGATATGCCCGGACTGTCAGGGACGCGGCAGCATCAAGGCTACTCAGCGTACACCGTTCGGTGCTATCTCATCGACAAAGCCGTGTCCTCACTGCGGAGGAAAGGGCAAGATAGTGAAGAATCCCTGCTCAAAGTGCCGCGGCGTGGGCAGAACAAGAGTTCAGAAGACCGTCACTGTCGACATTCCTGCCGGTATAGATGACGGACAGACGATCCGTCTCAGCGGACAGGGCGACTGCGGTATCAACGGCGGACCTGCCGGAGATCTTCTCCTCAACATATCCGTAAGGAACCACCCTCTCTTTACACGTGAGGGCTACGATATACACTGTGATATACCCGTTACTTACCTCGATGCTGTCCTCGGTGCAGACATAACTGTTCCGACTATCGACGGCGACGTAAGATACAACATCGCAGAGGGAACACAGAACGGTACTGTATTCCGTCTCAAGGGCAAGGGCGTCAAGAAGGTGAACCGTCCCGAGCGCGGCAACCAGTACGTCAAGATATACGTCGAGGTACCGAAGAACCTCACGAAAAAGCAGAAGGACCTTCTCCGTGCATTCGAGTCCTCGCTCACTGAGAAGAACTACGCAAAGCGTCAGAGCTTTTTTGACAAGCTCAAGCAGAAGTTTGATTTCTGATGATATAAGCAGTTATTCAGGCAGATATTTCCGGCTTCCGGAGTGTCTGCCTGTTTTTGTCTGAGACCTCACTCGAAGTATACCGGATATGCAGCGCAGCCCCCCGGCTTTTCTGCGCGCTTTTTACGTTACGGACAAAACGCAGATGAGCCTTTTTGTGCAAAACTGCCTTTGAATTATCCGGCGAAAGATGTTATAATAAAAGTGTAATAAAAGCCCGCTTTTAGGCGGTTATTGCCCCGGACCTCCTTCGGGGAGCGCGAATCACATTTATTGATGTCTTTTTTTATGAGGTGATACTTATGTATAACGTGAACGATGTTGTGATGTATGGAACATATGGCATTTGTAAGATAACAGCGGTCGAAAAGCGCAATTTTACGGGCGAGGAACAGGAGTATTACATTCTCAGGCATATCAGTCCGGATAAGAACACATTCTATGTTCCGAAGGAAAACGAAGCCGCTCTGAGCAAGATGCATACTGTCTGCACGAGGGCGGAGGCAGATGACCTTATCTCGCATATGGATTCAGAGAGATCAATATGGATAGAGAACGATGCAAGGCGCAAGGAGGAGTATGGCAGGATACTGAAAAATGCCGACAAGCACGAGCTGATAATGCTCATAAAGACGCTTTATCTCCGCCGCAAGGAGCTTGCTGCAAGCGGCAGGAAGCTCCGCTCATCAGACGAGAATTTTCTCAATACCGCCGAGAATATGCTGTTCGAGGAATTCGCATATGCTCTTGACATAGACCGAAGCGATGTGGTCGGATACATAGAGAAGCATATCGCATAACATTTCGCAATGCGCAAAACAAAGCAAAAGAAAAAAGCTGTGCATAAGGGGGCTCCCCTTATGCACAGCTTTTTTTGTTTGTAAGTATTCGATCAGAATAAGAAGAAAGCACCGCTGTTGTAGCCCTTCTCAAAGCCTTCCATAAATGCGTCTGTGAAGCTCTTTGAGTCACCGCCGCCGAGAAGACCGATGATAGTCAGCACTATGTATGCAACGATACCTACAGCACCGCAGATGATACCTGCAAGAGCCATACCGCCTCCGGGAAGATTCTTCTTCTTGGAGATGATACCGGTTACGATAGCACCGATACCGCATACCGGGCTGAGACAGCAGCAGCATGAGATAAGTGCAGCGATACCGAGGCAGAGAGACACGATAGAAAGTGCCTTTGAACCCTGCGGCTCGGGTGAATAAGGATTGTATTCGTCCATTTTTCAGTTCCTCCTGAGAAATTATTTACATATATTATATTATCACAGTTTTGTCACTTTGTCAATGAATCATTACAAATTTTTTCAAAAGGTGAGATTTTTACTTATATTTTTTATTCGGACCTTTTAGGCTTTGATACTATACGGCAGATGACTGCGCCGGCTCCGAAAATAAGACCGGGGATACCCATACAGCAGCCCGTTGCGAGTGCGGTGACTACCGATAAGATACCGAGTACAACTGATGCGGTCGAAAAAGCCTTTGAGATCTGCTTTTTTGTGGAAGGATCGTGAATGTCCATATCATTTCCTCCTGTGAGGTATATTTTATAAACATATTATCACAGTTTTATCTGTTTGTCAATGTAGAATTGAGCAATATTTCTCAGCAGAACCGTTTTTGGCGATAGGTCACGCAGCGTTTGTGACAGATCCGGAAATGAAAAATGCTCCGGATATTTCGGAGCATTTTCTGTGACTCAGAATAATACAGGAAGGAATGCCGAGTTTGCTGACATACCCACAATAAGAGGGAGACCAACAGTGAGGCAGCAGGAAAGAAGGATACATACAACAGTTGCAATGATAGCTGCTAAAAGGTACTTCTTACCAACTTCCTTGTTTCCCTTGTTCATCTCAACGATACCGAGAATGATACCGACGATAGGAAAGCAGATCGAAAGGATCATTAAGCCGACATTTACTTTAGGTTCCATAACTTGTTCCTCCTAAGAAATAAAATTTACATATACTATGTTATCACATATTTATACCGTTGTCAATACATCATTTCTACAATATTTGTTCAAAAATTGCTGTATATTCGTTATTTCTGTATTTATTGTCAATAGGAGTAATAGTCATAGCTTGTTGAGCTGTCAGATATTATTGCTATTATGTATATGACAACGAGCACTGCCGCTGCAATTAGCGTAAGAACTATCGAAGCGCCTCCGGTAATGACGCCTGCAAGAGCCATACCGTGTCCCTTCTGATTCGTTTTTGACTTCATCTGGAGCACACCTGTGATGATCGCGGCGATAGCAACCGGAAGATTTGCTCCGTATGAGAAGCAGCAGCAGAATACGGTTATCACAGCCGATACTATGCCAAGTATCATTGAGACTATCGCGAGGGGATTTGTCTTTTCGACGGGCTGATATGGCGGCTGTCCGTAATAATTGCCATTGTTCTGATACTGGTCATACGGGCTGTTCATATAGCCGTAGTTTCTGTTATCCACGTTGTCATACTTAGGGTCATAGTATCCGTTATCCATATATATCCTCCTTTTATTGAAAGGGTTATCAAAAAGGTACACCGGAATGATCTGGTGTACCTTTTTTTGCTATCAGGCGACTGCCGTGGGGATAGGTGCTAATATCGGGAAGAAATTCCGTACAACGTAGAATATCAGCAGTACGATCAGCAATCCGAGCCATACCCACGGATTCCGCGGAACGAGTTTTATCTTTTTGCCGCAGACATCAGCTGCAAGCTCGATATAACCGCCTAACCCAAACAAGCAGAGTATAGGTATCAGCGGATTGTTCCTGAGTGCTGTCAAAGGCTTCAGCTTAAAAAGAGCAGTCACTGCCCGGGTGTTTCCGCAGCCGGGACAATGGTAGCCTGTTATTTCGTGGAACCAGCAGGGACCAAGAAGTGAGCCTACCCACAGCAGCTTTTGCCTCAAAAAATAGACGAGGAGCAAAAGCAGCGGGATACAAGCGAGAACAAGTATCTTCGCCTTTTTATCTTTAGTCATTTATCAACATCGCCTTACTGTTTTATGAGCCGCTGATGAGCGGAGCCACGATAGAGAATATGAGTGTGCCGAGTCCTATGAGTATACCGATACCGCCTGTGATGATACCGGCAAGAGCCATACCGCCGCCGGGGAGCTTCTTGTTCTTGGCAATAATACCTGTGATCACGCCTGCCGCACCAAAAATAATGCAGGGGATACCCAGAGCGCAGCAGCAGAAAGAGGATACTATGGCAAGGATACCGGTCACAAGAGAAATGATGGCGAGCACCTTGCTGCCCTCCTGAACGGGAGCACCTGCATTGCTGTAGATAACATCGGGCTGGATAGCGTTCTTAGCAGCATCAGCGGCAGCATTGTCTGTACCGCCGAAGGTCTCGTTGAATGTCTCGGATACCTTCTCGCCGAATGTGCTTGCAGCATCTCCGGCAGCCTCAACAACACCTCCTACAGTGTCAGCCGCCTTATTGATGAAGGAATCGCCTTCGCTGCTTGCAGCCTCAGCTGCATTTCCGGCGGTGTCCTTTGCGAGGTCGACAGCCTTTTCGCCGGCAGTCTCAGCAGTGTCGGCAGCATTCTTTGCGAGGTCGACAGCCTTTTCTCCGGCAGCCTCAGCAGTCTCAGCTGTGTCCTTTGCAAGGCTTATAGCTTTTTCACCGGCAGCAGCGGCAGCATCGTCCGTGCCCTTTATAACATCTGTGACCTTTTCGCCGAACTCGTTTGCTGCTTCACCGGCAGCGTTCACAACACCTGTAACTGTGTCAGCGACCTTATCACTTACGTTTTCAACTGTATCGCCGAGGGAGCCGACCTTGTCAGCGATCTTATCAGCTAATGTATCTGCGCCTGCCTCAACGTTTTCAGCCGCAGCCTCAGCAGCGTCCTTGATCTCGTCAACTGCACCGTCAGGAGTTAAGTTCTTCTCGTCCATAGTAGTATCCTCCATAAAATCAATAATTATAGGTATATAATAGCATATCCGGGAAATAAAGTCAATACTGTTTCCGCACTTTTAACATTATCGGAAAAAACAGTCCGCTGAGTTTCGGGAGATCTGCGCCTTTTCACTTAACTGTAACGCTTCCTCCGACCCAGTTCTCGAATGCATATTTTTCCAGTGAGAGATCACCTGCGGCGTTGCGGAACATATCCTCGCGCTGTTCTGTCGGCGGCATATAGTAAATGCCAATAGGATAGACAGTTCCCGGTTTTGCGTCAGACGGGACTCTGAAATAGAACGTTGCAATGTCGCCGTCAAGACCGTCATTGCCGTCGAAGATCTCGGTGAAGAACAGAGCTCCGAGGTGGTTGTCGGTGAGCTCCTTTGCGAGCTTGTTCGTCCATATCATACCTACAGAGCCTGTTGAGAACTCTGAGGCTGAGCCGAGTTTATAATCAATATAGCCTTCTGCCTCGTTCTTCACGATACATTCGAGCTCCTCGCCGTATGTGACGTGGATACCGCACATACTCCAGTTCTTCTCAGCTCCGCTCACGGACAGCGTAACTCCGACCCTTTCGCCGGGAGCTGCTTCAACGTTCGAGAACGAGAGCTTCGGACCGTCCTTTGCAGCGACGACCTTGCTGTCATAGCCGGTACCAGCCGGGACACTGTCCGATGCCTTTGAGGTTTCGTCTGACCTGTAGGAGGTCTTGCTTGTGTTATTGCTTCCGCAGGAAGCCGTCACAGCGAGAAGAGCTGCTGCGGCTGTGCCTGCGAGTAATCTTTTAAGGTTCATTCTTCCGTCTGCTCCTTCTTTTTTCCGGATACTGCGATATTATCACCGTCAGCGGAAATAGCTATCTCGTCGATGCCTGAGGCGTTTTCGAGTATGAGCTCAGCCACCTTGTCCTCGACGTCCTCGCGGATTACTCTGCGGACATCACGCGCACCATAGGGCTTGCCATAGGACTTTTCCGCGATGAGCGCGAGGGCATCATCTGTGTAAGAGAGCGAGATATTCTTCTCGGCGAGCGGCTCCTTCATCTCATCGAGCATAAGAGCGGCAATGCTTGCGAAATCCTTCTTTGTGAGCTGGCTGAAAACGACTATCTCATCAATACGGCTGATGAATTCGGGGCGCAGGAACTCCTTCAGTCCCTTCATAGCCTTATCGCGCGATATTTCGTCCTCTGTACGGTTGAATCCGACGCCGACGCTCTTGTCGGTCGAGCCGGCGTTCGAGGTCATACAGATAATGGTATTTTCAAAGTTTACAGTTCTTCCGTGAGCGTCATCGACCTTGCCCTCGTCGAGTATCTGCATAAGGATATTCATAACATCGGGGTGAGCCTTTTCTATCTCATCGAAGAGTATTACCGAATAAGGACGGCGGCGCACCTTTTCGGTGAGCTGACCTGCCTCGTCATATCCGACATATCCGGGAGGAGAGCCTATCATTCTCGCAACGGAATGCTTTTCCATATACTCTGTCATATCGAGGCGGATAAGCGGATCGGGCGAATCGAAGAGCTCCTCCGCGAGGGATTTTACGAGCTCAGTCTTGCCGACACCTGTGGGACCTACAAATATGAACGAAGCCGGACGGCGGCGCTTGCTGAGCTGGACTCTTGTGCGCTTTATCGCGCGGGTGAGGACTCCTATCGCCTCGTCCTGACCGAGTACACGCTTTTTCAGCGCGTCCTCGAGCTTTGATATTTTCAGGAATTCCGTTTCGGCGATCTTGCTTGCCGGGATACCGGTCCAGAGCTCGACTACCTTTGTGATGTCGCCCTCCTCGACCTGTACGTTCTCTGCCTTTTCGCGGAGCTTTTCAGCGTTATCGCGTGCGTGTATGAGCTTGCTCTTCACCTCGGCGAGAGCCTGATAATCGGGCTCCTGCTGCTCCGAAAGGGTCTTCTCCATTCCCTCGAGCACGCCTATCTCCTTCTGGAGCTTGGCATATTCCGCGATCTCGGGCGAGCGTATATTCGCGTGCGCACAGCCCTCATCGAGAAGGTCGATAGCCTTGTCGGGGAGGAAGCGGTCGGTGATATATCTCTCAGAGAGCACAGCGCAGACTCTTACAAGATAGTCCGAGATGTGGACTCTGTGGAAATTTTCGTAGTATTTCTTTATCCCGAGGAGGACATCGACGGTCTCCTCGATAGTGGGCTCAGGCACAGTGACGGGCTGGAAGCGGCGTTCAAGAGCCGAATCCTTCTCGATGTACTTCCTGTATTCGCCGAATGTCGTAGCTCCGATGACCTGCACCTCGCCGCGCGAAAGAGCAGGCTTGAGGATATTGGCGGCATTCATCGAGCCTTCGGAATCGCCTGCGCCGACGAGATTGTGTACCTCGTCGATAAAGAGTATGATATTGCCTTCGCTCTTGACCTCGTCAACGAGACCCTTCACGCGGCTCTCGAACTGTCCGCGGAACTGAGTTCCGGCGACGAGAGCGGTGAGGTCGAGCAGATAGAGCTTCTTGTCTGCGAGATTGAGGGGGACATTTCCCTCGTTTATCCTCTGGGCGATGCCCTCGGCGATGGCGGTCTTTCCGACGCCGGGCTCACCGATGAGACAGGGGTTGTTCTTGGTGCGGCGCGAGAGTATCTGTATAACTCGCGCAATTTCCTTATCTCTGCCGATTATCCGGTCGAGCTGACCGTCAGCCGCCTTCTGCGAGAGATTGGTGCAATAGCTCCCGAGGAATTTGAGTTCCTTTTTCTTTTCCTTTTTATCGGACTTGTCGTGTGATGAGCGTCTTGATGATTCGCGCGGTGTCTTCTTGGGCGTATCGAGCGATTTTTCGCCATCATCGCTGCTGTCATCGTCGCCGCCGAACAGATTCGAGATGAAATCTGGCATTATTCCCTGTCCGCCCATTTCAAACGAATCGCCGTCGAGCATTCCCATCATCTGGTCAGAGAGCTGGTCTATCTCCTCATCGGTGATACCGAGCCTCTCCATATATTCTGATACCTGCGGAATCTTTCTCTCTCTTGCACAGGCGAGGCAGAGCCCCTCGTTCTTTTTCTCGTTTCCCTGCACAGAGGTAATGAATACCACAGCCGGTCTTTTCTTGCAGTTGCTGCACATTATCATCCTTTTGGTCCCTCCTGTTAGTCAGATGCTTACCGGAGCCGTTTTTCTGCTGAGCTCCGTTTCCGCCGCATCAGAGCGACGAAACAAATGTGTAGAAGTATTTGAATACAAATGATTTATCTATTACTGTATTGTTGAAGAAGAGCATCTCGTCACTTCCGAGAATTGCCCATATCCTTATCAGGGCAGCTGCGACAGTCACGAAGAGCCCGCCCTTGATAACGCCGATGATACCGCCGCTTATGTGCGAGCCGACATCGACCTTGTTCTCGTCCTTTGACATATACTGATTGAGTATCAGTATCATAATGACAGCTATCACTGCGAAGAGTATCAGGAAGCCGATGAGCTTATAAACGGTGATATATGCCGGAGCAGTGTAGTTGTCAGCGATATATTTTGCAGCCGGAGTGCGGTCATCCTTGTTGATTATCATAGGTATGAGCTCCTGCATACCCTTGCTGTTATTGCGTATCTCGCGGGCAGCGGTCTCGGCGGCGTATTTGCTCATATTCTGCGAAACTATATCTCTTATGACAACAGCATAGCCCTCGTGGATGAGGTCGAGAGTCTCGCTGTCGTCTCCGAGCTTCCTGCCGTTGATATTGTTGAGGTAATCCAGCAGGTCAGCGTCGATAGTTCTGCTGTCCTCGAAGATATTGCCGAGCTTATCTGGGTTTACACGTATAGTGCTGTCGATGGATTCGAGATAGCTGGCATACTTGTTTATGAAGGTATCCGCCTTCAGCGTGTGATTGATATTGTTTATCGAGCTGCTCCGCATCGTGTTCTTGTAAAGACTTTCAGCCGAGCTGCTGCTGATACCGAGCGCCAGTGCGAGCGCCAGTCCATATCCTACGGTCGTTATCGCCGCCTTCATAGTGCCCTTCCTGCTTGAAAGGAAAACGCAGACGAGCACGATAGCCACTGCGATAACGTCATAGAACCACCAGAATTGAATTCCCATGTTTTCTTTGTGCAGACAAAAGCTCTGCACTGCCTCCCTTCGGTTTCCGATCAGCTTTCGTAGTTGATCCTGTCTATTTTATTATAGCTTTTCAGGAAAACGTAATTATCACTTCTCACGAATCCGGTGTAGGAATCGTTTACCTTCGCCGTAGAACGGAGCTTTCCTGTGAAGTCGTATGCGAGGACGGCATCTTTTTTCATAACATAAGCGAGACCGTCACTGACCTTAACATCGATGAGCGGACTGTCGAACTCGATTATTATCGGTTCCGAGCTTCCGTCCCTGAACAGTGCCATTTCGTATCTTCGCCTGTCATCGCTGTTGATTATCACGGCAGATTCGCCGTTTTCGCTCTCACCGCCTGCGAGGTCGCCCTGATAGCGGTAGAACGAGCTTATCTGTCCGCTGCTGTCGACATAGCCGCACGCATCGAAGCCTAAAACGAACGCACCGCCGTCGAAATTGTAAACGTCAAGACCGAGCGTATCGAGTCCGGGCGAGTTCCATTTTTCCTTTTCCTCTGTGAAGGAAGCCGCCTGAACTGAGGTCACGAGGGTGCCGTTCTCGGCGTAGAAGTAGCTGATGACGCAGCCCTTGCTGCCCTCGGTGAAGCTTATGTCATTTACGTGCTCGACGCATTTTCTGTCGTATATCACTGTGCCTTTGCGGTCATATACGTAGATCTCGCAGTCGTAGTTATCCGAGGTGGTGACTACAGCCGTATATCCCTCCTTGCTGAGCCTTGCGAACATTATATTCTTCTCGAGCTTGCTTGAATACAGGACACCTGCCCTGTCCTCGACGCTGAACTCAGTTCCGCCGCTCTCAAAGAGGAGCGCTCTGCCGTTGTTTGCCTCCATAAGGGCATTTGTGAGCGCGTGCTGGCGGCGGCGTACCTCTCCGCCCTCCTCGTTATAGAAGTATATGTAGGCGTCGCTCATAACTATAACGTTTTCGTCAGTGCAGCTCAGCTGATACTGGGCGCCGCCGTTTATCTCGATAGGGAAGTTTCCCTCGGCGAGACGTCCGTCGTTGACGATAGTGCTGTACTGCCGTCCGAGTCCGCGCAGCTTCGGAAGCCACATCTCATTCGTGAGATAGAGCGTGCCTCCGATGGCAACGAGCACGAGCAGTATGATGAGCCTTGTGAGCCGTTTTTTTCGTTTGTCCCTGTTTTTCTGCTCAACGATGTCGTTGGCGTCATACATTGGCATTATGCAGCCTCCTTTTGTTCTGCGGACCTGCTGTTTATGAGCGGTCCGTTCTCTGTCTTTTTCTTTATCACTTCCCGAGAAGCTCCTCCTCGGAGTAGAACACTCTGTTGAGATAAAGTCCGTGAGCCATAGCGGTCCTTCCGGCGCGCAGGCGGTCTTTTGCAGCGAGTATCTCCGGCATATCCTCAACGGATAGTCTGCCCTCGCTGATGTCGATAAGAGTACCTGCTATTATCCTAATCATATTATACAGAAAACCATTCCCTTTTACAAGCATTATCACGGAATCTCCACTATTTTCTATATCAAGGGAATAAATTGTACGCACGGTTGTGGATACGTTTGTACAGTCGGCACAAAACGACGCAAAATCGTGAGTTCCGACGAGGTATGCAGCAGCCTGCCGTGCCCTTTCGATGTTGAACGGACGGCGGTAATGGTAGGCGAGGTCTGTGGCGAACGGGTTTTTTGATTCGCTGCAATGCATCTTGTAGATATATTCCTTGCCCTTGCAGTCAAAACGTGCGTGGAATCCCATCGGCACGTCCTCACAGCTGAGTATGGAAATATCGTCCGGGAGCTCGCCGTTCACTCCGCGGCAGAAGCCGAGCGTGCGGATATTGCTCTCGGTTTTGACATTGAAGCAGAAATTGTTCGCGTGAACGCCGGTATCAGTGCGCGAGCAGCCGACTATGGTCACGGGCTCGTTGAGCACCTTTGATACGGCTTTTTCGAGCACCTCCTGCACAGTAACAGCGTTTGCCTGACGCTGAAAGCCGTGGTATTTCGTGCCGCGGTAGGCGGTCATTACCTTCAGGTTCCTCATTTTACATTATCTTCCGTTTCATCGGGAGCTTCCTCCGGTGCTGATGCCGCGGAGCTCCTCCGTTTTTTTCTTGCTCTGTCCGAGATGAGCAGCAGGATGAATATTAGTGCTGCCGCACCGGAAATGACGAGTCCCTTATCGAGACCGTCCGGGAAATATCTCAGCTCGACCTCGTGCTCACCGGGGGCGATCTCCGCACCGAGCATCGCATCGAACACCTTTACGGTCGATGTCTTTTTGCCGTCGACGTAAACGCTCCAGCCGCGCTCATACGGTATCGAAAGATAGAGTATGCCGCGCCTTTTAACGTTTATCCTGCCCCTGAGCCGTGTATCAGAGAATTCGGTCAGCTCGAGCTGTTCATCGGCGAGCTCGCTGTAGGCGGTATCGAATGCCTCCTTATCGAGCGCATATACCGAAATACCGAAGCTTCCCGACGATTGCTTCTCTTTGAAGGTAAGCTCGGCGGAGAGCGTGCTGCCCTCCTGACCGTTGCCCATCGGGAACATTATCGAATAATCCTCGACGGAGATGCCGCCGTCAGCCTGAACATCGTCGCTGAATGTGGTTATCGTCTTTATGCTGCCGTTTCTGGCGTAGCCGTAGAGGTAAGCGCCCCTGACTCCGTCATAGCTGAGCTTTGCGGACGCCTCCTCAGCGTTGTTCAGGACAGTATAGCTGTATCTGCCCAGGTCGTTCTTGCCGCCCTCGGCGTTGGTGAAGCTTATGTCGCGCACCGGCTGCGCCGAGAATATACCGCTGCGTGAACCGGTCGCGAGCATAACGATGTCATTCTGGAATTCAAACGGATTGTCTGCCGCAGCGAGCTCAAGCTTGAGAACATCGCTGTTCATCATAAATCCTATCGACATCGGGTATCTGCTCTTATATAGGTTAGCGCTGCCGCTTCCGGAAATATGCTGGAGCGACATCGCACTGTTGTTGAGGACTCCGTTACGGGAAATGATGTAGTTCACCCCGAGCAGATCATTCACGAGCGGAGCGGAATTGCGGTAATAGAACCTGTTCCCTGCTTCCGAGGCGTAGAGCCCGAGCTTTTTGAGGTATCTGGTAACGGATACATTCGCCGTTGACGAGAACTGCGAGATTCCGTAATAACCGTAGAGCGCGCTGTCGTTGAGCGTGTATGTGCTGGTCATCTCGGCACGTGAGAAGAGGCTTTTATCGTCCTCGCGCATAGCCGAGAGGAGCGGCTTGACGTCGTCGTTCATATACGGATAGCTCGTGTAGCTCGAGCTGCCGACCGTCTTTACACCGATGAGGGTATTGCTCGTCAGCTCGGCGATAACAGCAGCTGCAAGCGCTGCATTCACTACGGTCCTGCGGACCGTTTTGCTCTTGAACGGGAAAAGCTTTCCTGCCGAGAATATGAGGAGGTAAGCTCCTGCGATGAAAACTGAGGCTCTGAAGGCGCCGTCAAAGGTGAAGCCGCTGTCAGTTTTTGTCATTTTCCACACGTTCAGACCGAACACGAGAGCCGGTCCGGGGACGAGCAGAAGAAGCTGGTATATCCTTATACCCTTTGCGGTCATAGCGTCATACGCGCGGAAAGCCGCCGTGACAAGCAGGAAGCAGAATATGAACGCAAAGCGGTAGGGGATCTGATTTGTTGCGTGGAAGCCGTGGCATATGAAGTTGAGCACGTTGAGGTTGCAGCTCACGAATACCGCCGCGAGCAGCAGCGACACCGAGATCTTCTCACGTATTTTTATTCCTGCTGAGAACAGGAATACACCGAACAGCACTACTGCGAGCATTCCGCAGGCGAAGTTCGGCAGTCCCTCTTTTTTTGCCGGCTCGCTGTATGAGAGGAGATTTGCGACTATGTCGTACCACTTCTCATACCATTTGAGCTGCTGAGGAAAATGATTGTTCATACTGTAGGTAAGTTTCAGACCGCAGTACGCCGGAATGAGCATGAATGCCCCGAGCCCGATGCCGATAACGGATGAACGTATTATCAGCCACAGCCTGAAGAAGAAGTCCTTCACGCCCCTGCATTCGCAGACAGCTGCTGCAAAGAACATCAGAAGCGTGAATATGCAGGTGAAATAGCCGATATAGTAGTTGCATATGAGCGAAAGAGCGAGCGATACGGTATAAAGCTTCCATTTCCCCTCACGGCACAGCGCGACAACTCCCGTCATAACGAGCGGGAACAGCGCGACGGTGTCGAACCACATAACGTTCCAGTAATAGCCGAGCATATAGCTGCAAAGCGCGAACATTGTCGAAAAAATAACTATCGAGAAGTCGCGGCGCTTGTAGGTATATCTCAGGAAGCAGCTGAAGAACGCTCCGGCGAAGCCTATTTTTGCGACAAGGATATAGGTGAGTGCATCGCGCGAGTTCTCATTGCTGAAAAATACCGACAACAGGTTCAGCGGACTTGCGGCATAATAGGAGATGAGCGAAAGGAAATTCGTGCCCATACCGTTCTGCCACGAGTAGAGGAACGAGCCGCCTGTGCGGAGCTTTTCGCCCTCGACGCGGAAAAAGGGGTAATACTGATGCCACAGGTCGACAACGAGCATCTGCTGATTGCCGAACGGGTGTATGCCCTTCTGTCCGAAGCCGATGAGCATCAGCACAGCCGGTATTATGAATGCGAGCGCGAAATACAGCACGCCTTTATCATATAGTATATTTCCCCACTTGCTTTTGCGGAAGTCCTCAAAGCGCGTGCGGAAGGTCTTTTTGACTTTGCGTCTCATTGTCTGATCCTCTTTGGTCGTTCTACTTGAAGAGCAGCCCCACAGTCAGAGCTCCCGCATAGAAGAGGAGCGTAACGGCGAGCGCGATGAAGTCACGCGCCGAAGCCTTGAGCTGTCTCAGTCTTGTACGTCCCTCACCGCCGTTGTAGCAGCGGCATTCCATAGCCGTTGCAAGCTCATCTGCACGGCGGAATGACGAGATAAAAAGCGGGACGAGTATCGAGATCATATTCTTTGCCCTTGTAACGAAGCTGCCTGTATCTATCTCGGCGCCTCTTGCCTTCTGAGCCGACATTATCTTGTCGGTCTCCTCGATAAGCGTGGGCACGAAGCGGAGCGCTATCGACATCATCATCGCGAGCTCATGCACGGGGAATCTCAGCAGCTTGAGCGGCGAGAGCAGACGTTCTATCGCGTCCGTGAGCGTGATAGGCGATGTGGTGTAGGTCAGCAGCGAGCTGCCCATTATGAGCAGCACTATCCTTATTATCATAAAGACGCTGATATTCACGCCGCCTGCGGTTATTTTGATGAATTTCCACTTGAAATATACGTCACCGCTGTCAACGAGCAGGACGTTCAGCACCGCCGTCAGCAGAAGGAACGGCAGGAGCGGTTTTACGCTCTTCCAGAACATTTTGAACGGTATCCGCGACAGCAGCAGGGCGGCTATCGTGTAGACTCCGCCGACTGCGAGGCAGATGATATTGCTGCCCGTGAAGAGCATCAGTATATAAATAAGTGTGATGACTATTTTGAATCTCGGGTCAAGGCGGTGTATAAGGCTGTTGCCCGGGAAATACTGTCCGATGGTTATATCCCTCAGCAATCCTCAGCACCTGCCTTTCCGCGCAGATGCTTCAGAAGAAGGTCACGCGCATACGGCACGGTATAGACCTCCTTGCCGAAGTCGAGCCCCTGCCTTTTCAGTTCCATAAAGACCTTGGTTATCTGCGGAACATCGAGCCCTATCTCAGATATTTCCGCAGCTCTGCCGAAGACCTTCTCGGTATCGTCATAGCAGAAGAGCTTAGCCTTGTTCATTACGAGTATCTTGTCCGCGAAGCCTGCGATGTCCTCCATGCTGTGCGAGACGATGAGGATAGTGTTCTTCATCCGCTTGTGATACTCCTTGATATGCGAGATTATCTTATCGCGTCCGGCAGGGTCGAGACCGGCGGTCGGCTCATCGAGTATGAGCACCTTCGGCTCCATAGCCATAACGCCTGCGATAGCGACTCTGCGCTTCTGTCCGCCCGAGAGCTCGAACGGCGAGCGCTTGAGGAGCTCCTCCTTCAGACCGATGTCGTGGGCTGTTTCAAGGACGCGGCGCTTTATTTCCTGCTCATCGAGCCCCATATTCCGCGGACCGAAAGCTATGTCCTTGAAAACTGTCTCCTCGAATATCTGATATTCCGGATACTGGAAAACGAGTCCGACCTGAAAGCGGACATCGCGGATACTCTTTTTATCCGCCCAGATGTCCTTGCCGTCGAGCAGGACAGTGCCTGATGTCGGTCTGAGCAGACCGTTGAAATGCTGTATCAGCGTGGATTTGCCTGAGCCTGTGTGACCCATCACGCCTACCATTTCTCCCTCTTCTATTTTAAGGTCTACGTGATCGACAGCCGTTTTCTCGAACGGCGAGCCGATGCTGTAGGTATATGTGAGCTGACGGGTCTCAAGAATTGCCAATATATCTTCCCTCTTTCCGAGTCATTATGCAGTAGCCATTAGCTTTTTTATCGCCGCGACGCATTCCTCTTCCGTGATGATGTCCTGCGGTATGTCGAAGCCGGCTTTGCGCAGCTCCCATGCGAGCTCAGTCACCTGCGGCACATCGAGCCCTATCCGCATCACCTCTTCAACGTGCGAGAACACATTGCGCGGCGTATCATCGAGTGCAACAGTGCCCTTGTCCATTACGACGATGCGGTCACACTGAGCGGCTTCGTCCATATAGTGCGTGATGAGGACGATGGTTATACCCTGTTCGCGGTTCATTTTCTTTATCGTTGCCATTACCTCGCGGCGGCCCTGTGGGTCGAGCATAGCTGTCGGCTCGTCGAGGATTATGCATTTCGGCTGCATAGCGATGATGCCGGCGATAGCGATACGCTGCTTCTGTCCGCCCGAGAGCTGGCTCGGCGAATGGAGGCGGTAATCGTACATATTAACGGCTTTGAGCGAATCATCGACGCGCCGCCTCATCTCATCATAAGGCACGCCGAGGTTTTCGAGCGCGAATGCGACGTCCTCCTCGACTACCGATGAAACTATCTGGTTATCGGGGTTCTGGAACACCATTCCGGCGCACTGGCGGAGCTCAAAGAGCCGCTTTTCGTCGGCGGTGTCGATACCGTCCACGATTACCTTTCCCTCAGTGGGGAGAAGTATCGCGTTGATATGCTTGGCGAGCGTTGACTTGCCGGAGCCGTTGTGCCCGAGCACAGCCACGAATTCGCCTTCCTTTATCGTGAGGTCTATCCCCTTCAGCACCTCTGCGGCTTCCTTGCCGTCGTCAGATGGGTAGCTGAAGTGCAGACCGGAGATCTCGATCATATTTTCCATATTATTCCTTTGCTTGTATCTGCTTTTATGTGCGGCGTGCAGGATGCTGCCGTTCATCTTGCAGTGTACCGGTGAGTGTCAGCGTGAGCCGCCCTCCCATATCGCGGTCGAGCCGCAGGGGAGAGTCATACCCGTGGACTGCACGGGCAGCCCTATCTCGTCGAAGCTTACCTTTCCGCCGAATCTGCCGGTGAGCACGCTTCCGAGGATATATCCCATAACGGACGGCGAAAGTCCGGTGGTATAGCTGTTTATGAGGAAGAAGAGAGGCTCGTCCGAGAGAACTCCCGAGCAGAGCTTCACGAGGTCATAAACGCAGTCCTCGAGCTTCCACACCTCTCCGCCGGGACCTCTTCCGTAGCTCGGAGGGTCCATAATGACGGCATCGTATTTGCGTCCGCGGCGTATCTCACGTGCGATGAATTTTTCACAGTCATCGACTATCCAGCGTATCGGCTTCTCGGAGAGTCCCGATGCTGCGGCGTTTTCGCGCGCCCACTGCACCATTCCCTTCGAAGCGTCGACGTGACAGACATTAGCGCCTGCCTCCGCACAGGCGAGAGTAGCTCCTCCCGTGTAGGCAAAAAGGTTCAGGACATTTATTTCCCTGCCTGCGCCGCGTATCTTCTCCGCCATAAAGTCCCAGTTCACAGCCTGTTCGGGGAAAAGCCCGGTGTGCTTGAAGCCGGTCGGGCGGATATTGAACGTGAGAGCGCCGTAGCTTATCTTCCAGCTTTCGGGGAGCCTTTTCCGGAACTCCCATTCGCCGCCGCCCTTGTTTGAGCGGTGATAGTGACCGTCAGCGCCCTTCCACAGGGGATCTGTCCTGTCGGTTTTCCATATTATCTGCGGATCGGGGCGGACAAGTGATACCTTCCCCCATTTTTCGAGCTTTTCTCCGTCAGATGTATCTAAGATGATATAATCCTTCCAGTTGGTCGCAGTCCTCAATTTGTAACTCCTTAATGCAGCTGATGAAGAGTCAGCCGCTCCTTTATGGTATCGGCGATCTGAAGCGCCATTGTATTTATCGTAGAGAAGTCCCTGCCTTCTATCATAATGCGGATAACGGGCTCAGCGCCGACCTCGCGGACGACGACTCTGCCCTCCTCGCCGAGTATCTCCGAGAATTCGTCGATGATACCGGTGACGGCACGGTCATTTTTCCAAACCTCGCGGAAGCGCTTGTCGATAGGGACGTTCAGCATCACCTGCGGACACTTCTCGATAACTCCCGAGAGCTCGCTGAGCTTCCTGCCGGAGCGTGCGAGCACATCGAGCAGTCTTATCCCTGTGAGCTGACCGTCTGCGGACGGGGCTTCGTCCGGGAAGAGGATGTGTCCGGCAGGGTCGCCGCCGAGGCTGTAGCCGCATTCGAGCATACGTCTTATCATACTCCGCTCACCGGGAGATGAAGCAGATGTGCCGATGCCGTTCGTGCGTGCGAACTGCAGCAGCCCGAGGTTGTTCGCCTGCGTGAAGATAATGGAATTATTGCGGAGCTTTCCTCTCTCCTTCATATCCTTCGCGCACATGGCGATGATGACATCGCCGTCCACGAGCGAGCCGTTCTCATCGACGGCAAGACAGCGTTCAGCTGCACCGTCGAATGCGATACCGCAGGTGCATTCGTTCTCCTTTACAGCTCTCATAAGGCTGTCGATGTGGGTGCTGCCGCAGTCCTTGTTGATATTCGAGCCGTCGGGCGAATTGCCGATGAAGACTATCTCAGCGCCGAGCGCGGTGAATATCTCCTTTGCGGTCCGGGAAGCACAGCCGTTCGCGCAGTCTATTACGACCTTGAGACCGCTCAGGTCTGCGCAGGCTGTTTCGCGGATATGAGCTATGTATTTGTCCACGGCGTGCTCGCTGAACGTGAGCTTGCCGTAATTCCGGCGCGGAATGGGGATTATCTCGCCGGGATTGTCGAGGATAAGGCGCTCTATCTCCTCCTCGCGGTCATCGGAGAGCCGGTGACCGAGGGCCGAGAACAGCTTTATCCCGCTGAATTCAGCGTTGATATGCGAAGCCGTCACCATAATCCCGCCGTTCGCGCCGTGCTCCTTTACGAGCCACGCGAGCGCAGGCGTCGGGACAGCTCCGATGAGCTCTGCGTCCGCACCGGCGGAGCAGATGCCCGAGCAGAGAGCCGCGGCTATCGAATCGGAGGAGCTTCTTGTGTCCATACCGATGAGTATTTTTGTCTTTTCGGAATTCTGCTTCGCAAGCACGACCGCAGCAGCTCTTCCTATTTGCAGTGCGAGCTCGCAGGTCAGCTCGGTGACGGCGATGGCACGCATACCGTCGCGTCCGAACATTCTTCCCATAGCTGCTCCTCCTTTCTATAGTATACGCAGCAGAAACTATTTTTTTATGGCATAGATAACTACAGGCTTGTACTTGCCGAAGATTTCTCCGGAAGCATCTCCGTAGCGGACGGTATCGCAGTTGTTGTACCTGTTGTAGACCTTTATCCTGCCGTCCTCCTCGCGTGTGCAGAAGACGGTGTGGATAGATGACAGGAAGCGTCTGCCCGTCCAGAACGATATAATAAAAGCAGGCGTATCGCCTATCTCGCCGATACGCTCATATGACGCGCCGTATTTTTCGAGAGCCTTTCCGAGGCGGAACATATTGCAGCCGAATATCCCGAACAGCATACGGTACTTCTCAAGAAAGAACGCGACCTCCTGAAGAGGCTGCGGCTTGCCGACATATCTCAGCGCGTTGTAGACCGATATTACCTCACAGCCGTTGAAGCTCATATGACAGAGTCCGTATTTCAGCTTTGAGACATCGCCCATCCCCTGACCGTTTATCATACGGTCAGTGAGCTTGCAGGCGAGGTTGTGGTCGTAATTTGCAGTGCGTGTAGTTTTTATCTTCATAACATCAAAGGGTGGTCAGAACGAGAGCTGACCGTCATCAGCGCCGGAACGGGTGTCCGGCGGAACTATGCCGAGGTGCTCGTAGGCGAGGCGTGTCGCAACGCGGCCGCGCGGCGTTCTTCCGAGGAAGCCGAGCTGCATCAGGAACGGCTCGCATATGTCTTCGAGCGTGACCGATTCCTCACCGATAGCGGAGGCGAGCGTTTCGAGTCCGACCGGACCGCCGCCGTAGCCCTTGATTATCATTTGCAGCATACGCCTGTCGAGGCTGTCGAGACCGAGATTGTCTATTTCGAGCCTGCTGAGGGCGATAGATGCTATTTCCCTTGTTATCTGACCGTTGCCCATAACGTCGGCGAAGTCGCGCACACGTTTCAGCAGACGGTTCGCGATACGCGGCGTACCGCGTGCTCTTCCGGCAATTTCAGCCGCACCGTCGGTATCGCAGGGGATACAGAGTATCATAGCGCTTCTGCGGACGATGTCGGTGAGCTGGTCCTTTGTGTAGAGCTCAAGGCGCTCGATGACTCCGAATCTGTCGCGGAGCGGCGCAGAGAGCTGACCTGCGCGTGTGGTAGCGCCGATGAGCGTGAACGGCTTCAGGTCCATACGTATCGAGCGCGCCGACGGTCCCTTGCCGATGATAATGTCTATCACCCTGTCCTCAAGGGCGGGGTAGAGTATCTCCTCGACGGCACGCGAAAGGCGGTGTATCTCGTCGATGAAGAGGACGTCATTGTCATTCAGGCTCGTGAGGAGCGAGACGAGGTCGCCCGGCTTTTCGATAGCCGGACCCGTCGTCACGCGGAGATTGACTCCGAGCTCGTGTGCGATTATGGAGGAGAGAGTAGTCTTGCCGAGTCCGGGAGGTCCGTACAGCAGGACGTGGTCGAGCGGCTCGCCGCGCTTGCGTGCAGCCTCGATGTATATCGCTATCTTCTCCTTTACCTTGTCCTGACCGATATATTCGTGCAGGCTCTGCGGGCGGAGGGATATTTCAATATCGCCGTCGTCCTGAGTTGCCTCGGGAGAGATGACTCTCGGGGCGAATTCCATTTCTCCGGTCTCTATCATATTTCTCTCAGCTCCTTTCCTGCGTGAGATATGCTGTTATCACTTTTCAAAATAGCGCTTCTTGCGGACATAGAACGGCTCAACTGTCTTTGCTGCCTTCTTGCCCATATCCTGTTCATAGCTGATGAAGCAGAGGTGCTCGTTCGCCTTGACGGTCTTTGAGAGATACTTTGACAGCGGCACGAACAGCTTCCTCGTACTTCCCATCATATCGAGAACGATGAGTATCTGCGGTCTTTCGCAGCCCTTTATCATCTCCATTATGAAGGCTCTGTCAACATTTGGCTGTTTCGAGAGGAACTTTGAGGCTGCCTTTGTGATATGACCTACCGAGTGCTCGCACGGGCGGTAGCTGATCGTATCAGCCTCATTGTAGGAGATAGCCTTTATCTTGAGGTTTCGGGCGATCATAAGTATGCTTTTTATCTCCTGCGAGGAGAATTCCTTGCCGTAGGAGTTGGGGTTGAGAACGGCTGATACAGACTGTATCAGGTCAAAGAGCCTGAGGCAGTTTATCTTGTAGCAGTCAACGTATCTCTTGGCAAACTGCTGGAGTGAGCGATAGCTCGTGAAGAAGGGGATAAAAATATCTCCGTTGGGGTTCTGGGTCGTGATAAGCTCGAGCTGGATACCACCCTCTTCGCGGCTGCGGTCCTCCTTGACGGGGTTCTTGCAGATAACGTAAACGTCGCTTTTTATCAGTGTCTGCAAGAAGAGCGAGCGCTTTGACGGGTCCTTGATAGCAGCTTTAAGTAGCTCGTCCAGATTCATGATCAGATCTTCCTTTCTGTGCGTGTGATTTTCAGCGCATATTTTTTGCGTTCATTATTCTGAGAGTTTCCTTTATCATATCCTGAGTGCTGAGGGACTGGTCAAGCTTGCCGAGTATCGGTGCGACCTCTCCCTGCGTATATCCGAGCACCATAAGAGCCTCGAGGGCTTCGGTCACAGCCGATGAGACTGCGCCGGGCGAAACAGCTGCGAAATCCACTGCGTCTGCGGCAACTGAGCCACCGAGCGATTCCGAGGAGATCTTGTCCTTGAGTTCGAGGACTATCCTCTGTGCTGTTTTTGCGCCGATCCCTTTGGTGCGCGTGAATGTTTTACTGTCGCCGGAAGCGACGGTGAAAGCGAATTTTTCAGGCGTCATATCCGAAAGTATGGACGTTGCCGCCTTCGGACCGATGCCTGTTACCGAAATGAGCAGCCTGAAGCAGCTGAGCTCCTGAAGTGTGGCGAAGCCGAACAGCTCGACTGCGTCCTCCCTGACGTAAAGGTGAGTGTATACCGTTACATCGCTGCCCGTATCACCGAGCTGTGACACGGTGTTGTAGGAAGTCCTGCATCCGTAGCCGACTCCACCGCATTCAACGACAACGAAGCCGAGCTCTTTGAGTGCGAGCCTTCCGTGAAGACTGTATATCAATCTTATCCCCTCCTGCGGTCAGCCCCATCTTGTGGAGTGACCGTGACAGATAGCTATAGCGAGTGCGTCCGCCGCATCATCGGGCTTCGGGATGTTGACAAGCCCGAGTATCTGCCTTGTCATCTCCATCACCTGCTTCTTTTCGGCTTTTCCGTAGCCGACAACAGCGGATTTCACTTGCAGCGGCGTATATTCGTATATCGGTACATCGCGCTCGGCTGCCGAGAGTAGCGTGACTCCCCTTGCCTGAGCAACATCGATGCCGGTAGTGTGGTTGGTGTTGAAGTAGAGCTTTTCTATAGCCATAACGTCGGGCGAGAATTCTCCGAAGATGAACTCCATATCATTCCTGATAGCCCTGAGCCTCTGGGGGAACGGCGTGTCCGCCTCTGTGAGCACGGCACCGTATTCCACGAGGGAAAAACGGAAGCCGTCGTAGTCGACGACGCCGAAGCCGACGATCGCATAGCCGGGGTCAACACCTAATATACGTACTTTTTTCACTTATACCTACCTGTATTCCAATAATTATCCTGATACGGGCAGCATTGTTGAGTATATCATTTTACAATAAAATACCGCATAGCCGCACCTTCTCATAATATACTTTATTATTATACCACAAATGCTATCCCCATTGCAACATTTTATACAATTTTATTTTGTTTTGACTAATTGCCTCTGCCGTATGGATTTGTTGACATTTAGGGAGATGTGTGATAAAATCAGAATGGATAATTATATGGACCCGGAGGTATTTTATGGATCTTCAGCAGCTTCGTGACGGAATAGATGATATTGACAGCGGGATACTCGAACTATTCAAGAAGAGAATGGAGCTTTGCCGCGGTGTGGCGGAGTACAAGAGACAGCATAATATGCCGGTCTTTCAGGGCGGACGCGAGCAGCAGATAATCGACCGCATACGCGAACAGACCGCTGACAGCGAGCTTGAAGCAGGCACAGCCGCTCTTTTCACTTCAATAATGGACATCAGCAAGATTCTCCAGAACCGCCGGATACTCGCGGACAGTCCCGGTTACGGCTTCACAGTCCCAGATTTTGCAGGCGCTGAGCGTATCGGCTGTCAGGGGGCTCCCGGAGCAAACTCCGAGACGGCTGCAAGAATGATATTCGGCGATAAACAGCCGATTTTCTACAAGACCTTCGAGGACGTTTTCGCAGCTGTGCAGTCGGGCGAGCTCGACTACGGCGTTCTCCCGGTACACAATTCCACAGCCGGAAGCGTGAACAGCACCTATGATCTTATGGCGAAATACAGTGTTTATACGGTCAGTGAGGTGTGCGTCGAGATAAACCACTGCCTTGCTGCAAAGGATGATATTCCCGAATCGGAGATAACCACGGTGTATTCTCACCCTCAGGCTATCGCCCAGTGCTGCGATTACCTCACGGCACGCGGACTGAAAACAGCTGAATACGGCAATACAGCGACTGCTGCGGCTATGGTGGCAGAGAGCAGCTCAGATGAAAGGATAGCGGCGATATGCTCGGTTGACTGTGCGGAAAAGCTCGGGCTGCACATAATCGCCCGCGGCATCACAGACTGTGCCCTCAACCGCACACGCTTCGTATGCATCTCGCGTGAGCTGCAATCGGCTCCGGAATCGGACGCGGTATCGGTAATGCTGAAAATACCGCACACAGAGGGAAGCCTTTACCGTCTTCTCACAAAATTCTACGTCAATGGGATGAACCTTCTCCGCATCGAGAGCCGACCGATAAAGGACGGCAGCTTCGACGTTATGTTCTATCTCGATTTCAGCGGAAGGATAAATGAACCGAGCGTCAAGGCGCTGATGAACGACCTTGCGGAAAACCTTGAATATTTCCGCTTCCTTGGCACATTCAGGAATGAATGAACGAAAAAGGAGGGATACGCTATGTCCGACAGATTCAATGAATTGCTTGAAAGCAGCAGCTTCGTCTTCCTCGACGGCGGAATGGGTACGATGCTTCAGGCGGCAGGTCTCGGAACAGACCATGTCCCCGAGCTGCTCAACCTCACCGAGCCTGAGGCGATAATCTCGATACACTCACAGTATGTCGAAAGCGGCGCGGACATCATCTACGCCAACACCTTCGGCGCGAACCGATATAAGCTCGAAGGGAGCGGACATTCGGTGGAGGAGGTGGTCTCTGCCGGCATTGCGAACGCAAGGACTGCCGCAGCCGGAAGAGCTCTCACAGCCCTCGACATCGGACCGATAGGACAGCTCCTTGAGCCGTCCGGCACTCTCAGCTTCGAGGAGGCGTATGATTGCTTCCGCGAGATAGTCCTCGCCGGAAAGGACGCCGACCTCATCGTCATCGAGACGATGACCGACCTTTACGAGGTCAAGGCTGCGGTGCTCGCGGCAAAGGAAAATTCCAACAAGCCGGTAATGGTGACGATGACCTTCGAGGAGAATATGCGCACGTTCACAGGCGTTTCAGCGGAGTGTATGGTGGCTGTGCTCGAGGGCCTCGGCGCAGACGCAGTAGGCGTCAACTGCTCGCTCGGACCGGACGAGCTGTATCCCGTTCTTGAGCGGATATGCAGCCTGACGATACTTCCTGTAATCGCCAAGCCGAACGCAGGTCTGCCCGACCCTGTCACCAATGAATTCAGTGTAGGACCGGAGGATTTCGCCGCAAGCGCGGTGAAGCTCGCTGAGGCAGGCGTCAAGATATTCGGCGGCTGCTGCGGAACTACTCCGGCGCATATCTCGGCTGTCATCGCGGCACTTGAGGACTGCGGATACTCGCCCCGTGAGATAAGCAGCCGAAGCGTTGTTTGCTCGGCTGTGAACTGCGTGAACATCGACCAGCCGAGAGTTATAGGCGAGCGCATAAATCCCACCGGCAAAAAGCGCTTCAAGGAGGCGCTCCTCGCGCACGATATAGATTATATCCTCGGTCAGGCTGTAGAGCAGATACACGCCGGAGCTGAGATACTCGACGTGAACGTGGGTCTGCCCGGCATCGACGAAAAGGCAATGATGGTGACAGCTGTGAAGGCGATACAGAGTATCTGTGATACGCCGCTCCAGCTCGATTCCACGATACCGGAGGTGCTCGAAGCCGGTCTGCGCGTATACAACGGCAAGCCGATAGTCAACTCCGTCAACGGCGAGGACGAATCGCTCGACCGGATACTTCCCATCGTCAAGAAATACGGCGCGGCAGTTGTCGGACTCACGCTCGACAAGGGCGGCATACCCAAGACTGCGGAGGGCAGATTCGCTATCGCAAAGAAGATACTCGACCGCGCGATGTCCTGCGGTATCCCGAAGGAGGACGTCTTCATCGACTGTCTCACGCTCACGGCTTCCGCGGAGCAGGACGGCGTAATGGAGACGCTCGGTGCTCTCAGCCGCGTCAAGAATGAGCTCGGACTGCGGACGGTGCTCGGTGTGTCGAATATCTCATTCGGACTTCCCAACAGAGAACTCATCACGCGCACGTTCCTCACAATGGCGCTGCACAGCGGTCTCGACCTTCCGATAATCAACCCGAATATCGCATCTATCATCGGTGCGGTGCGTGCGTACAGGCTGCTTGCCGGTATAGACCGTGATTCTGCGGAGTTCATAGCGGTTTATGCGGACGGAGACACCGCTCCGAAGGCTGCTCCGGCGACTGCCGACAAGGGTACGCCGGACCTGATATACTCGGTCGCGAACGGTCTGAAGGCAGACGCTGTAAAGGCGGCGGAGGAGCTGCTGAGGACTACCGATGCAATGGAGATAATCAACAGCTATCTCATACCGGCGCTCGATTCTGCCGGAGATAAATTCGAGAAGGGCAAGATATTCCTGCCTCAGCTCATTCTCACAGCAGGTGCGGCACAGGCTTGCTTCGAGGTCATCAAGGACAGGCTCGCGCAGACGAGCGGCGAAACGGTCTCGAAGGGGAAGGTAGTGCTCGCAACGGTAAAGGGAGACATTCACGACATCGGCAAGAACATCGTGAAGGTGCTGCTCGACAGCTACGGCTTCACGGTCATCGACCTCGGCAAGGACGTTGACCCGCAGGTCATCGTCGATGCGGCTATCGAACACAAGGTCAGCCTTGTCGGACTTTCCGCGCTTATGACGACGACTCTCGGCTCTATGGCTGAGACGATACGCCTGCTGAACGAGCAGTATCCGGAGTGCAGGACCGTCGTGGGCGGAGCAGTGCTGACCGCCTCCTACGCAGAGCAGATACACGCCGATTACTACGCGAAGGACGCAAAACAGTCCGTGGATATTGCAGCAAAGGTTTATTCGGTATAAATGCATAGTGCAGCGAGGAGACGCGCTGCACTTTTTTTGCCGCTTAATTAAGTAAAAAAGAAAGCTGATTTACATATTGTTAATTTGTTGTTCGTTAAAATCACGGTTTTTCCTTCCTCTGATTGTTCAATTCACATAAAATTAATAATTAGAATTCTACACACTTAACGTGGACAAATTGCACAAATATTATTGACTTGACTCGTGCAATGTGTTAGAATAAAATCAGAGCAGTGTGTGCAGACACTGTAACTGGGAAATTATATTATATAAGGAGATGATCGCAATGAAGTCATTCATCAGAAGAGCTGTAGGCACTGCCGCTGCGGCTGCGTGCCTGCTGACGAGCTTCCGCTTCACGTTCATCACGGACGTTGTGAGCGAAGCCGATGCGGCAAGCGGCATGGGCGCGTTCGACATCACGCGCGAGATGAAAATAGGCTGGAACATAGGCAACAGCCTCGACGCAACGGGCGGAAACGGCAACTACGGTCTCAACACCGAGATCAGCTGGGGCAACCCGAAGACAACTCAGGCAATGATCGACACAGTCAAGAAGAAGGGGTTCAACACCGTCAGGATCCCGACAACGTGGTACCCTCACCTCGACGGAAACAACAATATCGACAGCGCGTGGATGGCGCGCGTCAAGGAGGTAGTCGATTACTGTATCAAGGACGATATGTACGTTATCCTCAACGTCCACCACGAGGAGTGGGTGAACGTCGGACAGTTCAATGACAACTCCTACCGCAACGCCGAGGCAAAGCTCACGGCTATCTGGAAGCAGGTGGCGAACACATTCAAGGACTACGATCAGCACCTCGTTTTCGAGGGTATGAACGAGCCGCGACAGACCGGCAACCCCTCCGTGAGCGAATGGGGCAACGGCGAGGGCGACGGCGGCTACACATGGAACTACATCAACAAGCTCAATGCCAAGTTCGTTGAGACAGTCCGCGGACAGGGCTCTGCGGCAAACAAGGAGCGTCTGCTGATGCTCCCCGGCTACTGCGCTTCGTCCGATATGAAGGCTATCAGAGCAGTGACATTCCCCAGCGGAAGCGGAAATGTCGCGTATTCGGTACACGCATATCTGCCCTACTATTTCACAATGGCGGACGATGACAAGGCAAACCACAACTATCCCGGCAAGAGCGGCTGGGGCGAGGACTACACAGGCGCTATCAACAGCTTCTTCAGCGGTCTCAAGCAGCTTGAGGACGAGAAGAATATCCCCGTAGTCATCGGCGAGTTCAGCGCGTCGAACTTCAACAACCTCAGTTCACGTCAGGCGTGGGCAAAGGACTACATCACAGCCGCAAAGAAGGCTGGTATCCCCTGTATCCTCTGGGACAACAACGTTGAGGGCGGCAACGGCGGCGAATCACACGGCTATCTCAACAGGTCGTCAAATTCGTGGTATTCCGCTTCCGAGCCCGTGCTCAACACGATGATGTCCGTCATCAATGACAGCTCTATCCTCTGGGGCGGCAAGCAGGCTCCCGTAACTCAGCCTTCCACCACTACTACACAGCCTCAGGAGACAACTCCTGCAAATCCCACAGTTCAGCCCGACAACAGCGGCGACTACTTCACTTGCAGCTTCGAGAACGGCAAGGACGACTGGGAAGGCAGAGGAGATGCAGCCACATCGCTCGACACCTCCAACTACTATGACGGAAAACAGTCACTCTATGTTTCCGGCAGAACCAAGGCTTGGAACGGCACAGCTATCAAGCTCGACCCGAACGCATTCGTTCCCGGCTTCACCTACAGCTTCAGCACAGCTATCCTCCAGACCTCCGGCAGGAGCGCGGCTATGCAGATGTCTCTCCAGCAAAGCGACGGAAGCACCACCTCTTACAATAAGGTCGCTGAATGTACGGCTCAGAGCGGCGAGTGGACAAAGCTTGAGAACACCGAGTTCACTATCCCCGAAGGCGGAAGAGACCTCGTTCTCTACATCGAGACCCCCGATGGCTCCGATGACATCTGCGACTTCTACATCGACGCCGTTCAGGTATCAAAGTCAGGCAAGCCATCGTCTGTAGTCACCGGTCAGGGCACTGTTTCCTCGCCCGTCCAGAGCGGTCCCGGAACTGTTACAAAGGACGATGTCATCAGGATAATGCCTGTCGGCGACTCTATCACATTCGGCTATGGTCACACAGGCGGATACAGAAAGTATCTCGACTACTATCTCAAGCAGAAGGGTTATACAAAGGTGGATATGGTAGGTCCCGAGGGCTCGGGCAATGCAAGCTTCAGCTTCAACGGGCAGAATGTCTCCTACGATGACAACCACGCCGGCTACAGCGGCTACACTATCAAGCAGCAGTATCCTATCCCGAGCTGGGGCGAGAACGGTCTGCTTGAAAAGCTTAAGAACAAAAACGCCATCGCAAGCGCAAAGCCCGACATCGTTCTCCTCATCATCGGTACGAATGATATGACAGCTAACCGCGACCTCACGACCTGCGAGAGCAACCTTCGCGACCTTCTCGATTATATGCTTGCGGATATGCCCTCGGACGGTATGATATTCATAGGCTCTATCCCCGAGTTCACAGCATACGGCGGCAATGCTCAGAGAGTTGCGAACTACAACGCCACAGTCAGGAAGGTGGCTGAATCCTATCAGAGCGCAGGCAAGAACGTAAGATTTGCCGATGTTCACGGCTGTCTCGACGGTATGAACGATATGGATTCCGATCAGCTCCACCCCACAGACAAGGGCTATGAGAAAATGGGCAAGTTCTGGGCAGGCATAGTTGATGATTATGTATCAGCTTCTGCTCCTGCTGAAACTACCACCACAACAACTACTACCACAACGACTACAACTACCACCACGACGACAACCACAACTGCCCCTCCCGAAACAACAACCACAACTGAGCAGACCACAACTGTTCCTGTTGTGAACGGAGTTGCAGGCGATGCTAACCTCGACGGAAACGTTACTGTGGCAGATGCAGTTGCTATCCTGCAAGCTATCGCCAACAGAGACAAGTACGAGCTCAAGCCGCAGGGCAAGATAAATGCGGACGTTGACGGTCAGGACGGTGTAACAGGCAACGATGCACTGATGATACAGAAGGTCGATGCAGGCGCACTCCACATAAGCGCACTCAGACTCAGTTCAGCATAAACAAAACGACCGGCATTTATAAGGACGAAGCATATGGGATACAGGGTCATAGACAAGGACAAATATTACCGCAAAGGCGTATACAGGCATTTTACCGAGGACTGCAAGTGTTCGGTCTCGATGACGGCGAGGATCGATGTGACCGGGCTCGCCGCATATTCAAAGGAGAAGGGCACGAGGTTCTACATTGATTTCCTGTATATACTCTCGAAGGTGCTCAATTCGCGCGAGGATTACAGAATGGGCTACATCTGGCAGACTGACGAGCTCATCTGTTACGATGAGATAAACCCGACACAGTATGTCTTCCACGATGATACCGAGACCTGTACTCCGGTATATACGAAATACAGCCCGGACTACGAAACGTTCTATAACGAGGCGCTGCGCGATGTCGAGGAGGCGAAGCTTACACGCGAATACCGCCTTGATCCGGCAGATCACCCCAACTGGTTCGATGCGTCGTATATCCCGTGGCTCTCATATGATTCACTGAATATCGAGCTCCCGGACGGCTACCTGTACTTTGCTCCTATCGTGAACTGGGGCAGATACCGCGAGGAAAACGGCAGGCTGCTGATGCCGGTGAGTGTCCGCCTCAATCACGCGATAGCGGACGGATACCTTGCAGCGAACGTCTTCCGGCTTTTGCAGCAGGAAACAGACGCATTCGTGAAACGATAAAAAAAGCGAAAAAGCTCCGGAAGGGGAGCTTTTTCGCTTCTGCGTATGAAATTTACGGAAAGTCAGCACAGAATGTGCTGACTTTTTTATCTGGCGTGGAGGTCGCGCTGCTCGACAGCAAGCCGGTCGCAGCGCTCATTTTCGGGGTGTCCGGCGTGTCCCTTGACCCAGTTGAAGGTGACCTCGTGCATCTCGAGAAGGGGAAGCAGGCGCTCCCACAGGTCAACGTTCAGGGCAGGCTTCTTGTCGGACTTTATCCAGCCCTTCTTTTTCCAGCCGTAGACCCAGCCTTTGGTCACGCTGTCGACGACGTATTTGCTGTCGGTCGTGAGCACCACCCTGCACGGCTCTTTCAGTGCTGAGAGCCCCACGATGACGCCGAGGAGCTCCATACGGTTGTTTGTGGTCATTTTCTCGCCGCCCGAGAGTTCCTTTTCCCTGCCTGCATAGCGCAGGATAACGCCGTATCCGCCCGGACCCGGATTCCCGCTGCACGCGCCGTCCGAGAACATTTCTATATTTTTGATAGCGTCCGCCTCCTTTGTTTTATCATAACGATTCTACCACATTTTACGCAGAAATGCAAGTCCGGCGGCTCAGTCCGACGTTTTTTCGATGCTGCAATCGGGGTAATAGTGGGAGAGTATCTCCCTCCACGTGCTTCCGGCGGCAGCCATTGAATTAGCGCCGTACTGGCTCATTCCCACGCCGTGACCGTAGCCGCGCGTGGTGAAAACAGCTTCATCGCCGTCGAATGAGACATCGAAGTCGGCTGAGCGGAGCCCGAGGGCGGTGCGTATCTCATTTCCCGTGACAGTACGGTCACCGGCTCTTGCGGTGAGCACCGTCCCGGAAGCCGATATTTCTGCCGTTTTCAGCCATTTTGTCATATCCTCGCCAAGCTGTATGCCGTCGAAAGCGGCTTCGAGCCTGCTGCGGAGCTCGTCCCTGCCGATGCGGACGGTCTCTTCGTATGACGGGGCGTTTTTGTCCGAGCTGCTTTCGACCGGCACGAGGTAATCCACCGGCGCGCCCCACGCATTTTCGGCACTTTCGGTCATTCCCGAGGACATCGAGTGGAAGGCAGCGATTATCGGCTCACCTTTGTAGGTCAGGACGTATGGCAGCACTTCGTCTGCGGCGGAGCTTATCCTGCGGTAGTATTCGTCATAGTTTTTGCCGAAAGCCTGCCGTATCTCGGCGTTTGTGAGGTAGCCCTGATACTTTGAGGTATCGTTGGAGAGATCCGCGCCATCGGGAGCTGCGTCCGGAGCGCTCCGGGCGAGCGAGCGCTGACGCTCGGCGTATGTATGTGCGGCGACAGCCTGTGCCTTGAGGGCTTCCGGCTCGAAGGTCGCGGGCATTTCCGCGCAGACAGCTCCTATGACGTATTCGCGGACGGGTACGAGCAGTATCTTTCCCGTTGCGGTATCGAGTACGCGGTAGGGCTCGGAGGAGGAGAGCTCCGCATCCGGGATAACGGCTTCGTGCGCCGGTGTCCCGGTATTTTTTGCCGTTTCGGCTGCTCCGCTCCCGAAGCATACCGGAAGTGCAGGCACAGCGGTTATCACAAGGCTGAGGAACAGCACCGAGAACAGGTATTTTTTCATTTTTCTTCTCCTTTGGTATAATTTTTACATAATGCGCCGCTCCGGAATGTCAGCAAATCAAAATATATTTGACATCGCTCACTGTTTGGTGTATAATTAATAATGAATATATTTAGGAGAGTGATCTTATGCCGTCATTCATTTCCGGCGCTAATATTACAGGTTTATGCAAAGACTTAAAGGAAAATTCCGTTATAGAGCCCGTTCTTTACGAAAAATATCATGTCAGACGCGGTCTGCGCAATAATGACGGTACCGGAGTCGTTGCAGGCATCACAAAGATATGCAACGTTCACGGCTATCTGATAAATGAAGGCGAGGTCGAGCCTATCCCCGGTCAGCTCATCTACCGCGGCTACAACATCAATGACCTCGTGAGCAACGTTGAGGCGGAGGACCGCTTCGGCTATGAGGAGACCACGCTCCTCCTCCTCTTCGGACATCTTCCGAATCCCAAGGAGCTCCAGAATTTCTGCACATATCTCTCGCTCAAGCGCGACCTTCCCACAGGCTTCGTTGAGGATATGATATTGAAGGCTCCGTCAAAGAATATTATGAACAAGCTTGCACGTTCGGTGCTCGCGCTCTACTCCTACGATGACGAGTGCGAGAACAAGGGCATCGAGAGCGAGATGAGAACTGCGATAAGCCTTATCTCAAAGCTCCCTGTCATTATGGCGAACGCCTATCAGGTCAAGCGCCGCGTATTCGACAACGCAAGTATGATAATGCACCCCATAAACTATGAGGAGAACACCGCACAGTGCATACTCTCGCTGCTCCGTCCCGACAGGCAGTATTCAAAGGAAGAGGCACAGATGCTCGATACCCTCCTGATGCTGCAGGCTGAACACGGCGGCGGAAACAATTCCACATTCACCTGCCGCGTGCTCACTTCATCCGGCACAGACCCTTATTCAGCTTATTCATCAGCTATCTGCTCGCTGAAGGGACCGCGTCACGGCGGCGCTAACCTTCAGGTTATACATATGCTCGACAACTTCAAGGCAAACATCAAGCACTGGGACAACGAGGGCGAGGTAGCAGACTATATGCGCCGCACTCTCCGCAAGGAGACCAACGACGGCTCCGGACTCATCTACGGTATGGGTCACGCAGTATACACCATCTCCGACCCGAGAGCTGTTATCCTCAAGAAGAAGGCATTCGAGCTCGCAAAAGGCAAGGATATAGAGGCAGAGTTCAAGCTTCTTGATACTATCGAGCGCCTCACCCCCGAGATATTCCTCGAGGTAAAGGGCTCGACAAAGACGATGTGTGCGAACGTTGATATGTATTCGGGTCTCGTTTACCGTATGCTCGGTATCCCGGACGAGCTGTTCACGCCGCTCTTTGCGGTTGCGAGAATGGCTGGCTGGGCAGCTCACCGTATGGAGGAGATGCTCACAGGCAACAGGATAATCCGCCCTGCATACAAGGCTATCGCCAAGGAGCACGAGTACGTAAAGCTCGAAGAGCGCGAATAAGCCGGTGAAAGCAGTTGATCTGACAAAAGCTGCCGCTGCAGCTTCTTCGGCTTCGGTGCTGCTCACGGGCTGCACTTTCGGCACGAGCATAGACAATCTGCTCGCTCCGCCGAAGCAGAGCATCGAGCAGGAGCAGATATTCAGCGCCCTCACTGAGGCTGCCGGTTCGGGCATAAGGCTGAAATATCCGCGCTCGGGCAAGTACCTTTCCGCCTTCATCATCGAGGACATCGACGGCGACGATGTGAACGAAGCCGTGGTGTTCTATGAGCGAAACGGTCTCGGTGTCGATGAGCATACGCTCCGTATCAACGTCCTCGACCAGTACGACGGAAAGTGGCGCTCGGTATGCGATACCGCTGCCGCCGGAACGGAAATAGAAAAGGTGATGATCTCGCAGCTCGGCAGCAATGAGCGTGTGAACCTTATGATAGGGAGCACCCTCATCAACCGCTCGGAGAAGAATGTCACCGTCTACAGCTACGACAGCGAAACAGGCGATATTACGCCGACTTTTTCTGAATCGTACTCCTTCTTCGATGTTACCGACCTCGACAGCGACGGCACGAACGATTTCCTCGTCCTGTCCGGCTCTGTCAACAACGCGAAAGCGACTGCGGAGGTCTATAAGCTCGACGATGCGGGAAAATATCATCAGTACCTGTGCAAGCTCAGCGGAGCGTTCACCGAGTTCGACAGTCTCGGATACGGCAGGCTCCCGGGCGGCAGCACAGGACTTTACATCGACGCGGTATCGGGCTCGGGTCTGATACAGACAGACGTCATATATATGGAGGATTCAAGGCTGAGGAACGCCTTTTCTGCTCCCGAAACGTCGTTCTCGACGATACGCCCGTCAGGGTGCAGCTCGTATGACATCGACGGCGACGGCGAGCTCGAGATACCGGTGCAGTTCAATTCTCCGGGCTATGAGGAGCTCTCGGAGGGCGAGCGGCTGAAGCTGACCGACTGGATGAGCCTCAACAGCAAAGGCGGTCTTGAACGCAAGTATTCCTCGTATTTCAGCATCGGCGACGGATATGTTTTCGTATTCCCTGCAAAATGGAGGGATAAGGTCGCTGTAAGACACGACGCCACGAATGACGAGATAGTGTTCAGCGCCTATGCCGACGGCAAGGCAGGACGTGAGCTCCTGCGCATCTTCAGCGCGGAGGATTCCGTTTCGCGCGAGGACAGGATCTCGGCAGGATATATGCTCCTGCACACGAAAGGCGATTCTGCCTGCCTCGCATATATCCCCCAGTCCGGAGACGAAAGCGACGGCTTGTCCGTAAGCTCCGGAGACGTTGCGATAGGATTCAGTTATATAGAATGACCCGAGGGGCTCCGCAGACGGTGTTCCCTGAGAAATAAATGCGGCAAGGA
Organism: Ruminococcus sp.; assembly: GCA_017534835.1. Classification (GTDB taxonomy): domain Bacteria; phylum Bacillota; class Clostridia; order Oscillospirales; family Ruminococcaceae; genus Ruminococcus. Next base: position 87,087 of record JAFXVT010000045.1, read on the forward strand.
GTGGAAATAAATGAAACGAATACTCATCTGTGAGGACGAGGACACCATACGTGAATTCGTCGTGATAAACCTAAAGCGTGCGGGCTATGACGTCGTTGATGTCAACTGCGGCGAGGCTGCTCTCAAGACCTTTGAGGCAGAGCACGGCAACTTCGACATCGTCCTCCTCGATATAATGATGCCCGGGATCGACGGGTTCACGGTCTGCAAGAAGATACGTGAGAAGAGCTCGACCATCGGTATCATCATGCTCACTGCAAGAACACAGGAAATGGACAAGGTAAGCGGACTTATGATAGGTGCGGACGACTACATCACAAAGCCGTTCTCGCCCTCGGAGCTGACTGCGCGCGTTGATGCTATCTACCGCCGCGTATGTATGAGCTTCATCAAGAATGAGAAGCAGTCCGTGATAGAATCCGGTCCCTTCGTGCTCAATCTCAAGAGCCGCACCGTCACCAAGAACGGTGCCCCTATCGAGCTTACGCAGGTGGAGTATCAGATACTTGAATTCTTTATGAACAACAAGAACACCGCGCTCGACCGTGCGAGCATACTCAACCACATCTGGGGCGAGAGCTACTACGGCGATGACAAGATAGTTGACGTGAATATCAGACGCATCAGAATGAAGATCGAGGAAGAGCCCTCAAGCCCGAAGTACATCATAACGATATGGGGCTACGGCTATAAATGGAATGACGCTCAGTAATGGCTAAAAAAAGTATCACAAAGCGCTGGATATTCAACAATCTCGGCGTTATCGTGCTCGCGCTGCTGGTGATAGAAATGGTCGTTATCTACGCGATACAGAGCTATTTCTACAACTCGGCGAAGCAGTACCTTGTCTCGAAGCTCAACGCTGTTACGAGCGTTCTGAGCATACATTCTCAGGACAGCTCGGCAAACTTCTCGGCGGAGATGAGAAATATGCTCGAGACCTTCAACGAGAAGGACAAGATAGAGCTTATGGCTGTAAACGCAAAGGGCAGAGTCGTGCTCACATCGTCGGGCTTCTCGCCGGATGCCGACACCGTTATGCCCGACTATGAAGAGGCTATGGAGAACGGTGAGGGAAGCTACACCGGCAGGATAGCCGGCGGCGAGAAGATACTTGCCGTTTCAGCGCCTATCTCCTCATTCAACAGCGAGTACAGCGCAGTTCGTATGGTCACGTCGCTCACGGAGATAGACAACACCATAAAGGGCTATATATTGCTCGTTACGGTCATATGCACCGTTATCATACTCATCATCGTGATAACGGGTCTGTACTTCGCAGGCTCGATCGTCAGACCGATACGGCAGATAAGCGGTATCACAAGTAAATTCGCGAAGGGTGACTTCTCCGTTCGTATCGACAACAACAGCGATGACGAGATAGGCGAGCTGTGTACGTCAATAAACCATATGGCTGACGAGCTTTCGTCGGCGGAGGCGATGAAGAATGAGTTCATATCGTCTGTCTCGCATGAGCTGCGAACGCCGCTCACCGCTATCAAGGGCTGGGCTGAGACACTTATGGTCGACGGCGGCGAGGACCCCGAAACGATGAAAAAAGGCGTCGGAGTTATAGTTGCCGAGACGGAGCGGCTCTCACAGATGGTAGAGGAGCTGCTCGATTTCTCGCGTATGCAGAACGGTCACTTCACGCTTATGAATGCGAATATGGACATTCTTGCCGAGCTCGGCGACGCTGTGCTCATCTACCGCGACAAGGCACGCCGCGAGCAGATACAGATAATCTATGACGAGCCGGAAATGCTCCCCTTCGTCTACGGCGACAAGAACCGTATCCGTCAGGTATTCATCAACATCATCGACAACGCCGTTAAGTATTCCTCTCCGGGGGATACGGTAACGATAAAGGCGCGCGAGAAGGACGGCAGAGTCATCGTGTCGGTCGCCGATACGGGCTGCGGGATAAAGGAGTCCGACCTCGCAAAGGTAAAGACGAAATTCTACAAGGCTAACCATACGCGCCGCGGCTCCGGTATCGGGCTTGCGGTCGCGGACGAGATAATCGCCATGCACGGCGGTACTATGGACATCGCCAGCGAGGGCGAGGGCAAGGGTACTACAGTTACGATAGCTCTCCCGGCAAAGGCGGGAAATAATTGATTTCAGGAGTGCCGGAAACGGCGTGATAAAATGAGTAAAGAGAAAACACAGGAAAAATTCAAGTCAAAGATAGGCGGACAGGCGCTCGTCGAGGGCATAATGATGCTCGGACCGAACAGGGGCGCGATGGCTTGCCGCCTTCCGGACGGTACGATAGACCTCGAAACATGGGAAGAGAACAACGGAAAGAAGGCTCCGTGGTACAGAAAGGTGCCGCTCGTAAGGGGAAGCTTCAACTTCGTTTCCTCGCTCGTGAAGGGCTATAAATACACGATGAAGTCCGCGGAGAAGCAGCTCACCGAGGAGGACGAAAAGGACGGCTCTCAGAAAAGCGGGGAGAAGTCCGGCGGTATCACCGATGTCATTATGACGGTCGGAGCAGTATTCGGCGTAGTTCTCGCAGTTGTGCTGTTCATCTTCCTGCCGAAGTTCATCGTCGGACTTATCCCGGACATCGGGCAGCACAGCATAGTGCAGTCGATGCTTGAGGGGATAGTGAAGATAATCATATTCGTCTGCTATATGGTGCTCATAGGGCAGATGAAGGACATAAAACGCCAGTATATGTATCATGGGGCAGAGCACAAGACCATCGCCTGCCATGAGGCGGAGCTCCCGCTGACGGTGGAGAATATCCGCAGACAGTCGCGCTTCCACAAGCGCTGCGGCACGAGCTTTATATTCATCGTGCTGCTCGTCGGCATATTCGTGATGTGCTTCGTCCCGAAGGGACTTCTCTGGTGGCAGCGTGCGCTCATAAGCTTCGGCGCTCTGCCGCTCGTTGTGGGAATTTCGTATGAATTCATACGCTTTGCAGGTACTCACGACAATATCCTTACAAAGATACTTTCCGCGCCCGGACTCACGATGCAGCGCATCACAACACGCGAGCCGGACGACTCAATGATAGAAATAGCTGTCGCTGCACTCACGCCGTGTATCCCCGAGGACAAAACGGAGGACAAATGGTAAGCAGGGGCGAGCTGTACAGGGCGTGTCAGGCGGCTATGGAGCAGGCGGATATACCCGATGCAGCCTTTGATACGATGTGTATTTTTCAGGACTGTCTCGGCGACAGGAATCCGCTGTTCAGTCCGCTCGAAGCTGTTCCGGAGGAGACTGAAGGGCTGATACGCTCGATGACGGAGCGCCGCATTTCGGGCGAGCCGTTGCAGTATATCCTCGGCGAATGGGAGTTTTACGGCTATCCGTTCAGGGTCGGAGCAGGTGTGCTGATACCACGCCCCGATACGGAAACACTTGTGGATGCGGTCATACGCATCTGCCGGAGCAATGGCATCACAGCCCCGAGGATAGCGGACCTGTGCTCCGGGAGCGGCTGCATTGCAGTAACGCTGAAAAAGGAGCTTCCCCTTGCGGACGTGACAGCAGTAGAGCTCTCAGAGGAGGCGCTGCCGTATCTGCGGCAGAATATCGCGCTGAACGGCGCAGATGTACACCTCATCGAAGGCGATGTGCTCGCGGAGGATACCGCCGAAAAGCTGAGCGGACTCGACATCGTTGTGAGCAATCCGCCATACCTGACGGCAGAGGAAATGGCTGACCTGCAAACCGAGGTCGCACGCGAGCCGGCAATGGCTCTCTACGGCGGAGAGGACGGGCTCGGCTTTTACAGGGAGCTCACGCCGCTGTGGAAAAGGTCGCTGAAAGCAGGCGGCTGGCTGTGCTATGAATTCGGTATGGGACAGCACGAGGAAGTCGGAAAGATACTTGCCGGAAACGGATTCGAAAATATCAGCTTCACCCGTGACCTCGGAGGAGTGATCCGCACTGTTTCCGCAGTCAGACCATAAAGCGGCTCAGCTTGTTTGCAGGCATTGACACGCACATCAGCCTGCCGATGAGCAGGTACGGCAAAAGAAAGGATAGCCTATGAAGATCGCAGTATTCTCAGATATCCACGGAAATCTCAAAGCACTGGAAGCAGTATTGGAGCAGACAGAAGCAGCAAAGCCTGATAAAACAGTCTTTTTGGGAGATATTTTTCAGCGCGGCAATGAGGAATTTGAGTGCCTTGACCTGCTGAGATCGAAGGATATTATCTGCTTGAAGGGCAACTGTGAGCTCTATGCACAGTACGGTGTCGATGTAGATCCCGATGTGGAGCATCTGAGGGAGTATTACGACGGGATAAGGAAAAAGCTTACAGATGAACAGCTGGAGTTTATCAGGAATATGCCGCTGTTCTGTGAGATCGAAAGTCAGGGACATAAAATGCATTTCTCTCACTTTTTGTTTCTGGATAAGGATGCCGCATATCCGTTCCTGCCCCTGTCGAGCCTGAAAAACGGCAGCTTCGATAAGGCTTGCGAGAGCGAATACGTAAAGAGATACGACCTTGCTGTGGTCGGTCACTGTCACGAGAATTTCGTGAAGGGAAATGTAGTTTCCGTTTCAGCTTCGGGACTTGACGGAGCTTCATGGCTTCTTATCAAGGTCAGCGAGAACGCTGTCACATTTGAGCGTTACAGCATTGACTGATATTTACACTGCTTTTATGGTATCACATATTATACGGAGGAATAAAAATGGCTAAAAAGGAAATCGCAAAGAAGGCTGCCGTAGTCAAGGCGGCGACTCAGGAGGACAAGAAGACCGCGCTCGAGGGCGCTATCAAGCAGATCGAAAAGAAGTACGGCGCAGGCGCTGTTATGCGTCTCGGTCAGACGAAGACACTCAATGTTGCGGCTATACCTACGGGCTCGATGATGCTCGATATGGCACTCGGTATCGGCGGCGTTCCGCGCGGACGTATCGTTGAGATATACGGACCTGAGAGCTCGGGTAAGACAACTGTTGCACTGTCCGTCATCGCTCAGGCACAGAAGGCTGGCGGCGAGGCTGCGTTCATCGACGTCGAGCACGCTCTCGACCCAGTTTATGCACAGGCTCTCGGCGTGAATATCGACAATCTCCTCGTTTCTCAGCCGGACAGCGGCGAGCAGGCTCTTGAGATAGCGGAGGCTCTTATCCGCTCGGGTGCTATCGATGTGATCGTTCTCGACTCTATCGCAGCTATGACGACACGTGCCGAGATAGACGGCGATATGGGCGACCTCCACGTAGGTCAGCTCGCAAGGCTTATGTCACAGGCTATGAGAAAGCTTACAGCGGCTATCTCGAAGTCGAACTGCGTTGCCATCTTCATAAACCAGATACGCGAGAAGATCGGCGTTATGTACGGAAATCCCGAAACTACCCCCGGCGGACGCGCACTCAAGTTCTACTCCTCTGTTCGCATCGAGGTCAGAAAGGGCGAGGTCATCAAGGAGGGCAGCCAGATAATCGGTGCAAGAACACGCTGCAAGGTCGTGAAGAACAAGGTAGCTCCGCCCTTCAAGGAGGCAGAGTTCGATATGATGTACGGCACAGGTATCTCGCGCACGGGCGAGGTGCTCGACCTTGCGACCGAGCTTGACATAATCAAGAAGGGCGGTTCGTGGTTCAGCTATAACGACCAGAAGCTCGGACAGGGACGTGATAACGTCAAGGAGCTCCTCAAGAACGACCCCGACCTTATGAAGGAGATAGAGGACAAGATACTCGCACGCAAGGACGAGCTGACAGCACAGACTGCGGCAAAGCCTGAGAAGAAGCCGGCAAAGGCTGAGACCGCCGCCGGAGCTTCCGAGGAGGGCAACAGCGATATACTCGCAAATATCGACGAGGACTTCGAGGAGTTCACACCTGCCGAAGAGTAATGGAGATAACCTCGATAAGCAAGTACAAGGGCTCGACTTATGAGGTGGAGCTCGACGGCGAGAGAAAGCTGTATCTTCACATCGACATAATCGCGGACAACGGGCTGAGAAAGGGTACTCAGCTCGAAAAGGACGAGCTGCGGAAGATAATCTATGATTCCAATTTCAGAAGGGCGTATCAGTATGCGCTCTATTGCCTCGATTACCGCGATTATTCGGCGAGAGATATGCTCAGCAAGCTCGTCGGCACATACAAGAACGAGACGCTCTGCCGCGAAGTGCTGAAAAAGCTGACAGGCGCAGGGCTAATCGACGATGCGCGCTATGCGGAGAAGCTGGCGCGAAGGCTCGTGGAGGCACGGAAATACGGCTTCCGGAGAGCGAAAAGAGAGCTGCTTATGAAGGGGATAGGTGAGGAAACTGCTGTTGACGCCCTTGAGCAGTACAGGGAAATGTTCGGGGAAAACCTCGCAGAGCTGCTGCGGACGAAGCATTATCGGCTCCTCACTGACAGCAGCGACAGAAAGAATATCGAAAAAGTTAAAAGCGCTCTCGTGCGTTACGGCTACGGCTTCGATGAGATAAACTCGGCTGTGCGTGAATACTTCGAGAACGCTGAACAGGCGGAGGAATAACAAATGCCTATCAAAGTTGGAATGGTCTCTCTCGGCTGCTCGAAGAACCTCGTGGACTCCGAGAGAATGTTATACAAGCTCAGAAAGAACGGCTATGAGCTCGTCACAGAGCCCGGTCTTGCTGATGTTGCGGTGGTCAATACCTGCGGCTTTATCCAGCCCGCAAAGGAGGAGGCTATCGAGACTATCCTTGAGCTCGCACAGCTCAAGAAAGAGGGCACACTGAAGAAGATAATCATCACAGGCTGCCTTGTCGAGCGCTACAAGGAGGAGACTGCGGAGCAGTTCCCCGAGGCGGATGCCGTTATCGGCATCGGCGATACCAAGGACATCGTTGATATCCTCAACAGCGTTATGCAGGACGAGCGGGTGCTGCGCTTCTCACCGAAGCTCGATGCGGAGCTGACCGGCGAAAGGATAATATCAACACTGCCGTTTTTCTCATATCTTAAAGTTGCAGAGGGCTGCTCGAACTGCTGCACTTACTGCGCGATACCCCAGATACGCGGCAAATTCCGCAGTGTCCCGATGGAGGATGTTCTGAGAGAGGCGAACTGGCTCGCAGACAACGGTGTTACTGAGCTCATCGTCATCGCACAGGATACCTCACGCTACGGCGAGGACCTGTACGGAAGCCAGAAGCTCCCGGAGCTCCTGCGCGAGCTGTGCAAGATAGAAAAGCTCAGATGGATACGCACGCTTTACTGCTATCCCGAGCGCATAACAGACGAGCTCCTCGATACTATCGCGAGCGAGCCGAAGCTTGTGAAGTATCTTGAGATACCGATACAGCATTGCGACGGCGATATTCTCAGCCGTATGAACCGCTGGGGCGACGAGCAGCAGCTTGAGGCTCTGTTCGCGCATATCAGAGAGCGTATCCCCAGCGTGATACTGCGCACGACTCTCATCACAGGATTCCCCGGCGAGACCGAGGAGCAGTTCAGCAGACTTGCGGAATTCGTCCAGCGCGTCCGCTTTGACAGGCTCGGCTGCTTCGCGTATTCGCGCGAGGAGGGTACGAAGTCGTATGACTTCCCTGACCAGATAGAGCCGGAGGTAGCCGCTCACCGCGCTGACCTCATTATGGAGCAGCAGATGCTCATAAGCAGCGAAAACAACGAAAAGCAGCTCGGGACCACCTGCGAAGCCGTAGTTGAGGGCTTCGACCGCTTCGGCGAGTGCTGGTTCGGAAGAACTGCGAATGATGCGCCCGACATAGACGGCAAGGTGTTCTTCACATCGGAAAAGCCGCTGTCTGTCGGTGAATTCGTGAAGATACGCATTACTGACACACTTGACTATGACCTTATCGGAGAGGTGATACCGGAATGAATCTGCCAAATAAGCTGACGCTTTTAAGGGTGTTCCTTATACCCTTCTTCCTGCTGTGTATGTACCTGAAATTCCCGTTCCACTACCTTGCAGCTCTTGCGATATTCAGTGCCGCTTCCATTACGGACGCGCTTGACGGAAAGATAGCAAGAAGCCGCAATCTCGTTACCAATTTCGGAAAATTCCTTGACCCGCTCGCGGATAAGGTGCTCGTTCTTGCAGCACTTGCGGTATTCGTTGAGATACCCGACATCAGGGTCGGAGCGATACCGCTCATTATTATCAGCGCGAGAGAGTTTATGGTTTCCGGGCTCCGTCTTCTCGCCGCAAACAGCGGTATAGTCGTTGCAGCCGGAATGTGGGGCAAGCTCAAGACTGCCTTCACAATGGTCGCGATAATCACGGCTCTCGTATGGCTTAGTGCCTGCTATGATTTCAGCTTCAACTTCCCGCAGGCATTTGCCGATGTTGTTGACGTCTGGATAATACCTGCACTGATATGGATATCTACAGTTCTCACGATAATATCCGGCGTCATTTACCTCAAAGGATACTGGAACCTCATTGACACCGATAAGTAAAGGAGCGGAAAATGAAACACTGTGCCGGTCAGATCAGATACCTTGTGGCGATAAAGGAGCTCTCTGAGCTCGATGAATACGTGAAATGCGTGAACATAGCGCGTCATCTCGGAGTATCGCGCCCGAGCGTGAGCAAAATGCTGCGCTGTCTTGCGAATTCGGGGCTCGTGTATGAGGACTTCTGCAACAGCGTCGTGCTCACCCCCGAGGGAGAGGCGACAGCTTCGGCGATATTCGCAAACTTTGATGAGTTATACATCTTCTTTCACAAATTCCTGAAGCTTCCGCACGAGCAGGCGCATGACCAGGCGCTGCTTTTCATCACGGAATTTCCTCAGGACACCTGCCAGCGCCTCAAGCATATCGTAAAACGAACAGTCAAGAAAAAGACCGGGCTCGAATGAGTCCGGTCTTTTTAGTATATCCATTAAGGCAATACCGCACAAAGCTTTCAGGCGGGCTTTGTGCGGTGTTGCCTTAAGTTACAGCGTCATCATCAGCAGAGTGAATGTAGCATACATCGCGGCAAATGTGAGCGCGAGCGACAGCACTACAACGAGAAGTGCGTTCACCAGCTTTATTCCGCCTGCCTGTGATATTTCAGCCCTTGTGAGCTCGCCGGAGCAGTGTGAACGAAGCTTTCTCAGCGACTTCAGTACGAACCGGAAGTAGAGCTTGTTGCTGAACAGACAGAATGCCAGCCTTATCACGAGGTCGGCAATGTTGCAAACATCAATGAGCGTTGCGAGGACACGGCGGTTTTCGTATATCTTCTGTATCACGTCCGCAGGGAAAACGCTGTAGCTCGTCTCTATACCGCCGTCTGCGATGAGGTAGCTCACGGCGAGCGGCATAGACAGCAGAACAGACACGATGAGCGAGAGCATCGCCCAGAACCACATTCTCCTGTTCGCGAAATATATCGGTGGGAAAATGAAGCTTATCAGGTTGAAGGAGATGCTTCTTCCGGTGTCCTTCATACGCTTGAATATCGGGATATAATAAATAGTATTCGTGCGGACGAAATCAGAGACGTCCCTGAGCGGAGATCCTCCCATATCCTCGTCCGGATTGAATCCGAGATAGGGTCTCGGGATACCGAAGCCTGCTTCTGTATCATCCTCGCTTTCACCGTCGGCGTCAGCGAGGGAATAGCCGCATCGGATACAGTTTTCTTCTGCAAGCGCGTTCGGGAAATGGCACGCCGGACAGATGACGAATTTTTTTTTCTCGGGCTTATCCTCCGGTCCGGTCTCAGAGCTGCTGTGCCAGCACTCGTCCGTTCCGTGGAGAGCGGAGTTCGCACAGCTGTTCATAGCCTTATAGCAGGCGCGGTGGTGCGGAGAGCCGCATTCGGGGCAGACAACGATATCGTCTCCGTTCTTGAATTCGATGCCGCAGGCGACACATTTTTCACCAATAAAGTTCATATTTCCTCCCTTCGGCAGGAATCTTCAAATATTATCACAGTCATTATACCACATAATATGACAAATATCAAGAGAGCGCGGCGATAAACTTCCGTTCCAGATAGCTTTGCCGCGACACAGGCAGCGGCGACACGCCAATTATGACAAAGAATGCCTGAAAAAGCAATGGGACGCGGCGATAAATTTCCGTTCCGAATAGCTCTGCCGCGACACAGGCAGCGGCGACACGCCACTTATAACACAGAATGCCTGAAAAAGCAAGGGGACGCGGCGATAAACTTCCATTACGGATAGCTCTGCCGCGACACAGGCAGCGGCGACACGCCAATTATGACAAAGAATGCCTGAAAAAGCAAGAGAGCGCGGCGATAAACTTCTGTTCCGGATAGCTCTGCCGCGACACAGGCAGCACGGACACCGTGCCGCACCAGAGCGGCGTGTACTCCATATAATAAAGCGAGGGACTGTTCCCGGCGAGCGTGCCGGAGCGGTCATCATCAGCTAAAATTGCCGGTTTTCGGCAGAATGGAGAGCATTATGAGAAATGATATAAAAATACTTATCGCAGGCGGCGATATGCGGCAGGTGTACTGCGCGGCACAGCTTGCGGAGAGGTACAGCGTGTCGCTTGCAGGATTTGAAAATGCGCAGCTTCCGCCGGCTGCTGCTGAACTTAACACCTCATTTGCGGACGGCGAGCTCTTTGACGTTGCAGTCCTTCCGATGAAGCCGCTGTCGGGCGAAGGGGTGAATGCTCCGTATCACAGCGGAAAGCTCCTGCCGGCGGATATGAATATCCGCGGGGGCGGCACCGTTTTTGCAGGTCTTGACACGGAACGTGTTGCGGAGCTTTTTCCGCGGCAGAAGGTCGTGAGCTACCTCGGGCGCGAGGAGCTCCTGCTTAAAAATGCCGTGCTTACCGCAGAGGGAGCAGTTCAGCTCGCACTTGAAGCTCTCGACAGAGCGTTCAGCGGACTTCCTGTGCTCGTAGTCGGTACGGGCAGGATAGCATCGGCGCTCATACTGATACTGCGCGGATTCGGTGCGGATGTGACAGCGGCTGTCCGCAGCTCTGCATCTGCCGCAAGGGCGCAGCTTCTGGGTGCAAAACAGACGTACACAGACAGTATTGGCGGAGAATATGTCCTCGTATTCAACACTGCTCCGGAAAATGTCTTCTCGGACACAGAAGTCGGACGATTCCGCGAGGATACACTGTTTATCGAGCTTGCATCTGCTCCGGGCGGATTCGATGACGCGGCAGCTGAGCTGCTCGGCGAGCGGCTCGTCCGTGCTCCGGGACTTCCCGGAAAAACGGCTCCGGTGACTGCCGGAGAGATAATTGCGGAAGCAGTTTCGGCGATGATAGAGGAAGGGGGCGCAGGTTATGAAGACTAATTTCATCGGGATAAGGATAGGCTATGTTATGACGGGCTCGTACTGCACATTTGAGCGGAGCTTCCGGCAGGCGGAGCGTCTTCGTGAAATGGGAGCGGAGCTCGTTCCGGTGATGTCGGAGAATGCTGCTTCCGTCTCGACACGGTTCGGCTCGGGTGCAGATAATGCGGCGCGTCTTGCGGAGATATGCGGCAGGGAGGTGATCACGGACATTTCCTCTGCCGAGCCTATCGGTCCGAAGAATATGACGGATATTCTCGTCGTTGCGCCATGTACGTCAAATACGGCAGCGAAGCTTGCAGGCGGTATAACAGATACAGCCGCAACAATGGCGGTGAAATCGCACCTCCGCAGCGGCAAGCCGGTCGTGCTTGCGATAGCGTCGAATGATTCGCTTCTTGGCTCAGCGAAGAATATCGGCGAGCTGTTCAACCGGAAGAATTATTATTTCGTACCGATGCTTCAGGACGATGTTGAAAAGAAGCCGGCATCGCTCGTCGCGGAGTTCGGGATGATCCCGGACGCAGTGGATGCTGCTTTGAGAGGAGTACAGCTCCGCCCGATAATCTATCATTCGGTTTGAAACGCAGCAGATAATATGGAACCGAAAGTTCGGACACTCTACCGCTACCATATCACAAAGCAGTTTCAACAAACTGTTGAAACATTTGTGCAAATCCACAATTTTAACACTAATGTCTTGATTTATTAGAAAAAGGTGGTAAAATATAATTAGCACTCAAAGAAAGAGAGTGCTAAACAAGTTGAGTATATTATTTTTAGGAGGTATATATTATGACTATCAAACCTTTACAGGACAGAGTAGTTGTCAAGATGGTAGAGGCTGAAGAGACTACCAAGAGCGGTATCATCCTCTCAGGCTCAGCTAAGGAAAAGCCCGAGGTCGCTGAGGTCGTTGAGGTGGGTCCCGGAACTGCCGACATCAAGATGGAGGTAAAGAAGGGCGATAAGGTCCTCATTTCCAAGTATTCAGGAACGAACGTAAAGCTTGAGGGTGAGGAGTACATCATCGTAAAGATGGAGGACATCCTCGCAACTGTCAAGTAAGAAACGCTGAAATAACGTAAACGAATCATTGAGTCAAAGGAGATCATTAATATGGCAAAGGATATAAAGTACGGTGCAGACGCAAGAAACGCGCTCCAGGCAGGTATCGACAAGCTCGCTGATACTGTAAGGATAACAATGGGACCCAAGGGCAGAAATGTCGTTCTCGACAAGAAGTTCGGTGCTCCCCTCATCACTAACGACGGCGTTACTATCGCAAAGGACATCGAGCTTGAGGACGCTTTCGAGAATATGGGCGCTCAGCTCGTCAAGGAAGTTGCTACCAAGACCAACGATGCTGCCGGCGACGGTACAACGACTGCTACACTTCTCGCTCAGACTATCGTCCGCGAGGGTATGAAGAACATCGCAGCAGGTGCTAATCCGATGGTGCTCAAGAAGGGTATCGCAAAGGCTGTTGATACAGCTGTAAAGTCTATCGTTGAGAACTCAAAGGCTGTTGCAGGCAGCGAGGACATCGCAAGAGTCGGCACAGTTTCGTCTGCTGATGAGGCTGTCGGCAAGCTCATCGCTGAGGCAATGGAGAAGGTAACTTCTGACGGCGTTATTACTATCGAGGAGAGCAAGACAGCTGAGACATACAGCGAGGTAGTTGAGGGTATGCAGTTCGACCGCGGCTACATCTCACCTTATATGATAACTGATGCTGACAAGATGGAAGCTGTTTACGATGACGCTTATGTTCTTATCACAGATAAGAAGATCTCTTCTATCCAGGAGATACTTCCCCTCCTCGAGCAGATAGTCAAGATGGGCAAGAAGCTCGTTATCATCGCTGAGGACGTTGAGGGCGAGGCTCTCACAACTATCATTCTCAACAACCTCCGCGGCACATTCAAGGTAGCAGCTGTAAAGGCTCCCGGCTTCGGCGACAGACGCAAGGAGATGCTCAAGGACATCGCTGTTCTCACAGGCGGCGAGGTCATCACATCCGAGCTCGGTCTCGAGCTCAGCGAGACTACTATCGACCAGCTCGGTCAGGCTAAGCAGATAGTTATCCAGAAGGAGAACACTATCATCGTTGACGGCGCAGGCGAAAAGGATGCGATCAAGGCAAGAGTTGCACAGATCCGCGCAGCTATCGAGACAACAACAAGCGATTTCGACCGCGAGAAGCTCCAGGAGCGTCTTGCAAAGCTCGCAGGCGGCGTAGCTGTTATCAAGGTCGGTGCTGCTACTGAGATAGAGATGAAGGAGAAGAAGCTCCGTATCGAGGACGCTCTTGCAGCTACAAAGGCAGCTGTTGAAGAGGGTATCGTTGCAGGCGGCGGTACAGCTTACATCAACGCTATCCCTGCTGTTGAGAAGCTCGTTCCCACACTTGACGGAGATGAGAAGACAGGCGCTAAGATAATCCTCAAGGCTCTTGAAGCTCCTGTACGTCAGATCGCTGAGAACGCAGGTCTTGAAGGCAGCGTTATCGTTGACAAGATCAGACGTTCACGCAAGCTCGGCTACGGTTTCGATGCTTACAACGAGGTATACACAGATATGATACCTGCCGGCATCGTAGACCCGACAAAGGTAACAAGAAGCGCACTCCAGAACGCTGCTTCCGTAGCTTCAATGGTGCTCACGACTGAGAGCCTTGTAGCTGACATCAAGGAAGAGAATCCTGCACCTGCAATGCCCGCAGGCGGTATGGGCGGTATGTATTGATAACGGGAAATCCGTAAATATCGTTCATTCAGGACAAAACAGCAGTTTGCATATGCGGACGCTGATACAGAAGCTTTACGCCATAGCATTTCTGAGACAAGGTCAGAAACGCTATGGCGTTTTCTATTGACACCCATCGGATACTGTGCTATAATTATGCCGGTCATAAACCGGGATTCAGAGGGGAAGATGGTATGTGGAGAAGTTATTAGTTTATGCGTATCTATGGCGGCTAAGCTTGAATGATGGGCAAGAATATAATGATCATCTTGATATGCTTTTCTTAAAAGATCCAGATAATTATTTGCTGCTTGAATTGGAATTATTGACCGACGCTGGATCAGCGCTTATGAGATTGAAAAGATATTTTGATTTTGAAACAGGAGCATTTGATGCTATCCTATTCGGAAAAACTTTGTTTTTTGAGCTTGGCAATGTTTATCATTCCAGAACAGTAAGCATTGCTCTGTTTGCCGAAAAATGCTACGAACTATACACTATGCTGCCTGTTCAGGTGAATGATCTTGAAGAGCCCTATGACGTGTTAAGCTATATTGACGATATGATAGAATATAATAGCTTGCAAGAAATTGAGGGAACCATAGATAAAATGTTAAATTATTACTCTTACAGATCCTGACCTATCTTCACAGCATAAACAAACACAATGCCCCTGAGCGCTTTGTAACGCTCAGGGGCATTATCTCTGTATGTGTATCTGTTTTAACGGGGCTTGCCTCAGCAGCTTTTATTCGTTGTCAGCTGTGCTTTTCTTGAACTTCGACTTCTGTCCGAAGTTGAGCGAGGCTGTGAGTATCTTGTCTGAATTGAACAGCCTGAGTGCAAAGAACAGGCATATCGCGAATACTACGAGCTGATATGCGAGTCCGGCAAAGAACAAGCCCATATTTCCGAACATTATGTTGTTCACAGCCGAGAATGTGTGAGTGAAGGGGATAGCGTAAACAACAAGTCTTATAGCCATAGGAAGCGTGTTGATGTCCGACATGATCGAGATGAGATACGGTACCATTGCCATTATCATCAGGGGCATTATCATTGTCTGCGACTGCTTTGTGTCGTTGACGAGAGCACCGAGCATGAGCGATATTGAAAGGCATATCATTATCGTGAGGAAGAGCTGTGCGCCGATGAGGATATAGTCGCCGATACCGAGCGTGAGACCGAGTCTGTCGAGCGCTTCATCTACGGAGATGTACTGTCCGACGAGCTTGCTGCCCATTTCATCGGAGACGCTCTTCGTAGCTCCGTTCATGAAGGACGAGAAGCCGAACATATAAACTACCGCATTGAGCAGCGCGATTATCGCAGCCGCAAGCATTTTTGCGCCGAGTATCGCCGTTCTTGAAACAGGTGCAGAGAGCAGAGTTTCGAGAGTTTTGTCAATCTTTTCGTTGCTGATGGCGCTCATTAGCATATTCGATGTGAACATAATGAGTATGAATACGATGATGGGGAGAATCATATTCTTCGTCATAATGCTGCTCATAACGCTTGTCGTGCTGACCGGAGCGGACTTGTCCTTGACTACGGTCTGCTCATTTACATTCACGGGGAGCTGAAGGAGGTCTACCTGCTCTGCTGTAAGACCAGCCTTTGCCGCAAACGTTGAGGAGATGCAATCCTCGATGAGTGCGATAGCACCGCTGTTGCTGTTCGCGATATTGGACATCGCAGCGGAGGACTTCATAACGCCGACGCTTATCATTTCGGGTCGCTCATCCTTTTCGAGAGCCTCTGTGAAGCCCTTGGGAAGGATAACGAGCGATTCGACATCTGCGTCCCTGAGGATAGCCGGATAATCGTCGCCTTCAGATTCGTATTCGTCTACCGTAGCGCCGGCTTCGCGGAGGGTCTTGATGAGCTGTTTGGTGAAGTCGGTCTGGTCGCGGTCGCAGATACTGATAGTGTACTCATTCTCAACGGCGTCCTCGATAGTTGACTTCATAAGATTTCCCATCAGCATCAGCATACCCGTTACGAGCACGAGACTGATGATAGTCTGGGCGGTGAGAAGCTCGCCGAGCTCCTTTTTCAGAAGATTAAAGAATTTCATTGCCCTTCACCACCCTTTCAAATACTTCCTCAAGGTTAGCGGCACTGTAGCGCTCCTTGAGCTCGTCAGCCTTTCCTGACACGAGCAGGTGTCCCTTTGAGATGATGCCCACGCGGTCAGAGACGAATTCTATCTCAAGCATATTGTGTGACGAGAGCAGGAAGGACATTCCCTCCTCGGCAGCGAGTCTTTTTATCATCTTGCGTATCTCGATAGCATTTAGCACATCGAGACCGCTTGTCGGCTCATCGAGGATAGCGAGCTTCGGCTCGGTCATAACTGCACGCGCGAGCAGGAGCTTTCTTATCATACCGCGGCTGTATGTGCCTATCTTGTCCTTCAGCCTTTCGCCGAGACCGCAGATGCGCTCCGCGCGCTCAACATAGCGGTTTATCGTGTCGATGTCCGTCGAGAACAGACCTGCCATAAAGCGGAGGTAGTTCTTGCCGGTCATATTCTTGTAAGCGCCTGCCTCATCGGGGAGGTAGGTGATACATTCGCGTACTTTTGCAGGCTCCTTGATTATGCTGTGACCTGCGATGACAGCGTCACCGGCAGTTGGTGTGAGAAGTGTTGAGATCATACGGATAGTCGTGGTCTTTCCGGCGCCGTTAGGACCGATGAGCGCGAATATCTCGCCTTTTTCGATGTCAAATGAGACCTTGTCCGCCGCGAGCACCTTTGTGTACTGCTTGGACAGCTCCCTGACTTCAAGGACTTTTTCCATAGTTATTCTCCTTTCGTTTAACAAGATAAATAAAGTATAGCATATGATAAAATATTTTGCAACGGATACAAAAAATTTTTCGCCGGGTCGCTCAGAAATAGAACAGCTCCTCGAATTTCTTATCGAGCGCGATACAGAGTATGAGTGCGAGCTTAGCTGTCGGCTGATACTGTCCGGTCTCTATCGAGCTGATAGTATTGCGCGAAACTCCGACCATTTCCGCGAGCTGTGCCTGCGAGAGCTTTGCTTCTGTCCGTGCCTCCCTGAGGTTGTTGCGAAGTATGAGTTTGTCGTCCATAGGCTCACCTGCTTATCAAGTCGCGAACGTAGCCGTATGTCATCAGCGCGGCTATCACTATGAAGCAAAGGGCACTGAAAAGGTGTACCTTAGATCTCGTCCGTGCGAAGACATATCCGTCGTGTATCAGCTGCATAACGCAGTATATCAGGAAATATCCGCAGTTGAAATGACCTGTGATGAACTGCTCACACACAAGGAGCACCGCGCAGAGCATACCGCCGGCGATACGCGCGATACTACCCGCGAACTTGTAAGTGTTCTGCTCATATTCGGAATTGTTTTCGCTTCTGCTTTTAGCGAGTATCTCATCTTTATCCATATCGTCACCTCACAAGCTCTTTACGAATGCGACCGTCGTACCGACCGCACCAATAACAGCACATATCAGGAGCAGAACGTCCTTAACGCGGCGATTCTTGATAAGCCTGTAGGTGAGAGCGGCAACTGCGCCGTAAGTGACGATACTCATTTTATCGTATGCCTCAATGCTGTGTGCTACCTGTATCAGCGTGAAAACGAGCGTGCTTGCGAGTACCGTCACGAACGCCCAGTAGAAGGATTTGTCAAATACCTTTTTCTCGCGTTCGTCGCACTGCTGGGAGTCATTCTCCTGCTTTGCCATGCTGAGGATTTCTTCTTTGTTCATAACAGCCCCTCCGTCATCTTCCGAGGAGATAGGTTGCCATCGTCGTAACAGCAAGTATAGCGATTATTCTTACGGGACGTGAGAGAAGTATGCTGAGAAGGCTGAAGTCTGCGAAACTGTTTGCATTCTGGTTGTTTGCTGCTGAATTTTTCATAAATAACACCTCACTGTTTCTAAGAGAGTCTGTGCCAAGTCTGCTTGGCGTATCTCTGTGTTCATAGTATAACACTGCCAAGTTCACTTGTCAAGACCCTGCCAAGCAAACTTTGCAAATTCGGCGTTTTGCACAAAGCGGTTGCAGATTATTATACACATCGCTGCTCAGTGTGCAATATAGTGTATCAATATTTCTATATAGCATTTTTTCTTGACAATACTTTATAAATTTGTTATACTAATTTATATGGTATTTATGCAGTTCGGCAATACTGCTTCACATATCCGCAGGCTTTAGGCAGCCTGCCATACACCACAAAAACGGCTCATCTGCGCCCGTTGTGCGGATATGCCGTTCCCCTCATCTTCACGAAAGGCGGATAGAATTGAATATACGTAAGCTCTGCCGGAGAATATCCTCCGGCGTATTGTCATGCTTTGTTGCAGCGGGCAGTCTGTCAGGCGCTGCTGTGTCCGCTGCGGCTGCGGGTGACAAAGGCGCAGCAGAGCCCGTTTCCGGTGACTATTACCGCATTGAGCCGGTCGATACGGGCATACCCTCTTACAGCGACTATTACGATGAGTTCTCCGGCGAAAAACGCCCCGGCAAGGAGATAGTCATAGCCGCAGCAGACTATAGCTCGGCTGAAAACGGCACCTTTGCGACCGGAAGCTACGGCTCCGGCGACGATATGCGCGACGGCGTCCTCATATGGGAGAGTCCCGACGGAAAGCTCACCTATGACATCGACGTCGAGGAAACGGGCAATTACTGCCTCGGCATAAGCTATTTCCCGATAGAGTCGAACAGCTCGCAGATAGAGCTGTCTATGCAGATAGACGGCAGGACCCCGTATGACACCGCAACACGTCTCACTCTCGGGCGCGTATGGGTGAACGAGACAGAGATATACACCGATTCCCGCGGGAATCAGGTGCGTCCCTCACAGGTGCAGAAGGGAATGTGGAAGGAGTGCGCTTTCGGCGATATTGACGGTCTTTTCAGCGAGCCGCTGATATTCCACCTCGAAAAGGGACACCACGAGATAAGCTTCACCTCCGAGCGTGCACAGCTCGCGATAGAGAGCCTCAGATTCTACTGTCCCGAGGAGCTTCCGGCATATGATGAATACCGCAGCTCCGTGAGCGCTGCCGATTCGTCTGAGGCGTCGATATTCCGCATCGAGGGCGAAAACGCCGATTATAAATCCGATTCCACGCTCTATCCTACATACGACAATACGAGCTATCTTGTTTCGCCGTCCGACCCGAGAAAGGTCGTGTACAACACTCTCGGCTCGGGCAACTGGAAAAAGGCACTACAGTCCGTAACGTGGACTATCCCCGAAAGCGAGGTCGGAAGCGGCGGCTGGTACAGGATAGGCATAAAGTCGCGACAGAACCAGATGCGCGGCTTCTACTCCAACAGAAGGATATACATTGACGGCGAGGTGCCGTGCAAGGAGCTCGATCAGGTGAAGTTCTTCTACGACACCGACTGGAGCGTCGTTACGCCCGAAACAGAGAGCGGCGAGGACGTTTATGTGTACCTCTCGCCCGGCACTGACCACACTGTCACGCTGGAGTGCGTACCCGGCGAGATAGGCGATTCGCTCCGCAAGCTCGACGATGTTGTCGCCGACCTGAACACATATTACCGCAAGATACTGATGATAACCGGACCGGCTCCCGACCAGTACACCGATTACTATGTTCACGAGAAGATACCGGAGCTCGTCGGTGAGCTCTCACGCCTCTCGCAGGAGCTCAAGGACATCCAGTCCGAGATCGAGGGACTTTCCGGCTCAGCCGGCTCAGAGGCGGCATCGCTTGAGAGAATGACGGTCATACTCGACAAGTGTACCGCAAAGCCGCTGAAAATACCGGCTTACCTCTCACAGATAAAGGACAACATCGCCTCTATCTCCGCATGGGAACGCGATTACCGCGACCAGCCGCTCGAGGTCGATTACATCGAATTCGCGACCGAGGGCAAGAAGTTCGCCGGAAGCAAGGAGAAGCTGTTCAAGTCCATTTCATTCAGCGTAAAGTCGTTCATAGGCTCGTTTTTCGAGGATTACACCACCCTTTCGGACGTTAAGGGCGAGGACGCCATCAGCGTCTGGGTATCGCTCGGACGTGATCAGGCACAGGTCGTAAAGGAGATGACCGAGAACGAATTTATGCAGGAATATGACATTCCGATCGCAGTAAACCTCGTAGTCGGCGGTGTAGTCGAGGCTACGCTCGCAGGAAAGGGTCCGGACGTTGCGCTCTTCCTCGGCGGAGAATTCCCCGTGAACCTCGCCGCGCGCGACCTCCTCGTCGACCTCTCCGATACCTCTCAGTTTCCGGATTTCGGCGAGGTGAAGGGACGCTTCCAGCAGAATGCGATGACGCCATATCAGTACAACGGCGGCACCTACGGTCTGCCGATAAGCCAGACCTTCCCGATGATGTTCTACCGCACGGATGTGCTCACCGAGCTCGGCTTCACGTCTCCGCCGGAAACGTGGACAGAACTGATAGATATGCTCCCGGCGCTCCAGCGAAACTATATGAACGTCGGACTTATCCTGCCGCCTGCGAATATCTCTCCGGCGACCGAGACAGGTCACACCTTCGCTATGCTTCTGCTCCAGAAGGGGATCAACTACTACAATGACGACCAGTCAGCCTCAACATTCGATTCAACACCGGCTGTCCAGTCCTTCGAGGAGTGGACAGACTTCTACACGAAGTACAGCTTCGTACAGCAGTATGATGCGTTCAGCCGCTTCAGAACAGGCGAATATCCGATAGTTATCTCCAATTATACGTTCTTCAACCAGCTTTCAGTCGCATCGCCCGAGATAAAGGGACTATGGGATTTCTGCCCTGTTCCGGGAACTCTCCGCGAGGACGGGACTGTTTCACACGCTGCCAACTCAAACGGCGCAGGTGCGGTCATCTTCAAGAAGGTCAAAAACAAGGAGAACGCATGGAAGTACGTCAAGTGGTTCACCGATGCGGATACGCAGGTGCGCTATGCGACGCAGATAGAGGGACTCCTCGGAACTATGGGCAGATTCGATACAGCCAATACCGCGGCGCTCGAACAGCTCTCATGGTCACACGATGAATACGACAGGCTCGCCGCACAGCAGGCAGAGCTCGTTGAGATACCCGTTATCCCCTCGTCCTACGCTGTGACACGAAACATAATGAACGCCTTCCGCGAGACCATCAATGAGGGCGAGAATCCGCGTGATACGCTTATCTGGTACAACCGCGACATCAACGACGAGATAACGAGAAAGCGCAGGAATATCGGTCTTCCGACCGCAGAAGACTAAGAAAGGAGGAACAGCTCTTGGCTCAGATCGCTTCAGAGGATATAGG
This sequence comes from Ruminococcus sp., assembly GCA_017534835.1. Classification (GTDB taxonomy): domain Bacteria; phylum Bacillota; class Clostridia; order Oscillospirales; family Ruminococcaceae; genus Ruminococcus. The sequence continues at coordinate 108,345 of JAFXVT010000045.1, forward strand.
CAAGCGCACAAAGCGCGAGGAGCGCGCGATGATGTGGCGCTCGTTCAGGCAGAACAAGGCGTGCTATCTTATGCTTGCACCGTTTATGATATTCTTCATTGTATTCACGATAGTGCCTGTTGTGATGTCCCTCCCGATGGGCTTCACCGACTTCAATATGGCACAGGCTCCGAAATTTGTCGGGCTCTCGAACTATACGACGCTTTTCCTCTCGGACAAGATATTCGTAAAATCAATAAGAGTAACTATAGTTTTCGCACTTTTCACAGGTCCCATCAGCTATATACTCTGCTTCCTGCTCGCGTGGCTGATAAATGAGCTCCACCCGAGGCTCAAGACGATATTCACGCTCATATTCTATGCGCCGTCGCTCGCAAATGTCTATACGGCGTGGACACTGATATTCAGCGGCGATATGAACGGCTATGCGAACTCGTTCCTGATAAACCTCGGACTCATCAATGCTCCGGTACAGTGGCTCACTGACGGCAGATACATCCTCGGTGTAACTATAGTGGTACAGCTGTGGATCTCGCTCGGAGCAGGCTTCCTTGCGCTCCGTGCAGGCTTCCAGAACATCGACCGCTCGATGTATGAGGCAGGTGCTATCGAGGGCATCAGGACGCGCTGGCAGGAGCTCATCTACATCGTTATCCCTTCAATGGGACCTCAGCTGATGTTTGCGGCTGTAATGCAGATAGTAAGCTCGTTCACAGCCGGAACGGTCGCACAGAACCTTGTCGGCTTCCCGAGCACGGACTACAAGGCGCACACGATAATGACCCACGCCTACGACTACGGCTGGGTAAGATACGAAATGGGCTACGCTTCCGCCATATGTATGGTGCTGTTCGTAGTGATGTACATGCTGAACAAGCTGATAAGCAAGGTGCTCAGCAAGTATATGGACTAAGGAGGTGGGACGATGGCTCAGGTCAACACAATGAAGCTGAAGGCTTCAAACAAGCAGGCTGGCAGGAAAATAGGCGGAACTGTCGCTATCTTCACATTCCTTGCAGTTCTCGGACTGTTTATGATGTTCCCGATATACCTCATACTCGTTATGTCCATAAAGCCGGTAGAGGAGCTGTTCATCTTCCCTCCGAAGCTTTACGCGATAAGACCCACGCTCGATAATTTCAGCGATATGTTCGAGGTGCTCAACAGCAACCGCGTCCCGTTCTCACGCTACGTGTTCAACAGCGTGGCAGTAACGGTATCAGTGACGGTATTGCAGTGCATATTCGCTTCAATGGCGGCATTTGTGCTTGCAAAGTGCAGATTCCCGGGAAGCAGGCTTATCAACAGCGTTATCGTTGTATCGCTGCTGTACCAGTCAAACGTCATCTACATAATGCAGTATATCGTAATGGCAAAGCTCGGGCTCATCGACAATCCGCTCGCGCTGATACTGCCGTCGATAGCCTCGCCGATGGGACTTTTCCTTATGAGGCAGTCGATAAGTCAGGTGCCGGACGCGATGATAGAGGCGGCGAAGGTAGACGGAGCAGGTCTGTTCCGTATCTGCTGGCAGATAGTTATGCCCAATCAGAAGCCGGCTCTGATGACCATAATCATTTTCGCTTTCCAGGCGGCGTGGAGGATAGAGGCTGGCTCAGTGGTCTTTCAGGAGCAGTACAAGACCCTTCCTACAGTCGTTAATCAGGCGGCGACGGCAGGTCTCGCAAGAGCAGGCGTCGCGGCGGCGGCGGCGGTATTCATGCTCATTCCGCCGATAGTGGTATTTATGCTCGCACAGCGTCAGGTCATCGAGACTATGGCACACTCCGGCATCAAGGATTAAGGGGGCGGAAGTATGAAGAAACTATCACACAGACTTCTCACCCTTGCGCTCTGCGGAGCGATGCTCGGAGGCTGTATACCGGCTCTCACAGCAAGTGCAGGCGAGCCGTATGACACCTATTCCTATGACCGCTGGGGCGACCCGATACCCTCTCAGGCAGGATATATCGCGGAACGTTCCGTATCCGGCTACGACCTCGGAGTCGGTGCGCTCGAATCTCCCAGCGACATCTTCTGCGACCACAGCGGTATGTTCTACATCGTCGATTCCGGCAATGACCGCATTGTTGCGGTGGACACTGATTTCAGCGAGGCTGTGAAGGTATATGACAGCTTCACTATGCCCGACGGCTCGGCAACAGCGCTGAAGAATCCGCAGGGGATATTCATCTCCGCCGAGACCGACCTTATGTACATCGCCGACAACGAGAACGCACGTGTTCTCATCTGCGACAAGGACGGTAATGTCCGGCGCGAGATAACAAAGCCCACATCTGAGATATACGACCAGAAGCGTACCTTCCTCCCTCAGCGTGTTATCGCGGACAAGGCAGGCAACGTCTACGTCGTGCTCGGAAACATCACCACCGGCGCGGCAATGTTCGACCCCGAGGGCGAATTCATCGGCTTCTACGGCGCGAACCGTGTCCAGCCGACAGCCGAGATAATCGGCAATTACTTCACGAATCTCTTCACCTCCGAGGAGAAGCGAGCACGCCGTGCGAGAAATATACCCACCGGCATCACGAGCTTCGACATCGACGGAGATTTCATATTCACCTGCACAGCTTCATCGTCGCAGACCACGGATACTGTCAAGAAGCTCAATGCGGCAGGTAACAACATCTTTGCGAATATGGACCTCGTCTTCGGTGATTATGCCCCGATGTACGACACCTCGCAGAACAAGCTCCTCGCTCCGGCGATATGCGATATCGACATCGCCGAGGACGGAAATATCAACTGTCTCGATTTCACTACCGGACGTATTTTCCAGTATGACGAGGACTGCTATCCGCTGTTCATCACAGGTACTCTCGCAAAGCAGGTAGGCGGATTCGACCATGCCGCGGCGCTCGAATCGAAGGGCGAAAAGCTCTATGTCGTCGACAGCCGCAAGGATACTGTGACTATCTTCACCGAGACCGATTTCGGCAGGCTCGTCCACACTGCAACAGCTTATTACAATGCCGGCTACTACGAGGAGGCGCTCGGTCCGTGGCAGGAGGTGCTCAAGCACGATGGGAACTACCTTCGTGCGAATATCGGCGTAGCATCGGCTCTTCTCCGTAAGGGCGACTACGAGGGCGCGATGAAATACGCGAAGATAGCAGGTGTCGGAAGCATTTACAATAAGGCTTTTGAGGGCTACCGTATGGAGTTCCTGAAGAAGCATTTCGGTCTTATATTCGTTGCTGCTGCGGCTGTTATCGCGGCATTGTTCGCGCTCGGCTATGCAATGAAGAGGCGGCGCCTCGCACTTGCAGACGCTCAGAAGCCCACAGATGACACCGACATCGAAAAGCTCGACCTCGACAAGGGCGAAGCTGCCGAGGCGCTGAGTGCGCTCGAGGCGGAGACGAAAGCCGATGAGGAAGCAGCAAGGCTGAAGGCTGAGATAGAGAGCGCCAAGTCCGGAGATACTGCTCCGGCAGAAGAAAACGGAAAGGAGGAATAGCATATGATGGATCTGCGCCCGGCAGAATGGGTAAAGCACGCGGTAACTCACCCCGTCGAGGGCTTTGAGGATATGCGCTGGAAGAAGTCAGGCTCGCTGAAAATAGCGTTCCTGATAGTCGGACTGCTGTTCCTCTCCGAGATAGCATACGGCAGAATGTATGGATTTCAGTTCTACGTGCCGTATGACAAGGTATTCAACATCGTCCCGTACATAGTGCAGACGGTCGTGATATTCGCTGCGTGGGTCATCGGCAACTGGTCGATATGCACCCTCCTCGACGGCGAGGGCACGATGCGGAATATCTGCATTTACAGCGCATATGCGCTCGTACCGTACATCGCTCAGCGCTTCCTGAACGTGATCCTCTCGCATTTTCTTATCCGCGATGAGTTCGTGTTTATGCAGGCGATAAAGATCATCGGCACGGGCTGGACGATAATACTGCTGTTTTCGGCGATAAAGTCGGTGCATCAGTACAGCTTCGGCAAGACGGTCTTCGCGATAATACTCACTATCGCCGCGATGCTGATAATGCTGTTCCTGCTGGTACTGTTTATGTCGCTCATACAGCAGGTATACATCTTCATTTCGACCATCTACACAGAGATCTCGTACAGGTTGAGAGTCTGACGGAACGGCGGTGATACATATGGGAAACAGGATAAAACGAACATTGCTGTGTCTGCTTGCCGTATCGACACTGACGGTTTCGGGCAATATCTACGCAGACGGCGAGGACGGGACTGTGACAGAGGCAGAGGACACAGAAGCCGGCGCTGAGGGCTCCGGCGAGGAGGCTTCCGGCGGAAAGGCTGCGAAGCTGAAGGAGTCCGAGGAGAAGGTGAGAGCCGAATACGCGGACATAACCGAATATCTCCGCAAGGCAGGCACGCTCGACGGTATCGACATCTATGCGAAGGATAAAGACCTCGAGGACGCGATATGGGCAAAAAACGGCGGAAAGCCTGAGAAGAAAAGCGATTACACCGAGGCTCAGGAGGAGCTTGCGGACAAAATATCCTCGCTCGGGAGGCTCGGCGATTTCGTTGCCGTTGACCCCGACAAAAAGGAGGCTCTTGCGAGCTTCGATGACAACAGCAAATGCGGCGAGGGCAGGGTCTACGTCAGCGACGGCAAGCGCTATCTGCTCTATACGGACAGCGAGCAGAGCCGCGTTATCCGTATCCTTCGCGTAATTTCAACTATAGATGACCCGTCGCTGTTCAGCTCGATCGACGGAAAAACTCTCGAGCGAATGGACGGCGATTACAAGGAAGTGCTCGAGACCTTCACAGAAAGCGGCACTGAGGACGGCAAAAAGGTCTACTATAACAGTGACCGGACTGCGTTTACGTGGCTCAGCTCCGACGGGAAGCAGGTCATCGGCACATACAGGGAGTGCGCGCAGAATGACGATCTGATTATGCTCGTTGACGACAGACTCGGCAATCTCGGGCTGAAAAACAAGTCTACGGGATATATCTGGTGGTCATCTCCGCTCGGGGCGGCGCGCGATAAGATAGCGACACCGCTCCTCGTGAATGAGCTGCGCTCATCGAATACGCTCCGCTACGGTATACCGTCGAAGCGCTCGAACAACAACGTGCTGCGCTCCGGCACTGATGACTGCGAGATAAAGGTCAGTGATGTCAAAAACGGAGTGAAGGTGACATACAACTACAAGAAAACAGGATTCAGCTTCCCTGTCGAATACACGCTCGAAAAGGACTGCCTGAAGGCTTCGCTCAAGGTCTCCGACATCAAGGAGCCGAAGGACGAGAAGATAGCCACCGAAGTGACGCTGATGAGCAGCTTCGGAGCAGCAGATGATACGGAGGACGGCTACTTTGTCATCCCCGACGGAAGCGGTGCGCTCGTCCGCTTCAACAACAACAGGACTATGGACACGAATGCCTATCAGCAGCGCGTTTACGGTCCGGACGTGACCGTTGTCCCGACGAGCAGGGGGGCTGTCGCGGAACAGATATACCTCCCCGTCTACGGCATCGTCAAGGAGGACAATGCAATGCTCGTTGTCGCTTCAAAGGGCGATTCAAACGCATATCTCTCGGCACAGGTCTCACGCCAGTCCAACAGCAGCTACAATCTCTGCAATTTCACGTTCATTCTCCGCGGCACGGACACCTTCTATATGTCCGGCAACAACCGCGACAGACTGACTGTATTCGAGAGCGGCGCTATCAAGTCCGACGACATCGAGCTGAAATACTATCCTATCTCGAAAAAGGACGCGAGCTATGTTGATGTAGCCGCAAGATACAGGGAGTATCTTCAGAAAGAGGAGGGTATCGAGCCGCGGAATACCGACAGCTCGCCGATGTACCTCGACCTCTACGGCGGAACGCTCAGGAAAAAGCCCGTGCTCGGCATACCCGTCACGCTCAAGCAGCCCGTAACTAAGTACGATGAGGCAGTCGAGATACTCACCGAGCTGAAAAACAAGGGCGTAGACGATATGGTAGTTTCCTATAACGGCTGGACGAACGACGGCATAAAGCGAAAGGTCGACAAGGAGGCTTCGCCATCGGGAACTCTCGGCGGCAGGAGTGGATTCAGCAAGCTCACCTCCTTCATCGGCGACAGCGGCTATGAGCTCTATCCGGCAACGAGCAACAGGGATTTCTATTCAGGAAACGGCTACTATTCGTTCACGAGCACGTGCGTAAGAGTATCCGGCTCGTATTCGCGTATCGTCAGCTATGACAGAGCCTACGGCATACCGGACGGCTTCAAGAAGAATATGTCGCTGCTCTCTCCGAGCTATTTCAGCGAGGTCTACGGCGGCATTGCAGGCAGCTATTCAAAAGCTGGTCTCGCCGGAGCTGCGGTGGACAACGCTGCATCGGCTCTCTACGGCGACTACGGAAAGAAGAATATATCCCGAAGCAAGGCGATGTCCAACGCTGAGGAGGCGTTCGGCAAGCTCAGCGAGCAGCTCGACAACGGCTTCATCGCCGACGGTGCGAATGCGTATGCTTTCCCGTATGTGAGCCGTATCACGGACGTGCCTATGAGTTCGAGCAGATTCGACCTCTTCAACGAGGATATCCCGTTCTATCAGATAGTTATGCACGGTCTAATCCCGTATTCGACAACTGCTGTCAACGGCGACCCCGACCACGATACGCTCCTGCTTATGGCAGCGGCGACCGGAAGCAGTCTCAGCTACGATATGCTCTATGAGGAGACGAGCGAGCTGAAGGATACTGACTATGACAAGTATTATTACGCGAATTACCGCTATTGGGCAGACAGTGCAGCAGACGAATACAAGCAGCTCTCACCGCTGCTCGACAAGGTAAGCGCAAGCACTATCACAGGATATGACGTCAGCGAGGACGGAAACTCGATAACTACGACCTATTCGGACGGCACGGTCGTCAGGGTCGACCTGAAAGCAAAGACGATAGACTACGGCAGCGGCTCCATCTCACTCGCTGATGCCGGGGAAGGAGGTATCTGAGAATATGGCTGAAGAAACAGTAACTGCTCTCCCTGAAGAGACAGCGGAAATAATTGCTGAAAAGCCCGGAAAGCAGCGCCGCAAGCTCACGTATGAGAAGCGGAAGCAGCTCTACGGCTACGGCTTCATATCCATATGGATGATAGGCACGCTCCTGTTTTTCCTGATACCTCTTGTTAAATCGTTCTGGTATTCCTTCAACGAGGTAACAGTCGGCGAGGGAAAAATGATAACAGAATGGGCTGGTCTTGCAAAGTATGATTTCGTGCTGAATGCAGACCCGAACTATACTGATTACCTGAAAAACACTCTCGTCGAGACGCTGTGGAAAACACCGCTCGTGCTGATATTCTCGCTGTTCATCGCGGTCATACTCAATCAGGAGTTCCGCGGCAGAACACTTTCGCGAGCGATATTTTTCCTGCCCGTCATCATCGCGACAGGTCCGGTATACAAGATAATCAGCGGCGATATGAGTTCGACCGGCAACACCGGCGCAGCTCAGTTCTCGACGATGTTCTCGACCGACCTTGTGGGACAGCTCCTGCAATTCCTCGGCATCTACGGTATCAGCGACAAAATGAGCACGCTCATCTCGACCGTCGCGGACAACATCTTCGGTATCGTCTGGGCGAGCGGTATACAGATACTGCTCTTCCTCGGCGCACTTCAGAACATACCTCCGTCCGCAAAGGAAGCCGCTCAGATAGAGGGCGCGACCTCGTGGGAGTTCTTCTGGAAGATAACTCTCCCCTACGTCAGCCCCTTCATTCTTGCAAATCTCATATTCACCGTCATTGACTCCTTCACAAGCCCCACGAATACCGTTATGGGACGTATCCTCGCAATGAAAGAGGAGTGGAAATTCGGCGAGGCTTCAGCAATGGCGTGGATATACTTCATCATCGTCCTCGCGGCGATAGGTCTTGTAACGTTCATAGTAAATAAGTTCATTTACTATGAGGTAGAGTAAGGGAGGCGATGCATATGACCGATACTACCGGTGCTGTTGTAAAGAGCGAAAGCGAGATAGGCGGCGGACTTTCTCCCCGTCAGGCGAAAAAGCAGCGTATGAAGTCTATGACCGCCGAGGAAAAGGGCTATCTCAGACGCAAGGCTGTAATGGACGCAGTATGGCCGGTGTTCCGATTCGTGATACTGTTCGGGCTCGGCTTCGTAATACTCTATCCGCTCATTTATATGGTCAGCTGTGCGTTCCGCGAGCGTGCGGATATGACAGACCCGACGGTAATGTGGATACCGCGGCATTTCACACTGAACATCATCAAGGAAACGATGACCGCGATGGACTTCTGGAATACCCTGAAAACGACGCTGGTTCTCAACATCGGCTGTTCGCTCGTTCAGGTCGCTTCCTGTGCGCTGACCGGATACGGCTTCGCACGTTTCAAGTTCAGATTCAAGGGTCTTCTCTTCGGCATCGTCATTATGATGATACTCGTACCGCCGCAGGTCATCGCTCTGCCGCTGTATACTCAGTTCAGATATTTCGGTATCCGCGGGCTCTTCACGGTAAACCTCATCGACACGACGTGGACGATGTACCTTCCGGCAATAACCGGAAACGGTATCCGTTCCGGACTGATGATACTCATATTCCGCCAGTTCTTCCGCGGACTGCCGAAGGAGCTCGAGGACGCCGCTTATATCGACGGCTGCGGACCGCTCAAGACCTTCATCAGAGTTATGATACCCAACGCAGGCTCGGCGTTCCTGACGGTATTCCTCTTCTCAGTCGTATGGTACTGGAACGATTATTACGTCAGCTCGACATTCTTCGTCAATACGAGCACTCTCGCACGTATGCTCACGAACCTCGATACCGAGCTCAAGCTCAGGCTCTTCAACTCTGCATCAGTTGAGATCTCACCGCGTGAGCAGATAGTTTGGAAGGAAGCAGGCTGCCTCCTTTCGATAACACCTATCCTTGCTCTGTACGTCTGCCTACAGAAATACTTCACCGAGGGCATCGCGCGCTCGGGCATCACAGGCATATAAAAACACCACCACCCACAGTTCCGCTGTCTGGCTGCTCTTCACGTAATAGTCGGGTGAAACCTTTCTGAAGAAAGGTTTCACCCGAGCCCCCTTCCAAAGACTTCCAGCTTTGTTTTTCCCCTCCTATGGGGTCACGTTAGCAAGTTAAGCCAAGACAGCAAATCTGTCAGCGTGACCCCATAGGAGGGGAAAAACGGAGTTAAAAGTTTTAGGAAAGGAGTTTGAGGAAGAACCCTTTTTCAAAAGGGTTTTCCTCAATTAATACGTGGAGAGCAGCCGGGCAGCAAAACTGCGGGCGGTGCTGTTTCAGATATTCTGTATCGTTTCCCAGAGCTCTTTGGCGGTGTCGAGATTTACGCCTGCTGTAACGGCGAGCTCCTCGGGAGTTGCTCTGAGCAGATTGGCTTTTGTTTTGTACTTTACCATTATTTTTGCGGCTTTTTTCTCACCTATGCCCTTGACGTTCAGCAATTCCGAGCTGTACGTCTTTTTCTTATGCTTGGCGTGCATAAAGCTTACGGAATAGCGGTGCACTTCGTCCTGTATACGTGTGACGAGGTCGAAGACGGCGCGCAGGTCGTTTATCTGTATCTCGCTTCCGCCGGCGGCGATAGCACGTGTGCGGTGCTTATCGTCCTTGACCATACCGAACAGCGGTATATCGAGCCCGAGCTCGCGCAGGAGCGGCGCAACAGCGTGGACGTGGCCTGTACCGCCGTCGAGGAGTATGAGGTCGGGAGTGCGGTTGAAGAATTCGTCGCCGTCCTGGTCGACGATGTGCCTGAGCCGTCTGCGGAGCACCTCGCGCATACTTCCATAGTCGTTCTGATACTCCTGCTCTTTGATGTTGAAGCGCTTATACGCCTTTTTGAGCGGCCTTCCGCCCTCGAAGACGACCATTCCTGCGACCATTGATTCCGATGACAGGTTAGATATATCATACGCCTCGATATACTGCGGAGGCGAAGACAGTCCGAGACTTTTTCCGAGCTGTTCGAGAGCTATCATCTCCTTGCCGGTGCGGTCGTTGCGGAGAGCGGCATATTCTGCGGAGTTGCTCTTCGCGAGCCTCATCAGCTCGGGCAGCCGACCTCTCTGAGGCTGATGCAGGCGGACGTTCCTCCCAGCCTGAGCCGTGAGCATTTTTTCGATTATCACGCCGTCCTCCGGGATATGGTCGACGGTGACAGTGCGCGGTATATCGGTGCGTCCGTGGTAGAACTGAGCGAGGAAGATACTGAGTATATCCTCGCCGTCGCCGGGCTTGCCGAACTCAAAAACAGCCTTGTCGAACAGTCTGTTCTCGCGGTACATCAGCACGGAAACGAAAATGCCGTCGTGGTCCTCGGCGATACCGATAACGTCGGTCGAATCCACGCCGCTGTTGATTATCTTCTGCTTTTCGGCGGCTTTCTTAACGGCAGCGATACGGTCGCGCAGAATGGCTGCTTTCTCGAAATCGAGAGCTTCTGCCGCCTCATTCATCTCCTGTTCCATACGCTCAACGGACTGAGCGCTGCCGGTCTTGATGAACTCTACAGCCTGTGCAACGGCAGCATTGTAGGTCTCCTTGTCGGTCTTTCCGCGGCATACGCCCATACAGAGCTTGATATGGTAATTCAGACACGGACGCTCTCTTCCGAAATCCTGCGGAAAGCGCCTTCTGCACGTCGGCAGCATAAACACACGGTTAGCTTCGTTGACGGCTTCCTTCGTGATAGCGCCGCTCGTATACGGACCGAGATACGTACCGCCTGCCTTGGTGTTTTTCACGTTCGTGATACGCGGATAATCCTCGTCGGAGATGCGGATATAGTGATAGCCCTTGTCGTCCTTGAGGAGGATATTGTACTTGGGCTTGTGCTGCTTGATGAGCGAGCATTCGAGCAGGAGAGCCTCGTATTCGCTGTCGACGACGATGTAATCATAGTCGTATACATTCGATACCATTGCCGCGACCTTCGGGGTATGGTCGGGATTCTCGCGGAAATAGCTCGTAACGCGGTTTTTGAGGTTTTTTGCCTTGCCGATATAGATGATCGCGCTCTCCTTGTTTTTCATAAGGTAAACTCCGGGAGACGAAGTCAGCTTGGATGTCTTCTCCCGGAGGTATGGAAGTCTTGGGTTCATAGCATATGTCCTTCCGGCTATTGCTTGTCGTAGTATTTTTTGCCCTGATCGGGGCGGAAATAGGTGCGGATATATCCGTCCTTGGAAAGCACCACGAATTCGTTGGTATCCACGATATAGTAAACGTAGTCGCCGTCGTCCTTTTCGGTCTTGTGGAGGGCAGAGCTGTTGTTGATAACGTCACTTGCGCCCTTTTCGTACTCAGAAGCGTTCTTATAGCCGAAATCGTCCTTGAATTCCGCGCCGTGCTTCTCGAAGTGCTGGTCGAGGAGCTTCTTGCTGCGGAAGTGATACTCGACGTAGTCCTCGTTGTAGGCAGCGGTCGTGGGGGCTTCGGTAGTTTTTGCGGCAGTCGCCTTTGTGGTTTTAGCCGTAGTTTTTGCAGCCTTGGTCTTTTTTGTGGTTGCAGCGGTGGTCTTGGCAGCCTTTGTTTTTTTCGTAGCGGCAGCTTCAGTGGTACCGACAGACTTTGTCTCCGCGGCTTCCGTGGGAGCTTCGGTGACTATCTCAAGCGTGGAGTAGGTGGGCTCCTGCGGCTTTTCAATGTTTTCCTCATAGGCTCCGCAGCCTGCAAGAATGGTAACGGCTGTCAGCGAAAGCGCCGCAAGCTTTCTGAATAGATTCTTCATATTTCCTCCTTATTGCACCGAGCGTATGTATCTTCCGTTGGTGAAGGTAACACCGCCGCCGTAATCGTCTAAATCGAGCAGAGCCGCTCCGTGGGCGACCGAGTAATCATACTGCCGGCTCTTATTCTTGTCAAGCTCGTGAGTATCGGCGCAGACATTGCCGTTGAGGTCGACAGTGACAGCTCCCTCCGAGCAGAGTACCTGAATGGTGTCCGCCCTGCTGCGCCCCTGCATATCGGCGGGCTCGGGAACGACATAGGTTATATCGCCGTATCGCGATGTGATGAGCGCGTCCTCACGTTCACCCTCATAGCGCGAGGTGCTGATGATAATGCCCTTGTCACCCATTACCGTATTGTCGTCGTCAGCGTTGAAGGCGATATTCTCGGCTGTGATTGTCTCGTATGTGTAAAGTCTTATCTGTCCGGCGAGGTCTTTCGCAGCGAGGTCGCCGTTATAGTTGGAAATGTTGAAGCTGTCAAAGCACTTCGGGAGAGTCAGCGTGATGACGGCAGAGGTATGGCTGAATACGATACCCGGAGAATCATCCTTGAATATGTTTTTTGCTGAGCGCGCGGAGTTGCCCGTTGTCGTATCTATGATGCCGACGCTGAGGATACCGTCCTCAGTGAGACTCTTTGTTACGTCAAGGTGGTCGCGCTCATATTCGAGATCCTTTTTGCCGAATCCGCTGAAGGTGAAAGCGACGGTTATCTCCGGCTCGGCTACGTCCTCACAGAAGACGGTCATAACGCTGTTGATATTACTCATCATTTGTATGCCATGACAGCCTTTGTCAGAAAAGTCATAGCTGTCATCGAACTCGAGGGTCACTGTCTTGCTGATAGAAGTCTCCGGCGGGGTACACGAACCGAGCGAGACTGTGAAAGCTGCCGCAAGTGCAAGTGATGTTATCTTTCTGAGCGCAGTCATTGAGCTCCACCTCCCTGATGTTCATACCCCTATTATACATTAAAAATACCAATTAATCAATACTAACGGCTGAATCGTAACAATTATCGCTATTCTGTAAATACTTTTGCTATCAATACAGGCAATATGCCACAAATATGATAACGATTATTTGTTGAAAATAACCTATCTTTGAGAATTAATATAGACAAATCGCGGAAAATAAGATATAATAGATTTGTATATGGATTCCGGTATAGTGCCGGACAGGTATAAAGAGGATTATAAATGAGAGTTATTACAGGTATTGCAAGAGGTCACAGGCTCGTTGCTCCCGAGGGGCTCGATACAAGACCGACAAGCGATAAGGTCAAGGAGGGTGTTTTTTCCTCCATACAGTTTGAACTCGAAGGTGCATATGTGCTCGATCTTTTCGCCGGAAGCGGTCAGATGGGTATCGAGGCGCTCAGCCGCGGCGCAGAGCGTGCAGTTTTTGTGGACAGCTCCGCAAAGGCTGTGAAATGCGTGATAGAGAACCTGAAGGGTACAAAGCTGGACAAGCAGGCAGAGGTCATCACGCGCGACAGCTACGACTACATCAGGCTCACTTCACAGACCTTCGACATCATCATTCTCGATCCGCCCTACAGACAGGGACATATCCCGAAGCTGCTCCCGCTGGCGGCAGCCAAGCTCAGGGACGGCGGCTTCATCATATGTGAATATGAGAAGGAAGCCGGAGAGCCCGAGGCTCCCGAGGGCATGAAGCTGAGAAAGGTGTACAGCTACGGCAAGATAAATGTCGCTGTTTTCACAAAGCCTTCAGAGGAGGAGGAAGAATGAGAAGGGTTGCGGTTTGTCCCGGAAGCTTCGACCCCGTTACGCTGGGTCATCTCGACATAATAACAAGGGCTTCCAAGCTGTTCGATAAAGTCATCGTGCTCATCTCGCGAAATGCAGGCAAGGCTCAGCCGAGCTTCACCGCAACAGAGCGTATGCTGATGATACAGGCAGTCACCAAGGACCTCGATAACGTCGTCATAGACATTCTCGACGGACTTCTCGCGGATTATGTCCGCAACGTCGGTGCTGTGGCTATCGTAAAGGGTCTGCGTGCCGTCAGCGACTTTGAGTATGAATTCCAGATGGCTCTCGCAAACAAAAAGCTCTATTCAGGTGCAGAAACGGTGTTCCTCACAACGGCTGCCGAAAATATGTACCTCAGCTCGAGCGTAGTCAAGCAGATCGCCTACTTCGGGGGCGATATAAGCCACTTTGTTCCCGAAGAGATACTCGATGATATTTGTACAAGATTAGTTAAAGAGAGGTAATTTATTATGAATATTGATGACATCCTTGATGATATGGACGAGCTTCTTGATAAGTCGATGTCCGTACCCTTCGTTTCGCACAAGAAGGTAGTTGACGGCGAGCGTCTTCGTGAGCTCATCAACGATATACGCCTCAATATGCCTCACGAGCTCAAGGAGGCAAAGAAGATAGAGTTCGACTGCCAGCGTATCCTCAACGAGGCAAAGCTCAATGCCGAGGGAATAATCCGCAAGTCAGAGGAGAGAGCTCAGCAGATAGTTTCTCAGGAGGCTATCGTGACCGAGGCTAAGAAGAAAGCAGTTGACATTCTCCAGAAGGCTCAGGCAGCATCTGCAAATCTCCAGAAGAACGCAGCTCTTTCAGTTGCTCAGATGCTCAACGATGCCGAGGCTACACATAATAAGTCGCTCCTCGACATAAAGCGTACAAAGGAGAAGCTCCAGCACACGCTGAAGTCCTCGCCTGCACTCACGCAGAACCCGTCTCCTCAGCCTGTTCAGAAGACTGACCTCGCAAAGGACAAGAAGTAAGAATAACAGCAAAGCGGACTCATTGAGTCCGCTTTTTTTTTATTTGTCGTCAAGTCTGTCTTCGATAGCGATGATGATGTCGCTCATTTTCATATTGAGCGCGCCGGAAATGCGATAGAGCGTTTCAAGCGTGGGCTTGCGCTCGCCGCGCTCGATAGCGCTGAGGTGGGTGCGCCCGATGTCTGCGAGACCGCTCAGGACCTCCTGAGATATTCCCTTTCTTTTGCGTATGTCTGCAATGACCTCTCCGACTGTTTTCGGGTCAAGTGTTGGTATATACATATTATCACCCCTGATAATATGATATACGAATTTTTTGTAAACTTTGAATACATATGTTGACATTTGAATACATATGTGGTATGATATCAACATGGAGTAATCCAGCAATTATAAAGGAGGTATCATTATGGCAACTTGTGATTGTTGCGGAAAAAGATTTAACGCCGCAAAGGCAGAAGAGGATTTTGAAGGTGCTTACGGAATGTTTTTATCGGATAGTATGCTCTTTGATAATAAATGCCTTTGCTATGAATGTGCTACAGAAGCAATGGAAAGTCACGATTATTATGAAAATTGCGAAAAATGCGGAAGAAGATTTCACGTTTGTGATGATGATGAACAATTTGAAAACGAATGTGGCGATTATGGATTAGTAAATACACCGCGAAGCTATATGTCAAATTTGATTATTTGTGCTGACTGTGCATTACAAATTGCCAGTGAAAGATACGAAGAGTATCAGCGAGAACACCCTGAGTATTTTGAGGACGACGACAATGGAATAGATGTTTACGAAGCAGCAATGATATGGGCTTCCAGCGGAAAAGACGAAGACAATATGTTCGGCTATTCAAGGGAAGAACTGGAAGACGCGTTATAATAATAAAAGAGGACTCAATCGAGTCCTCTTTTCGTTATATTCAGTTCAGCTCTCAGCCGAGAACTACCTCAACCTCGTGAACGCCGCCCTCGCAAACGGGAACTATGCAGCCCTCGATAGCCTTGCCGTCGAGAGTCATAGACTTAACGCCCTTGCAAACGTGGTCGGGGTTCTTGATAGTGATGTTGTATGTAGCACCGCGGAACTTTCTTGTAGCCTTGAAGCCGTCCCACTCGTGAGGAATGGAAGGATCAACGCGGAGACCGTCGAAGTCGGGCTGTATGCCGAGGATATACTGTGAAATAGCAACCATATTCCAAGCAGCAGTACCTGTCAGCCAGCTGTTCTTGCCCTGACCGAAGTTCTTAGCGTCCTTACCGCCTATCATCTGACCGTATACATAAGGCTCTGTCTTGTGTATATCAGATGTCTCCTCAGTGAAAGCAGGAGCTATCTTGCTGTAGTATTCAAATGCCTTGTCACCTCTGCCTGCGTAAGCCTCAGCACAGATGATCCAAGCGTTGTTGTGTGTGAAGATACCTGCGTTCTCCTTGTATCCGCCGGGATATGTGGAGATCTCGCCGTACTGAATATAGTACTTTGTGAATGCAGGATTGTTGAGAACGAGACCAAACTCGCAGTTGAGGTACTTGTCGATAGAGTTGAGGGTCTTGATGTCAGCGCCCTGATCCTTACCGATCTCGGACATAACAGCGAAGCCCTGGGGCTCGATGAATATCTTGCCCTCCTCGCACTCCTTGGAGCCCATCTTCTCGCCGTTTGCGTCATAAGCTCTGATGAACCAGTCGCCGTCGAAAGCGGATTCCATAACGTTCTTCTTCATCTTGTCTATCTCAGCCTGAGCCTTTGCAGCCTCATCGTCCTTGCCGAGGTGCTTGAGGATACCTACATAAGCAGGACCTGTGTATGTGAAGAGAGTTGCAACGAATGCAGACTCAGCGACCTTTGAATAGCCGCCCTCTGCTGCGAACTTGGGGTTGGTGTAGGTCTGGAAGGACTCACCGGGTGTATCGGAGAAGCAGGAGAGGTTGATACAGTCGTTCCAGTCAGCGCGCATTGCGAGCGGCAGACCGTGAGGACCGAGGTTGTTGACGATGTGGTAGAATGAAACATCGAGGTGTTCGAGCATCTTGTGCTTGCCGTTCGGATCGTCGTCGAAGGGAACGTCAGCATCGAGGATACCCCAGTCGCCTGTTTCCTTGATGTAAGAAGCAACGGAGAGTATCATCCAGAGCGGATCGTCCGAGAAGTCGCCGCCGATGTCAGCATTGCCCTTCTTTGTGAGAGGCTGATACTGGTGATAGCAGCCGCCGTCGGAGAGCTGAGTCGAAGCGATGTCGATGAGTCTCTCTCTTGCACGCTCGGGGATCTGGTGAACGAAGCCGAGAATATCCTGGTTGGAGTCGCGGAAGCCCATACCTCTGCCGATACCGCTCTCGAAGTAGGAAGCGGAACGTGAGAGGTTGAATGTTACCATACACTGATACTGGTTCCAGATATTTACCATTCTGTCTACCTTGTCATCAGGAGTGCTGACATTGAGGATAGAAAGGAGGCTGTTCCAAGTATTTCTGAGCTCTTCAAGACCGGCAGCTACCTTTTCGGGAGTGTTGTACTTCTCGATCATAGCGTAAGCCTTTTCCTTGTTGAGCACCCATGTCTCTCTTGTGAGGAGACCCTCGGGCTTCTCGGAAGCGAACTTCTTGTCCTGAGGATTCTCAGCGTAGCCGAGGATATAGATAAGGGTCTTGGACTCGCCGGGAGCGAGTGTTACCTTCTTGTAGTGCGAAGCGATAGGAGACCAGCCGTCAGCGAAGGAGTTCGAGGGCTTGTCAGCGATAACAGTCTGGGGGTCAGCCCAGCCGTTGTAGATGCTTCCGAGGAAAGCGTCGCGGTCTGTATCGTAGCCGTCGATAGTGTCGTTTACTGTATAGAAAGCGTAGTGATTACGTCTGTCTCTGTACTCAGTTACGTGGTAGATAGTGGAGCCTTAGATCTCGACACGGCCAGTAGAGAAGTTTCTATGGAAGTTTGTGCAGTCGTCCTGAGCGTACCAGA